>DATNPV010000255.1:0-34284 GCA_036703055.1 Waterburya sp.
TGGGCGTTGAAAAAGCTATGAACCTAGATGGAGGTAGCTCGTCTTGCCTCTACTACAAGGGGAAGACCGTTTACGGGAAAGTGAACGACAAGGGGAGTTGGGTCAAGCGGGAACTTTTCTCTATTCTCTTTATTCAGAAAATAAATAAAAATACATCTCAACCTTCGACCTAAAAAAGTACAGTATTTGCCTAGATAGGACAAAAACAGGAGAAATTTACCATGTTTAAATCGATCATTACGGCTTCCACGGTTGCTCTAACTGCTTTAACACTCAGCTCATTACCTATCTACGCCCAGAATGAAACTTCTCCCGGTTCTACCCCGGAATCTACTCCCAGTTCTGCCCCGGAATCTACTCCCAGTTCTACCCCAGAGTCTACTCCCAGTTCTACCCCAAGTTCGACTCAGAGGACACTTGACAACACAGATGCGATCGCATTTTTTCGCGCCCAGAATTTAGCACGACAAGCAGCAGAAAAAGCCAATGGGGGGTTAGGTAACTATCGTGCAGAAAGCTCAATGTATGGCCCGGCCCCAAAAGCTCCCTATGTAGACAATGGCAATGGAACCTGGACATTCACCTTCAAAGGTCACAGGCCAGGCTCTGATGTTGATACCTATGAGAGTGTAGTCACTGTATCAAGGGAAGGTAACGTAACCATAGACTACAACGGAGCAGTTCGTTCTGGTACTTCTACTCCTTCTACTACTCCTTCCACGCCCTAAAAGCGCTGACTGGAAGACTGGGGAACTGGGGAACTAGGAACCAGAAAAAACTGCTTCGATTCCATCTCTCCATCTCCCCGTCTCTGCTTCATCACCACCAACCGATTGTGACTCCCTCCTTCTTCTAATATTCTCCGTGCCCTCTGTGCCTCTGTGGTTCTTTACTCCCTTTAGCCTCCAAGTTACAAAATAGGTAAAGGAGAACATCAACCTAGAGGCTCTACACTTTCCTCATGCATGAACTATTTACCGATGTCTTAGTCGTCGGAGGGGGCACCGGCGGTACAGCTGCCGCCATCCAATCGGCACGTCGAGGAGTGCAAACCATCTTAGTGAGTGAGTTTCCCTGGTTAGGCGGAATGCTCACTTCTGCTGGCGTCCCAGCACCCGATGGCAATGAACTTGCCGCCTTTCAAACGGGTCTTTGGGGGACTTTTTTGCGGGAACTGCAACATCGGCAGATCGAGGGATTAGACCAAAGCTGGGTTAGCATGTTCTCTTATGATCCCCGCACCGGAGCGAAGCTGTTTGCGGATTGGGTGCAGCCACTCCCCAACCTGAAATGGATTGCGGGACAAATCCCCTTGGACGTGCTGCAACAGGGAGACCGTATCACGGGTGTTCGATTTGGTGATTTTATAGTTCACGCCAAGATTACCCTAGACGGCACAGAACTCGGAGACTTGTTAGCCTTAGCAGATGTGCCACATCGTTGGGGTTGGGAATTGCGATCGCACTTTGGAGAACCCAGTGCCCCGGACTCTCCTAATGCATTAACCCAGCAATATCCAGTACAAGCGCCAACTTGGGTTGTTCTTCTCCAAGATTTCGGGATTGGGGTCGATGCACCAGAAATTCCCATTCCCCCTAATTACGCCTCAGAGAAATTTGTTGGTGCTTGGGAGGACTACGGTGCAGAGCTTTTTCTGAATTACGGACGCCTACCTGGGGGCCTGTTTATGATCAACTGGCCCATACGAGGTAATGATTATGGTGAAGGCGTCGGGCGCTTAGTTGAATCCAAAGAGTTGCGGCAGCAGTTTCTTCAGGAAGCTTTTTGGCACACGCAGGGTTTTGCTCGTTTTATCCGAACTCAACTAGGGCGTCGTTACGGCTTAGCTAACAAGGTCTTCCCCCACCCCCTTTTGGGTACAAGTGCTTATGCCCTACATCCCTACTACCGCGAAGGTAGACGCCTCCAAGGATTGGTTACCGTGCGAGAGCAGGATATTTTGCCTATTGCTGAAGGACGGATCGCTGCTCTACCGATGAATGAAGAGGGAAGTGCAGTAACATCGATCGCGATCGGCAACTACCCCAATGATCACCACTATCCCGGTGTCAACTTCCCCTTAAAACCCAAGTCAATTCGCTGGGGAGGTCGCTGGACAGGAACACCATTCACGATTCCTTATAATTCATTAGTACCATTCTCAACGGATGGCCTTTTAGTCTGCGAGAAAAATATCTCTGTATCTCACATTGCCAATGGGGCAACCCGATTACAACCCGTGGTGATGAATATCGGTCAAGCGGCTGGGATGGCAGCGGCGTTGTGCATTGAACGGAAATGCCAACCCAGAGATTTACCCGTGCGGCATCTCCAAGAAGCTTTATTGCAAGACCCCGTTGCTCCTGCTGCCATAATTCCCCTATTCAATTTACCAGCCAACCATCCAGACTGGTTCTACTGGCAGCACTATTACCTGAACAACCCAGAGGACTATCCAAGACATGGGAATTTAGGATTAGGGACTGAGAGAGAAGTGAAGGAGTCCCTCGAGTTTCATCGCAGAACCATCAAACAAACCTTTCCCCCATTCCCCCTTCTCTCGCTTTCCCCTTCCTATTTCCAGCCTGCGAGCCCTTTTACAGGCTGCTTCCAACGCTGTCATGAGCAAGATTACACTTTGACCGTGATTGAGCCTGCACTTCAAGCGGGTCAAACCTGGAAGTTGATTACATTGCACTCACACATCAATAAACAATTCCAAGTTTGTCCTAATCAGCAACAGCTTACAGTCTGGGGGCATCTTAATAAGTCAGGGAGTTGGCTAGTTGTGGAAAAGATTGGATTTGTATCAAGCCTTTGGTCGGAAACAGACAAAGGGCTTGATTCTACCATTAATTTTCGCTCAAGCCAATAAATTTCGACAGAAGTTTTTCCTGACGCCTTAGTAGGAACTCCGTATCAGGTAGTAGAAATCCTGATACGGACATCTGCTATGAGCATTTACACCTCTATTTTCCGTCAACTCATCTCGGTTGAAACCCAAAAAAACAACGACAAGTCCCCCCATCGTGGTAGTGGACGCTAAATCTAGGTGACCTATGGCTGGCTATGGAATTGCATGATGCCAACTTCAACTGATGAGCCAAAACTTTTGATCGATTACGTAGAGTTCCCGTAGGGGAGCGACGAAAAGAGTGCTAAAGGTTCTCTCTGACGCCGAATAGCAATACTTTATTCGTTTGCATCTCACCAGCCTACAATTTACCAAAAATATCGTCACTCTTCAACCAAACACGGCAGGAGTCCCCGCTTAAGCGCACAGCGTTCAGTGTGGGAGGAATGCCGTACCTTGGGTTTTACAAGTCACTGGTGTCTGTTCTGATTCACCTCAAAGGTGGGCTGATTGTAGAAGATGAAGTACAGCAATTTGAATGCAGTTGTAAGTTGAACCGGAAAGTAGATGGAATCCTGCTGACACCTTCTATTGGTTAGGCACGAATAGTAGACACAAGCTTCAATCAAAGTTTTTCCTGAAGCTTTAACCGGAAGTCCGTATCAGTAGCTACAAACCCTGATACAGGCTTCCTCTATGCGCAGGTACAATTTGCTGGTTGGGTTAACTTTTTTAACAATTCTTCTAGCTGTAGATTCCCAGCCGATCGGCTACGGCACAACGGCTCACCTAGAGCCCGCTACCTCCAGCCAAAGGGTAGCGCTAGCCGCTAAAACTAAAATTGGCCCTAATCCTTCTCCAGACAGGGGTAGCAGTCGTCGGCGCTTCAACCAATTACAGAAAATTGTGTTTCCTCAGTTATTATGAAAGTTCCCTAGAAGAACTTCATCGCCCAGGTTTCCCCTTGCGGCAGAGAATTTCTCCTAGATTCCCGTTTTTCTCTTTAGTTTTCTATAATTAGAGAGAAAACAGAGAAATTAGCTTTTAACATTAGGGTGCTTTGAGCAAGCGCATGTTCTACAGTCGTGAGTTGAACTCACTGCTCAGATGCAATGGTGAGGCAAGTCACTGAGGAACACAGTTTTTTTATCCATGCGACATGACCGCCCCTAAGATGATTAACCAAGTCGATCTGATCAAAAGCCTCAGCCCCAGCGCAATGGATCAGATTATGCTATATCTAGCTTTCAGCGCGATGAGGACTAGCGGACACAGACATGGGGCTTTTCTGGATGCCGCCGCAACCGCCGCTAAATGCGCGATTTACATGACCTATTTGGAGCAAGGTGAGAATACCCGGATGACGGGGCATTTGCACCACATTGAACCAAAGCGGGTCAAGGTAATTGTAGAGGAAGTCCGACAAGCGTTAACACACGGCAAGCTTTTGAAGATGCTGGGTTCTCAGGAGCCTCGGTATCTGATTCAATTTCCCTATGTGTGGATGGAACATTACCCTTGGCAACCAGGGCGATCGCGCATTTCTGGAACCAGCCTCAACGCTGAAGAAAAGCGATATATAGAGGACAAACTGCCCGATAATCTGCCAGATGCCCAAGTCGTCAATTCTCTTCAGTTTTTGGAATTAATTGAGTTTTTGCACACTCGCTCTCAGGAAGATTTGCCGCTAGAGCAACGTCTACCTTTGAGTGAAGCGATGGGCGAACACATTAAGCGCCGCCTTATCTATTCCGGAACTGTTACACGAATTGATTGCCCTTGGGGATTACCCTACTACGCTCTTACCCGTGCGTTTTACTCCCCAGCAGACGGAAAAGAACGCACCTACACGATGGTGGAGGATACAGCACGCTACTTCCGCTTGATGAGAGATTGGGCAGAGAAGCAGCCAAATGTGATGCGGGTGTTGGAGGAACTAGATATTCCGCCTGAGAACGTGGATGCGGCAATGGCAGAACTTGATGAAGTTATTCGTGCTTGGGCGGATAAGTATCACCGTGCTGATGGCGAACCCTTCGTTCTTCAGATGGTGTTTGGGCCACAAGTGGAATAAGGGTTGAAGGTTGACAAGTTGAATGTTGCTCACAGTTGAAAGTTGAATGTTGAGAATATAACTTTCAACCTTCAACCTTATCGCCTTCAACCCACGCTGATCGAGCGCAAGCCTAAAAGCAAAAGCACCGCCACGACTGCACCAATCAGGGTATTGATAAAATTCACCACTTCGTTGGTCATCCAGTCAAATTTGGATTGTAGCGTTGCACCAATTACACTCTCTAGGTTGGTAGCGATAAAAGCGGATATTGCACAAAAGAGCACATCTATCACAGAAATTAGACCGACTCCCCAGCCGACGAACGCGATCAAAATTGATCCCACAACCCCGGCAAGTGTTCCTTCCAAACTAACCGCCCCTTCAGTACCTCGTGCCACAGGTTGTAAGGTGGTAATCAAAAAAGTTCGCTTGCCGTAAGCTTTCCCTACCTCACTGCCACAAGTATCCGAAAGCTTTGTAGCAAAACTTGCCACATAGGCTAATACTAATAAACTTTTATAGGGAGCTGGAACAACTAGTGTTCCTAGAGCACACAATGCTCCAGTTAGTGCTGACCCCCAAACATTTTCAGGCCCTCTAGCACCTGACCGCTTCTCCGCAATTCCAGCTGCTTCCTTTTGCTCCATGCCGATGCGAGTAACAGCAGACCCGACTAGGAAGTAAAACATAACAACGACGTAACCCTGCCAGCCTAAAGTGCCCCAGATTAAAACACCGAGTAGCCAGGCATGAAGTAATCCAGCGGGTGTCAGTAGCTTTTTGGGGGCTGCCCAGGCGATTGCCAGTAAAACTGTATTGAGTCCAATCGCAACGAGCCAGGGATTAAAAAAGTTAGTTGGAAGCATTACAAAACCGTGAGGAACTCCTATTGTGATTTTAGATTTAACACTCCTAATCCAAAATCTAAAATCGCCCCATGAACTCCGTCCTTTTTCATCTCGCGTTTCCCGTCACTAATATTGAGCAGACCAAAACGTACTATGGGACTGGGCTTGGCTGCGAAATTGGGCGAGAAACTCGTCATGCTGTGATTTTGAATTTATACGGTCATCAGCTAGTGGCTCACCTCACCCAAGAACCCCTGACGCAGCAAAAGGGAATTTATCCTCGGCACTTCGGGTTAGTTTTCACCGCAGAAGTAGACTGGGAAGCCTTGCTCGGACGTGTCCAGCAGCAACAGTTACCCTTTTATGAAGAGCCCAAGTTACGCTTTCCGGGTCAACTTACCGAGCATCGCACGTTTTTCTTGCAAGACCCGTTCCATAATTTATTAGAGTTCAAATTCTACCGTCATTCTGAAGCGATTTTTGGGGGACGGGAGTTGGCTGCAATTGGCGATCGCACTTAAGCGGTTCTGAAAGCGCAGTGGCTACAGCTTCTAAACTGCGAGGATGAGCCACCATACAAGCATGAGCAAAGACGCTTGACAACTTGACCTCTTGACCTACAGGCATTTGTGAATTTTGCGCAGGAATAATGATCGCATCCCAAGGCGTCCAGAGGAATGAAAAGTTAATGCGATCAAGCATGTGGACGTCCTGATTCAAGTCGTTGAGAAAATCGCTACCCGGACGCATCTGAACACAAGCACGGCGATGCCAAAGGTAAGCGGCTAAGGTGCCTTGATTGGGAGCAGCTATGCTAACGAAACGCTGAACTTGGTCAATACCTCCCAGCCGCTGCACGTAGTAGCGTGTCACCAGTCCCCCCATACTTAAACCAACTAAATCGATGGGCTGTCCCGGTGCAAATAGCTGGTTGACATAATCGGCTACTTGAGATGCCATTTCTTCCAAAGGCAGAGTAGCATTATTGGGGGTTAAATCAATTGCATAAACTGACCAACCCTGCTGAGTAAGGTAGGTAGCCATTCTACGGAAAACGGAAGACGTTCGGATAATGCCGTGAACGAGTACGACTGGGTTCCGGTTGTTCGTTTGGTTCATGATTAAAGGCTGAATAGCTGGATAGGATAATAATGTAAGAGCATTTTTTGGAATAATAAGTAGGCCAGCATTAATATTTGTCGTTGAGGTAAAGCAGAGTGCAGAAGACAGAAGGAAATAGGATTTTCGTCTTCTTGACATTTGTTAGCATACCTTCGTTCATTTTTGCCTACCTACTTATCTAAAGGTTTTGAACAGTCAATGGCTCTATCCATTAATAATATCCGTGCAGCTACTTCAGAGGAGTGGGATTCAATTTGGAAAGAATGCGATTATTCAACGTATTTTCACTCAAGGGAATGGGCTGAATTATGGCAGGATTACCCCGACTTTCAAATTCAACCGCAACCTAAGTTAATTGAATTCTCTGATGGAAAGACGGCTTTATTACCTCTGTCAGTTCAACGCTCTCACGGAGGAATAATTAACCTATACGTTTCTTCTCCATCAGAAACATTTGGGGGGTGGATTTCTACCAGTCAATTAACGGTTGAACATGCCGTCTTATTAGCTAATTTTTTAGTTCATAATCTGGGTCGTAACCTAGTGTGGCGATTTAATCCTTATGATGAACTGGTCTTCAATACTGGCATCCAAGTTACAGTAGAAGATGTAACTCATGCCCTTAACTTAGAAGGAGGGTTTGAGACTCTTTTCAAACCACAAAGTTCCATCGCCCGCAAAGCTCGTAAAGCTGCCAAAGAAGGTATATTGGTTAAAACAGCATCAACCTTAGAAGAGTGGCAGGAATATTATCAGGTTTATCTTGACTCCTTACAGAGATGGGGACGCAAATGGGGAAAAGCTGCTTCTTCTGGGTATCCTTGGGAATTATTTCAAAAAATTTTTCACCGAAATTCACCTAATACTGAGCTGTGGGTGGCCTGGTACGAAAATAAAATTGTCAGTGGAGCGATCTGCTTTTACTCGAAAAAACATGTAGTGTATTGGCACGGTTCATCCTTAGAATCTTACTTCCATCTAAGACCGGCCAATTTAGTCATGTATGAAGTTATTAAAAATTGTTGTGAACGAGAGTATTCTTGGTTTGACTTTAATCCCAGTGGAGGCATGGAAGGAGTGGTAGCTTTTAAAGAAAGCTTTGGCGCTAAGCCTATTCCTTCCTGTGTAGTCAGGCGTAAGAGTATATTTCAGAAGGTTGCGTACAAGCTGATTAATAGTATTGAGGAAATCCCAAAAAAATACTGATGAACTTCTCTGAGCGGCTATCTGTCTCAGCTTGGCTCATTGCTCACTGTTGGTTGCAGCATTGGCGCTACAAAAACAGATAGTCCCTCAGGAATACACTCAATTTCTACAGGAGTTGTACCGATAATTTCCCCGTCTAGCACAATTTTTTGAGGTGGGTCTGTTGTTACCTTAATGCGCTGGGTACGCAGATGGACAATATCGGGTCGGTTCGGTGTTGTGTTCACTAACGCTGAGCCAAAAAGGTTCAACATAGCATTCACCGCTTGCAACTTTGTGTTGGAACTCGCAATTGTTACATCCAACAAACCATCATGGGCAATCACCTGCCCTAATCCTTGAGCTAGCACGGAAGTGGGTGGTGCAGCGTTGGCAATGGTGACGGCTCCTGCCTGGAATTCACTAACAACATCCTCAATTTCAATCTGTGTGGCAAAAAGTTCGTGTTCGTTAAGCTGCTGAATACCAGCCCAAATGTAAGCTAAGGCTCCGAAACGGCTCTTTGCTTCTCGGTTGGCTCGTTCCACCATTTCCGCCTCAAATCCAATACCAGCCAGTAAAATCATCGGCAGCCCGTTGCAACGTGCAGCATCAACGACACGGGTTGTGTCCGCTAAAATTGTCTCGCAGGCTCCTCTAATATTCGAGGGAATTCCCAAGGCAACGGCAAAGGCATTGGCTGTCCCTCTAGGAATGACCCCCAAGGGTATCCCTGTGCCAATTACAGCTCCAGCTACGGCGGAAACGGTACCATCGCCACCAGAAGCAATGATCAGTTCTGCCCCTTGTGCGATCGCGTCTTGAGCCAACTGCTCTGCACCGACTTCTGGGGTTGTTAAGTGAACATTTAAATGGATTTGAGGTTCTAAAAGTTTGTGGATGAGCGCTAAATCTTGCTGAAAATTACCTTGACCCGAAATTGGGTTAAAGATGAGGTAAGCAACGCGAGTTTTACGCAACATTCCCACAATCGCTTGTGCTGTAGCGATATTCGTAGCTAGGGGGATGTTATGTACGACGCAGATGCGTAACAACGATTGAATATCCGGTTCGTGGGGTTGGGCATAGAGGGGGTCAATCAGGAAAATTACGGCAATGACTTGACCTGTAGCTACTTGAGCTGCAATTTGTGCATCTCCTCCCATTGGTCCAGACAACATGCGCTCGACTGGCAAGCCTGTTCCTTCCTGAATGCGCTGTCCAGTGGTTCCAGTCGCTATCAATTTGTAACGAGACAGAATTGATGTATGGGCACGAGCAAAAGCAACCATATCGTCTTTTTTGCGGTCGTGGGCAATGAGAGCAATGGTCGTGGACATAGTTGTTGACTCAGGAAAAGTCAGGGGTCAGGAGCTAGAATACTTGGCTTTGGTTCATTCTGGAATAGCAAAGGCGATCGCATAAAGGCCAGGGAGAAATGCGATCGCCTTCTTGACTAGTTTGCCAGAATAGCCAAAGAGGCTCAAGCATTACTGCCTGAGCCTCTTGAGATTAATTTAAGCTGGATGCTTAGTAGCGACGAGAGAAGCTGTTGTTTCTCCGGTTACCACCACCCGAAGAACCTCTGTCTTCACGAGGTTTTGCCTTATTCACTTTCATGTCACGGCCCATCCATTCAGCACCATCAAGAGCCTCAATGGCTGCGGCTTCTTCAGCTTCTGTACCCATTTCTACGAAAGCAAAGCCACGTAAGCGGCCTGTCTCACGGTCCGTGGGAAGCTGAACTCGCTTTACAGTACCATACTCTGCAAAAACAGCAGTGAGGTCTTCTTGGGCGACATCGTAGGAAAGGTTGCCTACATAAATTGACATAGATTGTCTCCTAAATCAGATGGGTGTAGAGATATAGATTTCGGAGAGAAGCCTGTCAAGAGCAAAAGGAAAAAGCCCATCAACACTAGAAACAAACGCTACAACCGAATTTATTCTCATTGAATAGCGTAGCACAGCCTTGGACTCTCAATCCGAGGAATCCAAAACTGTTACAAAACTTAGTATTTGCAGACGAATCACAGAAGCAGAACAAGGAGCGAGTGGGGTGCAAGGGGAAATGCGATCCCTTCGGTTTTAGGTTTTTGAAAACTTAATACCGAGTTAGCCATTATAGCATCACCTTTAAGCCGCATCAATTGGGTTAACTGACAAAACCCTTGTCGCAATTAGGGCTGAGGTGCGTTTTTAGGAAAAGAACCAGTACAATTTAGCTCCCGCAAGCCGCTCGGATTAGGAGTTACGGACGGTGCTTTAGCCGTGAGGACAACTTGGCCTTTCTCATTGATAGCCCACCCTTGTGCTTCTACCAATTGTCTGGGAGCAGAATTACGGCCTGTTGTCGTATCAGGAGGAGTTTTATTCTCTATTTCCGAGTCGATTGTTACCCAATGAGTCATCACAGTTTCATGTTGTAGAGGGTCGTTAGGGCTAGGGGGCAAACCTCCACGACCTGTTACGGTAAAGCTGCTCTGGCGTGCTGAGCTATTGGGAGAACAGCGGCGGTCAATTTGTCTTGACGCATCCACTACATCAGTCGGTAAGTCAGCTAACCCTCGCGTCGGGTCAACGCCAGGTGTACTTTGTTGATACACTCCAGCTAGACCGAACTCAGAAGTCACTGTGATGTCGTTTTTAGGAGTGCGCAAGGGTCGGAATTGAATGCCAAATAGTCCTTGCGTGTTGACGCTGACTCGACCGCCGTTGCCTCGAAATGCGTTAGCAGTAATGTCACTACCTTCTGGACCTTGGGGAGGCGTAGCAACAATAAATCTAGAGTCGATAGTAATGTTACCGCCGTTAGCTTGGTTGAGTGCGTTAGCAGAAATTAGACTTTCATTGCCCATGAGCAGAAGGTCTAATCCTTGCAGGGTAATATTAGCGGCATCTTGTGCGCCATTTGTTCCGGTGGCAGCGGTAATCCTTCCTCGGTTCAGGGATAAGGAATCAGCGGTGATGGTGATGCTTCCTCCAGAGGCTTGTTCGGCTGAGGTTGTGATACCGCTGTTGGTGAGTGTAATTCCTCCATCTGCAACAATTCCCACATCACCTGCTCTACCTGTGCCCTCGCTGCTAGCAGAGATTTGGGCGCGATCGCGAAGAGAGAGAGTATTGGTTTGAAGGGTTATCGTGCCACCGTTACCCGTGGAATTGGAGCGAGTGCTGGCGAACACTCCACTGGCAGCACCTTCACTAATAACTTCATCTCCACTAAATCGAGCTAATCGGTCAGTAAAGTTAGGGTCACTGCCAGAGAAGATGATGCTGTCCGTAGCATTGATGGTGATATTACCTGCTCTTCCACGATTACGGGTGGTAGTGAGAACTTGTCCACCGTTAACCGCTTCCAAAGTATCGGTGTTAATGGTAATGTTGCCCCCATCACTGAGATTAAAAGTTTGGGCGCTCACCGCTGCACCATCGGCTATCCGAAAGGCAGCTGTATTGACTGTAATATCTCCTGCTTTACCGCTCGCCCCTCTTTCAGTGAGTGTCAACAATCCACTAGAAAATCCATCTTGACTGACTCCAGAGAGATTAATCGAATCAGAGGCATTAACCCGAATATTTCCTCCCCTTCCCCGTCCACCGGGGAGATTTCCGTATTCGCGAAAAACGGCAGCTTGTACTTGAGAGCCGTTTGTTGCAGAAAGCGATCGCGTCTGGATGTTAACATCACCTCCATTGCCCACACCTCCTGGTCCCACAGAGCTAGTGATACGGCTGCTGTTGGCAAGTGAGACAGAATCATTAGCTACCACAAAAATGTTTCCTGCATTCCCCTGCCCGTCGGCTCTGGCATACAGTAAAGCGCTATCGGTTAAAGAGAGCGATCCCGCCTGAATATTGATATCACCCCCCTTACCCACTGCCCTGAATAACACAGCGCTGCTGACGATGCTGTTATTTGTCAGAGTTACCGAGTCAGTCGTCCGCACAGAGATGTTACCAGCATCTCCTTGGCCAAAGGTACTGGCATTGAGTTGAGCGCCATTGGTCAAGAAAAGCGAGCCTGTCGTGACATTAACGTCCCCCCCATTGCCCATTGCTCTAGCTTCCACCGTGCTGAAGGCTCCACTGGCAAATCCATTACTCCCCACCCCGTCGAAGAGGACAGCATCGTGAGCAAGGATGTTCACGCTGCCTGCACCCCCTCGTCCAAAGGTGCTGGCAACTAGCTGAGCGCCATTAGTCACAGACAGCGAGCCTGTTGTGACATTAACGTCCCCCCCATTGCCCATTGCCCTAGCTTCCACCGTGCTGAAGGCTCCACTGGCAAATCCATTACTCCCCACCCCGTCGAAGAAGACAGTATCGTGAGCAAGGATGTTCACGCTACCTGCATCCCCTCGTCCAAAAGTGCTGGCAACTAACTGAGGGCCATTACTCACAAACAGCGAGCCTGTCATGACATTGACATTGCCCCCGTTGCCCGTTGCTCCAGCTTCCACCGTGCTGAAGGCTCCACTGGAGCTTCCATCAAAGGAGACACTATCGCGGGCAGTAATCATTACATCGCCTGCATCCCCTTGCCCAACGGTGCCCGCCGAGAGTCGAGCACCATTTGTCACAGAAATGGTTTCATCAGCAGTAATCCGGATATCGCCCGCATCCCCCTGTCCACGGGTAGTGGTACTAATTCGAGCCTTATCGGTAACTGACAGCACTCTAGCTGTGATGGCAATGTCTCCCCCCCTCCCTACTCCTGTAGCTTCCAGGTTGCTCTCAGCATCACCTCTCCTGGCAAAGGAAACCGTGTCGCGGGCAATAATCCGAATATTACCAGCATCCCCTCGCCCCGCTGAAATGGTAGATAGTACAGCGTTATCAGTGACAAAGAGTGACCCAGTGTCAATAGTGATGTTTCCTCCCTTGCCCACCGCTCCAAATCCCAAGCTGCTGAAGATATATCCGCGCTCTAAAGAGACAGTGTCGCGGGCACTAATACTCACATTGCCAGCATTCCCTTGCCCAAAAGAGCTAGTATTCAGTTGTGTTCTCTTGGTGAGGAACAGCGTCCCACTGTTGATAGTGATGTCACCAGCGCTACCCACTGCCCCAAAAGACACGCGGCTGAAGATACCACTGAAGAATCCATTGCTATCGACTCCATCGAGGGAGACTGTGTCACGAGCAGTAATCTGGACATTGCCCGCATCTCCCTGCCCTTCGGTGACGGTAATCAATTGTGCGCCATTTGTGAGGGACAGCGATCCAGCGTTGATGACGATATCACCACTACTCCCCACCGCGCCCGGTTTCAGCGTGCTGTAGACTCTACCGTCGTTGAAGGAGACGCGATCGCGAGCATTGATAATGATGTTTGCAGCATCTCCTTGCCCGAAAGCACTGGCACTCAGCTCCGCTTCAGTGAACAATAGTGAATTGGTATTGATGATGATGTTGCCACCGTTGCCTACCCCGGAAAGCACATCGTTAAAGATCGCAGCACTTGAAGAGGCGTTGAACGACTCTGTATTGACCGTAACGTTACCCGCGTTGCTCCTAGCTGTGCCATTCCCAATCTTTTGGTTGTGAAATCCACTACGCGAACGATTCTGCCCGACACCAGCTAGGTTGACTTGAGTAGCGTTGACAGTAATATCTCCGCCATTACCCGCACCTTCCGTTCCGGCAACTAATCGCCCACCGTTGGTAGCACTCAATAGGTTGGCATTAACGACAATGTCTCCCCCGCCACTCCCGCGCACGCTTACACGGGCATCGTTTGCTAAGGTAATGTTTGATCGCCTAATCTGGGATGGAAAACCAAGCCTGAACATATTGCCTGTCCTCTCCAATTCGATCGCTCCTGCTTCTGCCAACCCGCCGAGTTCGATGCGACCTCCGGGTGCATTTAAGCTCCCTCGATCCATTTGGATATCGCCACCCACTAGGAGGAGACTCTGACCATCCGGAACCCTAAGACCAAATAGCTCTATTCCAATTGGACTTGTTCCCGCAGGTGTTCTGGAGTTATTAACAATAGTCCCACCCCGGATTTGAGTGAACCACAGCGCAGATGGATTGACACTCAGTAATGAAGGGGCTGCTGGATTAGTGGCGCTCCAAAAACCTTGATCGCCAAACTGAATCGCATTGGCAGTTGTCCCCACAAACGAACCTCCCACATCCAACCTGGCATTAGGTCCAAAAATGATGCCATTGGGATTGAGCAAAAATAGATCGGCTCTCCCAGTTACCCCCAAGGTTCCTGAAATGTTCGAGAGGGTATTGCCCGTCACCCGCGTCAGAATAGTCTCAATCCCCGCAGGATTCGTAAAATAAACTCGTTGTCCAGCCCCAACATTAAACTCTGAGAAGCTATGGAAGAGGTTGGCGCCGCGAGTGGCTCCACCTTGAATCAACTGAGCAGGGAATCCTCCGACATTCGCGTTCGGTGTAACGACAGAACCTTCAGCGTCCAAGGTGGCATCGGGTGTAAGCTGAGCCAGAGTGGGACTACCTGTACCTGCGATCGCGCCCACTATCCCAAATGCGAACGCTATCTCTAGCCGCCAGATGGAATGCTGCCGGATAGCAGGTCTAGCCCAGTTTGCTTCGCCAAATGCCTTAGAGGATGTACTCATGAAACTCGCCGCTATTTGCGTCATCCTAGTGGGGTAGATGGATCAAAACTATGAGATAATTGTAAATATATATATACTGATGATAAGCTTTACCAATCAAACGGTGAGTGAGTATACTAACCAAAAGTGAAGTGTAAAGTTTTGTGAAGAAGATTCGGCGAACCTTGCACTGTGTCGCCGTAAAAATTCATAATTCAATCTGGCTACAAGTTTTGGACAAGCTTCTTTACAGGAGTGACCGCCCCAGACCACCAGTCGTAATAATAGTCTTGTATCAAGGTTGGCAAAATTAACTTCCATCTTTGACAAATCACATAAATTCATCTAAAAGCGCAGGAGTATCTGTAAAATGTTTGGTTTTATCAGTAAGTTGTTCAGCGGAATTTCCGCCTTCTTGGGTGGGCTTTTCGGAGGTAAAAAATCTCAAGCCGATGCATCCGCCCCTCAAGCGAAAAAATCGAAAGGCTACTTTTTGGAACTGGACGAAACTAGCAGCGCTAAGCCAGCAAGCAGCGCTAAGCCAGCAACTGAGGCCAAAAAACCGGAACCCGCTAAAGCTGAAACTCAAACTCCAGCGACCCAGGCCGAACCCGCTAAGGCTGCTGTAGCAACAGTGGAGAAGCCCAAGGCTGAACCCGCGAAGGCATCTGAGAACGGCAAAGTCAGCGAGATTAAGGTTGAAGCTCAACCTAACCCTCCAGCCGCGCCTAACAACGGTAAAGTTGAACCGCAAGCCGGGACGACCTTTGCTCCTACTTATCTAACTCCCACAGCGACCAGTAGCCGTCGGCGTCCAGGGCCGAGCATGGATTCATTCCGCGATCTGGCACGCCAAGTGAAGACACCGATTCGGTAGTCACGGCGACGTTAAATCGTTACTTTGAAAAATTTTTGACAAACGTTAGTCCACTATACAACTGAAATGCTGGGTCCCAAAAAGTCTCTTCACGACGGAACAGGTCGATGTGAGAGGGTAGGTGGCCCAGCATTTCTCTAAAATCCATTGCTGTTTCAGCGAAGGTCTTGAATTCTGACCTCACGGGAATCTGCGGCAATTCCTGGTCGAGTAAATCGAGTAAGTGATTCCAACTATTTCTTGTGGTCGTTTGCTGTCGGGACGGTGCTTGTCGTTGCGGGTGCTGACCCTGAGGCAAATTCTGGGAAAAAGCTATTCCTTGCTGAAACTGATAATTGCGATCGCACAACCGCAGAATACTGTTTCTTCCGGGTAGATGTAGGTCACAAACTTGAACATAGTCCAAAATTTGGGTTTTGCGCTGTAATTGTCCACGAGGGCCGCGATCGACAACTTCATCAAACAGGGGTAGCAATCCTTCCACTCGTTGAGTTACTTCTGACCAGTGGAAAGTTAGGGAACCCATCTGACCCTGAGCATTTTGGCAAACAACGGTAGCTTGGGAGCTTTGACTACCTTCGGCAAAATAATGGACGCTAAACACGTTAATCTTCTTGATATCGGAGAGAGTTGCCGAAAAACAAGGAATTGATGCGTTACGCAGGGATAAAACATAAAAATTCAGTTCTCCCACTGGCCCCGTGCGATACAGACGCCAACCTCGTACGGGGAGTTGTAGTCGCGCAGTGTAGGCATCAATCTTCATAACGCGGGCAAATTTTTGAGCTGCCTCGGCTTTCAGTTCGGCGTTGATGGGTTCTAATATTAATACCCCCACTTCTCCACTGTTAGGGTCAGCTGTTGCCTCAGCCAGCGCTTTTTGCCGTCGCTCTTGCTCGATTTTTTCCAAGCGCCCCAATCCTTGACGAGCTTGAGACATGATTTTCGGATTGGTTGTGTCCCGGAGTAACTGCCGATAAACGGTTTCAGCCGATTCCAATTTATCCGTCACTTCATACAATCGTCCGACATAAAGCCGTACCAAAGGATTCTTCGGCTCTTGTTTCACCAACTGTTTGAGGAGTCGAGCCGCCGTTTTATAATCTTTGCGCTCAAAGGCATGGGCAACTTGGTCAATCATAAACATTCAAACGATGAGGCGACTAGGGACAGAGCAACGATGGGAGCTGTGACAGCTCGCAAGATACGACGTCCCAAGGAAACGGGTTGGAAACCAGATGCGATAGCTTGCTCGACCTCAACGGCTGTCCAGCCGCCTTCCGGGCCGGTGGCAATGACAACTGATGAGGATGAGGATTCTCTGTCTCGTTTGAGCAAGCACGCCAAAAGATGGGGGGCATCACCCCGCGCCACACAAATATAGCGGTGGGAATCGAGGGTTTCAGGGAGCTGAATACTGGTAGCAAAGTCAACGGGGTCAAGAATAATCGGGACGAATTGACGCTCTGACTGCTCTGCGGCTTCTTGAGTCAGCCGTCGCCAGCGTTCGAGTTTCTGAGGGCTAGGATTAAGGAGCGTGCGATCGCTTTTCAACGGTGCAATGCAAGCGACCCCCAACTCGGTTGCTTGATACACGACATCATCGAATCCATTGCCTTTGGGCATCGCTGCCATCAACGTCACTGCTCCCAGGAACTCGGTTTGAACACACAGGGATTCGATAATTCTAGCTTGCGTGAGGTTAGCTTCTAACTCGCTCAACCACCAACTCCCTTGTCCATCCATGACAATAAAGCGATCGCCTTTGGCTAAGCGCAAAACTCGATTCAAGTAATGTTGTTGTGAGGAGGTCAGAAAAATTTGTCCATCTTGCCGTTGTTGTGGTGTAATCACTAACCGTTGCAGTTGAGCCAATCGAATCTCCTAAGTCAGTGGTAGGTGGGTGAAATTAAACATCGCTGTGAGGATTGGGCATAGGGCATAGGAAAGAAATACTTTATTAACGTGCAAACTACTTTAGCTCAGGCAATTTTACTGAGAATGCTTTCCCTCTTATTCGTTTCAACGTTTATTCGTAGCCTACTCTATTGCCAATTCATCCAAGAATTCAGACTCATCATTAAATCATTTTTATACACAAAAAGTTCTTCATAAGTTAAAAATGGCGTTATGAGATAATATTTCTCAATGTCAATAACATTGAATTATAGATTTTTATCTGCCCTAAAAATCTAAACAACTAGACCTAATCAACAACCTAGCATGTCTTTAATATTAATTCGTGCATTGATCCTATTGACGAAATTTTAAAGGATGGCGTCAGCTCTGCTCATCTTAAAGCAGCAGGATAGTAAGCAGTGAGCAACAACACTTCACCGATGACGGCTCAAGGGCTATTTGTCATTCAATGTTGTTACTAAGTAGGTCGGCATTAATATTTGTTGTTGGGGCAAGGCACAGGGCAGTTCGCGATAGCGAAGCGGTAGCGACGTTAGGAGCGTCAGCGTTCTCCGTAGGAGTAGGCATAAGGCTGAAGGGAAGAGGCTTTTAATCTCTTAATATTCGTTGACATAGCTTCGTTCATTTGTGCCTACCTACTTAGGCATCAGCAAGCTCTAGCGTTTGTTTCCCTGAACACAATTAATCCACCGATTTTGCTCAACTCATGGCGACAGATTGATAATCTGGAGAGGGTGTAAATCCGAAATAGCAGGAGAGCAATTGTGCTATACGAGCTTGTCGGTAATTGTGTTGTCTGCGAAACGGCTCGCTTCAGCGCCTTGAGCAATGGCTTAGTGCGCCTTGAATGGTCAGCGTCAGGTAAATTTGAAGACTGCCCAACAGTTATCGCTCTCACTCGAAACCCACCCGTTCCATTCAAGGGTATTGAGTTTACTGATGAAGGATTTCTTCACCTACAGACTAAGTTGATTCATATCGTCTATCGACCTGGCAAGGAATCCTTTAATGACGCCAACCTCAAGATTTACGGGATTTGTGGCAACATCTCTTTCAGTTGGAGACCTTCAACGGTTGATACCCGAAACTTGGGTGGAACCTTCACCAGCCTCGACCTTATTCACCGGGACTTTCACCCAACTGGAGTTCATCCGGCTTCTGTATTTCGCAACTACACTCACACACAAGAATGGCTTTACACCCCGTTGAAGTCCATCCATAAAACTTTGCGCGATCGCGGCGAGACAACTGACTTTGAAAACCCACCTCTATGGTACTTAGATGCCTTTCGTCGAGATGATTTGCCAGAGGCTATGCAAAAATTCTTGCAACAATGGCATCACTATCCGCCTGGTGTAATCAGCCGCAGCGGTTACAGCATCCTCAATGATTCCACTAGCGCCCTCGTCAAAGATGGATGGCTTGCCGAACGTTCTGAACCGGATTGCCAAGATTGGTACTTTTTTGCCTACGGGACAGATTACGCCCAAGCTCTGCAAGATTTTGTACAACTATGTGGACGCATCCCCATGCTGCCACGCTGGGCATTTGGAGTCTGGTTCTCTCTGTTTGACCAGATGCACGATACCGATTATCAGCAGCTTGTCAAGCAATTTGATGACCTAGAATTACCACTCGATGTCATAGTCCTGGATGTGGATTGGCATCTGACTGGTTGGTGTGGTTGGGATTGGAATCCGGAATTTTTCCCCAATCCGAAGGCATTTCTGGAATGGGCGCACAACAGTGGCTTACATATTGGTGCCAACGTCCATATTGAAGGCGTACCCTCAGACAACAGCCAATTCTTAACTCTGTGTACAGCACGAGGACTTGACCCGGATGCCGTGAAAGCAGGTAAAGTTTTTCCTGTGAGAAATCCTACTACCGAGTGGTTTTTCGACTCCTGGCAACCCGATGCACCCATCCTCGTTAACTCTACCAGCGCTGACCCTAACGAGGGATGGTTGCTGTTCAATCTGGCTTCTCAGTCTGAAGCTGATTTATTCACACAGGTGTTGCACAGTCCCCGTGAAGAGGATGGTATCGATTTTTGGTGGATTGACGGCTTCAACGCCAAGTATCCAGGCGTGAATTCCCAATTGTGGACAAACCACGTTTATTTCACCCATTTGGAAGCCAGTCATAAGCGTCGTCCCCTGATTCTCTCCCGTACAGGTGGTATAGGTTCCCATCGCTACCCAGTGCAGTTCTCAGCAGACACCTACTCTCACTGGGAAGTTCTGCGATTCTTAGTGGATTTCACCGCTAGAGCCGGTAATGTGGGCGTTAGTTACTGGTCGCATGATTTAGGTGGGTTTTTTGGGCATGTTCCTGGTGTGCCAATAATTGACCCAGAACTATTGGTGCGGTGGGTACAATTTGGCTGTTTTTGTCCCATTGTCCGCTTTCATTCTGATCATGGACGGCGTGAACCTTGGAGTTATGGGCAGTGGGTGCTGAATGCCATTCGGAAGGCGTTGCAGTTACGCATACAACTCGTGCCTTACCTCTATCACCTAAGTCGAGTAGCTTATGAGACAGGTTTACCCTTAAGCCGTCCGTTGTACCTTGCCTATCCTGAAGACAAGGAAGCGTATCAAGTGACAACGCAGTTTTTACTGGGCGATCGCGTGTTAGTGGCTCCAGTGGTTGAGGCAGGTGGTTCCCGTTCGGTTTATTTGCCGGAAGGGGGATGGTGGGAACGCTCTACGGGGAAATTTTACTCAGGAGTACAGCACTTGAACTTGTTTATCCCTCTTGATCAAATCCCCGTTTTTGTTCGGGCTGGAGCCATTCTACCCCTGTCGGAATTTTCCCGCCGGGTTGGAACGGCAGCACCAACGACTCTCATTCTAGAAGTGTATGCAGGAGCACAGGGAGAACTAGACTTTTACGAAGATGATGGGGAAAGCACTGCCTACCACACACAAACAGGTAGTTACCGCCGTTTTACTCAACACTATGACAAGAATAGTGACCGTCTCACTTGTGAACCTGTGCGAGGGAGTTACCCAGGAATGCCCGAAGTACGGAATTTCCGAATTGTTTGGATTGGGTTAACACCTGGTAGTCGAGTGGAGGCAAGTGGGGTGGAAATTCGACAGATGGAGTGGGTAGAAAATGTTTTATCCCTTACCCTAGAAGCCGTGCCTCAAACCGCTTTGTGGCAAATTTTTGTCAGTTCGCCGGATGAGGGAGTTTGAAGGGTGTTGCGGGGGGTTCAAATACGCGATCACGTACCTTTTGAATAGAGTTACTGCGGATACATAAGTAGGTCGGTGAGATTAAACATCACTATGAGAGCTGGACATAGAGTATGTGGCATCGGGCACCGAAAAGAAGCAGTTACGTTTATTTATGTCCACCTACTTAGCAGTCCTATTTGATTTGTGAACAATAACGAACCACAGAGGCAAAAAGAACACTCCTACCTCCATCCCAGCTCTTTGATAGTGCTGTAGAACTCCGGAGAAGGGAGTGTTAGACTGTGCTAATTCGGTTGCTTGATAAACCTGTTATGCGTAAAGGCCAATTGACAGTGTGGAAGGATGATCGGGGTTTTGGGTTCATAAAACCAACCGATGGAGGTCAAGACGTTTTTCTTCACATAACTGCTTTTAAGCAAGCTAGTCGTCGCCCAAAAGTAGGTGATGTTATCCAGTATCAATTAACCGTTGATCAGAAGGGGAAAGTTTTCGCTTGCAACGCTGCCATTGAAAAAGTTACATCGCAGCCAGGACCGATACATTTATCTTTATTTTTAAAAGTTTTTCTCTTGTCTTTGTTTCCTTTGTGGGGAGCTATTAATTTTGCACTTACAATCTCTAATCCAATTCCTCTAGTTTTATATCCTGCAATGAGCTTAGTTACATTTGTACTTTATGCTGAAGACAAATCTCGTGCGATAAAAGGGCAATGGAGAACGAGAGAATCTACGCTGCATCTGTGTGAACTGATGGGTGGGTGGTTAGGTGCATTCATTGCTCAGCAAATACTGCGCCATAAAAGTAGCAAGGGTTCTTATCAATTCGTGTTTTGGATTATAGTTGCTGTCCACCTACTGATTTGGGTAGATTGGCTTTTCATGGGTGGAACGTTCATGAACCAATTATTGATCGACATTTCTAGAGGTTAACTGAACCAAGTTAATAAAATCTGCAACAGCCGCTGCACCGGATAACTGGCTCAAGCATTGATTAGGATGGAGAGGTTATCTGCCGCCACACCTGAGCCTTACTAAACCGCCACGTCAAAACTCCTGCTGCCACAGCAAGACCGATCGCAAATCCCCACCATAGCCCAACGCTACCAAATCCCAAGCCTAAACCCAACGTGTAGCCACAGGGCAAGCCAATTCCCCAATACGCCAGAATGCCAATCAGCAGCGGAACTCTCGTGTCCTTCAGTCCTCGCAAGGCACCAGCCGCCGTTACCTGAATGCCATCAACGATTTGGAACATTGCCGCCACTCCCAAAAGCGTCTTCGCCAAGCTGACGACAGCCGCATTTGCTGGATCGGCGGTATTAATGTAAAGAGACACAATCCTTCCTGGAATTGTCCAGAACAAAATACCCATCATTGCCATAAACGAGGCAGCTATGCCAATGCTCACAAATCCCGCCAGTCTTGCTCCTTGTGGATTTTGTTGTCCTATAAGCTGTCCGACTCGTACAGTAGATGCGATCGAGATACCAAGCCCAATTGTGAAGGTAACAACCGCCGTTTGCAAAGCAATTTGGTGAGCCGCCAATGTTACCGTTCCCAACTGCCCCATCAGAAAGGTGACAAAGGTGAAGAATCCTCCCTCTACTCCTGCTAGTACGCCAATGGGTACACCCACTCGCACCAGTTCCCCAAATCCTTTGCCTTCAAACTGATGCAGATTAGTAAACACACCGTATACCCGAAGCTGAGGATGACTGAGGATATAAATTGCCAAAGCCGCAAACATTGCCCACAGCGACAATGCACTCGCCCAACCCAGTCCTGCTATTCCCAACGCAGGCAGCCCAAACTTGCCGAACGCTAAGACGTAGTTAGCTGCAACGTTGAATAATGTACCGCCAATCATGGTTACAATCACAGGACGGGGTTGCGAGAGCGCCGAGACAAAACTTTTCAACACGGCAAAGCCCAATCCAGGAAGATATCCCCACGCGATCGCTCTCAGATACAGCTCTGCTAATGCGACGTTTGCAGGTTCTTGCCCCAGTAAGCCCAACAACGCTCCACTGTGCCAAATTAGCAGTGTCACCGGAATTGCCAAGATAACCGATAACCACAAGCCTTGTCGTACCACTCGACCAATCAGCTCCACTCGTCCGGCTCCATAAGCTTCTGCGGCAAGCGGACTGACGGCTGAAATGATCGCAGAACCGACACTAATCAGTAAATAAAATGTAGCGGCTCCCAGTGCCCCAGCTGCAATGATTTGGCTTCCCAAAATGCCCATCATTACTGTATCTACAAAGGTAGTTGCCGCTTGAGATAACTGGGCTCCAGCCAGGGGAACGGCTAAAAGCAGGCACTCTTTAATTTCAGCGATGACCCTTGATTTTAAGTGTGCGTCAGTCATGCTGGATACTGATCGAACTTGTGCATCAATTCAAGTAGCTCCTCTTGACTAGGTTGTCGCCCATTCTGAGTGAGTTCAGCTAACCCCTCAAAATACTGCTCCCGTGAATCGGCAGGACAGAACATGATTAACAACGTTGAGCGCGTTTGTCCTGGATTAGAGAAACCATGCGGAGTATTCTCCGGCACCAGCATAAAGGCTCCCGGTGTAGCCGTCACTCTGCGTTGATCAAGTATTAATTCGACTTCACCTTCTACTACATAGAACATTTCAGTCAATTCCTTGTGGATATGAGGAGTTGCTCCTTCGGTTCCTGGCTCCATAACAAACTCGAATAGCCCGAAATGACCATGTGTATCTTTGCCTGTCACTTTGAAGGTACAGGTACTCGTGCGAATCGTGACCGATCGCCCTTCTCCAGGTTGCAAGATAAGGGGTAACGACATACATACCTCTTGCTGGTTAAGAATTTTCAGATCACTTAACCCTACTGGATTCATGCGTTGAATTTGTCTAACCCTAGTTGTAGCTTTAGATTACCGATTCAACAGTGAGTACAGAGTGCGGAATGTGGGTTTCATTTCAATTCAGCTTCAGTTTGCAGCAGTTGCGCCTGAGTTTGGTTGCGCTGGGCTTCTGCGGTGGCGACGTTGGATGCCGCTTGAGAAATGCGCCCTTGAGCATCGCCTTGAGCTTGCTGAAAACTCAAGTTCGCTTCTTCAATGCGGCTCTTGAGTACATCGAGTTGGAAACGAGCCTGTTACTCTTGTTATTGAGCCGCCGTAACTCGCGCTTGAGCTTCCCTAGGCTGAGCCTGAATTTCTCGCCTCTATCAGGATTTTGATGAAGCTTTACACAGGGGAAAGGTAAGCTATTCCACATTTAACGGGTCTGTAGAGACTGAGCACATAGCGCTTCTCACTTGGGTAAGTACAGGCACTTGTTCTTTTTGTTCATTGTAGATAGCGAAGCGTATACCCTACGGGATGCTATGCTCTTCGACCAGGCGACGCTGCGGCAACGCCAAAGACGAACGCAAACGCTTAGAGCGACGTCAAGAGCGTCTGGTTCATAGTTCATTGCGTCTGGTAATCCATGAACCGTGACCCATGAACGAAAAGTCAACAGGGGTGTACTCCCTGCAACTAAGAACCGCTATAGGGCATAGAATACTATTTCTCAGCTTATTAGAGGTGATTTGTCAACTCTGCCCTAAACCGGTGTTTTATAGTCAGCTTGCTCAACGCTGTCCCTATTTAACACACTGTTCTTGCCTAAATGTGTGCCATTAGGAACATAGCTAGTATTGGCATCATCACCCCCATTCGCGACCACACCAATCAAGTTCAACTTACTCAGCATACTGGTAGCCTGTGCCACTTCAGTTCGAGTCACTTGACCGATGCGCGCCACCAACACCACACCCCGACAGAATGACGCTGTCAAAATAGCATCCACTAGACCTAGTACTGGAGGGGCGTCTAGTAGAACCAAGTCATAAGTCTGTTCAAAGGTTGCCATCAGTGCTCCCATCCGAGGCGAACTCAACAAATTGGCTGGATCAGTAGGAACTGGCCCAGAGGTCAAAATATCGATGTATGAACTCGAAGAATGGATACTGCTCTTGAAGGGCACAGAGGTGTCACTTTCTAGTACAGTTGACAACCCATAGTCATTGGGAAGATTGAGTTTTTTGTGCAGCGTCGGATTCCGTAAATCTGCATCAATCAGTAGCACCCGTTGATGTAGACGAGCGGCGCTCATCGCCAAACCTAGTGCTAAAGTCGTTTTTCCTTCACCAGCTAGCGCAGATGTGACCATCAAAGAACTTAAGCTGGTCACAGAATGGAGCAATTCAATATTTTTATAAATCAGATCCAGAGATTGCCACGAGGGGGGCCAATGGATGACTTCGATCGTCCAAGGAGCGAAAACTTGCGGCTTGCCGAAAGGTAGCTTGATGATGGGTTCGCTCATCGCAGGTGCCAAGACTCGCGGTTTGCTGAAAGGTAGTTGAATGTCTGGGGAATTCTTCTTTGCACTCGGTAACTCTGGAGTCATCCCCAATAAAGGTAAGGCAACCTGCTGTTTCAACTCATCAGAACTACGTACTGAATCATCCGTCATTTCACGGATAAAGGCGGCTATTCCGCCTAACATTAATCCAGCTACAGCCCCTAATAAGATCATCTGTGCCTTTTTCGGGCCTGTTTTCTCACCGAGTAGAGGTTGCTCGACGACTTGCCAATCGAATCCTCCTCGGGCAATTTCCAAGCTTAATTGCTGCCGTGCTTTCTCGAGTTGCTCCAGTGTCTCACGCTTGAGTTTCAAATCAGGCTGTAAGCGATTGTACTCTGCTAATACATTAGGGAAGCGTTCCAGTTCTGCACGTAGTTGTTGCTCTTTTTGAGCTAGAGTTTGATCGCGTGCCTTTAGACCCCGTAGAGTAGTCTCTAACTCCAGAAGCTTACTCGCCAAGGTTAGGTCAGTCTGACCCATTTGCCCTGTTTGGAGAAGATTCTCTCCGCTCCCGTTGAGTCGAGGTTCATTTCCCCCAGCGGCACGTTGTCCCTCTTTTTCGAGTAGCTCAATTTGCTCCTGACGCTGCAACAGGAGCTTCTGAATCGTCGGATTACCATCAGTGAAGCGCATCCGTTCTTTGGCTAGCGCCAAATCTATCTTTTGGATTTCGTTGAGCAATGTTTGATAGCGAGTAGACTGGCTCAAGCGTGAAGATGTGAGTGCCTGTTGTGGAGAACTAGCAATTTGCTGTTGCAAGTTGTTGTAGTTAGCCAAAACTTCTTGATACTGAGCCTGATTCTTCCGCCGCTCTTCCCCAATACTGTTAATAGCATCCGTCAACGCTTTGGACTGCACCTCTGGCTCAATTAAGTTCTGGTTTTTGCGAAACTTCTCTAAAGCCGTCTCTGAGAAAGTCACACCTTGACGAGCTTTAGGTAACTGCTCATCAATAAAGGCCAGACCTTTAGCTAGGCGTAGTCTTTGTTGTTCTCGGTTGTAATCCAGATAAACCCGTTGTACTGCTTTAAGAACTTTTTGAGTTTTAACCGGGTCGTTATCGGTGTAGTTGACTTCAAAAATTTTGGTCTTGACCTCACCCTTGTCCGCCTCCACTTGAGCAACACTTAAGAATTTTTTGAGTTGCTTGATGGTCAAATCCGGATAACTTGGGCGCAGTAAATCTACAGCTTTTTGCAGAAGTTGCGAACTCTGCATTAAGTTGAGTTGAGTCACATTATCGATTTGGACATTAGAATCGGCAAACTGCTCTTCGGGTCTTGGTTCTCCCTGCTGTTGCTTACCTTGATAATTGGGCTCTACTAGCAGTTGAAGATTACTTTTGTAAGTCGGCTTAGTTGTAACAGCCTTGGCGGTAGCAATAGCCAAAACAAGGCAAAATACACCGAGAAACCAATAACGACGGCGTATTAATACGGCAAAGATTTGTCCATAACCTGGATCAGAATCTGTAACTGTGTTGAGATTGTTTTCAGCCATTTCTACCATCTCCGATGGAGAACACCCTAAGGGAGCAAACTGTACAATTTGTGTGAGCGGCAAACGTCTTCAATTACCTGCTCCACTTTCTTAAAGAATACTTCTTCCGAGAACTGACTAATCGCATGTTCACGAATTTGCCTATAATCCCAATTAATTTTACTAGCTTCAAGCAGTGCCGCGTGGATGGCTTCTGGTGTTTGCCGAGGAAAAAAGACTCCTGTCTTCCCTGGAATTTGAGTATCCAAGACACCCCCTGCACCATAGCAAATAACGGGTGTACCGCTAGCATTTGCTTCTACTGGAACTAAGCCGTAATCTTCCAAAGCAGCAACAATAACAGAGCGGGCTTTAGCCATCAACATACTCCGTTTGGAATCAGGTACATGTCCTAAAAATTTGATATTGCTCAAAGCCCTAGACTCTAGGCGCTCTCGTTCAGGCCCATTTCCGGAGATTAATAAAGGCCATCCTAGCCAATTGAATGCTTCAACAATTACATCAATTCGCTTGTAACTAAGTAAGCGAGCTGAGGCAAAGTAAAAATCATCTTTCTGGTCTGAAAAGGTGAATTTACTGGTGTCAATAGGATAGTTAATTACCTGAGCCGGTTTTCCGTAAATTGTCTCGATGCGACGAGCTACAATGCTGGAGTTGGCAATGTAATAATCAGGTTCTTGTGCATAAGTTAAATCTAATCTCCTAAGCAACTGAAAAAGGGATTTGAGGAAAGGGTAAAGCTTTCGGTAAGTGGCATACTCTCGGAGATATGTATCCGTATCCCATAAAAAGCGAGTGACATTGTGGCAGAAGCAAATATGAATCGCTCCTGGTCTTTTCTTCACCGCCTTAGCAAAGCTGGTGCTACTGCTAATAATCAGGTCATAGTCTTGTAAATTTAAGGCTCGAAAGGCGGGAAAATACAAGGGAGCTATTAGGCGGAAATATTTTTTCGCTCCCGGAATATGTTGCAGTACAGTCGTGCGAACTTGACGCTCCTGGAAGTCAATTGGTAGCTCTGGATCATACAACGATGTAAAAATGTCGGCATCAGGAAAACGTTTACAGAGTAGTTCAAATACACGCTCTGCTCCGCCAGGCTGAGTTAAATAATCATGGACTAATGCTATTTTCATGGTGTGCACCCAACTGTTGTATCTTGGCGAGACTCTAAATGGTTCTTCGTCTCCTGAGGTTGAATAGAGGTGTTAGCCTAACACTATTAACGTGCTACCTCCTTTTCCTGGCTTACCAAATACTCTGGAGATTGCTTCACTAGCTACTTGCTCTATACACCAATCGGTTATCAGTCAACCCAAACTAACTTTTCCAGTTAATGATCAACTGCTTCGCCTACAAAACTCACCAAGAGTTCTAACGTGGTAGTAAAAAATTTCTTTATCAGCGATGCACCAAGGATTGTGAATTAGTGAATTTAAATGGGATTCAAACAGACTGGATCTTAAACTCGGAACTGAGTTTACTGCTTATTGTGAGTCGAGCTATTTTTGAAGTCGCTCGACGTTAGGATTAAGCTTTTCTTATTACTCGCAGTTTTGCTAAGGTATCATTTTTTAAGACTTAATACTGTATCGGATGATACATTTTACCCAATTCATCCTAAAACAGCTCCTTTTCTTAAGGTTATAGGAGAGTTTGATTGAAGAAGTCATAAAGGCTATTTAAAGAAACTGTGAAGAGAGGGTGTGTACTCTAGCTATTTTCAAGAAATATTCTACTCTGGAATCTTAAGACTAGGGCTCTACCCGATCACACAGAGGAGCAAGCCGTTATGATCAGCTCTGCACTTCACAGCCGAAACCTTGAAGATTCCTATCACCAGCCAGATAACCCATTAGCTCAGTGCAGGCTTCAGTGGAGACAAGGCCAACTGTTAGTCAGGTCTTTTCCAGATTTTCCGCTACCCTATCTTCCTTCGCTGGAGTGCGAACGAAAGTTGGTGGAGTGCTTAAAAAGTTCTCCAGTACGGATCGTTCGTTTAGAACCTCTGTTGGGAGAAGAAGCGTTGCAGCGTTGGGCCGATGCTTGTGAACAAGCAAACAAGCCAATGTTTCTTTTACAAGGAACAACTACGCACAAACGCTCCAAAAAGTCAAGTCAATTTGCTTCGGGCATCTTACGAATCATCGATTGGATTTTGGCTCTTTTGTTGTTGATTGTACTAAGTCCAATCATGCTAACCATTGTTGGCTTCATGCTGTCCTATTCACAGAAAACAATCCTCTCGGGCACATGGCACATTGGAGTGCGAGGCAAACTCTTCAAAGTTATTAAGTTTCATACGACGCAGCGATCTAATAACATTAGCAATCCCTCTCTAGGACGTTGGTTGCGTAAATATCGTCTGGATGAAATCCCTCTGCTATTTAATGTCTTACGCGGTGAAATGAGCTTGCTGGGACTACGGCCTTTAACCTTAGCCGAGGTCGTGCAATTAAGTTCCAACGATCCACAAGGCATGAACGTGGTGAATTGGCATAGTACAGCGAACAAAGTTGTCGCCAAAGTCTAAAGAGTACCTAAATCATCAGAAAGGCTGAGTAAGTCATACTAATTGATAACGGATTTAGGTTAAATACCAACATAACCTTAAACTCGATTTAACACTATTTCGAGGGGTGATCGCGATACTTGCGCGCAGCCCTCTTAGAGCTGCAAAAGCTCTACCTATAGAAATCTCGTGTAAGTCCTGGTAAATTGTTGGAAGGCTAATCTCAAGTTTGCAGCGGTTGCCTTAGCCATGTGTCTCAAAGGGTTTGCCTGATTCAGGCTAATCACTTTGAAGACAAGCCACTACCGCCTGAGATAGCCTTTCTAAACCTATGAGCTAGATTTAGCAAGGCAGAAGGGAACTGGTTTAATTCGGAGTTGGCAGCAGGTAAAGCTTAGCGCTGGCATGTGGCATTCTCCTAAAGTCAATGGCACAAACACTTGAGTTCCGCTGCAAGAGAGCGACTGATCAATTCATAGGCCAATCTCCAGCTTAAAAGCTGAAGCCAAAATTTGGCCTGACTCAATCATATCGGCTTGTCTGCTGTCATCACCTAAATCTAGCTGAAATCTCCATGCATCTCCAACTTCCCCGGCCAATCCGCACTCTGCTGAAGGCTACGAAGTTCTGGCAGGAAAACTACCTTATCCTGCGAGAGTTTAAGCACTTTCCTCAAATCGCCATCTTAGCGCTCCTGTTCACCTGTCTAGCCGCCACGTTTGAGGGGTTTGGTATTGGTTTACTGCTTTCTTTTTTGCAAGGTCTGACCAATCCCAATGCCAAACCCATTCATACAGGAGTAGGATGGATTGATATTTGGGTTTTAGGAGTTAATACGTCCGTAACCAGTCGGCTTTTCCGCATATCGGCTCTGATTTTATTGACGACGTGGATGCGTGCTGCCTTTAATTACTTAGCCGTTATTTTCACGGAACTGGCTCAATTAAATTTACTAGATCGACTGCGTAAACAGATTTTTGAACAACTCCAGGCTTTGAGTTTAAGCTACTTTGCCAAGACTCAATCAGGAGAGTTACTCAATACTATTACTACTGAAAGTGAGAGACTAAAGCAAGCCTTTGGTGGATTTGCTTTTCTACTCACCAGAGGTTTAACGGCCTTCGTCTACTTCATATCCATGTTTTGGCTATCGTGGCAGCTAACGATTATGTCCCTGCTGCTCTTTTCGCTGTTAGCAGTTGGTTTATCAACGCTGAATGCACAAGTACGAGAGGCAAGTTTTGACGTCTCAAGAGCTAGCGGACAGTTTACCTCGACAGCGATGGAGTTTATCAACGGGATTCGCACCATTCAATCCTTTGCTACTCAAGAGTTTGAGCGGCGACGGTTCTATGAAGCGAGTTCCCAAATCGTCAAGGCGAATAAAAAAGCCATAACCGCTTGGGCATTGGTTAAACCTTTAGCCGAAGGATTAGCTACTACAATTCTCATTAGTATGATTATTGTGGCGTTTACAGTTTTCGTTGCCAATGGAACGCTACAGGTGGCTTCATTACTGACATTTTTCTTTGTCCTATTTCGCTTAGTGCCCAATCTTCAAGATGTCAATAATGTGATGGCTCAGCTTAGCACCCTGCATGGCTCAGCCGATAACATTAAGGAGCTTTTAAGAACTGATAATAAGCCGTATTTTAAAAATGGTAAGACTGAATTTTCAGGCTTAGCTCGCTCTATTGACTTCGCCTCCGTAGATTTTGGCTACGATGCAAGTAATTTAGTTCTGCATGATATTACATTAATCATTGAACGAGGGCAGATGACAGCACTGGTTGGGTCATCCGGTGCTGGCAAAACCACATTAGCTGACTTGATTCCACGGTTCTACGACCCCACCCAAGGCCAAGTCCTGATCGATGGAGTTGATCTACGGCAGTTTAATATCAACTCACTGCGGAGAAAGATGGCGGTAGTTAGCCAGGATACCTTCATTTTCAATACATCTGTCCGAAACAATATTGCCTATGGTACAGAAGGAGCAACGGAAGAAGCCATTCTAGAGGCGGCTCGATTAGCCAATGCACTAGACTTTATTCAAGAAATGCCTGAAGGGTTGGAAACTCAACTCGGAGACAGGGGAGTTCGCTTATCTGGAGGGCAACGTCAACGAATTGCGATCGCGCGGGCTTTGTTACGTAATCCAGATATTTTAATTTTGGACGAAGCAACCAGTGCCTTGGATTCCGTATCGGAACGGTTAATTCAAGAGTCATTGGAAAAGCTATCTGTAGGGCGTACAGTCATTGCGATCGCGCATCGATTATCGACTATTGTTAGAGCCGATAAAGTGGTGGTACTCGAACAGGGGCGTATCGTTGAACAAGGAAACTATCAAGAGTTATTAGATCAACGGGGCAAGCTCTGGAAGTATCACCAGATGCAGCATGAAGCAGGTCATACAGGATAAACAGAATAATTAGATTCGCCATTGATATACCCTCAATGACAATGAAAATCACCCGTCCTACTGACCCTAACTTTCGTCTGAATTTACAGGATGATTGCCTCATGATGACCATCACTGTGTTAATTCCGACCTATTGCCGACCGCAAGACCTCCTCCGCTGCTTAGAATCTTTAAAGCACCAGACACGACCCGCTGATGAAGTATTAGTCGTCGTTCGTTCTAGTGATACCGCAACCTGGAACGCGCTGAACGATTTTGACTCATCTACCCTGCCTCTGCGAACGGTAACGGTGAACGTTCCCGGACAAGTGGCAGCTCTCAATGCCGGTCTGGATGCCGCTAAGAGCGATATTATCGCCATTACCGACGATGATGCTGCACCCCGCCCTCAATGGCTGAAATGCATGGAAGCCCACTACTTAGCCGATCCGCAAGTGGGGGGTGTAGGTGGGCGTGACTGGACGTACCACGGCACGCAACTAGCACCAGGCGCGGATGGCGAACTAGCAGTGGTGGGTAAGTTGCAGTGGTTCGGGCGGTTGATTCCTCATCATCACCTCGGTGCGGGCGTGCCTCGTGAAGTAGATACACTCAGAGGAGCGAATATGAGCTTTCGGCGTAGTGCGATCGCCAACCTGCGTTTTGATGAGCGTCTGCGCGGTACAGGAGCTCAGCCTCTCAATGATGTGGCCTTTTCCCTGGCTGTCAAGCGAGCGGGTTTTAAACTAATCTACGACCCGGAAGTTGCCGTGAACCACTATCCAGGCGTTCGGGTTGAAGAAGGTTCACGTTATGACTTTAATGAGACGGGTTGGCTGAACGCCGTACATAACGAAACCTTCATTTTGCTGGAACACTTTCCCCCCGTTCAACGTACTGTCTTTTTCCTGTGGGCTACCTTGGTTGGAACACGAGAGGCAAGAGGCTTGGTGCAATTGCTGCGATTGCTCCCCAGGGAAGGAAAATTCTCAGTACATAAATGGCTAGCCTCACAGCGTGGGCGTTGGCAGGGGTGGCAGACCTGGCAAAAGTATAGGGTCTAATCGAGAGTTTCTCTATTTTCGTATATCTTGACAAATTGATTTTCATCCTGCCAAAAGCTAACCAGTAACGTCTCTCGGACAAATAGGGCAAGAAAACTATGTCTTATCAAGTATCGGTGTGCATTTGCACGAGAAATAGACCTGAAGACCTAAGAAATGCTTTAAATTCTATTGAGCGCTCGACTTATCCAGTCTATGAAGTTATCGTCTCAGATGACAGTACTAATAATGAGACACAAGCGCTTGTGGAGTCGAGCTTTCCTCAAGTCAAATATTTGCCGGGTCCTCGGCGCGGCTTAGGAGCCAACAGAAATAATGCCTTGACCGCTGTAACGGGTTCGCATGTCCTTTTTATTGATGACGATGTTGTTTTAGGCGAAGCGTTTTTAGAAACCATTTTTAAAGCCTTGGAAAGGCAGACTCCAGCAGAGGAAAGGTGTAATTTAATTGTGACGGGGATAGAAAAAACTGACGATCTATTAGTTTTTCCTCACGAGCAAGATTTTTTAGGCTTTCAAAAAATCGAATATCAAGCAGGAGATTCACTCAAAACTGTAGTCATTAATAGTGCCGTTTTTCCGATTAGTGTTTTTAAAAAAGTGTTGTTTGATGACAAGTTAGTTTACGGAAGTGATGAAGTTGATTTCACAACCCGAGCTGTTCAAGCAGGATTCAAAATTCTCCTCTGCCCGGAAGCAGTAAACCTTCACTTCCCTTCCACAATCAATCGTGATTTCTACAAACCGTATCACGAGGCTTCACGAGTTTATGTGACATTCAAACGCTACTTTTCTACGGAAAAGAAACAACTCAAAGCCTTGATTTATCTGGGAATAGCCTCAGCCCATACATTTTTACACACCTTAAAACTAGAAGGACTTGGAGGGATTCTCAAACCGCTTGAAACATTTCGTACAGTATTCTCTTATGTTGTAAGGGAGTACTTGACCGAGCGCAAGCAGCAGAAGATCTTAGGATAAAGAATGATGAGACTGGGTATTGTTACCCCCTGTGTCGCTAAAGGTGACGGCCAAGGACGGGTGAATTATGAAATCGCCTGGGAAGCGATACGTCGGGGTCACCAGGTGACCCTACTAGCGAGTCGAGTGGCTCCAGAACTGCAACAAAACAGTCAGGTCAACTGGATTGATATTTCGGTGCAGGGGTTGCCAGTGCAACTTCTGCGCGAAATCTCATTTGCTCGGCAAAGTACCCAGTGGTTGCGCGAACACCACCAAGAACTGGACTTAGTCTTAGCCAATGGTGCAATTACGCGGGCGCCATGCGAGGTCAATCTCGTCCCGTTCGTACACAGCGCATGGCTGCGATCGCCTTTACATATTTCGCGAGGGCGTCGCGATGTTTATGGGTTGTACCAGTGGCTGTACACGGTGTTGAACGCTCGTTGGGAAAAACGAGCTTTCCTGGATGCCAAATTGGTGGTAGCGGTGTCTCAACGAGTCCGGCAGGAATTGCTGGATATCGGCATTCCTAAAGAACCGATCGAGGTGATTTGGTGTGGCGTCGGCTTGCAGGAATTTTACCCTGGCGCAGGCGATCGCCAAAAATTCGACCTGCCCGAACGCGTGCCGCTTGCCCTGTTTGTAGGAGACATTCGCCTTAATCGCAAAAATTTGGATACCGTACTGTATGCCTTGGTTGACGTTCCCGAATTGCACCTCGCTGTCGTGGGTATTGTTGAAGGAAGCCCCTATCCTCAGCTAGCCGAGCAACTGGGATTGAGCGATCGCGTCCATTTCTTA
>DATNPV010000261.1:0-26599 GCA_036703055.1 Waterburya sp.
GTTGAACCATCCGCTTGTTCAAACGATTCAAAAATTCGGTCTAATTTATCTTCTGAAATGCCGATTCCCGTATCCGAAACAGTAATGGCTAATTGTTCATGGTTCATTGTTGATTGTTCATTGCTGCCAGGCATGAAGGGTGAAGCCCTGCCTGAAGGAGGCGATGAATGATGAACAACCTGGGCTGAAATTTCTACCACACCGCTATCGGTAAATTTAATGGCATTCCCGACGAGGTTATACAAAATTTGATGCAAGCGGTTTTCATCCGCTTTAGCAGGAGGAATATCTGCGGGGATAGCGTTAATCAACTGCAATTTTTTTGACCCAGTTAACGGTTCACTCAGCATCAAAATGACTTCGGCAATTTCCCGGAGTCCTACAGGTTTAAGTTGCAGTTCAATGGTTTTAAACCTCAGTTTGGAGAAATCCAGAATATCGTTAACTAAAGTGGCTAGTCGGTGTCCGCTTTGGACAATCAGTAACAAATTCTTTCGTTGCAGGGGTGAGAGTTGTCCGGTAGCACCATCAATCATAGATTCGGCAATGCCAATCATGCCATTGAGGGGGGTACGCAGTTCGTGGGAGGTATTGGCAAGGAATTCATCCTTGAGCTTGTCCAATCGCTCTAACGCTTCATTTTTTTGTTCGAGTTCTTGAGTAAAACGAATCCGCTCAATTTCGGCTTGTTTGCGCTGAGTGATATCTGTAAACGCAACAATCGCATAGGTGATTCCTCCCTTTTCATCAAAAATTGGTGTGGCTCGTACCTCTAAGGGGATAATCGTTTCTCCTAGGTGAAATTCCAAATCTTCAACCGTTACACTCTCACCTTTAAAGGCACGGAAAACGGGGAGCTGTTCTGTAGGGTATAACAGCTCGGTTCCCGCCTGATAAAATTGATAAGATTCTGACAAAGGTTCGAGAGAGGCGTCTGGAATAATCCCTGCGTCCGAAAACCTTTGTGCCATGCGATTGGCGTAGTAGATTCTGCCCGTTGCATCATGAATCGTGATCCCGACGGGTATCGCTTCTAAAAATTGAGTCAGCCTGCTCTCACTGTGGGTTAGTGCCTCATTTAAGGCTTTCATTTCCGCATTTTTGGCTTCTAGGGCAGCAAACGACTCTCGTAGTTGTCTTGCCATACTATAAAAGGATTTGGCAAGTTCCCCTAGTTCATCGGAGCGTTCCATTGTTCCAGATGCCTTGGAGCTTGTCTGAGCCAATTGCTCCCATTCCCCTAAAGCGAGAGCCTTAGCGGATGCATTCAAGCGCAGAATAGGGCGAACAATCCAGCGAGAGGTATAAATGCCGAGGATTGTAGCCAAAATTAAAGCAGTAAAACACAAAAAGATCGTGGTACGGGTGTTGGCGTTGATTTGCGCCATAAAGTCAGATTCCGGAACAACCACCACAATCAACCAATCCAAACCAAATTTATCCTGCCAGGGTGTAACCTGGACAAACTGGCGCTGCCCTTCAAGGTTAAATTCGAGTTGTTGGCTACGGTTAATCTGCCTGAGATCGTGGAAGTGTTTTGTTAAATACTCCGTTGTTAATCGAATCAACGGCTCTCGACTATCAGAGGCTTTGAGTCTTTGGGCTTTTCCCTCCACAACCTTTAATGGCTGTTCGGTACTGGAACTTGCCACTAGTAGTCCGTTGCGCTCTAAGATAAAGGTTTTCCCTGACGGACTAATTTTTAATTGCCTTAAAAAATCCGAAATTTGAGAAAGAACGTGATCGACACCGATCACACCAATCAGGGTGTGGTTCTGGGTATAAAGGGGATAGCTAGCCGAAATCGATAGAATTTCGGGCTTATCTTCCCACTGGTAAACTTTAGTCCACAAGGGTTTGCCTGCTTGCACCGCATCCGCATACCAAGCTTCTGAGCGAGGATCGTAGCCTTTTTTGACTTTGAGGCGCTGGGTGCGATTTCCCTCGCGATCTGTGGAGTAGATGTACAATTCCCCTTGGGTGAGGCGAGAAGATACCTCATTAATGCGAAAGCCGTTTTGATCTAAACGTTCAACCCCGATAAATTCGCCTTTTGTGTTGGCAAAGTTGATGTAGCTAACATTGAACACTTGCATCTGTTTCCAGAAATAGTGCCCCATGCTTTCAAAGTCTTTCAGGCTGAGCAAGTCTAACTTAATCGCATCGACATTGATTTGATTGATTTGATGAGGGGTGGCTAAGTAAGTATCGAGGTGTTGATCGATGCGATCAAGGACTTCTCGGTGCAATTGCGTGGCAAGGTCGTTAACCGCTTTCTGTCCATTCCTAAACGAAAGATACCCCGTCAATCCCACCGCTGTAAAGATTTGCAGGACAAAGGGAACAATTAGGATGGTTCGGAGGGGAACCTTTCCAGAAACTTGGGAAACTACACGCTTGAGAGATTGGATTACCATGAGGGCGAGAGCCTGGTGCAAGACGGTTGCTCGCGTAATGGTAGGATTTACGCAATTGCAGTACTGACACACTATTCGTTGAGTTTATGCACGAGTCCTGGTAAATTATTGTGTTGTCCACCTCCAATTTTGGCTTGCTCGATCGCGCGATCGCTTCGGTAATCTGTCTTAACTTGTTCAGGTAACAGACGAGATCAGATACTGCGCTAACTCGCAAAATCCTTCCCCTTCTGGTGATGTAGTGACGTAAGTCGGTTGATACCTGAGTTGATCGGCGTAATCTAGAACATTGGCAACACCCACGGATAAGGGAAAACATTGGGGGTTAAACAAGCTCGCATCATTGGGACTATCGCCAACGGTCAGCACTTGCTGGGGTTGATAATGAGGGAAGAAGTCTCGTAGCACCTGCATCAGACCCACTGCCTTGTCCTGAGACAGGGGTTTAATATGACATTGGACAGAACTGTAAGTGAAACCCCAACCCAATGCCGCACACATCATGTCTAATCGTTGGAGTTGGTTGAGTGAGAGTTCGTGATTCTCAAATGTCCAGTCTGTCACGCGAAAGCGATTGTCAGTTGACTCTTGAATCAGCGGGAATTCCGACTTGAGGTGCTGATAAACGTTCGCCAACTGTTGTCGATGTTCTACTAAATTAGGGATTGGGGTCAAGGCTACAGGTTGGGTGCTTTCGTCGAAGTAGAAGAAACCTCCATTTTCCGCGATCGCTCCCGCTATCGGCAAGTAAGTCGCCAGCCCACTCACCCATCCGGCAGAGCGACCTGTAACAATTATCACGGGTATCTCGGCGGCGCTCAAATCCTCCAGGGCTTGAAGCAAATTAGCCGTGAACTTTCCCTGCTGCGTTAATGTACCATCCATATCGGTGGCAATTACACGGAGATTGTTCAAGTGGTTATTCGTGATTGCTTGTTGAATGGGTACAAAAGCCATAGATGATTGTGGTATGAGTGCCGTAAGTTAGATTCTTCCAATGTGCCATGGCAACCCTCTCACCCGATCAGCGTAATTACTACTACCTCTTAGAAGCCGAACGAACGGGCATTCATAAGCCGATTTTGGCTGCCCTTTATGCCGCCCATTCTTCACCGTCCCTTTCTGATGCAGAAACAGGCTTAGGCATTTCTCCTGCCAATCAGATACCCCTCACGGCAGTGAATACCTTTCCCGAACAGGTGCAGTATGCGGCGAATGTGATTCGTGCTCTCACCGAGAGTTTGGTGGCGCAGGGGTGGAAAGGGGCTGATTTATGGCAAGGCGAAGGGCGCTACAGTGACCAATTTTTGCAAAAGGTGGCGAGTGGGTATGCTCCAACGGCAAGTGAACCCATGATTGCACGTTTAGAAGCCTCTAACTTCGATCAGCTCAAACAAGCTTACCTCGCTGAATGGGAAGCGGACTTTCCATCTTCAAACCAACCTCAGAATCTAGCTTATCTCGATCAAGCCCTACCCGCATTCGTGGAGCAAATTCCCAACTACTACAGGGGATTACCTCATCAACGGGATGCGTTATTAGAGGGAGTACGCCTTTGGCGAGCACTGGATACTCGCGAAGCCGTTATTGCCTCACTGGTATCAAAAGCTAATGTTACCACTGCCACCGAGGATGAATCTCAACTAGATATTCCCCTCAAGCAATTTGTCCAGGGGATTTCTGCTCAATATGGGGCTTATCCCCAGCAACGGGAAGCGCTCATTCGCCTGACTCAATTGTGGCGTCAACTCCGAACGAGAGAAGAAGCCACTACATCCCTAAAAATCAATACTTCCCCAGAGGAGAACCTTAGCCTAATCGACTCTGCACTGATTACCTGTGTCCAGCGCATTCCTGAGTCGTACCAGGGACAGGGCAATCAACGCCATGCCCTCACAGAAGCTTTTCGGATTTGGTCTAAGCTAGATTCCCGTGCCACTGCCATAACGGCCTTGGGAATTAGTCCTGAGCTGATCAACGCCAGCACTACTGATAAAATGGCGATGGTAAACTTGGCGGCACGCTTAGATCGAGAACTCCTGACCTTTATCCGACGGATGCCTGGAGACTATCAAGAACTCGACCACCAGCGAGAAGCCTTAATCCGCCTTGTTCAACTCTGGCGTCATCTACCTACACGGAATCAAGCGATTCAATCCTTACTGGAAGACCAAAAACGGTTGGAGAAAGCCCATCCTAACACCCCAGACGCACCACCCAAGCCTGTTCCGGTGGTTATTCCCAAACGTCCTGCCTGTTGGACGCCTGACAATATCCAGCTATTTGCCTCGATTATTGCTGATGGCAGTTTTACCTGGGCAGAGGCTACTCATGGCGGTACTCAGATGCCTCCTAATCAGGCAACGGTTGATGCCATTGTTCGCATTGCCACCCTGGCACAACGGGCGCGCGATCGCATTGGGCGACCGTTTATTGTGACGAGTTGGTATCATCTACCTGCGATGAATCAGGCTGCCGGGGGTGCTATAACGAGTCGCCATCGGGTTGGGGATGCCATTGACTTTATCTGCGAAGGTCTGACCGGCAATCAACTCTATTGGTTCCTTGAACCTTGGTGGCCTGGTGGCTTAGGCCGGTCTACTAAATTTCCTCATCTGTGCCATATTGATGCACGCGGTTATCGAGCACGATGGCGGAACTAAGCTAAAGATAGAGGGATACGCAACAACTACTAATCTTAAGAACTTTGTAATTTAATACCATGTGGTAGTCAGATGCATATCCCTCTATCGGCAGGTACTGGGTCGTTACTAGTCGAGGAATTTCTTGGCTATGACCGATCTGTTACCACTAACTACTAACAATCCCGGGGAAGACCACTTTCTTGGTACAAATCGTTTCGCGTTGAGCTATCTACTATTAACGCTCTCCAACCTAAGACCTTACATTTCAGCATTAGTACAATGCACTCCAGGGGTGCATTTTTAACTTAAAAACAGACGCTAAGTTCTAGCCAGGAGTGATCATGTCCACCTCTACCATTTCGATACAGCACACCTTGGTTCACGCTCCTGTTAAACCAGATGCTACACTCCCTGTTTCCATGGGAGGCGACTCAGCGCCTCATTCCTCTGGGCAAGCCTGGATGTTCATCTCCATTGGATTGGTATTACTGCTGATTGGTTTAGCGGTGTATGGCAAGCTCAAACTTGACGAAGCGGGTAAGAAGCTCAAGTTTGAGCAATATAAGATTAAAGACCTTCAGAAGAAATTGAAGTTAGCTCTCGATACGATCCAAAAAATGGAAAAGAATCCCGACTTAATTCACTCCCGTGAATTTAATCTGGATTACCTAAGAATGCGTATGGAAGAAGAAGTTTTCCATTTCGCAATTATCAACCAAATCAAAATTAAAGTCAAACAGTTAATCAGCGTCGCCCTGCGACCGAACCAGAACACTCAAACTGTGATTGGAATTGCGGGTAGCGGACGTCAAGTGGATGAAATCTTTGATGTGATGTACGAAACCGAAAGCGGGGGAAAACGGACGCTGCGAGTGCTGTTTCGGATTCAAATTATTCTGATGAAATTACCCACCCAGGCTACTTCTGCCACGATTAGCCAGATTATTGACTGTATTGAGACCTTTCTCAGTCCCAACGATGACCATGAAAGCTGGCAACCGACTATTCAAGGGCGGATTGTGTTTATCCGGTGGGATCAAAAGGCTAAACCTACTCCTTTGCTGGTGCTAGAGCAATCGAGTGAAGGGGTTAACGTGACGTTGAGAACGAAGCGAGCGGGTATGAAGTAAGCTGATGTGCCTTTAAGTTGCATCATGAAAATTACCCAAATGACGAGGAGACAGGGAGATGCAGTTTGAATGGCTATACACCCCACACCCCATAAAACGACTGTAGGGCACAGCCTTGCCGTGCCCTACAATGGGTCTTCAATTTCCATCTCGATTAATTCAGATGATTCTCGTAAACTTCATGAGGTTCGAGCGAAGGCTGCACCCACTTTTCTGGAGATACCACAGCCGCCTTAGGGATTTCAATCACAGGTCGGTTGACCGCAATCATCAGTGGCTCTGAAGCCGCCTCTTGCTGTTGCTTGAGCGTATTTTGAGCAAACTGCACCCCAAATGGCCGACTACCAGGGAAAACTCCTGATACAGTACTTACAAACAAAGCAGCGATCGCGGCACCTCCCCACATTAGAGTCCGGCGCATCCGACGTTTATCGATTCGAGTAAAAACCTGCTCAACTGTCTCATGAGCCGTTGCTTCAGGTGCTGGTACGGGTAGCTGCTGCATTCCCTGACGTAGTTTTGTCAGTCGGCTGTACAAGCGCTGCATTTGTAAGTCGGTTGTCAACAACTCTTGCACCTGTTTGCGTTCGGCTGCACTCACCTCACCATCGATGTAGGCACTGAGCAATTCAAAGCGATCGCGCTGTAAGCTATCCACGTCTTTGATAGCTTCCGGTCTAGAAGGTTTACCAGCGTCAAAATTGGAGGTCATTTTCGTATCACCACCGAGTCATAGCAAGCGCTTATTCTATGGAATATTGTATTAATTCCATCATCAACGAACAACCCAAAAGGTCAACGGCGAAAATCGCCTCTGATGTGTCAAGCTTCCAAATAGGTCTGAAGCTGCGATTGCAGTCTAGCTCTGGCTCTGGCAATTCTTGACTTGACTGTTCCTAGGGAAACGCCAGTGATTTCAGCAATCTCCTCATAGGCCATGCCTTCAATTTCTCTCAGGACAATGGTCGTGCGGAATACCTCTGGCAAGTCTGAGATGGCTTCCCGTAGCTGTTCATAAAACTCACGGGTTGTCATATCATCTTCGGGATTGGGATTTTCTGAGGCAATTTCCCAGTCCATCTCACCGTCATCTAGGCGACGCGGTGCATCTAGTGATAGGGGATTGGCCACCCGTTTGCGCTTACGCAGCTCATCGTAGAAGAGATTTGTTGCAATACGGCTCAACCACCCCCGGAACTTCACCGGTTCATGTAACCGCTTAATATTCCGATACACTCGAATCCAGACTTCTTGCGCCAAGTCTGCTCTATCCTGCCAGTCGGGAGCCAAGTGGTACAAAATTTTGTCCACATGAGACTGATACCGACGTAACAGCTCGGCAAAGGCCGCTCGATCAGGATTAATTCCCTCCTGACAGCGCAAGATCAAGTCATAATTCGAGAGTTTATCAGGTTGCACCGATACTTGAGGTACTTGAGAAACATTTACCTCACCGGTTGACCAGGATATAGAAATCGATTGGCTCATGGATGGAATGGGTGTATGAACATCCTTCTTCCTCCCCAAGACGCCCGACTTTCACCTAAAGTTCCCGCATAAAGTGAGCAAATGTTGAATGACTTTTTACAGGTGTTCATCCCAACTGTAGTTAGTAAGCCGCTCATTATGACAATTAGAGAACTCAAGAGCATCCTCCTAAAGGGGAGTTTTTTAAAATTCTCCTTGCTGGTCAGATAGCGACGACGGCTACAGCTTGATGGTAATGCTCAGACGGAAATAGATGAGTGCCTAGCTATTATAAGCTAAGTACTTTTGTCGGTTGTCTGTAGAGTGTTGCAACGCCAAAGATTCCCCCTAAAAGTCAACAGTTGAGGCTTGCACCATTAAAGGAGCTAGCATTAAAAATTCACACCACAACAGGATGTCTCCGGAAAAATTTTAAGTGTTTTCTGGGAAAAAACATGATAGCCAACCATTCATAAGGAGTCCGAGCGAAGGTGAATAATCCTAGAAAGCGAATTACGATTCTTTTGGCAGAAGATGCGATCGCAGACCAGAACTTGATGGCACAAGCGCTGGGCAAAAGTCGTTTGCCTCATACTCTGTACATCGTCAAAGATGGGGCACAATTGCTAGACTATCTGCACCATCGCCGTCAGTATAGCGAATTAGCGAGCTCACCACGACCCGATCTAATTTTGCTAGATTGGCATCTGCCGAAAATCAACGGGGCAGAGGCACTCCAAGCCATTAAAGCTGACCCACACTTACGGCGCATTCCCATTGTGGTCATGACAGCCTCAACAGCTCAAGAAGACATCCGCCAAAGTTATGAGCTAGGAGCTAGTTCTTATTTCACTAAGCCGATGACCTTTGACTTGCTGCTCGAAGCCGTCAATACCCTAGGAGAATACTGGTTTGATATCGTAGAACTGCCGCCTGCTAACACGAATGAGTAACCATGAGTATTAATTACTCACTTAAGATCAGCTGGATGCTTGTTTGCTTTGGGTCAGCCGTGGTATTGCTGTCAGCCATGCAGCCTAAGCCGAAGGTAATGCCTGTGGCGGCTAAAGCCAAACCCAAACCGAAGATAGCGCAGATAGCACGGGTTCTACCCGTTGCACCTCAGCTTAACCAGATAATTGCTGGTTTAAGTTCTCGGATTGTTGTGGATTTAAGTGAAGCCCGCGTCTACAGTTACTGGGGGAAGCAAGTGATTGCCACCTATCCAGTGGCTGTAGGTCAGCGCGGTTGGGAAACGCCTACTGGTAGCTTTAAGGTATTACGCAAGCAACTTAACCCGATTTGGAAGCAACCCATTACCGGTGACTTAATTTCTGCCGGTCCCAATAATCCTTTAGGCGATCGCTGGATCGGGTTTTGGGCGGATGAACGTCATCAAATTGGGTTTCATGGCACCAACGATGAGAAATTGGTAGGAAAGGCTGTTTCCCACGGCTGCTTACGGATGCGCAACGCGGATATTCGAGCGTTGTATAACCAGGTAAGCCTTGGAACGCCAGTGATTGTTCGCAAATAGAGTTGAAGGTTGAAGGCTGGAGGTTGGAGGTTAGCTAATTAGGACAGGACTTACGCTTTCATTGACTGATTAGCCCCCCTAACCCCCCAACGTTGGGGGGAATAGAACTTAGCTCCCCCCAGAGCAAGGAGGGCAGGGGGGCGAGTGCGTAAGTCCAGTAGGAGTTTAAGAAATTGCAGCCTAGTCAGTAACTGTCAACCTGTTATAGCCATCACCATAAAGGTTAGGACAGGTTTAATAGCCCAAACGACCATGTACTAGTAATAAGCATAAAAGCCCCCTGCCTTCTGCCTTCTGCCTTTTGCTATACCCTTCAACTTGTTAACGTTCCGCCCTTTTCTCTCCTCAAAACTCCTCCACTGGCTCCTCAAAGCTGTCATGAAATTTTTCTTCAAAGCTAGGCGCGTAAACTTGTAACAAGCTACTCACCTGCGACAGAACATCATTGCCCTTACTTTTGCCCAGGGCTTGACGCTCAGAGCCAAAATGAGGTCGATCCAAGTTGCAGGCGAGAGCAGCTCTTACTTGCTGGGTAATCAGATCTTGCAGTTCTTCTTTGGCTCGTTGGCGCTGGTATCTCGCTCCTTCTTCAGTGGTGGCGTAGAGAGGGGGGAGTCGATTTAAGGCGTAGGCGGCAATATCTCCGACATCGAGGACGCGATCGCTCTTGGCTTCCATGGCGGCAACTTGTGCCACCGCTTCTGTCAGCACCAACTCTTCCATGACATTGATGAACTGCTTGCGAGGAACAGCTACCACTTCACCGGTGAGCAGCGCTCCCATTAGGCGATCCAACGCCATATATTCTTCAATCGAAAGCTCGGAGGCTGTATCACAGATGCGTCCCACCTCGGTTTCCATGACTGGGGTCAGGTAGCCATCTTGCAGAGCCTGTTCTACGATTTTCTCAATACTCATGACGTTGGAGTGTGTTTCCCGGTAGCTGCTGTGGATGAGGACAACTGGCCACAATCTTTATTTAAGACGATACATAATCCTACCCAAGTGTAAAAACTTCAGTAAAACTTTTAAAAGCCTTACTCAAATCCTTTGTCTCGCCAAGGCACTGGGTCAACGGCAATCCCATGAACATAAAGACCCCAGTGTAAATGTGGGCCAGTAGCCGCGCCCGTCGAACCAACCGCACCTATTCTTTGACCCGCTTGTACCAACTGCCCTTCCCGCACATCAATGCGAGAGAGGTGCATCATGAGACTCGTGACGCCTTGACCGTGGTCAATGCCAACAACGTTACCATGTACCCGGAACCCCTGAGATACCCTTCCGGCTAGGGCGATGCGACCTGCTGCTGGGGCAACCACTGGGGAACCCATGCCACCAGCATAGTCAACACCACGATGGTAGTAATCATTAGCGAATACCCCATTGTAATAGCGGCGTACCCCATAAATCGTCGTGATTGAACCGTTATTGGGCTTGAGGAAAGGGCCTTTCCAATATTTTTCGGCTGTTTCTAGCTTTTTGAAAGCGTCTACCCGATCCAGTTCATACTGCGTTGCTTCTGCTGCTGCTGCCCCTGAAAGACGAATGCGTTGGGTAGGAAATGAGCGATTTCGCAGTGGAACGGTGAAGGTTTTGAGATCACCCTCTGCTGAGACCTGAAGCTGTAAAGTTCCAGGTTTGTCAAGTGGTGTAGTTGGCAACAACGCTCGAAATTTCCCCGAACTTGTTATGTAAGCTGGGTAAGTTCTGTCGCCCATTTTAACAGTTGGCGTTCGGCTAATTGTAGGGTTTTGCTCGACCATAACGGACAGGGTATCGCCTAGTTGGGGATTAGTCGGTGACAAACGCACTTGTAAAGCGCGCGCTGGCACAGCGATCGCAATGACTGCCGCAATGAGGCCCAGAACAACACCCGTTCGTACCCAGTTAGCCCGTTGGCGTCGAACCCACGAAGTAGCAACAGTAACACCATTTGGGTTTAAACTGGGCACATTTGAATTTCTGAAACTGCCTACTGGTAGGACTTTCAAAATCCAAAAGCTAAAATCCCAAATCCCAAATGGTATAAGCCAGTTGCGGCGAGGGCGCGATTGAGACGAAGTAGGCGGCGACGGCACTGGTAATTCTTCCCTATCTAGTTGTTAACAAGAGTTAGCTACTCGTAATAGTTAGCTACTAATAGCGGATAGACTAGCACTTTGCCTCAAGGGTTTCCAACCGCTTTTTCTCAAACCAGGCTATCCCTGTAGTGAGTCGAAAGCAAGGGGATTGGGAGAATCGCACTTCATCACCCTCTCACCCCATCCCGCTCACCCAGGGAACATTTAAGAAAATTCTTAGGATCGGAGGCTAATGTGTAAAATCTGCTACATTTATGCTCCTATTATCCTGACAAGTTCCTCTATAGCCTGAAAAATTTGTATTCTAAAGTTTATACAGCTTAATAATTTTCTCAGAAAAGAAAACGGTGCAAGAAGACTTCCGACTAATCATTGACTTCGTGTCCGTCCTTGCCGCCGCTGCGGCTGGTGGTCTATTGGCAGCCCTCTGTCGTCAGCCAGCTCTACTGGGCTATCTGGTGGGGGGAATGATTGTTGGCCCTGCCGGTCTGGGATTGATTAAAGAATTAGTTCAGATCGAAACCCTAGCTCAGTTTGGCGTGGCGTTTTTGTTGTTTGCCTTGGGGGTGGAATTTTCCCTAGCAGAACTCAAAAAAGTCCAAGCGATCGCGCTAGGGGGGGGTGGACTACAAGTCGCCCTCACGATCCTAGTCACGACGCTAGTATCCCTAGTGATGGGCTGGGTCGCTTCACCGGCGCAGGGTGTGTTTTTGGGAGCGATTTTGTCGTTGTCTTCAACCGCTGTGGTGCTCAAGTGCTTGATGGAGCGCAACGAAACTGAGACCCCACACGGACAGGTGATGCTGGGGATTTTAGTAGTACAAGACCTCGCCTTGGGCTTGATGCTAGCGGTCTTACCCGCACTCGACAAGCCGCCAGAAGCGATTGGTATAGCGGTGGGGTTAGCTTTATTAAAAATTGGCTTATTTGCTGCTGGGGCGCTGGCAGCAGGCATTTGGTTAATTCCCTATTTATTGCGACTCTTAGCCAAAACAGAAAGCCGGGAGCTGTTTTTGCTGGGGGTGGTTGCCTTGTGTTTGGGCATTGCATTGCTGACGGAGCATTTAGGGCTTTCTATTGAAATGGGAGCGTTTGTAGCGGGTTTAATGATATCCGAGGTAGAGTACTCCGACCAAACGCTGGCTTATGTAGAACCGTTGCGAGATGTTTTTGCAGCTTTATTTTTTGCAGCGATTGGAATGCTCATCGATCCCCATTTTCTCTGGAACAATCTGGAGTTAATCTTGGGGCTGGTTTGTCTAGTTTTTGTCGGTAAGTTTTTAATCGTAACACCGCTCGTCAAGGTGTTTCGTTATCCCTTAAAGACAGCCATTATTGTGGGTTTGGGTCTAACGCAGATTGGGGAATTTTCCTTCGTGTTAGCCAGTGAGGGACAAGCACTCGGATTGGTATCCCGTCGCGTTTACTTGTTGATTTTGGGAACAACAGCGGTGACGTTGGTAGTTACTCCCTTCGTCCTACGTTTAGTGCCTCTGGCGTTTAACTGGATAGAGACAGTACCGTTGTTCAAGCGGTTTTTTGAAACGACAGAAGCACCCAAGGAAGCCTCTGCTGAAGTCGAACGCTTAACAGAGCATGTGGTGATTTGTGGCTACGGACGGGGAGGGCGTAATCTGGTACGTCTGATGCAGGCACATAACTATCCTGTAGTAGTGATTGACCAATCTGAGCGGGCTATTGGGCAACTACGAGACGCTCAAATTCCCTATGTCTACGGCAATGCCGCTAGCTTGCATGTATTGGAAAAAGCAGGGGTAGAGCAGGCACAGTCGATGGTTATTGCGCTATCAGACCCCATGAGTACACGCCTATGTCTGAAGCGATCGCTAGAGTTGAATCCAGACTTGGATATTGTGGTACGTGCGAACAAAGACCGGGATATTGAACTACTGTACCAACTAGGGGCGCGAGAAGTCGTTCAGCCCGAATTTGAGGCCAGTTTGGAACTCGCCACTCATCTCCTCTCTGGCATTGGCTTACCCGCCTCAGTGATTGAACGCGAAATGGAGCAAATTCGCAGTTCCCATTATTTGGATTTGCGTCCAGAGCAAGCACCGTCTCAGATTGCGCGGGATTTGCGCACAGCAACCGAGGTGATGAATGGCAAGTGGTACGCGCTACCCGAAAATTCGCCCCTGATGGGACTGACGATAGAAGAAGCCAATATCCGCAGCTTAACGGGTGTTAGCTTGGTTGCCATTCGCCGCGCCGCAGGCGAGGAAATCGACTATCCCGATGCTCAAGCTCAACTCCAAGAAGGCGATCGCCTCTTAGCCGTAGGAGAACCCGATGAACTCGCTGCCTTTAATGAACTAGCTAAGGGTGAAGTGGCAGTTCCCGGAGTCAGTACCCCTTGTCAGTGGTTGCTAGTGCCAGAGAGTAGCCCAGTACACGGACAAACTCTGGCGCAGCTGCATTTACGTCGTCAGTACGGGGTGCAGGTGCAAGCGATTCGCCGCGACGGGAAGTTTATCCGCTTCCCAGATGGGCGTGCTGAAATTCTTGTGGGTGACCACTTGCTTTTGTGTGGTGGTAGTTATCCACTGCGTCAGGTGCAAGAGTGGCTGGCACCCAAGTCCCAGCCATCGGTGGTGGCTATTCCTGTGATTAAAGCTCCTGTAAGTGAAGTTTTACAGGAATATCTCCCCTTGGATAGTCAACGCAACGGCGATTCAGCTGGGTGAAGGTTGAAGGTTGAAGGTTAGAGGGTTGAACGTTCTATACTGCCAACCCATCTCCTATGCCCTATCTCCCATGCCCCATGCCCCAGATATTATTGCTTCACCTGAAGCGCACGACTCCCTTCAACAAGTTCTTGTGGTCTTACATAGGCAATGGCATGACGCCAGACAATCGTGGGTATCCCATCGTGAGCCACCAGACACAAACAATGTTGATCTTGCCAGATTACTTGACCGATCAGCACATCCTGGGTCAGTAATTTGATCTCAACCTCTTTTCCGTCTTTAATTAAGCCTTGAAGTTGGCGAATGCTAGGTGCGCCGGTCTCGAATTCAGCCATAATCAATTTTCTATGCAGGAGCTAAATATGGAAATCGAATTTACAAAGTATCACGGTCTGGGCAACGACTTCATCCTGATTGATAATCGCGCTGCTACTGAACCTATGATTACATCAGAGCAGGCAGTAAAACTGTGCGATCGCCATTTTGGCATTGGGGCAGATGGGGTCATCTTCGCTTTGCCAGGACAAGATGGCACTGACTATACCATGCGCATTTTCAACTCGGATGGCTCGGAGCCTGAGATGTGTGGCAATGGCATTCGCTGCTTAGCCCAGTTTATTGCGGATTTGGAGGGAGCAGAGCGTCAAACTGAATATCGGATTCATACCTTAGCGGGTGTGATTACCCCCAAACTGGAAGGTGAGGGCAAAGTGAGGGTGGATATGGGGATGCCTCAACTGCTGGCTTCGCAAATCCCAACTACCCTAGCGACAGCTGATAAAAAAGTCATCAATGTGCCTCTGGAAGTGGCAGGACAAACTTGGGAGGTGACTGGTGTAAGTATGGGGAATCCTCACTGCATCACGTTTGTTGAGGATGTCGCTGCTATTCCATTGGAAACGATTGGGCCTCAGTTTGAGCATCACTCGGCGTTTCCTCAGCGGACAAATACAGAATTTATTCAAGTCGTGCGCCCCGATTATCTGAAAATGAGAGTGTGGGAACGTGGCGCTGGGGTAACGCTAGCTTGTGGGACAGGAGCTTGTGCTGCTGTGGTAGCTGGTGTATTGACGGGAAGGAGCGATCGCAAAGCGACAGTTGAACTCCCTGGTGGCTGTCTGGAGATAGAATGGTCAGAGTACGACCAACGAGTTTACATGACCGGGCCAGCCGAGCGAGTTTTCAACGGTAAATTAGCCTAAAGCGATGCTGTTTTGCGGGAAGGGGTAGGTGTTTTTCCGAACACATCGAATTTTGGGGCTGAATTCTTGAGTGTGCAAGGGTTTGAGGCTCTCACACTGAAAAATAGGTTCACGGAAGTGCTGAAAGGCTTGCTGGAAGCGGTTTTAGGCCGATTGAATTTTGGAACTTGGTTACAAGTCAGAGGCTGGAATGCTATTCTTATTAGAGGTTGTCGGAACTGAACCTGGAAAACTTCATATAGCAAGCCTTTCAGACACCTGCGGTTGAAATTCCTTTGAATCCCTATCAGGGATTGAAACATTCTTAAACTTGTTAACAAACTCAGGGGTGATGGTTGAAATTCCTTTGAATCCCTATCAGGGATTGAAACACGATGCGCGGCAACCTAGAATACTGCCAGAATGCACTGGTTGAAATTCCTTTGAATCCCTATCAGGGATTGAAACAGAGCAATCCAAGGGAAACGCGATCGCACATACAAGTTGAAATTCCTTTGAATCCCTATCAGGGATTGAAACTCTCTTACGCCCTACCGATCTTGCTACGACATATCCGTTGAAATTCCTTTGAATCCCTATCAGGGATTGAAACATGTAGATGCCAGATACACAAGTCAGAAGTGCAGCCGGTTGAAATTCCTTTGAATCCCTATCAGGGATTGAAACCTGATGCAGAAGAAGGTATGTGGTTAGGGATGAGTTGAAATTCCTTTGAATCCCTATCAGGGATTGAAACTCTGGGTCAATGCGCGTAAAATTGAAGGATATCAAGTTGAAATTCCTTTGAATCCCTATCAGGGATTGAAACCAACCCAATAATGGCGGCGCAGGAAACATGATGAGTTGAAATTCCTTTGAATCCCTATCAGGGATTGAAACGAGAATTTGCAGGATTAAACAGTGGAGCCGCTATGTTGAAATTCCTTTGAATCCCTATCAGGGATTGAAACGTGAAGGGGTGAGCGCTGGAGAGGCGGTTTCCTTTGCGTTGAAATTCCTTTGAATCCCTATCAGGGATTGAAACTACAAGACGCCATCGTCCACGCCGCCAAAGAGACTGAAGTTGAAATTCCTTTGAATCCCTATCAGGGATTGAAACATTTCAGCTTTCTCAGGTAGTGAGAATGAGAATCGTTGAAATTCCTTTGAATCCCTATCAGGGATTGAAACAGGGATTCCGCCCGTAACATGGCGCAACGCCAGTAGTTGAAATTCCTTTGAATCCCTATCAGGGATTGAAACTTATGACAAGGCTATTGAATCGAATGGCGAAATAGGTTGAAATTCCTTTGAATCCCTATCAGGGATTGAAACAATGGTGTTCTGGCAGTTGGGGTAGATGAAAGCTCGATAGGGTTGAAATTCCTTTGAATCCCTATCAGGGATTGAAACCAGAAGTCCCTCACTACTCATGCGCCAGCGATTAGTTGAAATTCCTTTGAATCCCTATCAGGGATTGAAACATCCTCACCTGCTACGACTACCATCGCCGCATTGAGTTGAAATTCCTTTGAATCCCTATCAGGGATTGAAACTGAGGAATACGGGATAGAGATACTGAATACTCCTCGGTTGAAATTCCTTTGAATCCCTATCAGGGATTGAAACTGACTTCTATACACAGCAAGATACTGAGAACTTTAGTTGAAATTCCTTTGAATCCCTATCAGGGATTGAAACTTCCTCCCGGCAGGAAGCGATCGCGTTCAGAGTTGAAATTCCTTTGAATCCCTGATAGGGATTCAAACATTCCAGCAGGCGGGACTTGATCTCATATAGATCAGCGTTGGTTGTTCCTAGCCAAACTTCCTCACCCGAAAACCCAACCACCTGCATCAGCCATTTTGCACCATCCAAACCAGAAAGCCCAAAATTTGCTCAACCGGCGGCAATGAATAATCAGTCAGGTCGATTGTAACAGTTTGTCCTTCTAGTTGGAGAAACCGCCAAACCGTACCACTCGTCACCGTTCCGTAGATGGTTGAACTCGGCTGCTGCTTCTGTTGATTAAAGCGTTGAGCTGCCACCATCTCGGCTAAACATTGTCCAAGTGCCGATTTAAGGTCTTCTTTCTTAGCTTCCACCAAAACCACCGCAGGAGCTTTAATAAACAACTGTTCTGAAGATCGACTAATTAGAAAATCTACATAACCCGTCAAATCAACCTCTGGTTGTACTGTGAACTCTTCACCTGAAAAGACACTAATTTGCCCATTGAGCTGACGTTTTACTTCTAACAAGACTGGAAGTATAATGCCCTCAGAACGCGCTTTTTCACTACTCACTGCGATCGCCCAAGGCAGCGTTTCTTTCAACGTATCTTTTAGCAAAGAAGTCGGATTGACCGAGGAAACCTCTGGAAGAAAGCGATTGCCTTCAAGGATAGTGAGTTGAAAATCGTCTACAGCTTTACTGAGAGTAAATTTACTATAAGGCATAAGGATTGTCCTAATCCGTTTAGCTAAGGATTACAGTACATACATTGTGCTGGATCAGCTTTCTCTACTCCATCGGGGAACAAAACTTCCTGACTAAAACCGCACTTTTGACAGTGAGAAATCGCCATCAACGTCAGAGTCGTAGGAAAACTGCACCACTCACACGGCAATCCTTGTTTTCTTTCCGTTACATCAAACCCAGGATAAGAGCATTTCGGACAAACTTGGTGGATTTTTCGGATTAAATCAAGAGTCGCTTGTTCAATAATCCTCATTCGAGTCGGGTTGTAGAGTGCCCGCATATCCGTTTCGATATGGGCTTTCCCGTTCGAGGATTGATCTAAAACCCATTCAACCGACTCAGTTAGCTGTTGTTCCGTAATTATACCCTTAATGATTGCCTGCTGCGCTTGCAGATGAGGTTCAAGCATAACGACTAAACCATGCTCAGGGAAGCCAACTTGATTAGCAAAATCAAACGCCTCTTCAACGGTTTTTATGGTTCGATGATTGTAATTCGTTTCACTCGACAAAACTTCACCCACCAGTTCTAACTCATTGAGCGTATCCATTAAAACAACAATTTCTCGATTACACGAAAGGAAAGGTAAGTATGGATGAGGGCCGAAAGCCCCTTCACTAGTAAACGCTAAGGTTTCTCCTGTTCGGATTAAAGCTTCCTTGGCTTTAAGTCTTGCCGCTTCAAGTTGGTTTCCGGGTCGTTTGATTTCTCTGGTAAACGTACCAAAAGCATCCGTATCAAAGTTTTGAGGAACGATAATCTTAATTCCTAATTCTTTCTCAAGGAGGGGAGCCATTACCTTCTCTTTATGATGCATGGTAGCTAAGACTCCCACTCGGTTAATAAACGAGAAATCATTGCTCATAAGTCTTACAATTACCCCTAATACTAAAAGCTTGTCTGAAAATTTGCGGCTACATTGCTACACATTCGATCTCCCTAATATCGCTTCTCCTTAAGTTTGCTACAGATGATTGACACGGGGACGCGGGGACGCGGGGACGCGGAGATTGATTTGTAGCAAACATTTAGGTATTTGATATAAATCCCCCTTAAAAAAGGGGGACTTTGAGAAGATTCTCCCCCCTTTTTAAGGGGGGCTGGGGGGGGATCGGATACTTCTCAGACATTCTCTAAAGAAAAACGTCCCATTGGGACGTTTGAGATCTGACCATAGAGGACGCATTCAGCAGTGTGAGGAAAACTTGATTGATTCCTAACCCACATCGTCATGGGCGAAGCGGTTGTAGAGGAAGTCCAGGGCATAATTCCGCAGCTTGTAGTATTCTGGGTCTTCCATGATGCGGGCGCGATCGCGCGGACGAGGGAAAGGAATATTCATAATTTCACCAATTTTTGCCGCAGGGCCATTGGTCATCATCACTAAGCGGTCTGCTAGGAACAACGCTTCATCAATGTCATGAGTAATCATCAATACTGTGCAGCGCTGTTCGTTCCAGATTTTCAGCAGTTCTTCTTGCAATTCTTCCTTGGTGATGGCATCCAACGCACCAAAGGGTTCATCCAAAATCAAAACTTGGGGACGAATGGCTAAGGCACGGGCGATGGAAACTCGTTGTCTCATCCCACCGGAAAGTTGCGGCGGCTTTTTATCAGCCGCTTCTGATAGTCCCACCATCGCTAGATTGTCCCGCACGATGGCTCGTTTTTCCGCCTGGGACTTATTAGGATAAACCGCATTAACAGCCAGGTAAATATTTTCAAAAGCCGTTCGCCAAGGTAGAAGGGCATAGTTTTGGAACACCACCATCCGGTCTGGCCCCGGTTTAGTGACAGGCTTTCCTTGCACTCGCACTTCTCCAGAGGTAGGAAAAGCGAAACCCGATACCATGTTTAAAAGCGTTGATTTGCCACAGCCAGAATGACCAATAACACAGATAAACTCGCCCTCTTGAACAGTTAAGTTAACGTCTTGAAGTACGGTAAAAGAGCCTTTCTTAGTCGGATAAACTTTGGAAACGTTCTTAATGGTTAGGAAGGGTTCGCGCTTAGTCGCTGTTGCAGCGGATTGTCGTGATGTGAGGGTTTGGGTATCGCTAAAGCTGAGGGGACTGTTAAGCATGGGTCTTGGTATACAGGTGAATGAGATAGACACAGTCAGGGGCTAGGCGTGTTTTCTCGCTCCTCCGATCCTCCTCCCGTCCCCCTTTTTAAGGGGGAAGCCAGAGGATGCTAAGCTGTTTTTTCTCCGGGGGGCTTTGCTGGATTCTCCCCCCTTATTAAGGGGGGCTGGGGGGGATCGAAGGCTTTGAAAACACACCCTAAGGGCTAGTAACGTTTCGTAGGGGACGGACATTGCCGCGCCCGTACAGTTCCTACTAAGCGGCTACGCGAGGACGTGAATCGAGGACAACTTCTGCAATACTGAAATCGCGCTTAATCTTCAAACTGTTGAGGTAGCCAATGGGGTCTTCCGTATTAAAGGGAATATGGTCGAACAGTTGAATCGCGCCTTTGGTGTAGCTAATATCCAAAAGACCTAGTTCTCGTGCCGCGATGCTGAACACGCGGACTCGGCACAGTCGTTCTAGGATTTCCACCCAGTTCCGGGGGAAGGGCGTGTGATCCCAACGCGCTAACTGGGTCATGTGCCACAACTGTTCAGTCCGGCTAGGACGATTGACACCTTCTCCATAGAACAGGTGATGGGCGTACTCCCGCATGGGAATATCCAAGCTACAGGTCGCTGCGTTGGGGTCTCCCAAGTGAATATAATCGACATCGGTACTTACATATTCCCGTTGCGCTGTAATCTTACGTACCTCTTGTTCATTAGCTGGGTTAGCGCAATACTGACAAGCTTCTAGCAATGCTTTGACTAAAGCAATATGAGTGTTGGGATACGCATCTGCCCACTCTTCGCGGACACCAAGAACTTTGCCGGGGTGTCCAGGCCAAATCTCCAAGTCTGTGGCTACGGTGAAGCCAACTCCTTCCATTGCCGCCCGTATATTCCAAGGTTCTCCGACACAGAACCCATCGATGGTTCCTCCTTGCAAATCGACCACCATCTGGGCAGGCGGTAGACTTTTAAGTGCCACATCTCGGTCAGGGTCGATGCCACCAGCCGCTAGCCAGTAACGCAGCAGCAGGTTGTGCATAGAAGAAGGATGCACCACCCCCATCCGGTGCTGCTGTTCCGGAGAGTTGAGCAGCATCTTCCTGAAATCGGATAAGGTGTGTATCCCCTGGTCGTAAAACCGTTTATCCAGTGTGATGCCATTGCCGTTACGGGTCATGGTTAGGGCTGTGACGACGGGTAAGGGTCGGTTTTCATGCCCTCCCAAACAGAACCACAGAGGCATACCGGATGGCATTTGTGCTGCATCCAGATACCCACCCGCGACGCCATCGACAATGCCGCGCCAACTGGTTTCCCGCACGAGGTTAACTTCATCTAGACCGTGTTTTTTGAAGAATCCTTTTTCTTGGGCAACGGCGAGGGGAGCACAGGCGGAGAGAGGAACGAAGCCAATGTCGATGTTAACTTTTTCCAGACCATGACGGGAAATAACGGCTGTTTTCCTCGCCCGAATCTTCTTGATGCGCTTCTGCTGGTTGAGGAAGTAAATCATCTCGCTGCGCAAGCTGTAGTAGCTGGGATGTTCAACCACTTCCATCCGCTTGCGGGGACGGGGAATATCTACATCCAGAATTTGCCCAATCTGAGAACCTGGCCCATTGGTGAGCATAACAATGCGATCAGATAACAGCACCGCTTCATCCACATCATGGGTAACCATGACGGCTGTTACCTGGTTTTCTTCGCAAATTTTCATCAACTGTTCTTGCAAGTTGCCTCGTGTTAAGGCATCCAGTGCACCAAAGGGTTCATCGAGGAGGAGTAATTTGGGGCGAATGGCTAAGGCGCGTGCGATCGCAACTCGTTGTTTTTGTCCACCTGATAACATACCAGGGGGTTTATCAGCGTGAGGACGCAACCCCACCATATCAATATGCTTCTCGACAATCTCTTTACGCTCACCGGCTGGCAAATCCTTCATCACAGAATTCACCGCCAGAGCAATGTTTTCCCGCACAGTGCGCCAAGGCAGTAAGGAATAATTTTGAAACACTACCATGCGGTCTGGCCCTGGTTGTTTGATACGCTGTCCTTCCAGGGTTACTACACCTTCACTGGGTAAATCCAAACCGGCAATCATGTTTAATAAGGTGGATTTGCCACAACCGGAGTGCCCAATTAAGGAAACAAATTCGCCTTTTTTAATTTGTAAATCAATTCCTTTGAGAGCAACGTATTCACCACCACCGGAGAGGGAAAAGACTTTTTCAATTTGGTCAACGGCAACAAAGACAGACATGGCACTTTGTAATGGGGAATTGGGAATTGGGAATCGGGAATTGGGAATTGGTATTTGATTAGCTACTTCCTAACTCTATTTCTGTTCTTGGGGTACAATCTTCGATTCGAGCCACAGCATCAACTTGTCTAGGATGAGGCCAACGGCACCGATGTATACCACCGCTAAAATTACTTCACTAACCTGGTTATTTTGATAAGCGTTCCAGATAAAGAAGCCAATTCCCACAATACCGGACATGACAATTTCTGCGGCGATAATTGCTAACCAAGCTAAACCTAGCGCAATTCTTAAACCCGTAAAGATGTAGGGAATGGTGGCGGGTATCAGAATGTTAAAGAAGTATTCTTGTTTGGAGAGTTGGAGTACTTTGGCAACGTTGTTGTAATCACTGGGAATTTGTCTGACGCCCACTGATGTATTGATTAAGATCGGCCAAATTGCGGTAATGAAAATTACGAAAAGCGCTGCTGGTTCGTTCTGCCGTAAAGCGGCTAAAGCAATGGGTACCCATGCCAAAGGTGCGACGACTCGCAGGAACTGAAAGATGGGGTCTAAAGCTTTGGACATCAATTTATTTGTACCAACTAAAATGCCCAAGCCAATCCCAACTATTGCTGCCGAGATGTAACCAATTGCAACCCGCTGCAAACTGGCAAAAACTTGCCAAAACAAACCCTTGTCAATACCCCCTCTGTCATAAAAAGGCCACCCAATCAGAATCCAAGTATCTTTGACTACTTGAATCGGCCCTGGTAGTGTAGCGCCTGGAGTCAAAGCAAATAGTTGCCATACTGTCAGGAAAATTGCGATCGCCACAGCAGGGGGTAAAAGGTCAGGCAATAGTTTCTTCAGGCGGGATACGAAAACATTCTCGGAACCATTGGCTAAAGCACGTCTCTGGAGTGTCGTCATCTTTCTAGTCTTCCTTAACTCTATTTATTGGGTCATGGGTTCGTGGTTCATTGCACTTAACAATGAACTAGCAACAGGCTAATCACTAGATCTGAACTTTTTTAATTTTCAGACTCTTCAAGTAGTCTTCTGGTTTTTCGGGGTCAAACTTGATTCCATCAAAGAATTCCTCAACACCACGGGATGGGCTGGTAGGAATATCAGCTTCAGCAATTCCGGCTTCCTTGGCAGCAGCTTTCCAAATGTCTTCTCGATTAACTTTATCGATTAGTTCTTTCGCTTTCTTCGCATTATCCGCTACGTAATCTTTAGGCAAGAATCCCCAGCGAACGCTTTCTGTTAAGAACCACAGGTCGTGGCTCTTGTAGGGATAAGAGACGTTACCCTTCTCATCTTTCCAGTAATAGGGGGCCATCTTTTTATCATCAATAAGGCGACCATCACCCATATCGTATTTACCCATATATGGGTCAATCAAAACTTGCGAGGGTAGGTTAAAGTAATTGCGCCCGCTAACAATTTCAGCCAGTTCTTTCCGGTTATCGAAATTATCACACCACTGTTGAGCTTCCATCAGACCTTTCAAAAGAGCTTTGGTTGCCTTAGGATTCTTATCAACCCAATCTGCTCTTAGAGCCAAGTATTCTTCAGGATGATTTTTCCAAATTTCTGCCGTCAATGCTGACAGAAAACCAATCTTATCGGTAACAATTCGATAAGGCCAAGGGTCGCCGGTACTGAAGGCATCCATCGTGCCGGTCTTCATATTGGCAACCGTTTGAGCAGCGGGTACGGTGAGTAATTTGACATCCTTGTCCGGGTCGATGCCACTGGCTGCTAGCCAGTAACGCATCCAAAAGTCCTGATTAACGGCTGGAAACGTATAAGCCGCTGTGAAGGGAGTTTTGGAGGAATTGAGCTTATCAAAAACGGCTTTACCCTTACCCTGTTCTATCTTGAGGCCAATTCCCTGTCCCTTGTGCTTGCTAGCAAGGGCAATACCATTTCCATGAGTAATCAACTGCGCCAACAGATACATGGGAATTTTTTGATTACCCTTGGTGATTAAACCTTCAGTAATCAAATGAGGCATTGGCATTTGATATTGACCCCCATCAACACCACCGCCGCCTGAACCAATTTCAGTATTGTCCCGCATTGAACCCCAGGAAGCTTGCTTGGCAAGATCTACATCAGTCATGCCATACTTAGCAAAAAAGCCTTTTTCTTTAGCAATAATCAGAGGAGCTGCTTCTACGATGGGAATATATCCCAACTTGACTTTAGAAGTTTCTGGTTTTTGTTCTGGGGGAATTGCAGCGGCTGGGGTTGTTTGTGCTTGAGTCCTGCCTGTGGTATCAGGTGGGTTTCCTAAGCAGCTATTCAATAATATTGAACTTGCCGCTGATGCTCCAGCAGTAATCAAAAATCTCCGGCGGGAAAAGTTGGAAAAATTGGTCATACGATCTCCTTGCAGCTAATCCTCTGTAGGGCTACTCAACATTGGCTATTGTTTTAGTAAATTCAAAGCCTCATAGCACTTGTTTAAAGACAAGTTGCTATGAACGACCTGCGCTGAGGTTGATAAAAACCTAGCGGCTCTCTTTGAACAGTTTCGTTAACGTTCAGTTAGGTTAAATCAGTAGTTAACCTAATTAATTTAATTAGGCAGAAATTCTAAGTTGCTGTAAAATGCCCTAGTTAAGATAAGGAAAGAAACCCTAAGTTTGCTTCACTTCCCTTGACCATGACTTTTTATTAACTTGATTGCAACTTGGTATTAGCTTACCACCTTCGGCAGATGAATAATCAGCTTTTCAATGTAAAGCTGAAAAAAATATTAAATGATATTTATAAGTATGTTCTTGGTTTTTCGAGTTTGAGAGGCTTTGCCATCCCTTTTATCGGTGACCGTCTATAGTAATCATTGAAGTTTTGCATTCAATAACTATTAACGGCGGCTCAGGCTGCGAGAAATATTAAGTAAACCCGGAATCAGCTTTAAGCAATATTAAGAAGCCGGGCAGGCTCCGATGCCTGCCCCACAAGAAAAATTATTGATTGTGGGCTGGGCGTCCCGCCCGTCCTATAGATGATGCAAAATCTGAGTAACTTCTGAGTAACTATAGAGGTGAAGGAAATTCTCAACAGCCTCTCTAGCTCAAACTATGCTGCCAGTCATTTACTCCGATGAATTTCTCGAACACGACAATGGTCGGTTCCACCCAGAACGCCCCGAACGCTTAGTTGCTATTGTGAACGCCCTCAAAGCTGCACCTTGGACGGACAAACTTGAGTGGCATTTGCCGACACCAGTAGAAACCCGTCCGGTGAAGCCACTCCTAAACAAAATTCATAGCCCTGCCTACATTGAACTGGTTGAGGAAATTGCCAGTAGTGGCGGCGGAATGCTGGATGCTGACACACCCATTTCCCCTCGTAGTTATGATGTGGCACGGCTAGCGGTGAATGCTTGGTTAGATGGTGTTGATCGCGTACTAGCCTTGAATAACCCAGCTTTTGTCCTCGCGCGTCCCCCCGGACACCATGCTGAACGAGAGAGAGGGATGGGGTTTTGCCTCTTTTCTAATGCTGCGATCGCCGCTTACTACGCTTTAGAACAACCGGGCATCCAGCGCGTTGCCATCCTCGACTGGGATGTACATCACGGTAACGGCACACAAGATATTGTAGAGAGCGATGCTCGCATTGCTTACTGTTCGCTGCACCAGTTTCCTTGCTATCCCGGCACAGGTGAAGCAAGTGAGCGAGGGTTACATGACAATGTGCTCAATCTGCCTATGCCACCAGGCAGCACATTGGCGGATTACCAGCCGATGTTTGAGCAGAAAGTCATGCCATTTTTCACAGCGTTTCAGCCAGATTTACTGATTATTAGCGCAGGTTACGATGCAAATGCCGATGACCCTTTAGCAGGTATTGCTCTTCAGCCCCAAGATTATGGTCTGTTTACTCATTACTGTTTGCAACTAACTCATCGTGTTGTGTTTGGTTTAGAAGGAGGATATCATCTCGCCGCCCTTGCTCTGTCAGTCGTGGCGACGATTGAAAGTTGTTTAGCTTAAAAAGTGGGAGCAGCTCGGTAGGTTGGTGTGTATAGTGCGATACCTAGGTCGCTTCATGTAGCCCGGCTCGTATCTCTCAGTGTGCCTGGCGCGAGCATTTTTGAACTCTAAACCCAAACTTCGTCACTCTTAAGACATAATCTTCATCTATCTTTGGGTATACTTGGCAAAATGGCGAGTCTCTTACGGAGACCGTGGACAAACACACCTGAAGCGAGAAACACCAATACCAAGTATGAACTCATTAGATTTAGACCAAGAAATTGGCAAGATAGCTAGGGCGATGATGACCCGTAACCGACTGATCGGACAAGACATCATCGCCCAACTCAGAAGTCAGATGACACTGGAATGTGTTGCTGGAATGTTGCTAGTGAGTATCGAGCGCTTACTGTGGTTTGACACGGACTCCGTTCTCTGGGCTACAGAACATCTCATTCCTGCGGATGTTATGCAGGAAATCCAACGAATTACTTCAGTCGCTGTCTACAAGCAGTTAATTCGCAAAGGATACGTGCCAGGAAAAGACTTGAGTGTTGATGCCAATGGCAAACTGCTAGTGAAGACTAGGTCTACCACAAGGGTATAAGGGAATCAGTTCGCTT
>DATNPV010000273.1:0-16949 GCA_036703055.1 Waterburya sp.
GTTAACAGCGGCATCTTGGCTTTCATAAATGCGTGCCTTACCCTCAAACACCAGAATGCTCTCATCTACGCCTGCCGTTTTGACAATACAGCCACACTCAGCCAGGTTGCCGTAGAGTACAGCAAGTCCGCCCTCAGTGCTGAAGGCGTTTTCGAGGCTACGGATACAGCCGTTTTCTCGGTCTAGGTCGAGAGACGACCAGCGGGTCGATTGACTGAACGCTTGCTGAGTTGGAATCCCCGCAGGGCCGGCCTTGAAGAAGGTGTGGACGGTTTCGTCATCGGTACGCCTGATATCCCAGTGATCAAGCGCTTCTTTGAGCGTCTGACTGTGGACTGTCGGCACATCCGTGTGGAGCAATCCGGCACGATCCAGCTCGCCGAGAATGCTGGGAATGCCACCGGCACGGTGAACATCCTCGATATGATACTTTTGTGTGTTAGGTGCCACCTTGCACAGTTGTGGAACCTGGCGCGAGAGGCGATCAATATCGGACAAGGTGAAATTGACATCGGCTTCATGGGCGGCAGCCAGCAAGTGCAGAATAGTATTAGTAGATCCGCCCATGGCGATGTCTAGCATCATGGCATTTTCAAACGCTTTGAAACTAGCAATAGAGCGGGGCAGTACTGATTCATCGTCCTGCTCGTAGTAGCGGCGGGTAATGCTGACAACGGTGCGTGCGGCGTTGAGGAACAAATCCTTACGGTCAAAATGGGTCGCCAGCACGGTGCCATTACCTGGCAAGGCGAGTCCGATTGCCTCAGTTAGACAGTTCATCGAGTTGGCGGTGAACATGCCGGAGCAGGAGCCACAGGTTGGGCACGCGGAGCGCTCATACTCTTCGACAACTTCGTCGCTGATCGTGTCGTTTGCGGCAACCACCATGGCATCCACCAAGTCCAGTTTGTGGTCTGAGAGCTTGGTCTTGCCCGCTTCCATCGGACCACCGGAAACAAATACGGCGGGAATGTTGAGACGCAGGGCTGCCATCAACATACCAGGAGTAATTTTGTCACAGTTGGAAATGCAGACCAGGGCATCAGCACAATGGGCGTTGACCATGTACTCAACCGAATCGGCGATGATCTCGCGCGAGGGCAGACTGTAGAGCATCCCGTCATGACCCATAGCGATGCCATCGTCTACGGCGATGGTGTTGAATTCCTTGGCGACACCACCGGCGGCTTCAATCTCACGGCACACCAACTGGCCTAAATCCTTGAGGTGAACGTGACCGGGTACGAATTGGGTAAAGGAGTTGGCGACTGCAATGATGGGCTTCTCAAAATCCTCGGTCTGCATTCCGGTGGCACGCCAAAGAGCGCGGGCACCGGCCATATTGCGTCCCTGGGTGGAGGTTTTGGATCGATAGGTCGGCATGGCGCATTCTATTCGTCTAAGGGGTCTTAATAGTCTAGAGTTTATCGGAAATCAGCAGTCGAAGCCGGTAGAATTATTGTGTTCCCAAAAGTAGTAGGTTTTGTCGCTGGATTGCTCGGACTGTAGAGGATTTTAATAGGAATAGCGCTGACTTAAGATGCGATCGCGCTGAACCCAAACATGGAAAAAAGTCTCCCATGCTGGATTTGAGTAACTCACCGCCCAGGAGATGGAATTATCAGTGCCTCTACTATGCCCAAACCCATAGAAATTCTCAAGCGCAAATTTACTAACACTGTGGGACTAACCTTTCGGGGGTTATTGCCACACTCAACAATTGTTGAAGTCTTAGAAGCAGAAAAGATAGAGAGCTGATTCAGCAAAAGGGCTTTCGCCTCAAAGAGATTATTGTGGTTACCACCTTAGTGGATGCCAAGGTTTATACCAAAGCCAAGCTAGCTCAACTTTACCAGTGGCGCTGGCTCTTGTGAAGTAGATCTACATCATGTAAAAACCACTTTAGGTATGGAGATGCTGCGCGGGAAAACTCCAGAAGTGGACTAAATTTCATATCCAGTCGTCTTTAGACGAATGCGAGCTATGAGCCAAGAGTTTAAACCCCTAGCGGGTTATTGCTACTGGTGCAACATCAGATGAAACCTTCAAAAAGCTGGTGAAAAAACTGTTGTCCCGCCCTTATTTTCAGGATTTGAACTGCCGCCAGAGTCTCTTTTGCAGACGAGTTGGAGTCGTGTGAGATTAAGGCGCGATTACGCTTCGCGTACCAGCAAAGCTGAGCCCTCAATTGTGACAAGTAGGGAGTTTTGACCAAGAAGAGTGAGGAGCAGCATTTAGTGCTTGTGCTACAAGAATCACCTCGCCATTAGCGCCGTACTTCCACCCCGTCGCTTCCACAAGGGGTGAGGCAGTAGGAGGAGTAGAGTTTGAGGCATTGGTGAAAAAAGAGCGATCTGCGCTGACGCTCGAAGATTCGCTAATGCTAGCCTGCGGCAACGCCAAGGGCGAACGCAAACGCAGCAGCGCTTCGCTCTCGCCTTTGCCTGTATGCAGAGTTCCATCGCCCTCTCGCTCACGACTCCCAGAGACACCAGCATCCTCGACAGTCGGTATCTGATAAGTCTGATAGGGTGCGATCGCGGGGTCATCTGGCATCACTGGCAAACCACCGTTGCCTGTGATGATGAATTTCCCCTCCCGTCTGTTGCTGCGTCCAAGGCAGCTATTAGCAATCAGTTGGGAAGGGTCAATAACATTTGTGGGGAGAGCGGCTAAGCCTCGGTTAGGGTCGATATCAGGTGTGTTGAGCTGAACAACGCCATTAAATTGAACACCAAGCTCAGAACTGGCTGTAATGTCACTTAATTCGGTCGGGCGCTCCCGAAACTGAGTGCCAAAGATGCCGGAAGCATTAACAATTACTCGACCGCCAAAGCTTTCCTCAGAATTAGCACTGATGTCGCTATTTTCTTTTGAAACGGCAACTAAATTGTCAGTGTCGATAGTGATGTTGCCGCCAGTGATATTGCTGCCTGTTGCGTTGGTGGTGATTTGACTGCCACGGCGCAATATTAAATCGCTAGTGTTAATGTTGATATTCCCCTGCCCTGCTCTGGTTTCAGCAGTGAATTTTCCTTTATTGTCCAGCAGCAGGTTGCTAGCTGTAATTTCAAGGTTGCCTGCATTCCCTGAGCCAGTATTGCTCGCACTAACTTCTGCCCCATCTCGAACAGTTAACGTCCCTGTGTTAATTGCTAAGTCACCAGCACTACCAGAACCCTCACTCGCAGCTAGTAAGGTGCTGGGAACAACCTGACCCTTCCTATCGATTCCAGTACCAGTTACGGTTACAGAATCCGAGGCGTTTATATTTAACTTCCCCGCTTGACCTGCGCTACCACCAACACTAGCAACTGAGATGCTTGCGCCGCCTTGGACGACCAAACGCCGCGTGTTGATTATTAAGTCCCCTCCGTTGCCTGTTGCTGTGGTGAATCCCGCCTTTTTGGTCTGAGCAAGTAGGCCACTGGGAAAATCATTATCATTATCCACTATTCGACCACTCGCTTCCACGGATTCAGAGGCGTCTACTCTTAAAGTCCCTCCCTTGCCTGCTCCAAGGGTAGAGGTTGAGATCAGCCCTCCATCACGGAGAATCAATTTCCTCGTGGAAATCTGAACTGTTCCAGCATTCCCAGCATCCTTTTGGCTACTGGTACTCCGAACCCCCAAGGCAGAGTAAAATCCACTACCTCCTACTACCTCCACAGATTCAGAGGCATCTACAGTTAGATTCCCTCCTAGCCCAGAACTAAGAGTAGTTGCCTCTATAAATCCACCATCACGAACGATCAACCGCTTCGTTTCAATTGTGATGTCACCTGCTGCTCCAGTTCCCGTAGTCAGAGTAAATAACACGCTGGAAGATGACTGGTCGAAACCACTTACTTCTACAGATTCAGAGGATTTGATCGATAGAGGTTGACCTGGTTTCCCTCCCCTGGTGGTTCCCCCCACTTGTGAAATGTCAATGATCGCAATCTTTCTGCCACGCAACTGGATAGCCCCATGTCCTTCACCACTTGTAAGAATCCGAGCTGCTTGAGACAGTTGAATATCTTGAAAGTTCTGCACGCCATCATATCCCAGAACCCAGCCTTCGGAAATTGGAGTCAGGCTGACGAGACTTTTACCAGCGACACTCCCTAACTCAATTCGTCCTTCTGGTGCTATTAGCCTGCCACCCTCTATCAATACATCACCACCCAACATAGCCAAGGTTTTACCAGGCAGAACCTGTAGATTAGACCTCTCAATTTGAATCGACTCAGCAGTTTGCCCGAATTGCAGACCTATAGGAACACTTACAGTCAGTAGGGGCGGTGTTTGGGGATTAGTAGCACTGAATTGGGTTCCATCGGCAAAGAGCAGATGACTAGCTGTACTTGCTACAAAAGAGCCACCGATATTTAACGAGGCATTCGGACCAAAGATAATGCCACTGGGATTAATCAGAAAAAGGTTGGCAGAGCCGTTGGTCTTAATCTGTCCATCTACGCTAGAAATTGAGGCACCCGTCACACGGCTAATAATGTTCTTAACATCCAGGTCATTGGCGAAGGAAGCCACTGCCCTTGTGGGAACAGAAAATTCCTTAAAACTATGAAACAGGTTGCTTCCAACTCGATTTCCATTGGTAATCTTAAACTCCAGGTTATTGCTACTGATAATCTGGGTAGATAAAGTCCCATCCGAGATAATTTGTGCTTGATTAAGATCAGCTTTACCCAGAAAGTATAGAGCAAGTAAACCAGCAAGCCAGACATGGCGATTTTGCTTTTTCATAAAAAATCATTGAATAGTTATATCAACATATAATAATTTTGTAATGGGTGGCAGAAACATTACTTAGGTATTTTTTATATGCTTCTGCCTGATTTATCGCTCAGTTATGTTAGCGGCTCTCCCGTACTTGGTGTCATAAATTTCTCCGATCAATCAGTTACTGGGGATATGGACAAGGTACGCACTCATTATCCACAATAGAGCCCCAGACATTGGGAGTACACTGGATAGAGCATCGGTCGTGTGGTGGTTTTTCCGGCGGTTTCTCTCCTTCCAAAACCTGAACTTTAACCTTTACCTGTGGCGATGGAGAATCTGAGTGATCCGTTTCTGCAAGCGGGACTTTAATGACTTCTAACTCAACCGATTCTGATGCCGTCACTGTAATTTGAACTTTAGTCTCCCCAGCCCTAGCAATAGAGCTAAACATCATCAGGAATGATAAAGCGAAAGCGATTACAAGAGAAATTCTGCGTTTCATAATTTATCTCCTTGTTAGATACACCTAAATTTGCTCCTCGGATAGCACGTCAATACTAGAAATCGATACACCTGTGACGCGGCTGAATATTCCGAATCCCTATAGCATTGTTGAAGAAAGCGGTACCCCGAGTAGGGACAGAAAACGAATCAACGCTGTGAAACAGATTTGTGCCTGCTGTGGTTCCGCCATTGATGACACGAGTATTCCCCTGTTACGTAAAAACGGAATTGACTGGGAGTGTTGCATCCGGGACGATTTGTGCGGCTGACTAGTGGGAACTGAATAGAGCATACACAGCAGTGCCGTTCAGTAGCCAGAATTTTAGAGTACACCATTCCATAAGCTTTAGATGCACTTTTTGACGATTCTGTTGACTATACCAAAAGAAAACATTAGCTAAGTAAAAATTCTCGCTTCTGATAGCCACCTTTAGTCCTCAAAGCCAACTTTCCAAAATTGGAAAGCACTTTTCCTAAAACAACGTCGCTCCTTAAGCTGGCATTGACGAAAATTAAATTAAGAACACTACAAGCGATCGAGAAAATAAGTTCAAGCTAAGCGTCTGTACGGTTCTCAATTTTTCTACTAATTACATCAGCTAAAATCATGAAACTCATTTACCGCGCTCTGATTCTTGAAACCACTCCTCGCCCCGTCCAACCTTACGTTAAACCGCGTGCAATAAATTGGCGCTTTCAAACCTCCGGTAAAAGGTTTGAACTCACTCCTCGCCCCATCCAACCTTATATAAAACCGCGTGCAATAAATTGGCGCTTTCAACCTCCAGCAATGTTGTCTTCCGCACACTGACACAAGAATTGTTAAGTGGTAAGAAGTGCAATGCTGCTTCATATCGCCCGGTAGAGTATCGTCCGACAGAGCTTGTTGTTACGGAGATTGCCGTAAAAAAGCTATCTAAAGAAGAGCTATTTTTTAAGGAAGAACACGAACCTGGAAGAGTTCCAGAAAGAAGCTTAAAAACGAGAAGTCGTATTTCTTGGTGGCTGTAGAGACGAGAGGGACACTCTTGAGAACAACTCAACTGGAAGCTGCCGACCAAAACATTGTTGTTAAGTTTCCATGCAGTGGAAAACTAAGTTCCTTGCATTGGCAAGGCACGGGCAGCTTCTCGCTTGTATCCTAGTCTTTAACAATTCGCTTGTATCCTAATTTTTAACAATGAATTTTTAGGAACAAAAACTTAAACCTACTATAGTAATGTAGCACTGAATGAATATGTTTAAATCAATGCCAGTCATGAGTCGGAACACGGAGCAAACTAAGCCAAAATTTCTTGTTGTTGACGACCACGAGGCAATTCTCGAAGGCACTATCCCAGCACTCAAGGGGAAATACCCAGAAGCAGAAATTTTAACAGCCCAGGATGCAGAGACGGCATTAAGCCAAGTTGAACGGTATCACCCAGATTTGGCAATTGTTGATTTGTGTCTGCCAGAGAAGCCTCACGCTACTGCCAAGGCTGAAGTAGGCATTCAACTCCTCAAAACTTTGATGGAGAGTCCTCTCGCCCCCAATTTGGTAGTGCTGAGTACGAATGTCAAGCCACTGGTGCGGCTCAAACCGATGATTAATGCTTATGAAGGTGGCTTTGCCGCGATGGATAAGTCTTTACCCATCAAAGAAATGTTAAGACTAATTGACATGGCGCTGCGAGGCTCGATTTATTTATCTACAGAATTGCGATCGCGCCCGGAATTTGACCGCAGATGGCTGGAAGTCCTCACGCTCAAGTTTCAGGAAGGCTTGACGGATAAAGCGATCGCCCAAAAAATGAACGTGAGCGATCGCACGGTGCGAAACTACTGGATTCGACTGCAAGATGCTCTAGGTGTCTATGACGAACCGGGTAAAGAGTTGAGAGTTCAAATTGAGATAGCCGCCAGAAAAATCGGATTAATTAGTTGATGAAGGTGACGCTTCCTATCAAGGCAAAACCTTGGAAAAAAATCAAGCAACAACTGAAACTCTGGCGTGAAGTCGCGCTACCAGGACTCTCCGTTGTGGGACTCGTGATGCTGGCTCGATCAACCGGATTACTGCAATCACAAGAGTGGCTTGTTTTCGATCAATTGCTCCGCCTGCGGCCTGCCGAAACCGTCGATACGCGGGTAGTAATTGTGGGCATTGATGAAGACGATATCAACTATGTGGGAGGCTTTCCCGTACCAGATAGCCAACTCGCAAAACTACTGAATATTCTACAAACCTATAAACCCAGAGTAATCGGTCTCGATATTTTTAAAAACCAAAATATGAATCCAGAGCGTGCACAACTGGGTTCAGCGTTGAAAAAGAGTCCAAATCTGATCGGAATTGAAGTCGTTTTAAATCACTCCAAGACGTTTAACGTAAAACCACCGCCAGAGATACCTCCGGAACGAGTGGGCTTTGCCGACTTAATTGTTGACCCGGATGGCAAGCTGCGACGCAGTATTCTGGCGAGTAAGACTTACACCGGAGAGCTGAAATACTCCCTACCCTTGCGTCTAGCACAAACTTATTTGCGCTCCGAAGGAATTTCGTTTCATCATGGTAATCGCTCTTACGATCCCATTCAATTTGGCTCATTAAAACTGCCCCGCTTTCTGCCCAATTGGGGAGGATATGTAGGAGCTGATGCCAATGGTAATCAGGTACTGCTAAACTTTCGCTCTCATCGCCAACCCTTTCGCACCTTATCTCTTAGAGATGTTCTCACTCGGAAAGTCGAGCCGAATTGGATTCGCGATCGCGTTGTAATTATAGGCATGACTGCCTCCAGTGTTAAAGATAGATTTATCACCTCAGCGGTTAAAGGTACACTCTACACCACCGCTTTGGAGGCTGAGGAATCTTCTAACCAATATCAATGGATTAATGGAGTGGAAGTTCACGCTCATGCCACGAGTCAAATCCTCAGTAGAGTATTAGACAAACGACCTTTATTAATGGTTTGGTCAGACATTTGGGAGTATCTGTGGATTTTAGGTTGGGGTTTATTAGGCATTTTTCTGGGTTTGATGCTGCAATCGCCCTGGAAAACGTTCTCAAGTCTTGGGGTAGCTAGCGTCACACTCGTTGGAATTTGTTATATTTTCCTCGTCATGGGTTGGTGGATTCCCTTGGTGCCAACCTTGTTAGCGCTTTCCGGTGCGGGACTGACGGCATCGTTTTTTGACCGGGATTTGAGAACTTTGCTCGAACAGCGTAGTTTAACGCTGAAGCGTTCGTTTGAGGCAATCCACAACGGACCTCTGCAAACTCTGGCTGTCATGTTAAGGAGTCTCGGTGAAGAAGAGGTATCGACGGAGGAATTGCGATCGCAACTTCAACAATTGAATCAGGAGTTACGCAGTATCCCGGATTCCCTCTCTCAAGAAATGCTTTCTCGCGATGATAGTCTCTGTCTAGAGGGCAATGTGGTTCTCGATTTACAGACTCCAATTGCTGAGCTGCTCTATCAAGTTTACGACCTTACCTTAAGAAGAAATTTTCAAGGATTTGTCACAATCCTGAGTTTTATTCCTCCCAATTTTGAGCCACTAGAAGACAGTTACTTAAGTACAGCTAAAAAGCGATGTTTATGCCTATTTTTGCAAGAAGCTCTGTGTAATGTAGGTAAGCACGCGAAAGGAGCTACTCGTCTTGATGTAATCTGTACGCGAGAGTCGCTGTGGTATTGCCTAAAAATTATTGATAATGGAGCTGAAATTATTTCCGAATTCAACTATACAGGTGGCAGGGGAGGAACCAACCAAGCTCACGAGATAGCTCGACAACTGAGGGGTAAGTTTCGGCGATTTCCACACTCTCCTCAAGGCACCGTCTGTGAGTTGACTTGGCCAATAGCAATGGCTCGGTGGCGACGATAGCTTTCATCTACGCTTAGCAATCTTTCGAGGAATATCATGACTCAAATATCACAAATTTTGCACAAAGGGTCGAGGAGCAGCATTGCCGTCAATATTACTTTGAGCTTATTGCTATTGATGCCTACAGTAGCGCTAGCTGGCGGTAATAATTCTGATGACCCCCCGCCGAAGACGACGGGAACTTCAGGCGGCTCTAGGGGGTGCGAGACTCAAACCGAGACATCGTTAAGTAGCATTCCAGCCCTCATCTTACTTGCACCTACCCAACGCTACGGACAGACGGTCGCAACGCGCCCTACCTTCGCCTGGTTTGTGCGCGATTCTGGTTCCTGGCAAATGGAGTTTCGGCTCTATGAGTATGACCCTGCTAGCAAACAATCTAAGTTAGTTAAAGAGATTAAAGATGAAAACTTTAAAAGTACACCTGGGATTATGGCGCTATCTGTGTCTAGCCCAGAATTGTCACTTGGGAAAAGGTATCTTTGGCAAGTCGAACTAGTCTGCGACGCCAATCGTCCTTCTGGTAATCCATTCGCTATAGGGGCGATGAAGGTAGTTCCAGTTCCGCCAGATTTGAACACGAAGCTCTCCCAGACTAATGACCTATTCAGCAAGGCAACCCTATATGCCCAAGGCGATCTGTGGTACAACGCCTTGGGCATCGTTTTGGCAGCTAAAGATGAGCCAAGAATGAGAGAAATAAAGATGTCTCTCATAGAACAGGTAGCAGCTGGAGCCGAAACAGCCGTGAAAGACAAAGCAAAAGCAGAACTTACAAATAGTGCAATCCATCAATTGCAACGCTAGAGCGGCCTCACTCTTGTACAACACAATCAGAACAATAAGACCTTCACTCTGGCCAAATGCATTTTTAGCATAAAGGGTCGGTAGAACCGTTTATCTCTCACATCTGTTGACTGCCAATTTTCCAAAATTGGAAAGCACTTTTCCTAAAACAACGTCGCATCCCTGGCTCTCGCAGAAGTATTGTTGTAGTCATAGCAGGAATGGCTTAGCACACATAATCAGGCTTGTGTCAATGTCTAAGCCTTATCTAATTACTCAACAGGAGAACAGCCTCATGACAGACATGACAACACAATCACAAGATAAAGAATTTAAGGCTTATCAAACTAGCAAATACAACTATTGGGATGCCCGTGTCTTGGCAGATTACTGGGGACAGTCGGAGGGCGAAGCCAAGGCTCGAATTGGGAGAAAGATTCTCTGGGGTAAAAAAGATGTTGCCATCCTAGAACAGTTTCTTGTAGATGCAAGGGTGAAAGCTCTAGAGTCGGCACAACCCGCCTCAAACCCAAGCTCCTACAAACTATTTCGAGAGTCAGAATTTCGTGAATATGAGGATGTGGAAGCACTGGCAAAATTTTGGGGCGACCCCTCACCAATGGATGCCAAACTACGCATTGAGCGCAACCTAATTTTGGGCAATGATGAGCTTCTTAAAAAAGCGTTGCAATTTGCTCGATCTCAAGGCTGCTGAATTGCTCCAAAACTAGGGATTATTTGCAAGCTCTGAAGAGGGCGAAGCATTGTTAATAGAAAATCCAGGTTTTATGCACAGATCCAGGTACGAATGCTGAGGCTCCTTCGTCGCTAACGCTTTGCTGCGACGGCACCATGCTACGCAAACGCTAATGCCCCTACAGTAGATTTTTTGAATGACCAACCCTGAGGCGGTTATGTCTTTTCTAAACTGGAAAATTGGCTTTGAAATTGAGCTGATGGCACCGAGGGGACTCAGTAGACAGGACTTAGCTGAGTCATTAGCTTTAGCTCATGATGCGGGAGTGCGTCGTTTCTTCCATCCCCAATCTGAACTCAGTCAGGTTCCAGGAACTCCCGTGTTCCACAATCTCACGTTGGGGTTTGAGGTGATCGATCGCCAAGGGAGTTTGCTCGCTCGTTGTGTGGATGACCTCACCCTTGTTAACGACTTAGACAAAACTCACGAACCTCAGCCAGGATGGTATCGCATTGTTAGCGATGATACCCGATTTCTGCAATTAGTCACCTGCCAAGCTGACCCAGCTTGTGAACTCAAAGAAGTCCTAAGACCGATCGCGAGTTTATTTGCCACCGTTCCGGAAACCGGCCCAGGGGGAATGGTACGTGTTGCCGATTCTATAGGTAATCCGATCGCGATCGCTGCCCCCCTACCAGGGGAACGAGAACGTCCCTGTGAGTTAATTACCCCACCGATTGATACCAATCATTTTGAACGCCTGGAGACTCTTCTTTCTACAGCACACTCTCTTGACTTCACAATTCCTGCTGAAGGTGCAACTCACCTGCACTTCGATGCTGAACCCTTATGTTCTGCCAGGGTTTTCGCTAACCTAGTTAATCTTTTATGGACACATGGAGAAAATTTAAAACGATTGGTGGGAATTAACCCCAATTGCAGACGCTTGGGAACGTGGGATCGGGAGTTGTTGGTAGTCGTCAATGAATCGGATTTTTGCGACTTATCTTGGTCTGATGCTAAAGCACGTCTTGCCAAACTCCAGTTGACAAAATACTGCGACTTTAACCTCAAAAATCTGATCCACTCGATTCCTAACAAACATACGTTTGAAGCTCGTATTTTCCCCTCCTGGATACATCCGCAACCCATTATCGAGGCGGCTGTTTTGATGGAAGCAATCCTACGTTATGCCATAACAGCATCCAAAATACCACCCGCTGTCCCCCAAGAGTGGAAATTAGAATCCGTGCAGGAATTTCTCGAAGCCTTACCCATAGCCGAACATTTTCGCCAAGTTTGGTTGTCTCGCGCTGCGGAGCCAGGTTTTGTCTTTCCTAAGCTTTAAATAACACCCAAGAAGTCGATTGAGAAAGTGCATTTATTCATTTCACTGACCCCTATTTAAAGTGAAAGGCTTGCACAGCGAAGCTTCTTTTACCCCAAAAAAGCCCAACTTCTAGCAACCAAAGGAGTAAAGACATGATAGTGGAGGTTACTCAACAGCATAGGTACTCGCGGATTCCTGTGTTAGCGAAGTGGGCTACGCTGGTCATTCTCGTCGTCGGTTTAGCGACAGGTGTTGCGACTATCTCTGAGCGCCTTGTAGAACTAAGCCAGCTTGCGAAGGTTTACTATCATCCTTACTTAGTAGCCGTTGGTCTCTCGGACGACTTCTTCATTTGGTATTTCATTGTGTTGGAAGGCTTTCTCGCAATGGCGTTTGCTGTCGTTGCGGGAATTATTGCCTTACAGCGACAGGCAACTTGGATCACGCTGTTTGCCGCGATCGCATTAATCCTGTTTGGGGTAACCGTTCCTCCTGCCCTGCATTCGCTGATCGTACAGTTCGGGGAGTTGAGTTTGCTGCACCGCCTCGAGCGTGCTAGTGGCTTAGCCCTGTTTGTCATCTTCTTATACATCTTTCCGGATGGTCGATTTGTTCCTCGCTGGACTGGCGTACTGGCCATCATCCTGAGTGTATGGTCATTAGCTTGGCCGTTTTACAAACCTCTGAATCCTTACACATGGCATCATTTTGTGCCATTTCTGGTCATATCTAGCTGGTTGGGTACAGGAGTGTTTGCCCAAATTTACCGCTACATCCACCTTGCCAACGCCGAGCAGCGACAGCAAACGAAGTGGGTTGTGTTTGGCGTGACAGCAGCCGTTTTGGGAGACTTTGTCACTCATATCGCCTGGTATATTTTCCCTCTGCAACGGGGACCGGACTTGTTCTTTTTACTAATACACCACCCTTTCTTCATCCTCTCGCAGTTGATCTTGCCGCTGGCGATCGGGGTTTCGCTTCTACGCTACGGACTGTGGGAAGTTGACCTGATCATCTATCGGACGCTGCTCTATGGTCTACTGACGGCATTAGTTGCAGCAGTTTTGACAGCCAGTACAAAGTTAATTGAAGAATTTTTCAAGCTGATACTGGGTAAAGAGGCGGTACCTTTGGCAGCAGGTCTTGCTGTCTTCGTAGCAGGTGGAGCCTTAGGGACAACTCGCAAATATCTGGATAATCAGATCAAACGCTACTTTCAGATTGAGAAAGTAGACTTCGGCAAGAATTTCCTTGAGTTTCTGCCTGAAGCTCTTGCTAGCACCGAACTATCACACCTATTGCAAGTATTCGTCTCTCGATCCACTGAAAAGATGAAGAGTACTCACGGTGCACTCTTCCTGTGCGACGCCCATCAACAGTTGCAACTGGCGGCGGCACACCACTTAATGCCGAAAGCGACTGAATCTTTAAGGTGGTACGACACTTGCTTCAATCAGATGCAAAAAGGTGAAGTTGTTGTACAACAAGACGACAATTCCTTCCCTTTCCTGGTGCCATTAACTGTACCAGGCAGTAAAAAACGGCAACTGCTAGGGATTTTGGCTTTCGGACCCCGATCAGGTGGGCGGGGGTGTTCTAAAGACGAACTATCGTCACTAAAGCAGCTAGGCAAAGAAGCGGGAACAGCTATCTACATTGCTCAGCTCAATACAGACAATCAAAGGGAACTCAAGCAGCAACTTGCCACACTTGAAGAGCGTCTAGAAGCTATAAACGCAGAGTTCTCTGCGCTTCCCAAGTAGAGGCTTGGTTGGAGATAAGTGGCATTCGCGACTGGTTAAGAAAACGACTCACAGAAGACTGGGTTGGTGTCAGCACTAGAGAAGGAAACGAAACTCCGCTTCTTGCTTTAAAGGATTTTGAGCCTTCTGCTAGAGCGCAACAACCCCCCCCTTGGTAAGGGGAGGGAACCAGAATTCTCTTGCTTCGCCCCGAACTCAAGGGAGGATTTTAGTCATGCCGCATTTGGTGAGCGTAACTCAAGAGGCTTACCCTAACTGGGTTTACAAAAAGTGCATAACACCCTCTCTTAGGATTCAACTTTTCCTACAAGCTTGCTGCATCAAGATACGGTTGTTTTTATACACCTCTAAAGTTCCAGACTGCGGGTTATCTAACGTGCCATCCCACACCCAATATTCATAAATTCCATTCCGAAACTTATATACTCGAACACCTTCTGTCGCTTTGCTAGTTCCTCCGCCCAAACTTAAATTACCGTTGGGACTGGTCGCGCGATAGAGCAGTTCACCGGAAGTACGGTTCTGCCAAATATTGATGTTGTAGCCACCCCGGCATTTCGTACTCAGGATGATGCCAGCCGTAGAATCAGCAGAGGCTCTTAGGGAAAAATTAGCTAAGACACTTATTGGCAGAGCAAGGAGTAACGCGGATCTTTTCAGTAATGTTTTCATTGTTTTCAAGAGTGTTATAAAACTAATTAGACTCAAATCGTTCACATCAAATTGCTTTGACATTAATGCCGGATTATCGAACTGAAGAGTGAAAACGCTCTTCCGTGATGTCTTCAAGTGGGTAATTTTCTTAAATTCCGGCATTGTTGACCAAGATGTCGAGCCTGCCGAATACCTGTTGCGTCTTGGCAAAAAGCTGTTCGACCTCTGCCCTTTTGGTAACATCTGCCTGGAGTGCGACCGCCTTCCCGCCCGCACTAGCAATCTCGTCAATCACGCGATCTGCGCGACGCTTCGGCAACGCCTGCCGAAGGATGCCCGAAGGGCTGTAGGGCGAACGCAGCAGCGCTTCGCTATCGGCTCCTTCTTTACTAGAGGCGTAGTTGACGACTATGGCTGCCCCCCCGGCTGCCAGATGTTTGGCGATCAAGGCACCGATTCCTTTGGAGGCACCTGCTCCGGATCATCAAAGATTGAGGTCGGACAATCCGGGATGATCGTCAGGACGACGACCAAGTATCCAATGGTATTTGCGATCGCTCTGGTGAATTGGCAGATCGTTGATGCTAGCAATACGCCACCGCATGAATCCGTGTTCGTCGAACTCCCAATTCTCATTGCCGTAGGAACGGAACCAGTTGCCGGAATCATCATGCCATTCGTAAGCAAACCGGACAGCAATTCGGTTGTCCCGAAACGCCCAAAGCTCTTTGATCAGACGGTAGTCCAGTTCTTTAAGCCACTTCCGTGTCAAGAACTGTACGATCGCATCACGACCCGATAGAAATTCTGAGCGGTTGCGCCAAACGCTATCTGACGTGTAAGCGAGTGATACTCGTTCAGGGTTACGTGTGTTCCAAGCATCTTCTGCAATTCGGACTTTTTGGATGGCGGATTCATAATCGAAAGGCGGCAGGGGTAGTCGAGGATTTTCGGGGTTGTTCATGGTAATGATTTGCCTGTACTCTGGCTTGTTCGCTCGAATGGTGCTCGTCTCAGCATGATTAGAATTAAGTGCGTGCCGACCGAATTACCTCAAAAGTAGCCTGATACCAATCAATAAGGATTAATTGCAACTGGCGGTAAAAGAAACGATCGTTGCCTATTGCAGATATTTCTTCAGTTCAGCGGCTGCCTGGACAAAAAGAGAACGAACTGCCGGAACCTCGGCTAAGCCATTCAGCAGTCCGAAGTCATGAATCATGCCGTTGTAACGCACCGTTGTCACTTTTACCCCGGCTTCATCTAGCTTGCGTCCATACGCTTCGCCTCCATCACGCAAGATATCGCTCTCTGCAACCTGAATTAAGGCTGGAGGCAATCCTTTCAATTGCTCAACCGTAGCCTGTAGCGGAGAGGCATAGATTTCTTTGCGTTTTTCCAAGTCTGTCGTGTAGAGGTCATACATCCACTTCATCAAAGGCGTGGTCAGGAAACGTTTCTCGCCGAATTGATGATAAGAATCCGTTTCAAAATCAGCGTCTACGATCGGCCACATTAGGATTTGCAACTTAATATGCGGGCCCCCTTTCGCTTTTGCCATCAACGTAGTTACAGTTGACATGTTACCACCGACACTGTTTCCGACAATTGCCAGATTTTTGCCATCAACCCCAATTTCCTCACCATGCTCGGCAACCCATTTAGTCGCGGCATAAATCTCATTGATAGCCTGTGGATACTGAGCATCTGGAGTGCGAGTGTAGTTGACAAAGACAGCCGCAAAACCTGAAAGCACGACGAGATCGCGAACCATACGCTTGTGCGTTGGGTAATCGCCCAGCACCCAACCGCCGCCATGAATAAACATGAAAACAGGCAATGTGCCTTTGACTCCTTCAGGTCGCACGATATTGAGCGTAATCGGATAACCGTCAGCGGTAATCGTCTTCTCAGACTCATCAATACCTGAAAGGTCTACTTTAACGGAAGCTTGGGCATCCACGAATACTTGACGCGCTTCGAGTGGAGGTAATGTCTCTAAAGGCACGCCACCTGAATTCAGTAATTTCAAAAATGCCTTCACTTCCCTGGAAAGACGCGGATCGTCTGCGACTTCCAAAACTTTCACCACTGGCGAGTTTGCTTGACTAATCATAAGTCCTTCTTGGATTTATAGATGGTGGATAATCTGTTGAAGTGGCACTGCCAAGTTAACGGGCTTGATAGTGGCGAACTTAGTCTGGTTTACCGTTCATGCCGTAGTTATCAAGGCTAGCTTCGTACCAATGGCGTATCCACCAAATGTTCTGCTAAAAACCAAACTTGTAACTCATTGGTTCGCAACACCTGGCTAACCAACAAATCATTCGTGCCGCTATCTTGATTCGCTGCGGTTTTGTCGATCGCCTCTCTCAGTTCTGAGATAATCAATTCGTGTGCTTCCAGTAAGCGCGACAGCATCATTGGCACTTCTTCAACGCCGTTGGGGGGACGCGTCAGCTTGGTGACTTCTGCCACATGACGCGGGTCAGCGATCGCTACACCTCCCAGCGTTTGCACGCGTTCTGCCATTGCATCGATCAATTCAATCTGCTCACCTGCATGTTTGTCGAGCAACAGATGCAGTTGATAAAACGTGTGACCGCGCATCATCCAG
>DATNPV010000278.1:0-63348 GCA_036703055.1 Waterburya sp.
CTGCCACGGCGATGAATATTGTACGCTTAGTCAACTGGTGGCAGGGCACTCCCTTTGCTCAAACCCGTTGCTCCCATTTCAAGGCGCTCGCTCCCCTTACTTAACTCAATTTGTAACCAAATATTTCGCCAGCAGTATCAAGCTTGGGGGGTTAGGGGGGCTACTGGGCCAATGAAAGCGTAAGTCCTGATGTTGTCAAACATCTCGCCAGCCAACGTCAAAAAATTGCTGCGAGATGTTTCTTTTAGATTTATCCCTGCCGCCATCAAGGTTAGGACAGATTTAACGGCCCAAACGACCATGTATTAATAATAATTAATTAGCCCTCTGCCTTCTGCTATAAATAAGTATTTTTACTTCGTTAAGCCTAGATATTAATAATCCCCGCTTGCGACACGCTTGCGGGGTTTAAGATAAGAAATTCTGTATAGGTTAATTCTAATTATACCACTTTGGGAAGATGCGTCAAGCTCGGGCAAGGTCTACTTGCAGGAAATTAGATTTTGTTGTAGAAACCCTCAACAGTAGGGTAGAGGGTTGCCTTACTCTGACGCTTGACTCCTATTTTTCAGAGAAGTCAGTGATCACTTGATGAGGTTGAGTTAACCAGTCCTATCAGCAACCGCTAAGATGGCTTTTATCAGGATAAAGGCGGGTTTGGGGCGATGTATTCGTTAAATCATTCTTCCTCTGGGAATGCAGAGCAATTTCGGCAGTTTCAGAGCCAGTTACGCGATCGCTGGCAGAGCGTTGACCTATTTGATCAAGATGACCATGATATTCTGGTGGTGCCTTCTGTCAGCATGGATCAGCGAGAACTCAAAAAGATTCAGGGCGTTTTGCACTACGAAGAACGGCTGTTATTTTCGTTGATTCGTCTGCGTAACCCTCGCACTCGATTAATTTACATTACGGCAACACCGTTGTCGCCAATTATCATCGATTACTATTTGCAGCTGCTACCAGGGATTCCCTTTTCTCATGCCCGTGAGCGCCTGCTGTTATTTTCCACCTACGATGCCTCCTCCAAACCCCTCACCCAAAAGATTCTAGAACGTCCTCGCTTGATGGAGCGAATTCGTCAAGCCCTACGTCCTCGCAAATCGTACATGACTTGTTACAACTCGACTTATTTAGAGCAAGAGTTATCGGTGAGTTTGGGGATTCCGTTACTTGCACCCGATCCAGCGTTGCTACATTGGGGGACAAAAAGTGGGAGTCGGCAAATTTTCGCGGAAAGTGGCATACCTTTTCCTGACGGTAGCGAGTGTGTAGAGAATGTCGAGGACTTAGTTGAAGCTACCGCCGAGTTGTGGGAACGCCATCCGCAATTAAAGCGGATGGTTGTTAAACTCAACGAAGGCTTTTCGGGCGAGGGCAATGCCATTCTGGACTTGAGGGCTATCCCACAGGCTGCTCCAGGAAAAGCTTCTCATATCGAGCGAGTGGCGGCTCTTGAAGAGCGTATGGAGCAGATGAGCTTTCAGGCGATGAATGAGACGTGGGAAAATTTTTCCAGTCGGATTCCGGAGTTAGGGGCGATCGTCGAGGCATTTATTGAAGGGGAAGAAAAGCGATCGCCAAGCTTCCAAGGATACATTGATCCCACTGGGGAGGTACAAATTCTCTCCACTCATGATCAAATTTTAGGTGGCCCCGACGGTCAGATTTACCTCGGCTGCAAGTTTCCTGCGGATGAAGCCTATCGCCTGAAGTTGCAGGAGTTGGGGCTACGTATTGGTCGGACTTTAGCGAAAAAAGGCGCTATAGAGCGCTATGGAGTTGATTTTGTTGCGGTTCACCACCCTGATAACTCCGGTGCGCAATGGGATTTGCAAGCGATTGAAATCAACCTCCGCAAAGGTGGTACAACTCATCCTTTTATGAGCCTTAGGTATTTGACTAATGGTCGCTATGAGCGGTCTACGGGCTTATTTTACAGCTACGAGGGTCGAGAAAAGTACTACATTGCTACAGATAACTTGCAAAAGGAGCGCTACAAAGGATTGTTGCCCCACGACTTGATGGATATTGTTGCCCATCACCGCCTACACTTTGATAGCAGCACTCAAACAGGTAACGTATTTCACCTCATGGGGGCACTTTCAGAATTTGGCAAATTAGGGTTAACCTGTATCGGGGACTCCCTACAACAAGCGGAGGATTTATATAACAAAGTTGTCAAGGTATTGGATGCAGAAACTAACCCACAGATCGATTTGACCTCTCTGCCGTCCTGCCCCAGTACTCCGATTGCTTGGAGTGCCAGCTAGTACTCTGCCGCCTGAATTCTGATGAGTTTGTAGTAAGCGCTTCAGCGAAGACAACGCTTACTACAAACTAGACATAACCTATCAGAATTAATGACATGAACCCCTAAAAAGAAAAAGGAAAAAGAAATAGTTAGCTCATCATCATGAAGCCGAATGATACAGCTGCCCGATATGATCAAATTGCCCGATGGTGGCAGACTAAACATCAAGATTCGTCATACGGGATCGCACAATTGGAGCGGGCTATCCAATTTACTGCGTTGAGGCACTCAGCTCTTGACGTCGGGTGTGGAAGTAGTGGACGTTTTATCAACATCTTTTCCCAACATGGATTTCAGGCGGAAGGACTTGATATTTCACAAGAAATGATAAATTTAGCCCTTCAGTTGCATCCAGAAATCACATTTTACAGGGAAGACATCTGCTGTTGGATTCCTCCAAAACGTTACAGCTTGATTTCCGCTTGGGACAGCATTTTTCATCTGCCGCTCAAGGCACAAGAGCCTGTCCTGAAAAAGCTATGCGATGCTCTTGAACCCGACGGAGTACTCCTGTTCACCTGTGGTGGTGGACATACAAAACAGGAGATTTCGGGGGCATTTCAAGGTCAGGACTTTGATTACAGCACTTTGGGGGTAGATGCTTTCCTGCGGATTCTTACCTCACATCAGTGCACATGTCGCCATCTCGAATATGACCAATATCCTGAAAATCATGTTTATATCATTGCTCAAAAAACGTAACTAATCCTTGCAAAAGAGCTAAAAATAAGCATTTGTAGACTTTTATTTCATCTCCCGTCTGTGCCGATTTTTAAATTACTAAGCACTGGAATATTTGACAAATAACCCTCTGAGAGAACAATCAGCTTAAGCTTCTGGCATTAATGTACGTTTCAGCAATTCTCGTATCTTTTGAGCCTCGTATCTGAATATCAATAACATCACCGTATACATAAAAAGTATTTGGAAAATCAGTGGAAATACAAACACATGAACTGGCATCATTAGCAATACTCCAGTCAAGTATCCTCCGAATATTAGAATGAGCAGAAAGATGTGACCAGTACTCAGGCGCATCCTAAGCCGCAATGCCACTCCACTTAGTTCGGGTTGCATTTCAACCGTAGTCAGCAGACACCATTTTCGGTTGCCATAAGGCCCCTTAATCTTGACACTCTCACCATCAAAATAGACTGTATATCGGTAAAAGACGGGCCAAATAGCTGAAGATTTGACGACTAATCCTGGAGCGACAAGGCCACTAAACTTTAGGTGTACGATTTCTCGACTTAGGGGTAAGTGAAGGGTGGATTCCTCTACCGGAATGAGCCATGCTAAACGGTGAAGCCAGTGGCGATGTAGGAAACGGTTCGTTTGTTGTGTTCCGAATGGATTAGCCACAGATGTTGTCAAACCTCAAATTGAGCGTTTTGATGGATAGAGACTACAGTCAATAAGTTGTTTATTCCGCAAGGCTATTGAAACTCCAGGAGCTTCAGCCGCATCAAGCTTCCTTAATTCGATAAAATCGAGGGGCACTGTGTATTTTGGTCGTTGTGCATCAACCTGTTGCTCAGGCGGTTCACTGCATTAATCCTGATTGCCCCCGCCCTTATCCACAGCCTTGGGGGAACAAATTTTGTAACGGTTGTGGAACTCCACTGCTACTCAATAATCGCTACCTTTCCCTTGAGCGTTTGGGGACAGGAGGTTTTGCGACTATTTACACGGTGTGGGATGTGCAAAAGCAAACAGAACGAGTACTCAAGGTGTTAGTGGAAACAGCACCTAAGGCATTACAACTGTTTGAGCAAGAAGCAGTCGTGTTGCAACGCCTGAAGCATCCAGGCGTTCCTAAAGTTGAGAAAGATAGCTACTTTTTGGTCAGACTAGGCAATCCCCTAGAGCCCTTCCTCCCTTGCCTAGTGATGGAAAGAATCAATGGTCAGACGTTGCAGGATGTTCTCAATAACTATCCTCAAGGATGCCCAGAAGCATGGATACGGGATTGGCTTGAGCAGGCTGTGGAGATTTTGGGGGAGTTGCACCGTTGTGGGATTATTCACCGCGATATCAAACCCTCAAACTTGATGCTACGCGAGGGAACCGGTCAGTTGGTGACGATTGATTTTGGGGGAGCCAAACAGATTGGCTTGATGCCTGTTGGTTCTCAGTCGGTTTCAACCCGGTTAGTTTCTCCAGGATACAGTCCGCCGGAGCAAATTACAGGGGAAGCGGTAGGGCCAGCCGCTGATTTTTATGCCTTAGGTCGAACAATGATTCAGTTGCTGACGGGTGAAGATTTGGGGGATTTACAAGATCCAGTGACTGGGGAATTGCAGTGGCGATCGCAAGTAACGGTGACACCTGCTTTAGCTGATTTACTCGATGATATGGTACGCCTCGACCCCCAACAACGCCCGACAACAGCACAAGAGATTTTGCGGCGTCTGGATAGAACAACTCCAATCACACGCAATCCGATCCCGATACCCACTGTATCTATACCAGAAGCGATCACTACAGCTGTCGATCAAGCCTTGGAGGTGGCAAACAATGCGGTGAGGGCTGTGGGTTTCGGTGTTGCAGAGCTCCTGGGTTTTACATTTCGCGTCGTCCTTGGCGTCATCCTCGCTTGTCTGGATACTACCTGGGAGATGGTGTTAGGAGGACTGGGGGCTGCAACGGGTGCTGCTATTGGGTTTGTCTTGATTCATTGGACGATTATGGGCGATCGCATTGCCCATAGGATTGCGCTGCAACTGCCGCGTCTCCTGCCAGAGGAGGCATGGCGCACACTGCCCCTGTTTGCCATTGCTGGCTTGGTTACGGCGTGGGGGTTAACGTTAGCTGGAGGCTTTGGGCAAAAGCGGCGTCCCCTAGTTGCCGGGGTAACGGGAATTCTCGGCTATGGGATTGGGTGGTATATTTGGCAAGCCTCGGCATCTGCTGCTGTACCGGAACGGTTACTAGGAATTGCTGCGGCTGTTGCGGTTGTGCCTTTAGTATTAGGATTGGGGCTACCCAGCCATTACCTGGTTCACGCCTTTGTAGCAGCACTGGGTACAGGTATAGTTTTGAGCGGTTTAGCTTGGTTAAAGTTATTACCTGCAACAGTTCTGATTACGAGCTTTTCTCACTCAGCCGCTACTGGCTCTAATTTTATCTACACAGTGGCTTTTTTTTGCTTGTGGGGTGTCATCCTTGGGTTTTGGTTGGGCGTGAGCTATTACCTCATAGTGCCCGTGCTGCGGTGGTTAGGCTGGCGTTCATGAAAAGATGGGGAGTACGGGAGCAGGGAGCAAGGGGAAATCTACCCATAAGGGGCGATGCCTATACCTCTAAACCGCAGGGAACGTCTCTCTCTTCTGCCCCCTGATCTCTATTTTTAGATTAGACACCATACGAGTAGAGGGCACAACTCGCGGAATGAAAAGTCTTCTGCCCTCTGCCTTATTTTCGAGTTAAACAAGTCGTATAAATGCCCAATAAAGCTGCAACAACTTGGACTGGTTACCATCCCGATAAAGATAAATTGAGGGCTGAGATTTGGGCGTTGTTGAAACAACAAGAAGTAGCCATTCGCGACCCATTTGGTCACATTCCGAACTTCGTCGGCGCCCAAAAGGCAGCTGAACGGTTGGCAGCTTTACCGATTTGGCAGCAGGCGAAGGCAATTAAGTGCAACCCAGATTCACCACAAATTCCGGTGCGACTACGTGCATTGCAAGATGGGAAACGCCTGTACATGGCTGTACCACGCCTGACAAATACTCACTGCTTCGTTGAATTGACAGCGGAAGATTTACAGCAGCGCAACATTACACTTGAAGACGCGGCGATCGCACGGAAGGCACTGGCTTATGGGCGATTGGTAAGCTTTGAGGAGATGCAGGCGATCGATTTAGTGATGGTTGGCTGTGTAGCGGTAACACCTAATGGCGGACGGACGGGGAAAGGAGCAGGATTTGCAGATTTGGAACTTGCCATGCTCAAGGAGTTTGGGCTAGTGCAGTCTGATACCCCGATTGTGACTACCGTGCATTCATTGCAGATTGTTGAAGAGGAGCGTTTGCCGATGCAAGCCCACGATTGGGCACTCAACTGGATTATCACTCCTGATGAGGTGATTGAAACAAACACATCTTACCTACGCCCAGCTGGATTGGATTGGGAGACTATACGCCCAGAGCAATATCAGAAAATCCCGATTCTCGGCAAACTACGGGAGAAGTTGGCAATTCAAGAGGCGGGAATTGACACTCCTAAGGGTTAATAAAAGTTAGATTACCTGGTATTATTACTTATAGAGACATGTGTAGTATTTTTGTAGTATAATAAGGATTCATACAGACTTTCTTGAATTGTAATGTCACGGATTAAACTTGTTTATCCCAAAATTCCAGACAGTAAAAACTGTCCTCTGAAGCAGTGCATAGCCTTTGAAAAATACGATGGCACTAATCTCCATTGGGTTTGGGACGTTGAGCTTGGGTGGTACGCTTTCGGCACACGTCGTGACAGGTTTGATTTAGATGAAATGGGTATTGCTGAATTTAATGCAGCCCATCCAGGGTTAGAAGAAGCACCTCTAATTTTTAGAAAAGATTTTGCCGATACTATAGAGACCGTGTTCCGAAAAAATCCACAGTATAACGGCCCTGAGATTACAGTCTTTACAGAGTTTTTAGGAGCTAATTCGTTTGCAGGAATGCATAAGAAGGATGACCCTAAAAAACTTATTCTCTTCGATGTGCAGACTGATAAAGGTATGATTATTCCTGAGCAATTCATCCGGGATTTCAGTGAAGTCAACACCGCAAGAGTTATTTATCGTGGCAAACTTACTGGAAAGTTTATTGATGATGTGCGCGAGGGAAAATATGGTGTGGCTGAAGGGGTTGTATGCAAAGGAGGTAAAAGTACTGATAATTTGTGGATGGTAAAAATTAAGACATACGCTTATATGAAACGGCTGCAACAAGCTTTTAAAGATGATTGGGAGAACTATTGGGAATAGGTAATAGGTAATTGATAAGCAGTAATCGGTAATTGGAACGTATTCCCTATTATCCATGCCCCATTACCTATTACCCAAATCGATAAATAGGGTTCACAATTCGTTTAGACTTGCTATACATCAAATGGATTGTTGCTGTTTGCGGTATGGAGCCTATCGTGTAGGACTTTTAAGATTATGGGTTGAGGCGATAGTTCAAGGTTGTCCATGAGACAATGCAATCTGAGTTGATGCAAATTTAGAAGGGATTGATATGGAGGAGTATCTGCAAGTAGATGAGATTATTGACTGGCAACATCCTACAATTCTGGAACTTGCTTTCAAGATTGCATCAGGGCATCAAACACCGCAAGCGCTCGCCAAAGCTTGTTTTGAGTGGGTAAGGGATGAGATTTACCACAGTAATGATTATCAAATGAATCCTGTCACTTGTTGTGCTTCAGATGTCCTCAAATACGGAACAGGTTTTTGCTATGCAAAGAGCCACTTACTAGCTGCATTGTTACGGGCAAATAGCATTCCAACTGGTTTTTGTTATCAGCGATTGAGTATTGATGATAAGGGTGCCCCCTACAGCTTGCATGGATTCAATGCAGTTTACCTATCCGAAATGGGTTGGTATCGGGTTGATGCCAGGGGAAACCGTGAAGGGATTAACGCTCAGTTCACACCTCCCCAAGAGCAACTAGCTTATACAACTAAAGTTCCAGGGGAACTTGATTTTCAGAACATTTTTTCTGAGCCGTTGGCAGTCGTTGTTCAGGCTTTGCAATCTCATCGCACGCTGGATGAGCTACATTCTAAGCTGCCGGATATTTCCCCTGAGTCCTTAGAAACCTGCGGTTTGGTTGTTAAATAATAGTTTCACTCTTCCTTCTCCTTATCAGTCGTTGGAGCAGCCAAGAACACAACGAAATGACGTTTACATGAGGTGTTCTCCCCGCAATGAGTCTGAGAGAGCATCACATTTGGCATCTGCTCTGCGCCACGCACCTCGATACGGAGGATGTTCCCATTCACGGGTGCGATCGCCATCCAGGTAATTCCAGTCACCGGGTTGTCGAGTCGAAAACGTTTCCGATCAGGCAACTGCAATTGAGCGTTTGGAATATCAATCACAAAGGAATTGAACGAATGGCGAGTCAGGGATGGAGACACATAAAGTAGGGCATTTCCCGATGTCTCCAATCTCACCTCAACTCCATCCGTCCGTCGTTGAATCTCAATACCCGTGACGAGGGTAACTTGTGCCCAAGTCGGTTGGACAGTTGTCACCGCTGCGGCAAAGATGCCAAAACCAATCAATGATCGATAGCGCACGAGAAATCCTCGTTGATTCGGCACGAACGGTAAGCCTTAGTCGCTATCTCATCACGCCAGCCCAACTAACTTGGCACTCAAATCCCACATGCGATCGCCTCTTTCATCATCGCGGGCTTGGGGAGAAACTTGTTGAACGAATGATTTGCCATTTTTCTTCTGGCGATTTCCCCAACTCCAATAAGCACCAGACTGGCGGTACTCAGGATCGGCAACCACTGCCGCAACCCGTTCACCCGACAAATCCTGAGAGACATACCCCCCTGTGATGTACTTCTGGAAGATAGGGAAGAGTTTTTGGAATAGGGGATAGTGGTTTCTAAATAGCGGTGTTTCTGCCACACAGCCCGGGTAAAGAGAACTGAAGGTGATGCCGGTGGACTCGTGATAACGCCGATGCAGTTCCCGCATGGTCAAAATGTTGCAAACTTTGCTGTCCTTGTATGCCTTAACGGGTTCAAACTTCTTGCCGTCAATCATCGAGATTGGCTCTTTAAAGCCCTCTGCAAAACCATTGAGATCGCCTAAATCTGGCTGTGGTGGAATTTTCCCGCCTAACTCATCTGGGTTGTGGGTTACAGTTCCCAAAATGACGAGTCTGCGATCGCGATATGAGGACTTCTTCAAATCCTCCAGCATCAGGTTGCACAGCAGGAAATGACCGAGGTGATTGGTGGTAACGGTCAACTCATAGCCTTCTGGGCTGCGCAATGGCTCTTTGAGCAAGGGCATGTAAATGGCGGCGTTGCATACTAAAGCGTCCAGAGACAAGCCCCGTGCCCTGAAGTTTTCCACAAACCGTCGAACGCTCTGCAAGGAACCTAGGTCAATATGGATGAGGGTGTAGCTATCTTGAGGGATTCCCACTGTTTGGGCAGCCTTTGCCGCCTTCTCTAAATCCCGACAAGCCATGACTACATGCCATCCCCGTTTAGCAAGGGCTTTCGCACCGTACAAACCGACCCCCGAAGAGGCACCTGTAACTACAACCGTTGGCTTCTGCGCTTGTGCCATTTTCTTAAATCTTCATTAAATCAGCGTTGACCGTATTTAATGATCTCATAACGCTTCGCTGTTAGGGGGGTTAAAGTAATGGTTAATTTTTGTTCATACATGGCTGTGAATTAATGCAGCACCTCAGTTTCCGAAATTCCCGAGGATTGCGCTTGGCAGGAAATGTCTTTGCGTCTGATTCGGCTACTGTAGAGTGATTGAGCCTTTGATTAGTGATTTTTAGCATTGATAGGCTGTAGGCGATCGCACGAACCGGAGGTAGTACGATGGACAGTCTCAGTGATCGCATGATAGTAACGACCTGGCGGGTGAGCCTAGCTTGCGTTAGGCTAGGCAGAAGTGCAATGCTCCCGGCTGTTTCCCAATTATGAAGAAAACACATGATTGTGGAATTAGCAATTACACTGGAGATGTAGATTTAGGGCTGTCACCCGACTGCCTCCCAATTGGGTTGAGAGCAGAGCTTCAAGCTATTGGTTAGGTTAACCTTGGCAGTAACCACCTAGTTCCCTAGCAAAAAGCGACCATGATTGAGCTTCTAGCCGCACTCTCCGCATCGGCTTCAGCAGGAATGAGGATTGCCCTGCCTCTTCTGGTCATTGGCCTGTTGCAGAGTGATAATCTTTGGTCAAAAGTACCTTTGCTGTCTCGCATTCATCCCTCAGTTCTAATAGGAATCCTGACTACTTGGGCGTTGTTTGAGCTATTGGCTTCCAAAAAGCTATTGGGACAACGGGTGTTGCAAGTGATTCAGCTTCTCTTCAGTCCTGTTGTTGGAGCTATTTTGGGCATTGCTGTGGCGCAGTTGACGGAAACGCCAGCAGCTTTTATCTGGATCATTGGCATCGTCGGCGGCTTATTTGCATTTGTCCTTCAGTTAGTTCAAGTCGGCTGGTTCTATCGATTGCGGGGCTTGCCGTTGTGGGTTGTGTTTATCCAAGATGTGTTGGGCATTGCTTTGGTAATCTTTGCCTTTGATGCGCCTCGCTCAGGAGGATTAATTGCGTTACTGCTCCTATGGTTTGCAATTCGCAGTTCCCAACAGTGGCATAACTGGTATGTAGGCGGCACTCGCTCTCGCAGGCGGCATCGTCCTCAGCCGGAAATGCCGGATTGAATAGACTGGCTTTTAGTACAAGAAGGCAGCAGGCAGAGGGCAGAAGGAACAAAGGCTTATACTTACTGCGTTTGGCTCCGTTGTTAACTGGTCAGTGAGTTCTGCCGTACTGTGCTAGTAGGCCGATTTCAACCCTCGTCTGCTGAGAGTGGAGGACTGATTGTGCAAGATGGGACAAGTCAATGACTGCCGCTTACTTCGTTGAAGCGGCAGCTTGAAAGAATCAGATTTCAACGTAAGTATTGTCTACCGCACTTGGGTTCCAAGTTCTGAGTTCTTCACTAGTACGCACCTCCGAATGTTTTCCTAGTTCGGAAATACTGCAAGACCTCTGATTGGGTCGCTTTCAGAAAGGACATCTTGTGGAGAATGGCGGTAAGGAACAGGTAACTTTATAAAGGATTATCTCCTCTATGCAACGAGTCCCAGTAATTTCACCAGAAGGGCATCCAATAATGCCCACTAAACCTTCAAGGGCTAGAAGATGGCTCAAGGAAGGTAGGGCTAAAATCTATCCCAATGACCTCAATATTTTCGCAATCCAGCTACTCAATGAGCCGTCTGGATATGCAACTCAAAATATGGTCATCGGAATAGACCCTGGCAAACTTTTCAGTGGCATCGGAATTCAAAGCAGTAAAGCAACTCTACTTAAGCTCCATCTCATCCTTCCGTTCCCTAACATCACCAAGAAAATGACAGCAAGGCGGATACTTAGAAGGGCGAGAAGAGGGCGCAGAATCAACCGTAAACTGTCTTATGACCAACGTTGCCATAGAGCAAAGCGGTTTGATAATCGAGTAGCTAAAAAGTGGCCTCCTAGTATTAGGGCTAATCGCCAGTTAGAGCTAAGAGTAGTCAAAGAAGCTTGCAAACTATTCCCTATTTCTCACATTGTCTATGAGTACATCAAGGCTCGTGGAGATAAAGGGTTTAGTCCGGCGATGGTAGGTCAACGCATCATGCTGGAGTGGTTAGAAAGCATTGTGCCAACATCCACTCAGTTTGGATGGCAGACATCCAATCTGAGACAGTGGCTGAAACTTCCCAAGAATAAGTCTGATAAGTCAAAAGCTGTGGAAGAAACTCACAGTAATGACGGGATTGCATTAGCTGCTAGTCATTTTATTAAGTGGCGTGAATGGCAATCGAGTAATGCAAGAGGTGGTAACTGGGAAGGTGAGGTTTCTGTTACATCAGCACCATTTGTCGTGATAGCCAAACCCAATATCTATAGGCGTCAGCTTCACTTCGAGAATCCAGGCAGTCACAAACCTAACCCCGACCAATACCGTAAGCGTAAAGGTGGAACAATCACACCTTTTGGCTTCCGCTCTGGTGATTTTGTTCAAGCTGAGAAAGCCGGTCAAATCTACAGAGGCTGGATTGGTGGTTATACCCAAACAGGCAAGTCCAAAAACATCTCGGTCTATAACTATGAATGGAAAAGAATTGGACAATTCCGCCTTAGCAAGGTCAAGTTGCTCAAACGTTCATGCAAATTATGCTCGGCTTGAGGAACAGGGGGACGCCGAAAGTATGGAGGCGTCCTCCTCCCCCTGTTCCTCTCCAGGTTACTTCGGTGAACCTGGGGACTCACGCGAAACCGTTGAACTGTTGGGTCATCGAGTGAGGTTGGTAGACCTCAGCCGACCGCTAAAATCAACGTTGAGTGAGCCTACTCCTCCTCGAATCAACCGAATCTCACATCAAGACACAGCCCAAATGTGGGAATTTATGTTTGATATTCCACCCACAGCACTGCCATTGGGATTAGGGTTTGCAGGAGAGATAGTTGAAGCTTCAACTCACGCTAGCACCCATCTGGATGCACCTTGGCACTATGCGCCTACATCAGAAGGAGAGCCAGCTTGGACAATTGATGAAATTCCGCTGCAATGGTTTGTAGGCAAGGCTGTTGTTTTAGACGTATCCGATTTGCCGACCGGCTACCTTGTGACAGACAAGGATATAGAAGAACGATTGAATAGCCTCGGTCATGTCATTGCAGCCGGTGAAATCGTCCTATTTCGTACTGGGGCTGATGCGGTTTGGGGTTCTGAAGAGTTCTTCAACTATGGATGTGGTTTGGGAGAGGAAGCTGTGCTTTACCTAGTTGACAAAGGTGTGCGAGTGATAGGCACAGATGCTTGGAGTTTGGATCGACCCTACCCATTGATTGGCAACGAGTGGATGACACTTCAAGAATCAAGACGATTATGGCCTGCCCATTTTGCTGGCATTAAACGACGCTATAGCCAAATCGAGAAATTGACGAATTTAGAGGCATTGCCACCTCTGGGAAGTACTATTTTATGTTTTCCCATTAAGATAGAGGGGGGTAGTGGAGCGTGGTCTCGTGTGATTGGTCTTATTCCCGAAACTATTTGAAGATGTCATCGGTTTTTGCCCATTGAGATCGCCACTGAACCCATAACCACCAAAATCGCTCCTACAACTGCTATCACCGTTAAGTGTTCGGGTGCGATTAGAGTTGGTGTAATCCACGAGACAGCCCACACAGATACTAGAGTAACCAGAGGTGCCAACGCTAGCACCGCACTGACTCGCGAGGCTTCCCAGTGTTCCAAGGCTTCAGCAAAAGCACCGTAAGCTATGAGCGTATTTAAGCCACAAAACAGCAACATACCCAAGTGTAAAGGACTCAGGGTTAGAAGGCGTTGCGGTGCAGCTAGAGGAGTGAACAACAGAGCACAGCCGCCATCAATGACGAGCATGATGCTTGCAGAGGGGAGTTTTTGTAAGAGCTGCTTCTGAACTAGCGCATAGATTGCCCACGCGATCGCACCCAGTACAAGAAGGCCATTTCCTACCAGATATGTTGCCTGTGCCGTGAGTACCATCTTTAATTGGGCATGAAAAAACATTACCATCCCTAAGGTGAGGACGCCTAAGCCTATCCACTGAGGCAAGATGTAGCGTTCTCTGAAAACAAATATGCCGCCCAAACCCATCAGCGCAGGTGCAAGCTGGATAATAACTTCTGCGGTGGTAGGAGAGGTTTGGACTAACCCTTGAAGGAAAAGCAGGTAATTTAGCCCTAGAAATATAGTTACGATCGCCAACATTCCCAACGAAGCCGATCGCAGTTTTTGCCAATCCGGGAGTTGTTGACGTGCAGCTAGGTACGCCGCTAGTAGCCCAAACGCCATTAAAAAGCGAAACCAAGTCACCGTGTAGACATCCAATTCCTGAAGCGTTACAGCCAAGGCGATCGGGAGAATTCCCCATAGAAAAGTCGTTAACAGCGATAGCGCTAACCCAAAACGCCAACGCCCAGACGTTTGATGAAGTTCCATGAATTGCCGTGTGTCAGTTGTCTTTAGCTCGAGCAAAACACAACTGATGATTATTTAGTGTGCAGACTAAATTAATCTTGCAGCAATTCTAACAACTGAACTTCACTCAATTGGGGGATGCCTAAACCTTGCGCTTTTTCTAATTTAGAACCCGCCTCTTCCCCTGCCACTAAATAGTCCGTTTTAGAGCTAACCGAATTGGTTACTTTACCCCCCGCTTGTTCAATCAGCGCCTTCGCTTCATCTCGCTTCAGTGTGGGCAAGGTACCCGTAATCACAAAGGTTTTGCCCCTTAAAGGTTGACTTTTGGCCTGAATTGTGGATTCAACGTTTGTCGCTAACTGCAATCCTGCTGTTCGCAATCGGTCAATTAAGGCTTGGTTCGCTGGAACTTGGAACCAGGAATAAACAGACTGAGCAATTTCTGGCCCAATCCCATAGACTCCCTCAATCTGTGCCGCAGATGCCGACGCTAACTGTTCAACGGTAGGAAACTGTTGAACTAATGTTTGAGCATTGACACTGCCAACGTGACGAATTCCCAAACCGTAAAGGACTCGCGACCAAGGTTGAGTTTTGGAGTGGGCGATCGCACCGACCAATTTCTCGGCTGATTTCTTCCCCATCCGCTCTAGGGAAACGAGTTGCTCAACGGTTAAATCATACAGATCGGCAACCGAGTGTACGACACTCTGGTCAACCAATTGTTCGACCAGTTTTTCCCCTAAACCATCGATATCTAGGGCATTACGGCTAGCCCAGTGCGTTAGCGCTCCTTTGAGGATAGCTGGACAAGAGGTATTAATACAGCGCGTCACTGCCTCACCGGTTGGGCGTACCACCGGCTGACTACACACAGGGCAATGGGTCGGCATTTGGAAAGGTCGAGTGTCAGCAGGACGTAACTCTGGCAGCACTCGCACCACTTCTGGGATAATTTCACCGGCTTTGCGGACAATGACTGTATCGCCAATGCGGATATCTAATTCTGCAATGCGATCGCGATTGTGTAGGGTTGCTCGCTGTACGGTTGTTCCTGCCAGTTGCACCGGCTGCATTTCTGCCAAGGGTGTGAGTGCACCCGTTCGCCCCACATTCACACTGATGTTTTTTACCACCGTTGGGGCTTCTTCAGCCGGGTACTTCAGTGCGATTGCCCACCGGGGGAACTTCTGGGTAAATCCCAATTGTTCCTGAAGGGCAAACGAGTTGAGTTTTACCACCACCCCATCCGTCATGTAAGGCAAATTGCGCCGTTGGGTATCCCAGGAATTGTAATAATCCCGAACTTCCTCTAAAGAGGCACAAAGTTTCCGATTGGGATTCACCCGAAATCCCAGCGTTTGCAGCATTTCCAGCGCCTCCCACTGGGTACGGACAACTTCAGCGTCATCTTTTCCTGCAATATGCAAGGTATAAGCAAAGAAATCCAGCCGCCGCCTCGTGACGATTTTGGGGTCTAATTGCCGCAACGTACCCGCTGCGGCATTCCGAGGATTGGCAAACAATTGCTCTCCCGCTTCCTCACGTTCCTGGTTGATTTGTTCAAACACCTCGATCGGCAAAAATGCCTCTCCCCGCACTTCCACCAGCGCAGGTGGTTCCTCTCCAGTAAGGCGTAAGGGGATAGAGCGAATTGTGCGGATATTCTGCGTAATATCTTCTCCCGTAACGCCGTCGCCTCGCGTCGCACCCCTTACTAATACGCCATTTTCGTACGTCAGCGCTATAGCGTTCCCATCAATCTTTAGTTCACAGATGTATTCACAATCCTCCTGCTCCCCCTTAGTCAGGAGGGTGGAAGCAGCATAGCGCTGCCAGCGTTCCTGCCACTTGGCAAATTCCTCAATATTAAAGGCATTTTCCAAGCTGTAGAGAGGAATATTGTGCCGCACGGAGGAAAACTGAGAGGCGGGTTTTTCTCCCACACGCTGAGTTGGACTGTCCGGTGTTACCAACTCAGGATGCTGCATCTCTAAATCTTGGAGTTCGCGATACAGCTTGTCATAAACCGTATCCTCCATGATGGGATTGTCGAGGACATAGTAAGCATAGCTGGCTTTTTGCAGCAATTGCCGCAATTCTTGAGCCCGCCGTTCTCCTTCAGGCGTCACTTGTGTCACAGCGCTCATCATCCTCAACGCACGTCCGACTCTAGTTTAGCGGCACTTTTCCATCTACTTGTTTCGCACAAGGTACTGGTTAGATTGAGCGGAGAACGGTTGCATAACCACGGCTTCAAAAGGGACGACACCCACTTTTTCACTACCAATGCAACGAGCAGCCTCCCGTGATAAGTCTAAACTGCGGTTGGGGACATAAGGGCCCCGGTCATTAATCCGGACAATGACGGATGCGCCATTGTTGAGATTCTTCACCTTGAGAAAGGTATTAAACGGCAAGGAGGGATGAGCAGCAGTGAGTTCATGCTGATTGTAAGTTTCTCCAGTCGCTGTGAAGCGTCCATGAAAATCATCGCCGTACCAAGAAGCTCGTCCTGTAATGGTTTTTGGCGTGTCTACCAGGCTGTACATTTGCTTCTGGGCTTCTGCCAATTTCAACGGCACTTTTCCTAAGCTAAGGCGGAGATTGTTAGCCCATTCGATCGCCAGTAGTTCTGGATTACAGTTCACATCTGCCGCCAAGGTATCGTCAATCCGATATAACAGGTGTTCACCGACTTTGATCGCAGGCTGTCCCTCAACCATTGCAGGTTGAATCGGTAAATTATTCAAATAGGGGTCAGATGGGTCAGACAAGAATTGTTTCAGACGTTGAGCCATCAGCTCAGCTTGCGGCTGACTCGAAAATTGGGCAATTAAACGCCCCTTAACCCATACCTGAAAACGCTCTGGTGTTTGCACAGAAGAAACTGCAAGTGCACGACTGGCTAGGAGTTGCGAGTAGCGCCAAAAGCCTCGCTTGACACGTCGTTCCTCCTTGTGTGGCCTGTCTGTGACTGGGTCATCCGAGTGAGTACTCATCACCACAACGGACGAGGCTAGCGTTTTTGTCAGTTCACTGCGCTGACGCCAAGGTAACAAATTTTGTATCACCTGAAAAATTTGCTCAGGTAGTGTTGCTTTTGAACTCTTATGAGTCGGTTTTTCTTCCCAGGCTGGAGCTGGTTTTTCTTCCCAGGAAACTGATAGTGATGAGGGTGTTGTTTGGGGCAAGAAATTGTTAGCTGGCTCTGAATTGGGGCGGCAAAACCGACTCTCTGACCCATTAACACGGGCTGAAGAGCGGGTGGATGCTTGGGTGAGCTGGGGTTGAAACTGAAAACTACTTGCACCCACTTGAAAAGCTAAATTAGGGAAAGCGGCAACGGAGAAATTAGACGGCCTGATTCCAGAATAAAGAGGTGTTGGAAAAAGAGGAGTGGGAATTTCAATGGGACTATTGACAACTGAAAAGATTTTGGATGGAAAAGCCGTGGCGAGGTAATCAGGTACTTTGGATAAACCTTGGCTAGATGCAAGGAGATAGCTGACCCAAGAGGTCACCCAAACAAGTCCAAAAAATTGCATAAGCCGTGAAGTCTAATGTGAATATACTCAAATTAGTAAGCCGTAATACAGTATACAGAGAACCGGGATCAATAGATCAACCTATTGGGTGATCCCCAGAAATATCCAGATCAGATGATATATCATCTTGACTGTTATTGGCTTGACGGTTCATCGTTAGATGATTACTTGAGTAATAGGTAATGAGGCAGAGTTTGCTCAATTATTTATTACCAATAGGCTAGGCATGAGCCAAGTGTAAATGCCCGATATCACGTCGTTTTGTTGAAAATTATGAGTCAAAGTAATGGTTTAATCACTATTGGGCTATGGTAGCTAGCCATGAGAACCAGATATCATGAGAACCAGATAAAGGCAGAAGATGAAAAACCTGACATTTTATATCGTTGATGTCTTTGCGGTAGAGAAATACAGCGGGAATCAACTTGCTGTATTTACAGATGCGTTCACGCTGTCGGACGAGCAGATGCAACGCATTGCCAAAGAGGTCAATTACTCAGAAACTACGTTTCTGACATCTCCAACGCCCCACAATGGAGGTTATGATGTCCGTATTTATACGCCTAAAAAAGAATTACCGTTTGCGGGTCATCCCAGTCTGGGAACGGCTTATATAATTCAAAAAGAGATTATTCAAGACGCTGTAGAAACAGTCAAGTTAAATTTGCAGGTCGGGCAAATCCCTGTAACTTGGCACACGACTGATCAGGGAGATGAAGTGTTATGGATGCGGCAAAATCCACCTATGTTTTATCAAACGTTGAACGCCACTGACTTAGCACCCGTCCTAAATTTAGAGCCAGATGAGATTGATTCTCGATTCCCCATTCAAGAAGTTTCTACGGGTATTCCGTTTATTATTGTTCCTTTAAAAACCCATAAATCCATTAAGCGCATTAAGATAGACCGAGAAAAATTCTTCACTTTAGTAGAGAAGACTCAAGCTAAAGAAATATTGGTGTTTTGCCCGGAAACCTACGCTCCAGAGAATGATTTGAGTGTCCGTGTATTTGCGGAGTACCTGGGTATCCCAGAAGACCCAGCTACGGGGAGTGCCAACGGCTGTTTAGCGGGGTATCTCGTTGAGTATGCTTATTTTGGGGAAAAGTCTGTGGATGTGCGTGTTGAACAGGGATACGAAATCGGTAGACCTTCGTTGCTATTACTAAAAGCGCAACAAAAGGAGGATGCAATTGAAGTATCTGTGGGTGGTAAGGTGGTAATGATTGCCAGAGGGGAATTCGTCTAGATGGGGAAACTTCAAAACGCTGTGCGATCGCTAATTAAATAGCTGTAGTCATCCACTTGACGTATTGAGCTTATTTCTAGAGTTATTTCTCTTTAACCCGTTCAAAACACAAATTTTGACTCTGTGGACAATGGTCGCCCCTAACGACTTGAATTATCTCTAGCTTTGGGTTCCATTCAGGTTCAGAGAAATTCAGTTCATCTTTTGCAGTCTCATTCGGTGTAAGACTAACTGATTTCAAAGTTTTAAGTACAGTCTCTCTATCAGGGGTGTTAGACATAGACATAGCTTTAATAAAAGCCTGAGTTGCATCATAACTAGCAGCAGTGTCCCAGCCAATCGGTCTGCTCCATCTCCTGCTAGCTTTAATTGTAAATTCTTTGTCTTTTCCGTTCTCTTCTTTTTCAAACCAAGGTACAGCTAGAATTAAGCCTTCAAACGATTGCTGCAACATCTTATCTCCATACAACCCATTTCCAGCTAATAGCTTGAGCCTTTTTTGCAAATTCGGTATCGTATTTTGAGCTTGTACAATTTTTTCTACGACATCATACACTTCTGTATTTGTACAAAATACAGCCGCATCAGCTTTATCTTTTAAGAGAATATCTTTGACTAGACGAGATTCATCGGATTGCAACTTCATCAAATCCATTGGTTCTCTGACAATTTTCCCTCCTTGCCTGGTAAAAGAGTTTTTAAATGCATTCCTCAAGCTGATACCATAAGCATCATTTTTATAGAAAATAACCACGCGCTTAAGATTTTTCTTGATAGCGTATTCAGCTAACTTTTCACCCGTAATTCTATCCGAAGGAGTTGCTCGAAAAAAAACGCCACCTCTCAGCGCTGTACTAGTGCTGGTGGGAGATATCATCGCTAGCCGAGCTTTGTTATACTCAGGCAGTGCCTCCTTACTGGCAGCACTAGTAACATGTCCAATTACTCCGATAAGATTGCGGTCTTTAACCAGTTCTTGAGCCACTTCTTTAGCTTGTTTTGGGTCGTCATTATCCTTAGCAATGACTATCTTCAATAACCGATTAGATAATCCTCCTTCCCTGTTGAATTCGTCTTGCGCTAGCGCTACTCCTTGCAATACCCTTGTAGCAAATTGCTTTTTCTTATCTAGAGGTACAGCAACGGCTAGCGTTAGAGGATTCCCCTTGGCGACTGCTTTTGCATTGTTGTAGTAAATCAGTACTTCTGGGTTATTAGGATTAGCCTCACTCTATCTTTGAAAAAACTTTTCAGCCGTAGCGAAATTCTTTTGTTTAAACTCTTCAATACCCCGGAGTTGACTCGAATTTTCATCGCTTAGGAAAAAAGTACGCTCCCCTTGGCTAAATCGTTCTGGATTGGATACATAAGGTGTAAGAATTCGTCGTACTTGCCATCCAATGATTCCCGTCGCAATGATTGTCATGATGGCGGCACCACCCCAAGTCAGGCGCTGCTGTTGAATTCGTAATTTTTGTAGTTCTTCTCGGCTAGCATTTAAGAATGTATAATCCTCATGACTCAAGCTTTTACCATCTGACCAACTTAGTGCATCCTGCAACGCTTTTCCTCGCAACAGCCGCGACTTATCCTGACATTGGGAGGCTAACCATGCCTCGATCTCTTCAGCATAAGGTCGTAGATCGGCTAGCGCTGCGTTCACCCAACTTGAGTCAAAAACTGACTGATAAACGCGGTTATAAACTTTTAACTTGCCATTTTGCCTCACTACTAATCCACTAAGCCGCAATTCCATCTGTTCAGAACTATCCGAAGCTGCCACTTCTCCCTGTTGCAAAATTTGCTGATACAGCCCTAGTAGGCGTCCGGCGCGTTGCTCACACCTCACAATGCGATTGCGCGGAGCACACCGACAAAGCCGATCGCGTATTGTCTTCAAATGCTCCGGCTCATCCTGCCCTTCCCAATTTTCAATAACCTTCTTTTGCACCAACTCCGCCACCCACTTGGCTTCGCTTCCGGGTGGAATCTCAGACTCAGCACTTAAGATAAGCTGGCAAACCTTTTGCGTAAGAAAGGGTTGCCCCCCTGTCCAATCCAAGACGGCTTGCAGCATTGCCTGAGGATTCTCTGCTTTTGTTTTCAACCCCACGGTTAAAGGCTGAGCTTCTTCTAACTTAAAACCCGTTAATTCAATTGCCCGACCAATATTAAACGGTGTGCGCCGTCGATCTTGAATTAAATCAGAAGGAGTCGCAACCCCTATCAGGGCAAATGTCAGGCGTCGATAGTCTGGCTGAGACGCCCGCTTATTGTAGCAGTCGCGAATTAAAGCAAAAAAATCATCGATATTGAAATTTAAGCTCAGGACGCTGTCGATTTCATCCACAAAAATGACAATCGTTTGAGGAATCGACTTGAGTAAAACGTCTTCAATAAACTTGCTGAATCGATTGACAAAATACAGCGAACTGTGCTTTGTCCACCAGGCTTCTAAATCAAACGAGTCATACAGATTTAAACTGCTCACAATACTGTCAATGACTCCGGCATACCATTGCTCTGGAGTAATATCCCAAGTACCGATGGAGGTAATATCAATCGCAGCACAGGCAATCCCCTCCGCTTGCAACCGCTTCAGGGTGCGTACTCGCAAGCTAGATTTACCCATCTGGCGAGAATTGAGAACATAACAGAATTCACCCGCTCTCAAACCCCCATACAAATCCCAATCAGCTTGTCGTTTCACATAGCTAGGGGCATCAGCAGGTAAGCTGCCACCTACTTGATAAACGGAGTTTCCTAATAGGGTCATCTAAGTTTAATGCTGTAGAGCTAGCTAACTCGTACTATGTCTGATTCAAGCTAGCTTATGCAGGTTGACCGAGTTCCAGTAATAGGCATAGACGCCAGTTTACCCCTATCTAATGCATTGGCCTAGTATGGGTATTGTGAACCTGCCGAGGGTCAAGCGGTCGAACCACGAGAATACCGATCGCACGCTCAACCCGACTGACATACCTGTGTAAATCCCGCGCAATGGTTACTTGTCCAGCCGGTGAGGCGTGGATAAATCCAATGCTGCCGTTGGGTTGGCGATACACTAAGCCAGTGTGCGTAACATCTAAACCAGGGATATTCGTAGCAACGGCAATAATATCGCCCGGTTGCAGTTGAGCATACACGCTGCGAATCTTGTTGGTAGGAATATAATCAACCGTAACGCCATCAAGCTGAGCTTCTCGCTGAACCATACACTGGTAATTGGCATTATCCTTCGCCATGGGCGGGTAGCTTTGGCGATGCGTACTCATGAAGTTCATTTTCTTCGCAAGTGGTACACCCCCCAACTTCAAACCCAGGTTTTCCACCGTTCCCCGCTTCTGGTTGTCATAAATCCATTCAGCAAAATAATGGAGACGGCTACAATAGCCGTTGATTTGACCATCCCAATATCGTTGGTCACGCAGATGATTGACAAAGGTGGAATAGGAATAATCTTGTACCGCCGCCCCCCGTGCGATCGCAAGAACAGTTTCGACCAATAGCACGCAGTCGAATTGATGCAGGTTAACAACGAGGGTTTCTTCTTTAGATTGGTCTAACAAATCCGCTTTATAGCCAGCACCGAGAAATTGTTGTGCGATCGCTTGCATAATTTCCCCCATTGGGCGCTGATGGAGTTTTTGCGCGATCGCATCTTGCATGATGCGCCGAAAACGTTCTCCGTCTTTTGTTTGAGGAATATCTTGGCTTAACGTTTGGGCGTACAGCTTACCTGTTGAGACAGTCTTGGGGTCAGAAGATGGGATGCTGGGTTCAGGCGAATTGGGAGTTTGGATATTGGATGTTGGATTTTCCTGGTGGATAATTTGAGGGTCAGATGTAACCCCCAGTTGGTTAGGGCTAGGAAGTATTGGTCGTTGCGCGAGGGTAGAGGCAATAAGGACAGGTTGATTTTCCCTGGCATGAGAGGCGAAACGGGAAGCGACACCAACCGCGATCGCAACTCCTACCAAAGCCAGCCCGAAGCGTTTTCTCATTTTGGGGCGTACTCCTCAACCACCTACCGTCTAATAACCATCGGTAAGCTTAGCAAAACTAGACGCTCAGTGGAGAGAAAAATTAATCCTTGAGGTTACTATTAAATTAGTCCCGAACATTATTGTAAAAAACTCCTAGCTCTTGCTGACAATTTCTTTACTAATCGCATTAGTTGTTTTTCGGTTAAAATCAAGTCAATCTACAAATTTTAAAAACTTATATCAAGTTGCCCTTCAATAAATAACTCTCTCTTCCTCTTATCTCTGCGTCCTCAGTGACTCTGTGGTTTGTTAAATTCTAACTTAGACTGCACCTCAGTATCAGTTGTATATATTCATGCCATTCCCTAAGCATATTCGTGTAACATTCCATTTCAAAATTAACCGACTAGATAAAAATTTGAGTTATTCTTGTATAGCAATCCTAAATTATTTGTGATATTGGTTTTCTTTTAACAAACCATAGAGGCACAGAGCGCCCAGAGGAGAGAGAAGGAGAGTCTTATGAATCATTTAGGATTGCTATAGTCTCCTAATCTGAGAAACGCCGAGAATTTTTCAACGACATCTTTACTGAAAATTAGCGCTTTCTTCCACATCTTTCAGCGGTGGTAGGAAGCACTTCGCTGCAACTTTTTCTGAAACTAACCATGACTCTTCAATCATCTCTCCCCATTAACTTCGTCCGCAAACAATTTCCATCTCTTGCAGGCGACTGGACTTTTTTTGATAATGCTGGGGGTTCGCAAACACTTAAGCAAGTGGTGGAACGGATTAGCGAATATTTGCTAACCTCTGATGTCCAGTTAGGAGCCTCTTATGCTATTTCGCAACTAGCAGGCGATCGCGTTGCCAAAGCCGCCCAAGGAATGGCAACCTTAATTAATGCCAATTCGCTGTCAGAAGTGGTAATGGGTTCATCCACCACGTTAATGTTACGAATTCTTTCCCTCTGTATTAGCCAAACTTGGAATCCGGGGGATGAAGTGATTGTAACCAACTGCGACCATGAAGCGAATATTGGTGCTTGGGTTAACCTGGAAAAGCAGGGAATCAAGATTAAAGTCTGGCAGATTAATCCTGAGACATTACAGTTGCACTTAGAAGATTTAGAACCATTACTGAGCGATCGCACTCGCCTGGTGGCTTTCACTCATGCTTCTAACATTTTAGGGACAATCAACCCGGTTAAAGAGATTACTAAATTTGTCCACGAGCATGGAGCAATGGTCTGTATTGATGGCGTTGCTTATGCACCTCACCGCTTGATTGATGTCCAAGATTTAGATGTGGATTTCTATGCCTTGAGCTTCTACAAAGTTTACGGCCCTCATTACGCTTTACTTTATGGCAAACAAGAGCATTTATTAACCATACCTGGACTCAATCATTACTTCATCAGTCAGAGTGATATTCCCTACAAATTCCAGCTAGGGAATGTCAACTTTGAACTCAGTTACGGGATGTTAGGTCTATGTGATTACTTAAGCGAATTGGCACAGGTTACCTACCCTGAACAGGCAGCACCGGATTTGAGAAGCCAGATGGCGCAAGCGTATGATTGGATAAGTGTACAGGAGGAGGAACTTGGCGATCGCTTCCTCCAATATCTCACTAGTAAACCCAATGTCCGAATCATTGGTCAACCCCAAGCCAATCGCACGGCACGAGTTCCGACTATTTCCTTTGTCGTGGATGGAGTTCACAGCGAAACCATTCCATTACACGTTGACAAATACAAAATTGGAATTCGCTTTGGTGATTTTTATGCCAGACGATTGATGGAATACTTGGGATTAGACAAGCAGGGGGGAATCGTGCGAGTCAGTATGGTGCATTACAATACGCTGGAGGAAGTTGACCGTCTGATAGAGGTACTTGAGCAAGTGTTGTAAGTGCCGCAACCCGGCTCAGATAGATCTACTCTTACCCTTGCCGTCAATAAAAATGAGATGCTAAAGGGCAACCCACTTTTGGCAAATTAAGTGTAAGAGAGAGGTCAAGATGACAAAACTTATCGTGATTACAGGCGTCAGCAAGGGACTCGGTCGAGCCATGACCGAGAAATTTATTGAGTTAGGCCACACCGTCCTGGGTTGCGCGCGTTCAGACGTAGCTGTCGAGAACCTCAACCAAACTTATGGCTCCCCCCACTATTTCACAGTAGTCGATGTTGCCAATGAAGCGCAGGTAATGAATTGGGCGAACTTAATCCTGAGTGAATATGAACCACCGGATTTGCTGATTAACAATGCTGCAATGATCAACAATTTAGCACCCCTGTGGAAAATTCCCGGTGAGGATTTTTCTCACCTGATTGATGTGAATATCAAGGGGGTAGCTAATGTAATTCGCCACTTTGCCCCAGCAATGATTGAAAAAGGTAACGGCATTATTGTTAATCTCAGTTCAGGCTGGGGTCGCTCTACCTCTCCTAATGTTTCTTCCTACTGTGCGTCCAAGTGGGCGATTGAAGGACTGACGCAATCACTTGCTCAAGAACTACCCTCAGGGATGGCAGCGATTCCCCTCAGTCCCGGCATCATTCATACGGATATGCTGGAAGTTTGCTACGGAGACGATGCGGCTAACTACACTGCCATTCAAGACTGGGTAGAAAAAGCCGTTCCTTTTTTGCTCCAGCTAAGTCCTGCCGATAACGGAATGCCCCTGACAGTTCCAGCCTGAAGCATTCGCTGATACTGAGTTGCACTCAAACGTCTTCACTTTCTCTTCCCCGTCTCCCCGTTTAGGAGGTTTACTATATTATTTGAACGCAACGTTTATCTTATAGCTATCGCCATAAAGGTTAGACAGATTTAACGGCCCAAACGACTCGTAGTAGTAATAACCCTTCTGCCTTCTGCCTTCTGTCCTCTGCCTTTTGCCTTCTGCCTTTTGCTATAAATTTTGAGCAGCCTGTTTAATCGGGTCAAGCAACGATAGCGGCAGATGAAGCATATTCAGGGTAGAACTTTGGGGTTTGCCATCAGGACTAGGCCCGTGATAATCACTACCTCCCGTCCTCACTAAACCGTACTGATGACACAACGCCTCAAGATGCTTTGTCTGTTTTGATGTGTGGCTGGGATGGTAAACTTCAATTCCCATTAACCCAGCCTCAACCAATTCCTTAAGTACATCCTCAACTTCGCCGCCTCGAAATAGGTAAGGATGCGCCCATACTGGAACAGCCCCGCAGTTGCGCAGTAAAGCAATCCCCTCAGCAATCGAGAATTTTTCGTAATGCACATAGGCCGGTCCGTTATCACCCAAGAACCGGTCAAAGGCTTCCTCACTAGACCGGACATAACCCGCTTTAACCAGTGCTCTAGCCAGATGAGGACGGCTGGGTGCTACGCCTTCAGCCAATTGGGGTAGCGAAATGGGATAACCTAGTGTTGTCAGTTTGGCGACCATTTGCTCAGCACGGCGTTGGCGTCCCGCTATGCGCTCGGATAAAGGGGTCGTGAGCTTTTGGGCATCGGGGTAAAAGCCCAAAATATGAAGAGAGCGATCGCGGTGAACGGTACTGAGTTCGACACCGGGGACAATTTCTAGGTTGTAGCCTTTGGCCGCGGTAATGGCTTCATCCCAGCCAGAGAGAGTATCGTGGTCAGTAATGGCTAAAGCAGAAATTCCCGCCTTAACTGCCGCTTGGACAAGTTGGGTCGGAGTCAGGGTGCCGTCAGAGCAGGTGGTGTGACAATGTAATTCGAGCATTCTTTTACAGCTAAGAATTGACATCCTACCAGAGACATGTGCAGTAACTAATTATTTGTCATCAGTAACAAGTTATTGTCGCTGTTAATAAATTAATCTCGCTGTTCAATAATATGCTCACCCGATTCGACATCCTAGAGGCATGATGAACTCACTGCCACACCTTTTAACCCACCCGCCGTAAATAGGATCATCTTTGAAACCAACAGTGGCGGAACCAGCTTCTTTGTAGATCTAAGCTACAACTGCGATCGCACAAGCTAGGGGTGAGGGCGTTAACTGGATTTAAGCTAATGAATTATTTGGATTTTATCTGTGCGATTACCGAGAGAGGGAATATCAAACCGTGTCTATCTGGATTATTCGTCATGCTCAAAGTCAGTCCAATGCAGGGTTGGCAACTATTGGACCGCATGAAAATGCCTTAAGTGAATTGGGCTACCGACAATCAAAATGTATTCCAACCGCCGTTAAACAATCTCCAGACTTGATTGTGACTTCACCTTATCTCAGAACACAACTCACTGCTCAACCCTTGATTGAACAATTTCCGCATACACCCGTTGAGGTTTGGCCAATTCAGGAGTTTACCTATCTCAGCCTACAGCTCGACCAACCAAGCACAACCCTGGATCGCAAACCTCTGAGCAAAGCTTACTGGGACCGCTGCGACCCTGAATATGTGGATGGACCCAACGCTGAATCGTTGGTTCAACTGATGGAACGAGTCCGAACTGCCCTGAACCAGTTGCAACAACAATCCGGTTTTGTGGTTGTCTTTACTCATGGATTTTTTATCAAAGCAATGCTGTGGCAGATTTTGGCTAACCCAACGGTAATCGATGCCGTTGCCATGCATCGGCTGTTGGGATTTTCGCGAGGATTTCGAGTCCCGAATGCGTCAATTTTGCAGATGGAATTTGGGTCAGGTGGGATACCTCACTGGAGTTCCTTCATCACGAATCATCTGCCACCGGAGCTAGAATTGGCAACACCCGATGCAACAGTGGTGAGTGATGCAGGCGATCAACCCTCGTAATACCAATTGGCTTTTCCAATTTCTAACTCACAAATGCTGCATTTAGCCCCCCTAATATAACCCCCCAAGTTTGGGGAGAACCGGAATCTCAAAGTCCCCCAGAATTGGGGGATGCGAGGGGGCATTTCAGGATTTATGCAACAAGTGTAAATTTTAGAGGTTCGGTAACGAGATGGAAACCTTAGAACAAGTGCGGCGCAGATGGAGTCGGGTCGTTAAGCGGTTCTGTGCCGATGGGCGTCCACTCGTCCGCACTACTACGGCGGTTGAGCCTGCTGACTTACAGGCGGCTTGGACGACTTGTCTCTCGTCAGTGAAGGATGTGTTTGCGAGGTATTATGGACTCGCCGCAGTGGAAGAGCGATTCCAAGTCCCCCAGGACTATGCGATATTCATGCAGGTCATCGGGGGCGGATGGAGATGGCCGTACAGCTTGGAGTGGTCCCTATTCGATGCCGAGACAGTTGCAGGTCTTACAGTTTACAACTTCGAGGTATTTGTGTTCGGTGCAGAGGAGAACAACGAGCCGGTTCTCGACTCAGGTTTCTGGCTTAGTATAGGCGACTGGTCAGACAAGCATGAGTATATGCTGTGCTGCGACTGCACCCACAGCCACTACGGAGTGATGATCGACGGGCACGACTCTCATCCGTGGCTCAACGGCATCGAGTTCGGTGGCTGCTACCGGATGGCAGACTCTTTCTTAGAATGGCTGGGGATGCGCGGACGGATTGCCTCACCCTGATACTCAAATGCTCACCAATGGAGCTTACACTCGGCTTTGAATCTGTTGGTAGCGATCGCATTTATTAGGGATGAAAGAAACACTACTTATCAAAATGCTTCAACAATGAGGGTTTTAGCTAGTGTTTCTTAGGAACACTAGCTGGGCCGCGATCACATTTGTTAGGACGGTTCTGTGCTCTTTGAATGACTAATCGACGAGGGAAGCTGGAATCGTTGCCATCTATGCTTGCTTCATCACCCGTGTCGATCGCCAACACAGTAGAGATAAAAATTCCACCAGTTCAACAAGTCCTTGTGCTTCCTGTCGTTCTGCCTGAGACTTCAGAGATTTTTCTTATGCGGCTACAAATTCCAGCACCTAGTATAAAAGGCAGTGTTAGCACGCCAGGCAGGAATTAATCATGAAAACACGGCAATTAGGCCGCTCTGATGTCAAAATTACCCCAATTCTCATGGGAACTTGGCAAGCTGGGAAAAACATGTGGGTAGGCATTGAAGATGCCGAAACTATCAAAGCGATACGCGCCGCCTTTGACGCAGGCATCACAACAGTTGATACTGCCGAAGTATACGGAAATGGGCACTCGGAGGAAATTATCGCACAGGCACTCTCCGATGTCCGTAACCAAGTAACTTATGCCACCAAGGTATTTGCCAATCATCTCAAATATGACCAAGTGATTGAGGCTTGTGAGGGGTCTTTAAAGCGGTTAAAAACAGACTACATCGACCTTTACCAAATTCACTGGCCCTCTGGTACTTTTAAAAATGAAGTTGTGCCGATAGAAGAAACGATGAGTGCCCTGAACGCATTAAAGGAACAAGGCAAAATTCGAGCGATCGGCGTTTCTAACTTTTCTCGTACTCAATTGGAAGAAGCCTCGCAGTACGGACGCATCGATAGCCTGCAACCCCCCTACTCGTTGTTTTGGCGTCAAGTGGAACAAGATGCCATGCCTTACTGTGTGGAGAACAATATCTCCATCCTCGCTTACTCCTCACTGGCGCAGGGACTACTAACTGGCAAGTTCGGCCCCGATCACCAGTTTGATCCAGGCGATCATCGAGTGAAAAATAAGCTGTTCAAGGGAGAAACTTACCAACGAGTGCAGCAAGCGCTGAATCAGCTTCGCCCTATTGCCGAGGGTTATCAGTGTACTTTGGCTCAGTTGTCTCTAGCTTGGTTAATTGCCCAGCCTCAAACCAATGCCATTGCGGGAGCTCGCAATGCCAAGCAAGCCTCTCAAAATGCTAACGCTGCTCAAGTCCAGCTAACGGCTGAAGATTTACAAGCCATTGACACGATTGGACGACAGGTTACTGACCATCTGGACAATAATCCGGTAATGTGGGACTGGGATTCGTGAAAACAATTATGCTACGGTATTGATTGACCCTTGAATTCGGCTGTAGGGTATGTTTTTCCACGTTGACAGCATCTTACACGAATCAAAGTCTTTATTTTCTTTATTTGATTGGTGGCCTGTGTGGTGTCAACTTGTGCAGGAAATATCCGGGTGGGCTCGGGAGAAAACAACGAGCAGAGCTTCTCTCGAAACGATTGAGCCGAAGTTAAGAGTTAGCCACCTATCTACACTCAATCATTCAGGAGGCTTTTTGCTCTGCTAATTTTCCTAGATTAACTAAGAGTTAATCTCAAGTTCCCTGTCAGTCATTAATGTTGATAAGTAAGTAGGATGACTCAAATAGTTGTTGGTCAAAACGAAGCTATTGAATCAGCTTTACGTCGGTTTAAGCGTCAAGTCTCAAAAGCTGGGATTTTGACAGATGCCAGGCGGCATCGACATTTTGAAACTCCTGTGGAAAAACGTAAGCGCAAGGAAATCGCACGGCGGAAGAAGCCTTGGCGCTAGGCAAGATGTGAGATCTAAAACTTGTTTTCGAGTTGTAGTATGTTGCACATTGCTGTTAGGAGGGATGCTGATTGAGGTGAAATCTGGCACATCATTAGGCGCAATGCCGTCCTACCAAACAATATAGGATAACAATAAAGACGTGCCCTGGCACGTCTTTATTGTTCAATCGGAATTTCTATCCTGAACTCCGTTCCCTGGTTAGGGGAGGAAATACACTGCAACTGACCTCTGTGTTTTTCTACAATAATTTGATAACTGATGGAGAGTCCCAGCCCTGTACCTTTGCCTACTGGTTTTGTGGTAAAGAAGGGGTCAAAGATTTGAGACATAATTTCTGGTGACATACCCGGCCCATTATCCATAATGCTAACGACTGCCCGTGCTTTAGAGGGATTTGTGCCCTCCGAGTCATCATGGATAACATGTGTACAAATCCGGATGATTCTGGAGAAATGGGTGGGATGGAATTGATCTTCTGAAGTTCTGCCTGACTCCAACCCTGAGGCGGGAGATGCATCGGAGGGACTCGCTAATGTTTCGTGAGCACAAGCGCAAGGTGTGTCGATCGATAAGGTGGCTTGGGGTGAGAGGGAAGGAGGGTTTGCTACTGTTGATGTCGGCACGTCGTGTTGGTTTGGCTGAAGCGATCGCATCCCTGGACTACAGTCGGATTGAGTCGTATTAACCGATGAAGTCTCATTCGCAGCAGGCTGTTCCTCCAGATTATGGGCTGGGCTGCGCTTTTGCCCCTCAGGGGGGAACGTTCTATCTCGCGCTTCAAGATGCATCGCCACGCCTGACTTTGGGGGGCAATCCTCCAAAGCATCGATCGCATTACACAGCAAATTCATGAATACTTGGTTCAAAAGACCAGCGTAGCCCCTAACCGGAGGCAGTTCTCCGTAGTCCTTAATAACGGTAATCCCTGAATTGTCTCCTTTGGGTTTCAGCCGATTGTTGAGAATTAACAGGGTGCTGTCCAGCCCTATGTGCAGATCGACCGGAGTCATTTCGGATTCATCCAGCCTGGAAAAGTTACGCAACGACTGAACAATTTGCCGGATGCGATCGGCCCCCAATTGCATGGATGACAAGGCTTTTGGGAAATCTTCGATTAAAAATTCTAGATCAATAGCCTCAGCCTTGGCTTGAATTTCGGGTATCGGTTGAGGATAGTGCTTGGCATATAGCCGCAGAAGGTCTAATAAATCCTCTACATACTGACTGGCTGGGATGAGATTACCACAAACGAAATTGACTGGATTGTTAATCTCGTGAGCCACACCAGCCACTAACTGCCCTAAGTTGTATATCTTCTCGTTGTGCATCAACTGGGCTTGAGTCTGTTCCAGCTTGCTTAACGCCAGTTCTAGTTGTTCAGTTTTGGCTTTCAGTTGAGCTTCTGATTGTCGTAAGGCTTCTTCGGATAACTTTCGCTGGGTGATATCCGTGATGCAGCCTTCATAGTAGAGCAGCGTACCGTTGGCGTTGCGTACTGCCCGTGCATTTTCACAAATCCAAATAATCTTGCCGTCTTTGCGATACACCTGAGATTCAAAGTTACAAACCCAGTCACAGGCTTGCATCTGCTTGATGAATTCTTGACGACGCTGGGGAGCCACGTAAAGCTGCTGTCCAATGTCAGTTAATGTGGCGATCAATTCTTCGGCGGATTCGTAGCCATAGATGCGCGCTAGCGCTGGATTACACGTTATGTAGCGCCCATCAGGGGTTGTTTGAAAAATTCCTTCTATCGCGTTCTCAAAAATACTGCGATATTTTTGTTCGGCTTGCCGCAGAACCTCTTCCACCCGCTTGTGCTCAGCAATTTGATTTCCTAAGTCGTAATTCGTACGTTTGAGTTCCCTTGTCTGTTGGACAAGGTTGTTGTGGACTTTCTCATGATACTCCATCCAGTCAGCAGAGCTGGCTGGCAAACTGTCACGACTTAAGAACATGGTGCATAGGATGGTTTTGTGGTTCACTCCAACACGATGTAATCGTGCGGTCACTCGCTGGGTGATGCCTCCTATCTACATCTTGTAACGTAATAGGTGAATGGCTGGTGACCTCAGCCCGGTCTATTTGTGATTAAAATTTACATTTTTTGTGACTTCGATCACAGCTTATTTCATTGCATTACTCTATGAGGCTAAGGCGAGGAACGAGTTTGACCAAAGACTTGGGATTCAAGCCCCGTCCTCGTGTCATACCAAGTTGCAGTCAAACGTAGTAGATAGCCCAGACAAGGGGGACAAGGAAGACAAGGAGGACAAGGAAGAGAAAGTACTATCTACAAACGCAACTTCGTGTCAACTGTTCTTGTTATATCGATTGTGATTTTGCCGCCAAACTCAGGGATAGGGGCTGCGGGTTTGCTTAGCAGAACTCGGACTTGTTGCACTCGATCTAATCCCAACATGGCTGAGGCGATCGCGCTTGCCAACTTTTCCACTAAGGCAAACTTTGAGGTTTTCACGAGCTGTTTGACGATTTCAATCGCCTGACGATAATCCAGAGTATCGGAAATGTCGTCACTTTGTCCGGCTGGGGTCAAATCTAGCCATAACGTCAGGTCAACCTCAAACCATTGTCCCAGCACTTGCTCTTCTGGGAGGTAACCTGTATAGCCGTAGCAACGAATTCCTGTTATTTGAATGCAATCCATTGAATATCAATCTATATTCGATTAAGAAACGCTTTGCCTCTTATCCTTGCAGGAACTTCTGGCAGTTGCCAGGTGTTGAAGCGTAACTAATTATACTGTTTAATAAATTTTTCTCTTTACAGAACCTTTAAATAAGCTCTCAACTCTGCCAAGGAAGAAAAGTTTTCTCAGATAAGTCAAACTCTGAGTTACAGCTCTTATTCCTACTTTCAAGCAACCTTGGCTTTTATGAAGTTACGATGAAGATTCTCTAACGAGATGTTCAAATTTAACAATACAAAGTACTATTTCCATTATTCTTCAATCGTTGATCTTTCGATTCTGGGTTCTCTTCGAGACTCATTAAAAGATAGAAATCAAGGAATTTATTTCCTTCAATATTGTATTCAAATCGTTGTTTTCTCTTCGTTAACTAAAACAACGATTAATCTTGACACTGCCAATTCAATTAAGCTCTAGACGGTTTATGCAGGGACATCCGATTACTACAGTAGCTGATGAAAAAATAATACCGCGCTCACTATTATCAAATTTGCTAATTTTGATGGCTGGCACAGGACTAATTGTTTTGTCGTTGCGCTTACTTCACACTAAACTCACGGCGGTAATTAGCCGCGATGCTGTTATTAATGGAACATTAATTGACATCAACGCACCGTTAGAGGGAACTGTTACAGAACTCAATGTCAAAACTGGAGAGGTTGTTCCTAAAGACAAAACCGTTGTTACGCTCAACAATGACCGGGTTAGTAAACTACAGGTTCAAGAAATTAAGAGCCGAATCAACGACCAACAAGCTGAATTAGCGCGATCGCAGGCTCAGTTAGAACGACAACTGTCACTCCTCCAACTCTTGTCAGACGATCAGCAAAATCAATCCCACCTGGAAAACCTGGAAGCTCGAGATTCTGTAACACAGGCTGAAGCCGAACTGAAAAGTGCTCAAGCTCGTTATCAGATTGCACAAGTGGGTTACAACCGCTCCAGTTTCTTAGCCACACGAGGCGCGTTGGCTCAATTTCAATTAGATGCCGCCAAACGAGAACTCGAGGAAAGCAAAAACGCAGTTGATAGCCTTGCTGCTCGCCTTAAAGGGGTTCGTGCTAACCAGAAAGCGGTCGAACTTGGACTCAATTTATCGAGAAGTCGCAGTAACTTCGATCCGAGAATTCGCTTGCAAGAATTGCAGCTGCAAATTGCCGACCAACGCAAAGCGATCGCAACCCTAAATCAGAATATCAAAGATGCCCAGGCAGAACTGATTCAAGCCAAGGCTGAGACGGAGCGAAAAGAAAAAATTGTGGTCAAAGTTCCAACATCTGGAGTGTTGTGGCATCTATCGGCTCAGCGGGGGCAATACGTGCAGCAGGGAACAAGGTTAGGACAAGTTCTCGATTGTAACAGACGTTGGGTTGATGTCTTCGTTGATGAACAGGCTGTGCGATCACTCCATCCGGGCACACCTGCAACGATCAAACTCTATGGTTCTGATTCTCAAGTGTTGCAGGGAAGCGTTAGCATCATCCGTTCTGGCATCGGACGGTTAGCGGCTGGTGAAGATGTTGCCGTACCCATTGCTCCCAATATGCCTCGTCAGAGCCAGGTGCGTGTCGATCTTGATAGTACTACTCCCAAAGGTTCACCTAACCATTTATGCTACGTCGGGTATACGGGTCGAGTCACCTTTGAGGTGAATTGAAATTCTTTTTTTATTTGCATCCTCAGTTGCTCGTCCCCTATTGAAGTCCTATGCGTCTTACCACTCGCCCAGCTTCCGAACCCCAAGCCAAACCTCAACTCAAAGCCCTGCCTAAAACCCAGACAAAAACACTGGTTCCCCCTTGGATTTGGACATTTTTTGTTGTTAGCGTCGTTTTCTTTGTGGGTACTGTTTATGTCACTAGTTGGACGAGCACCGGTCCCACATTCCTTCCCATTGAACTATCAAGTCCATCATCTGTTTTTATCAGTCCATTTATTAAGCTGTTAACTCCGCCTGGTGTACGTTACCTACCTGAGTTCCTGCAATTACCAGGAGACACCTGGGAAATGCTTTGGCCGCTAGCGGGTGCGGCTATCCTTTGCGTGTTGACACGGGTAATTCCCTCTACGAACTGGACGCGATTAATCGTTAAGAGCATCATTGTTGTTCTGGCTATGCGCTACATGCTCTGGCGCACGCTGGGCGATACGATGAACTTTACGACCTGGCTGAGTACCGCTCTAAGCCTATTCCTCTATGCTATTGAGGTGTTTGGTTTTGTGATGCTAGTCTTGAACAGCCTGCAAACGATTTGGTCGAATGCTCGCTTACGGAGTACTCAGGCTGACCGCTATAGTCAGGATATCCTTTCAGGTCGATACCTGCCGTCAGTTGATGTCTTCGTTCCTAGTTACAACGAACCGGAATTTATTGTGCGTCGGACGGTAGTGGGTTGTCAGGCGCTGGACTATCCCAATAAGAAAGTCTACATCCTAGATGATTCGATTCGTCCCCAAATGCGAGCACTGGCTGAAGAATTGGGATGTGGATATGTCAGTAGAAAACCAGGTATCGTCAACAAACACGCCAAAGCCGGAAACCTAAATAACGCTCTCCCCCAGACAGATGGAGACCTCATTACGGTGATGGATTCCGATTTTGTTCCGTTCAAGCATTTCTTGACTCGTACAGTTGGGTTCTTTCAGCAGCCAGACGTTGCGATCGTCCAGACACCACAGGATTTTTACAATCCCGATCATCATGTCCGCAACCTAGGTCTTGCTCATCTGTTCCCCAACGACCTAGCAATGTTCTTTCGGTATGACCAATCCACGCGGGATACAACGAACACCGCCATGTGCTGCGGTACGTCTTACGTGATTCGGCGCAAGTGCTTAGAGTCTATCGGAGGATACTTTACCCGTTGCGTCTCCGAGGATTCTTCCACCTCTACCTTACTCCTCACCCGTGGGTGGCGGGTCATTTACTTGAATGAGACTCTCAGTATGGGAGAGTCAACCCGCAACTACGCAGACTTTATGAAGCAGCGCCTACGCTGGCTGCAAGGGAATCTCCAAATCTTCTACTGTTTCAGGGAAGTCCCCATTTGGAGGAAGCTGAATTGGGTGCAGAAATCCTATATGCTCATGCACTTGATGGGGTGCTTCCAACCGCTAATTCGTGTGGTATGCCTGCTTACGCCTTTGGTCAGTTTGTATGTGGGTATTTCACCTGTTATCTCTACGCTGCCTGAGATTCTCTATTATGGTGTTCCTTTCCTGGTATTACTAGCTGGCACGACAGGTTGGGCTTCGGACTATCACTCGTCTTACTTCTTTAATCAAGTTTACGAAACGATATTCTGCTTTCCAGGCTTGCGACGCCTCTTCACCACGCTGAGGAGACCTTTTGGAAAAGGTTTTGCTGTCACTCCCAAAGGGGTGACCGCGAATGATAAGAACTATAATCTACATGCCACTTGGCCGTTGCTCGTTGTGATGGCACTAACGGTGATTGTCATCTCTCTACATTTAGTGGGATACCGGATGGGGCTATGGCAGGCGATTACGTCTCCTGAGTTTGGGCTAGTCTATTTTTGGTTGATTCACAATTTTGTAATCGTAGGCGTAGCAGTTCTTGCCGCGATCGACCAGCCAGAACGTCGATTGCTAGACCGCTTTCCGTTGCATACACCTTGCAAGATTACTTGGAGCAATTCCTCTGACGGCGATATCTCCGCTTCACACGCGGTTTGGGGTCATACAGAGGATGTGTCTGAAGGGGGTGCTAAGCTGGCGCTCATCACCGAACGCCATATTCCCAAACATTCTTCAGTAGTGATGGAGTTTTTAGAACGTGGCTTTTCTGTGGAGGCTGACGTTGTTAAATCCAGGCTGAACAATCAATATGCTCATGTTTCATTAAAGTTTACTAACCTAACAGCTGAGCAGAGTCGTCACCTAATTGAAATGCTTTACACTGAGAAGACTTGGTGGAAGCGAAGTAAGCGTCTCGGTGGACTGGATGCTCTGTTTGCAAGTCTTTCCGCGTTCCTCCAGTTTAGGCCGATCATGACGGTTTACGATCACCAATCTTCAGGTCGCGATCGGTAAGCTGCTGTCCTAATGCAGCCTAATGACGGGCAAGATGCCCATCCCGCAGAAATCTGCTGACTCATAGCAGAAGGCAGAGGGCAGAACAGCGCCGTGCGCATCCTTGGTAGGACATGGTTTTTTAACTCAAAGCCAAATATCAGCCGATGACAAATCCCGATGCGTGAATGGTTTGGCATCCTTCCCAGCGTAAGTAGCAACAACGTGACCGTTACCCGTAGCTTGGTACTTGTAGGTTATCAATCCTTCTAACCCTACGGGGCCACGCGGCGGCATTTTTTGCGTGCTGATTCCCACTTCTGCACCAAAGCCATAGCGGAAACCATCGGCAAAGCGGGTAGAACAGTTGTGGAAGACGTTGGCAGAATCAACTTGAGCAAGGAAGGTGTCGGCTATTTCTGGGTCTTCTGTAATAATCGCATCCGTATGCCGAGACCCATAGGTATTGATATGGTTGATCGCTTCGTCCAAGGAGTCTACCACTTTAATCGAGAGAATTAAATCGTTGTACTCGGTAGACCAATCCTCTTCCGTAGCTGGGGCAATTTCTACAATCTTGCAGGTTGCCTCATCCCCTCGTAGTTCAACGTGGCGCTGTTCCAACGCAGCTACCGCTAGTGGCAGGAAGGTTGGTGCGATCGCAGAATGCACGAGTAGTGTTTCAATCGCATTGCAGACAGCAGGATATTGAGTTTTCGCATCAACGGTAATATCTACTGCCTTCTGAAGATCTGCGGCACGATCAATATAGAGATGACAAATGCCATCGGCATGACCGAGTACTGGGATACGAGTATTTTCCTGCACGTACCGGACAAAGGAATTAGACCCTCTAGGAATAATTAAATCTACGTATTCATCAAGCTGCAACAATGCTCGGATTTCTTCGCGGGTTGTCAGCAATTGAACGCTAGCGGGATCTACAGATGTGGTTGATAATCCCTGATGAATGGCTTTGACTAGCGTTTCACACGAGCGAATCGCTTCTTTACCCCCTTTGAGAATAACGCCGTTCCCAGACTTGATGGCAAGGGAGGTAATTTGAATCAAGGCATCGGGACGTGCTTCAAAGATAATTCCCAAAACGCCCACCGGACAGGTAATCCGTTTCAGGATTAATCCGTCATCCAGTTCGCGATGAAGTTGGACAGTACCGACTGGATCACTAAGCTTGCCAACATCTCGCACCCCCTCAATTGCCACTTTCAGCTTCGTCTCGTCCAGCTTCAGCCGATTATAGAGCGGTTTGGCAATACCCTCTGCCTCAGCCGCTTGGCAATCTGCCCTGTTTGCCGCCAAAATTTCTGGGGTAGCGGATTCTAAGGCTTGTGCGATCGCTTCTATGGCTTGGTTCTTCGCCTGGGTTGGCAGTACTGCCAACTGTCGTGCGGCTTGACGAGTAGCTTTGGCGATCGCACGAAGCGCGGCGTCAGAGTTAATCCCCGCTTGGGAATGGGAGGCAACTTGAGATGCAGTCATAGCTTTGGAGCAAGTACCGACACGTAGTCCCTGATCTTAGCAAAATGCTGTCCTCTCCTCCTAACTGAATTTTCCTGACGTTTGTGTTAGTTCTCAGAACTATCGCTCAATGTTTTTAGCTTCTTAAAGTAACGATTGAGCGAATGACAGATTAAAACTATTCCAATCGGAGATAACCGAGGCAGTTTTAAAACCAAGCCAATAGTCAAACTGAGTAAGAATAAAAATTCACAAACAGTTATTAATGTTAAGAAACCTGCGGCCCCCTCAGTGACTTCATCAATTTCTTCGACTTCCAGAATAGGCTCTTTTTCAAAAAAATTATCACAGATTATTTCTGGGGATGAATCAGTAGAAAGCTTTTGTTGGGTCATGGGTTTACCATCTTTATTATGCTGACTGAAAAAATTAATTTGGTAATGGCTTCCCTGCTTGCTGACATCAGCAAGAAAAAATTAAGGTTTCTCTAGAGAACCTTGTTATTTATAGCGGTTTGCATTTGGATGAGGTACGGGACTGATGGTTTTAAGGCAGAGGGTTCCAAGGTAGAAGTTAGCTGCATTCCACTCAATCGAGAATCGCAATAACTGAACTTCAAATAACTCAGTCCTTTTTTAAGTTCTACTAAAAGGTCTAGAGCTATCGGGAATGTTTCAGTTTGGTATTTTTAGTGGGAGAGAGATTTGATAGATGAAGTGTCCTGATTACTGTCCATAAGTTTACGCCATCAAGCGATTAAAACCCTGCGACCAAAAAACTTGCGCCAGATGGGGTTACTTTTTAAAGTTTTGCAGAATATAGATTGAAATTATACTTCAACGACAAAGGATTTTACCTCAGTAGTTTCTCTGAATTCATTTTTGCTAAGGTGATAAATCGTATGGCTTAAGGATATATTTGAAGGCATTTAGGCCAATTGACTAACTCTGGCCTCAGCCATTTCTCTAACAAAATCTACGATAATAGGCTGAATTTTTATGAATTTTCCCCTTTCCGCCCCAAGATTATCTATTGCAGGACTTACGCAGCAACTCTATTCGTAGGGTGCGTTGCAGCGAACCCTACAGCTACAGCACTGATCGGCAAAGGCTATAGTGTCAACTGGCAACTTGGAGTGGGGATAGTTGCAATGAATCTATGTGTTTTAAATCCAACCCCCGCTCAAATATTTCATCAATGGGCAGCATCTGCCCCTCACTCGTCATAAACTTATGGTCTTTCGTAGCTCGAATCACTGAACCGTCTTCTAGAGTATATTCAAATACTTCTTGCTGACCCCGATGATGCCACTGGGCAATAGGTTGGGTGTATACATAGCCATTGCTATCAACACTGTACACAGTACACTTAATACCTTCTTCAACAATTCGACCAATAGGCATTGAGCCATATTCTACGGTCAAAATTTTAGTGTCATAGCTCAAACAATATTCAGCGAAGAGTATCATTTGCTCAAATAATTCTTCGGCTATGCGTTTTGAAACTCCATTTTTAGCCGCGCCATCAATGAACGTTTCCCGATGTTTTTGCATCTCAGAAACCTTCTTCTTCCCCATCGCTCGCCGCAGTAAATCAGCTTGGCCCAAGGAGTATCCTGCCAAATCTTGAGCCATCTTCATTATCTGTTCTTGATAACAAAGTGTTCCATAAGTTTCTTTCAAAATGGGTTCTAATAAAGGGTGCTGATACTCTACTTTTTCTTTTCCATGTTTACGGTTAATAAACTTAGGAATCAGGCCAGCATCGAGGGGGCCAGGTCGGTAAAGCGCTAAAATTGAAGAAATATCTTCAATACTCGAAGGCTTTAAGTCACGAACAACTTGGCGCATTCCGGAAGATTCTAACTGAAAGATACCCTCTAAATCTCCCTGCTCTAATAGCTTATAGGTATTTTTTATATCTTTTGGAAGTTTATTAACTTCACCTTTCGATATAATATGAAATGCTTTTCTTTCATCCAGAGCTAGCTGATCTAAATCCAAGTCAAAGTTTTGACTCTTCTTAACTAATTCAGCTGTTTTTTGGATAGTCGTTAAGTTTTTCAGACCCAAGAAATCCATTTTCAATAGTCCCAGAGATTCCAGGTCTTCCATGAAATACTGGGTGATGACAGCGCCATCATTATTTACTTGTAACGGCACAATTTCATCCAAAGGTTCTGCGGAAATGACGACACCCGCTGCATGAACACCAAAGGTTTTATTAGTACCTTCAATTCGCATCGCCATGTTGACCCAATGTTGAACTTTGGGGTCTTTTTGGTAAGCTTCTCTAAACTCTGGCGCGGGTGTTTCCTCAGAAATCATAACCGATAGTTTAGTCGGCTTACCCCGCACTACAGGGATTAGCTTTGCCATTTGGTCAGCTTCCTTGTAGGGAATATCTAACACTCTGGCAACATCTTTCAGTACAGCTTTAGAGGTGAGACGGTTAAAGGTAATAATCTGCGCTACCTTATCCTTGCCATACTTACGAGTCACATAGTCAATTACTTCATCGCGTCGTTCAATGCAGAAATCTGTATCAATATCCGGCATTGATTTCCGCTCTGGATTCAAAAAGCGCTCAAACAAAAGTCCATGATGAACCGGGTCAATATTCGTAATTCTTAGAGCGTAAGCGACGAGAGAACCGGCGGCTGAACCACGACCGGGGCCAACAGGAATTCCTTGATCTCTGGCAAATTTAATGTAGTCCCAAACCACTAAAAAGTAGGTGGAAAATCCCATTTGTTGGAGCATTTTTAGCTCATAGTCTAGGCGCTGTTTGTAAACGGGATTAATTTCATTCCAAGAGCGACATTTTAATCGTTCTAACAGTCCTTCCCAGGCCAATTCTTCCAAGTAAGTATCCGGGGTGTGACCGCTGGGAACCGGGTAATTGGTAATGCGCGGCTCCCCCATAATATCGTAGGGTTTGACTTTTTCGGAAACTTCAACAGTATTAGCGATCGCTTCTTCAATTACCTCGTCGGGTAGATGATCACGGAACAGCTTTGCCATCTCTTCAGCGGACTTGAGATACTCGGTACCGCTGTAGCGCATCCGCTTTTCTTCTTCAATCAGCTTGCCCGTCTGAATACACAGCAAGGCGTCGTGTGCTTCAACGTCGTAGCAGGAGATAAAGTGAGAGTCATTAGTAGCAACAATTTTAATTCCTAGCTCACGGGCAATCTTAACAATTTCAACATTAACAATCCGGTCTTCAATAGAACCGTGGTCTTGAATTTCTAAATAGTAATCATCCCCGAAGACATTCTTATACCACTGAGCCACTTCACGAGCTAGCTTGGGGTCACCTTTAAGAATGGCTTGGGGAACTTCACCTCCTAAACAAGCACTTGTGACAATTAGCCCTTCGTGATATTGCTTGAGTAGGTCTTTATTGATACAAGGACGGGAAAAAATACCTTTTCCTTGAATACCCTTAAGGTGAGAAATCGTGGTCAGCTTGACTAGATTCTTGTAGCCTTGGGTATTTTTTGCCAAGACTACTTGGTGATATTTGCGGTTACGTTTCGTTTTATCCTCAATATCCCCATTAATCACATACATCTCGTTGCCGATAATCGGCTTGATCTTCCGACTCCGGCAGACTTTGATCAGTTCGATCGCGCCGTACATCACCCCATGATCCGTTAGCGCGATCGCAGGCATTCCTAATCCCACTGCTCGATCTATCAACTCAGGCAGTTGAGAAGCGCCATCAAGCAAGCTGTAATCACTGTGAATATGTAAACCAACGAAGGACATAGGGATATCTACTTAGGGGGGAGTAGCACTCTCTTACGGTAATATACTCTATATATAGGGTTTCCTGGGGAAAAACTTCTATATATAGCGTATGTTATAGATCCAGAATAAACCCTAATGCCTAACTTTACTTTCTTATTTTAAATATCTAATTGACCTGTGAACCTAGTAGGGAGCAGGATAGCAACAAGGGAAAATTTTTCGCTTTTATTCTGTTGGCAACATAGCCAATTCAATCATGTAAGTAGCTGCGCTTAAATAAACCAAACATAGTTGTAGGGTGGGCATTGCCTAAAAACGAATTGTTGTCAGGCTTGGAGGGGTATCATGGGCAATGCCCACCTGACGATTAATTAAATCCTTCTACTTATCAGCTAGTCATAGGTAGAGGGAGGGGCTTTCTCAAATAGCACTTTCTATGCAGATTTAACATAGTCAATTAGCTCAGGAAAAAACTGATTAAAATTTAACTCAAGTTGTTTATAATTATTAATTAATTCTTGTGAAGCACTGCCTATGTTATTTTCTCTTTTCACTCGAAAAGATAGCCTTTTTAAAGCAGCGTCTATTCCGGAAATTTCGGCATAAGACATTAATAAGTTTTTCTGAATTATATGAGGCAATACGCATTTTAATTTTTCAGGCAAAATCGCCTCATGAGTTTGTAAAATTCCATACACTTTCAAAACAAATTCTTTTAGGGTAACTAAGGAAAAATCCAACCAGTTCTTTGCTAAAAAATGGTCGTAAAAAACATCAATTAACAGGCCAGCATATCTCTGATTCTCTGGAGTAATTAATCGCTTACTTTCGCGGAAAATAGGATGGGAATCAGTATATACATCAACCTTTTGATGAAATTTGATTCCTTTTTTGATTTCGTCTGAATAAAGCTCTATACCCCGTCCTTTGACAAAATCTCCGAGAAGATTACCCAAGAGTGACTCTGGAGAGTCTTGAGCTAAATATAAATGCGCCAGATAATTCATTGTTCATACCCAGTGCTAATCAGGCGCATGACGCGCTCCAAGTTGGATAGGTAATCGGTAATCGGTAATCAGATAATTTGTTTTGCACCAATTACCAATCACCAATTACCAATGACTCTTTCCTTAAGCATTTAATCTAGCGACGGTTTGCGCAAATGCCATTCTGTCGATTGCTCATAAGCATAAGCCACTTGGAACAGTTGGTCTTCCCGCAATACTTTGCCAATCATCTGCATTCCAATTGGGAGTCCCTGCTGATCAAAGCCACAAGGGATACTCAGCCCTGGCAAACCAGCGAGGTTGACCGGAATAGTCATCAGGTCACCCAGATACATACTTAAGGGGTCTTCTGTCTTCTCTCCTGCTTTGAATGCCGTTGTCGGCGCGGTGGGACACACCAAAATATCAACTTGTTTAAAGGCATCCTCAAAGTCTTGCTTGATCAGAGTGCGAACTTTTTGGGCTTTGAGGTAATAGGCGTCGTAGTATCCCGCTGACAGGGCGTATGTACCCAACATAATCCGGCGTTTGACCTCTGCACCGAACCCAGCAGCACGAGTTTTCGTGTACATCGAGAGGAGATTTTCGGCGTTAGGTGCCCGAAAGCCATACTTGACGCCGTCGTAGCGAGCAAGATTGGCTGATGCCTCACTAGGGGCAATGATGTAGTAGGTCGGCAACCCATAACGGAACCTGGGACATGAAATCACATGGATTTCAGCCCCCAAATTTTGCAGTTGATCGATGGCTTTAGTAACGGTCTGTTCCACAACGGGATCTAAGCCCTCGCCAAACGTTTCTTTAATGACGCCAATCTTGATGCGTCCCCTGGGCTGAAGATCGGGATTGAGTACCTTGAGGTAATCAGGGATTTGGACTTTGAGGCTGGTGGCGTCGTTAGGGTCATAACCTGCGATCGCACTTAATAATATGGCGGCATCTTCTACTGTTCGTCCAAAGGGGCCAATTTGATCTAAAGATGAGGCAAAGGCAACCAAACCATACCGAGAGACCAAACCATAAGTGGGTTTGAGTCCAACAACGCCGCAAAAAGAGGCGGGTTGACGAATTGATCCGCCTGTGTCGGAACCCAGTGCCACAACGCACTCTCCCCCTGCCACTGCTGCCGCCGAGCCTCCAGAGGAACCCCCCGGCACCCGCGACAAATCCCAAGGATTAGCGGTAATTTGATAGGCGGAGTTTTCGGTAGAACTGCCCATGGCAAATTCATCCAGATTCGTTTTCCCCACCATCACGGCTCCCGCCTGCTTCAGCTTTTGCGTCACTGTTGACTCGTAAGGCGGCACAAAATTTTCTAGTATCCGAGAAGCGCAAGTGGTGGGAATTCCCTTGGTACACAGATTGTCTTTAATCCCAATCGGAATCCCTGCCAACAGCCCAATTTCCTCCCCAGCAGCAATTTTGGCATCCACTTGACGCGCCTGCTCTAGGGCTTGTTCTGCGGTTACGCACAAAAAGCTGTGTAATTTCGGCTCTAGTGCCTGAATCCGGTCTAGAGCTTCTTGGGTAATTTCTAAGCTTGAGCGTTCTTTACGGATGAGTTGTCTGTGCAACTCACGGATGGATGCCATGCAGCGTCTCCTTGCTGACTCAAATGCAAATTCCAGTATAGGGCTACGGCTGGGTTAGAGCAGTCCTCAGTACATCCACTTAGAAGTAGCCGCTTCAAGTTTAAGGACTTGAGAGCCATTCGATGGTGCCAGAGAACCGTGTGAAACCGCTGGTTCAATGAGCAGAAAGCTCTTTTTGCACCACCCTATATATGAGTAAAGTTACTGAGCCGCCCTAGAAAATCCGGCTAATTTTTCAGTAAATTTTCAGAAATTTTACTGAGTAAAGCGACTCGCTAACGCTAAGGAAATTGGCTAATTTTTCAGTAATTTCCTAGAGGAAAACACATCCTGGGTTTCGCTAATTTTCAATAGGATTTCTACTGTATTTCTCGATTCAAACTCCGCAGCAAGGGCAAATCATTACACTGCCATAAAGAAGTTCTTTAGGCATTTTGCATAATTGGCAGAGTCCTGAGAGATAAATAACCTAGCGGTGTAGGTTACACACGCTTGCTCGATGCCCTATTGATTTTGGCAACAAACCTATTGGTTTTATCTAACAATCACAACACTAATTATCTCAGTAATTCGTGAGTTCATCTATGTGGCGGTTTCGGTTTTTATCAGTAAACAAACCTATATCTTTAGGGATTATTGTTCCCCTCAGTCTAGTAACAACTTTCTCTTCCAACCACTGGGTTGGGGCAAGCACAAATTTCTCTTACACTATATCGGAATCACCCCATCGCGTTTCTATTCTACTCGCTCAGACCAATAATTTGGAACAAGAAATCATTGTTGAACTTAACCGTGTGCGGGCGAATCCATCGGCTTATGCGGCTGAACTGCAAACGTTCAGACCGTATTATGAGGGCAATCTCCTCAAAATTCCTGGAAGCATCCCTATCCAAACCGTAGAAGGGGTGAAGGCTGTTGATGAAGCGGTTCAATTTCTGCGCTCAATCAGTCCTATGCCATCCCTTAGCCGCTCTGCAGGCATGTCTCGCTCTGCCAGGGAACAGGTTAACGATCAAGGGCCAAAAGGAACTATCGGCCACAACAGCAGTGATGGTAGCGACCCTTTTTCCAGAATAGCTCGCTATGGAACTGCCCAAGGTCGGCAAGCTGAAACTATCAGTTATAGTGAGAGTACAGCCCAAGGCGTTGTCAGGCAGTTGATTGTTGATGACGGTGTTCCGAGTCGGGGACACAGACAGATCATTTTAAACCCCCAGCTTGGAGCGGTTGGGGTTGCCTGTGGTTACCACGCCCGTTATGGGACGATGTGTGTGATGGACTATGCCACCGCTTATATCGAAAGAGGCTAAACATCCTCAAGGGGGCAAGGAAGTAAGCTGGAAATAGTTTGATTACCCAGCTAGGACTTATACTCGGTGTCTGTGCCTCAACCGTCTTCTCAAGCATTCCACCTCAACGTTCACGTCCAGGGAAAAGGTTTTCCCATTCTCTGCCTGCATGGTCATCCGGGATCGGGCAGTAGTATGTCGGTGTTTACCAAACATCTCTCCCAACGATTCCAGACTCTCGCACCTGACTTGCGGGGCTATGGCAACAGCCGAACCCAACAAAACTTTCAGATGGATGACCACCTGACAGACCTAGAAGCCCTCCTAGACCGATACCGCATGGAGCGCTGCCTCGTGCTAGGCTGGTCTCTGGGTGGAATTTTGGCGATGGAACTGGCGCTGAGGCGGCCAAAGCAAATCAGTGGTTTAATTTTGGTGGCTACAGCCGCTCGCCCTAGAGGGAGTCATCCTCCCATCAGTTGGGAGGATAATCTTTACACTGGGATCGCTTCACTGATTAATCGGGCGCTGCCAGGGTGGCAGTGGAATATTGAGACATTTGGCAAGCGGTCGCTGTATCGCTATCTAATCCAGCAACATACTCCTAAGGCTTATGAGTATCTTGCCGTAGAAGCGATGTCAGCCTACCTGCAAACCTCTGCCCCTGCTACCCGCGCCCTCAACATGGCCTTGAAAGCGAGTTATAACAGGCTCTCTGACTTAGAGCAGATTCAGTGTCCCTGTCTAGTATTGGCTGGGGCAGATGATCGGCATATCACAGCTGATTCCAGCCGTGAAACCGCTCAACACCTCAAGGATTGCGAGTGGTGTTGCTACCCCAATACAGCTCACTTGTTTCCGTGGGAGATTCCCGATCAGGTTCTCCAAGATATTGACCGCTGGATTGCACTCCACCCTCAAGTCATCAATGGGAAATGAAGCCTCAAGGATTTACTGCAATGTATCAGCGATGCCTCGAAGGGGTTGCCGTCTAGGGTAGGGTAAGGATGAACGTGACTAAAACCTACTTCACACTTCATCCTGTCTCACACTTTATCCTTCCTAGGAGGGTTGCCTACTGAATGTTGGTCTTGCCGAGAAGCTAGCCTGCTCTACCTGCTCATCAAAAATTGTCAGGTCGCTTGGTTTGCAGCGCTTGACGTTAACGATAATCCCTTGAGCCCCCTCGGTTTCTAAATCCTCTACGTATCCGTCTTTTGCAGCATACGCCTCCTTCTCATTGAAGAAAGGTCCGAAGTAGTAGGTGCAACGGGGGTTTTCGGTAACAATTTCGACCCAAAAAGCCAATCCCAACAATTGGAGAATCTTGATCAAAATTTCCTTCATGCTGTTTGCCTGGTATACGGGATTCAATTCTGTCTTTTTATATCGCGTTCTTTACATTTTTTTATACTACCTTACAATTTTTTTTGCAAAGTCTCTTTGCCAAGATTGCCTAGGTAATGTACATTCGACCAACGCTGACGAAAGATTTCGTACAAGGTTATCGCGGATGCCACTGAGGCATTGAGGCTTGGGGTTTTCCCTTGTAGCGGAATCGAAACTAACTCGTCACAGCAGCTTTCGGTGCGTAAGCTCAAACCATTTCCTTCTGAGCCTATGACTAATACTATCGGGCCTGTCAGTTTAACAGTGTGTAACACTTTACCAGTTCCGGCACTTGTTCCATAAATCCAAAAGCCAGCCGCTTTTAACTCCTCCAGGGCACGAGTGAGATTAACCACCCTGGCGATAGGAAAGGATTCAATAGCGCCCTCTGCCACTTTCATCACGGTGGAGGTTACACCAACGGCTCGACGTTGAGGCATAATTAACCCTTGAGCTCCTAAGGCTTCTGCCGTGCGAATAATAGCTCCCAAGTTGTGGGGATCGGTGATGCTATCACAAGCGATGAGTACCGGCTGCTCGGTTGCCAATTTGGCTTTTTGAATTAACTCCTGTAAATCCTGGTAGGCATAGGGTGCAACTTGAGCTGCCACACCTTGATGAGTCGCTCCCTTAGTAATTTGGCTAAGGCGACGTGGCTCTACCTCGTCAATTACTGTACCATTTGCTTTAGCTTGGAGCAGTAAGGAGTGAAAGCGGGGATCGTAGCGCAGCTGAGGAATAATCCAGACGCGATTCAACTGGCGCTGATTTTCCAAGGCAGCGATGACAGAATGACGTCCATAAATTAAGTCGGTGTCTTCTGTGTCCTCCCAGGTGGAAGCCGACGTGGTTGGCTCTATAGGCATCGGCTCCCGCTCTTGCCGTTCCGGGCGTTCTTTGCCCACCAACTTCGACAGCCTCAGAGGTTTTACCTCTTGGGTGCGGGTTGGCTTCTGGGCATGGCGCAGTTTGGGACGAGATTGTTGAGAGCGAGGGGACTTGCCAGGTTTCGGCTTGCCTTTATAGCGCCGTCCGGGTTGCTCCGAAGTTTCGTCTTGGGTAGAGGAAAATGGTCGATTCTCAGGAAAGTCGCGAAATGACTTCCCTCGTTTTGGCTTGCTAGGAGCCTGAGGGCGGCGATGTTGATGAGCCATATTGTTAGGAGTTGATTACTTTTAACGGGGATCGAGGTCTAAATACGCCAATAACTGGGTAAGGCGCTGGGGATCGGTCAAGTACAGGTATCCGAGTAGTGTCTCCAAGCTAGTTGCTTGTTGATAAATTTTGGGATCGACACGCCGAGTACTTCCTGTCGCGGCATTACGCCCACGTCGCAAAATTTCTAGTTCGGGATCGGTCAGGTAAGGTTCGAGCGATCGCAGGTTGTTAGCTTGAGTTTCCGCTCGGACTTGAGCCACTACCTGCTGATGATAATCATTCAAACGTCTGGGCGGCAGTAGATACCAGGTTCGGATATATAGTTCGTAGACTGCATCTCCCAGATAGGCCAGGGATGCGGGTGAAACTTGTTGAATGTTGGATGGAGTATCGGCGGCAGCACACAACTGCTTAAACCGGACTTCTGCCCACGAGAGCGCCGATTGAGTTTCCACAACGTTTGAACTCTTTTCCTCCGCTGATGTCACAACTTCTGACCGACCTCTCCTTATAGATTTTAACGTTATTTGGATTAGTTCAGTACGTTAGAAGAGTGAAAAAGATGCCTACTCCCCTAACAGAGCGAAGGCGGGTTGGTATCCCGCCCCTCAATCTCTTTTTTAAGGGTTCGTCAGCTTCCGTTGATGTTCTCCAAGGCTTCTTCAACCGACGGTTGCAGCGAGAGAAATTTTTCTAGGCGTACCAGCTTGACTGTTTGAGTCACACGGGGGTTCGTCACAATTTGTAAACTCCCCTGCGCGCTTTGAGCCTTCTTCACTAACTGTACTAAAGCACCCAAACCAGAGCTATCGACAAAGTCGATCTTGGACAGGTCCAACACAACGTGTGTTGGCCCTTCATCAATATACTTGCTGACCACCTTACGGAACGTAGCTTCCGAAAAGGCGTCCAACAATCCGGTGAGGCGGAAAAGCTGGCAATTTTCCCTGACTTCGCGAGTGCCCCTTAAGCTGACTGTCAGGGTTAGTGGCTCAGGAATAACACCCTCCTAGCTGTAGCGTACTAACATCATAATGTTGGCATTCTCATCGCCAAGCTTGCGACTTTAGCGGGAGATTCTTGGGCTGATCTAGCCTTTGGAACAGATTTCCTCTGGTTTTAGGCCAATATAGAAGTTCTGCTCTTCGCCGATCAAGGCTCAAGCCTAAATTTCGGTGTGCCCCACCGTATCGACCAACGCTTCGCCTAGACTGACAAGCGTTTAGCCAAGTTCCGAAATAGCTCAAGGCTTTTTTCGGACAGACTCCTACGTCGTATGCAATAGTATAGCGAGAAGTCCCCGTTTAATTTAAAGTACCTTGAGGTTTTTGGCAAGGTTTTACTTTTATTTATCAAAAGACTAGATAGAACTCCTGTACGGGCGAACAGCCGTTCGCCCCTACGACTCCTGACTCCTAAGTTTTCTACGAGGCGTAAAGAGAACAAGCCAAGAAAAATCGCCCATCCTAGTGCTAGCCAGTCTTCCCTGCTTGTTAGCTCTTAACCGGCCTGCCTTGCCGTCGCTTGGCGATTGGCTCTCATTTGTTCAACGAACTGCTCGAAAAGATAGTCCGCATCATGTGGGCCAGGACTGGCTTCTGGGTGATACTGCACCGAGAAGAAGGGCAGAGATTTGTGGCGCAATCCAGCTACCGTGCGGTCATTGAGGTTGAGGTGAGTAATTTCCACCTCAGCATCTAAAGTATCGGGATGAATCGCAAAACCATGATTTTGGCTGGTTATTTCTACCTGCCGCTGCAAACCAGCCGGGTGATTTAAGCCTCGGTGACCAAATTTGAGCTTAAAGGTTTCGGCTCCCATGGAAAGACCCAGAATCTGGTGTCCCATGCAGATGCCAAAGACGGGTTTTTCTTGCTGCAACAAGGCTTTGGTGGTGGCGATCCCTTCGCTGACCACAGATGGGTCTCCTGGCCCATTAGAGAGAAAAATCCCATCAGGATTATAGTTGAGAATTTCCTCAGGCGGTGTATCGGCGGGAACAACGATGACGCGGCAACCGTAGCTGGCTAAACGTCGCAGAATATTGCGTTTAATCCCAAAGTCGATCGCGACCACACTTAGGGGTTCCTCTGCATCAACCTTGGTAACGGGGCGAAACTCCCAGCGACTATCAGTGGGAGCCGACCACTCATAGACTTCTCTTGTGGTAACTTCCTGAACCAGGTTGAGACCTGCCATACTGGGAGCCGCTACTACTTGCTTGAGTAACTCAGATGGGTCAAGGATTTCGGTGGAAATACCCCCATTCATGGCACCAGCCGAGCGCAGCTTGCGGGTGAGTGCCCTGGTATCAATGCCGTAAATCCCAAGAATGTTGTGGGCTTTAAGGTAGTCGGGCAAGGACTGAGTGGAACGCCAGTTACTGGGACGCCAACAAATGTTACGCGCGATCGCACCCCGGATATGCGGATGAGCCGATTCTTCATCGTCTGGGTTGACACCAGTGTTTCCGAGTTCTGGATAGGTGAAGGTAACAATTTGACCACAATAGCTAGGGTCTGTTGCTACTTCCTGATATCCAGTCATCGCCGTGTTAAACACGACCTCTCCAATAGCAGTGCCAGTAGCTCCGAAAGACCAGCCTTGGTAAGAAGTTCCATCTGCTAGCACAAGCAGAGCAGGTGTAGCCGCTGAAACAGGCATAAGCAGTTACGTGTTTGTAAGTGTTAGTTTTTAGTCGTCCTTGGTGCAATGAAATAGCACTACAGACTACTAATCACCAATCTTCTATTATTTCACGGCAGATTGGGGCACTAGGCGATTCAATTGTAAGGAGGCGATAACAACACTCATGCGGCTCTCCCGGAGAGTGGTTTTCCAAGAAGAGGACAAGGGGGACACGGAAGACAAGGGGGTTTCCTTTTTGAATTTTGTACGGGCGTATTGCTATATGCCGCTACTTTCTGGTGTGGCTCAGCCAGGTGAAAAGTGCTGTAAGCGGACATCTTGAGCTAGTTTGTATGGCTTGATAACGGCGTGTCTACACTGGAAAGTGATAGTTCATGAGCCATCAACGCCCATGCTTTCTCAGGATCGTGCCGCGCTTCTACTGCTTTTTGGAACTTTAGCCTTGACGAATCTGGCTTGTAGCCGTGTCAATCCTTTGTCGCGTTCTCAGGAACCCACCCAGCCCGTTGCAGTTTCTTCGCCTCCTCCTCCAGCTAACACTCCACCAGTTAACCCTTCACCCACAGCCACCCCATCAAGCCAACCTACGGTGGCTCCCAAGGAGGCGTATGAACGGGCGCTTGATGCTGCCTACAGTGCTGCTATTATTGCTCAGTCTGCCCAGTCTGTTAGTGATTGGCAGTTGGTCAGCAGTCGCTGGCAAGAGGCGATTCAGCTATTGCAGCTAGTACCACCGTCTAGTTCTTATCGTGCGATCGCCCAATCTAAAATTGCTCAGTACCAGCGCAATTTACGCATCGCCCAACAACAAGCTACTCGCCCCCGTTCCAGTTCGCCTTCAGACACTGTAGTGGCGGCTTCGCCTCGAACCTCTTTACAGCCGTTAGATCTCTCCCCAAGCCAAACGCCAAATCCACAAGCATCCGCAACGCCGCCAGCACCAGCAACGGCTTCTAAGCCCAATCCTGGCAATTCACAAGTGTTTAAAGCACCCATCAAACGCCGTATGCGGGGAACACCAGTCATTGATGTGACCTTTAATGGCACACAGACCTTCGAGATGGTTGTGGATACAGGTGCAAGTGGTACAGTGATTACCCAAGCCATGGCTCAACGACTCGGTATTGTTTCACAGGGCGAAGTGAAAGCTAATACAGCGAGTGCCAAGGGCGTTAAGTTCAGTGCAGGCCGAGTTGAGTCAATTGCCGTTAACGGTGCTGAAACCAGGAATGTACCAGTGGCTATTGGTGGACCTGATCTAGAAATTGGATTACTGGGTCAAGACTTCTTCAGCAAATACGATGTTTCGATCAAGCAAGATGTTGTTGAATTTCACAGCCGCCAACCCTAACGCTCCTGTTAGAAAAGCTATTGGATGGATGGAGGTAAGCTGATATGCATAAATCATTGCATAATCTTCTCCCCCTGCCTCAAGAAGCTTCCCCAGCTTCCGGAGCCTCTCCAAAAAGCAACTTGAATGCTGATTAGCTTAGAAGCTTTGACAGGGACAGAGGGAATGGCACTAAGGAAAGCGCTTTTTTAGGATAAAAACCCCTGCCATTGATGGCGAGCACCGTCAGGACTTACGCAAACACCATCATTTTGCCCCCCCAAGCTTGGGGGGAGTAAATCCAGTTCCTCCCAGAGCAAGGTGGCGTCGGGGGGCGAATGCGTAAGTCCTGACCGTTTGATTTTCCTGAAGTTAGTGCCATTCAGGTCTGAGCCTGCGGAGTTGATTCGTGCCTATCTAGTTTCTAGAACTCTCTTCGGCGTCGAGTGACACCCATGCACTCGACACATCTTCTACAAAAATTCTTCGGTTCATCTCTATGTTGCTGAATACTTCTACTTTGAGCGTTGGTAGGTAGACACTATCAAGCATCTCATGTCCATAGGCCACGACTCGGCCTAAGTCCCCTGTTGAAAGATGACGCACGTAGTCCCCAATTTTGAGTATGGTTTTCATAAGTGGCGACAATCATTCAGTGAGTTTTCAGAACACACCATAACCAGGGGATCAAGATGTCGCAACAATTATTAATAAAAATCGCAAACTTTAACGTTTTGATACAAAGCTCTCACACAGAGAACACGATCCCAGCGTGAGCAGCCTAACAGATGATACTCGTTGGTGAGAAGCTCGGAGCGTGTGAAGCCCTCTTTCCGTCATCTTGAGAAATGATGAGAAAATCTGCTGGTGTACTTGGTTGTTCTAAGTTGAGACCACTAATATCGTTTCTCCTTAAGTTTGCTACAGATGATTGACACGGGGACGCGGGGACGCGGTGACGTGGAGATTGATTTGTAGCAAACATTTAGGTATTTGATATAAGGCGTTCTGTCCTAGGAGTTCATGAACTCATTTGAATGGATGTGCCGATGGATGGGCGATTAAATGACTCCCAGGCATTCCCACCGCGCAGGAAAACTTCCATCCAGCGCATCTGTTGACCTTGTGCATCTGTCCAGCCACTGCTACCAGGTGCAAAGGCTAACTGTCCAGATTCGACAGCAAAGCTACCATCACTGGCGATCGCGTCCTGTTCGCTCTCACCAATCTTTAACCGGACAGTTGAGTGCCCTCCTGCCTGAATAACCTCATGTTTAATCGTGGTTTTCAAGTTGCCGTAGCCGTCAATGTAGGCAATAGAGTTGGGCGGCACGTCAGGTATGTCAGAAGGAGAAATCGTCTCGTCGAGAGCATCGGGTTGACCGAGTGCGATCGCCCCAGCCGCTTCTGGAAACAAGTCACGCGAACGAAACTGTGAGCCTTCAGCGGGTACAGCAGCCCAGCGCAACTCAGCCGCCAGATCGCGCACGAATGAGAAGGCATAACCCGCATTAACGCCGATAACGCGCACACCCGTCGGTAGCCGTGCGAAAGCCAGACGCTCACCCGCATTACCAGCACGCGCCTGCTCATCATCTTGGCGGGGGGCAACGTTATGGTAAATGATGGTTCCGGCAGGGGCATCATTTAAGCCCAACTGCGCGATACAGAATCCTGCTGCCAACGTAGCAAAAGGTGGCACGGGCGTGAGAATTGGCTCAGCATCTGGTAGGTAGAGCTTGAGGCGCTGTACTACTTCGGCGAAGGCGAGGTCGCCAAAGCCGTAATCGGCGATGATGTGGACTAGCATGGGGTTTTATCGCTCGTCTGGTGTCGTTACGAGTTCTTTTCCTATACTGAACTGTATCTCGTTTGCTTTTTCTGGGAGACTAAACCTTAATTTCCGCTGCCTAAAAATTTGACGAGCTGCTCTAGCTTTGACCAAGCAGCACCGCTACGCATCGCGTCCCTAGCCATTTCAATCCCAGCTTTATGGTCTTCCAGGGGGATAACGCCGCTGACTTGGAGGGCTAACGATGCATTCAAGGCCACAGCATCCTGTTGTGCTGTTGTTCCTTTACCCTGTAACACATTTTGCAAAATTGTTTTATTTTCCTCAATGTCCCCGCCTCGTAGTGCCCCTATGGGTGCTGATGCTAAACCACACTCTTGAGGATTGAGGGTAGAAAAATACACCTCACCATCGGATAGCAGCGCCAAGTCAGTTTCATCCCCCAATCCTGCCTCGTCGAGTTTTTCCCGTCCGTGCAGTGCGATCGCCTTTGGAGTACCCATCAAACGTAGAGCATGAGCTAGAGTTGCCACAATTTGGGGGTCACACACCCCAACCACTTGACCTGTGGGACGTAAGGGGTTCACTAGTGGTCCTAACAAGTTAAACACCGTCCGCACCTTCAGGGTTTGTCGCACAGCAGCCACGGCTTTGAGCGCAGGATGCCAACCTCGCGCAAACAAAAAGGTCACCCCCACTTCATTCAAAGCGGCTTGTACCTTCTCGGTTGGGGCGGACAAGTTCACTCCCAGTGCTTCCAATACATCTGCTGAACCCACCCGACTGGAGGCGGAACGATTGCCATGCTTAGCAACCGGAACCCCCGCCGCAGCGGCAACAAACGCCACAGCGGTAGAGATATTAAAGGTTGAGGCTCCATCCCCACCGGTACCACAGGTATCGATCACGGGTGTCTTGTGTTCAAGGGCTATCTTTTGCAACGATTGTGCTTGTAAAACCTGAGCCATCCCAGCTAGTTCCTCAGCGGACACCCCTTTAGCCTGGATGGCGGCAAGAATTGCGCCGGATAAAACGTCGGGAATTTCTTCACTGAGCCATCCCTGCATGAGCTGTGATGCCTGCTCCCTGGATAACGATTGCCGCTCCAGCAGCTGTTGCAGCAAGTGAGGCCAATTCGTAGAGATTTGAGAGATGGACGCTACCGCGTCCTGCTGCGCTAGGGTCGAAGCAGAGTCATTCATAGACAAGTCAGTAATCCTGTGAGGCTTAACGGCGTTTTAAGTAGGAGCAAAGCTCTGGTAATAACTATCATAAATTCGCCAATTTTCCAATTTTTGATGATTTGCGTATCACTCTGATTAGTGACAAGAATTGGCGAATGAACTAGGTCAAGAAGACATTGCGATCGCCCAGTGAGCGACATCACCGTATTAGTGCAGACTATTAGGGCAGAGCGCCATTGAGATTATCATCTCATTAACGCAGGAACAATTAAGAGATTGTTTATCAAAAAAACAGCCACTGATGGCTGGGCGTTACTTGACGAGCTAAGGAAACTGTAATGCTAGTCCGTTTAGCGCTACTACGTTAGCCTTAGAGAAGTGAGCCGTAGCATCGCGGCTCCCAGCTCCATACACGCTTACTAGTCTACTTATGAACCTTTTAACTCACCTTCTGCACTTAGTAGGGTCGAGCGCCATGGCCTATGTATCAGCCAGTAATATACGGGACCCCAAAACACGTCCCAACACAGTGGCAATGTTGCAGTTAGCCGAATCTGGTTCTGTTCCCTACCTCAAAGCCTTAAGTGAACGAGCTGCCGCAGAAGGGGATGCGTGGCTATCAGAAAAACTTGCCCTCCATGCGTCAGATGAAGAGCGTCATGGTCAAATTTTTGCCCACAGTTTAAAACAGCTCAATAAACAAGTTATTGACTTCAAACGTCTGCCTAAAACCAACGAAGACGGCAAGTCAAATGAGCGCAAACGCAGTCCCTTTTTCGAGGCTTTCTACGAGGGCTACTCTCAAGAGGACTTGAAACCTCAAAATGTAGACTGGCTTGTGTTCCTAGGCAGTACTTATATTCTGGAACTGGATGCTAGCAAAGACTTTGTTCGGATGGCTAATGTATTACCCGAAGATGAAACAACTAGCCGCAACCTGAAAAAAGGGATGCTCAGCATCGCTAAAGATGAAACAGGACATGCGGCGTATCTGCGTGAAGCAATGGAGCGTCGTCTGAGGACTGATGCCGTGCAGCAGTTAATAGATGAGTGGCGAACTCGTAAGGTCGATGCCATGCTTTCCATGATTACCAATCTCATGCAAAAGGGTGAAAAAACTCCTTCACTGGTGCAAGATGGAGTTCCAACGGAAATGCCACAAGATGCTCCAGAAGTGCTTAAGTCAGAAACTGCCGCCGCTTAAAATCTCGGTTCTCTGGCAAGGGCAACTATAGGAAGCTCCCTCATGAGGTGAAGCTCTTGGTTTTGTGAGCAATGTGATTTGGCAGCATCGAGAGAGTCATTTCGTGAGGGGTTTGTTGCGGCTTGCAGGCCATCGAGTTTATAAGGGAATGCTGTCTCCTGACTCTTATTTTCAAGTTAGATTGAGTTCCAAATTTTGCTCTACCAACTCAATGAGGAATAGCGGATGAGAATACCTCTAGCTTGGTTACAACTTAGCCGGGAAAAAATGCGGTTATTTGTGGCAATTGCTGGAATTAGCTTTGCTGATATTTTGATGTTTATGCAACTGGGCTTTCGAGACGCCCTTTTTGATGCTGCTGTGACGATGCATAAAAATCTACAGGGTGATATTTTCCTCATCAGCCCCCAGTCTACGGCAATCATTTCCATGAAGAGTTTTCCCAATCGGCGTTTATACCAAAGTCTTAGTTTTGCAGGTGTTCAATCTGTGAATCCAGTCTATATCGGCTTTGGTTTATGGAAAAACCCTCGAACGATGGGAACTCGTTCAATTATGGTTATGGGGTTTAATCCGACAGATAGTGCCTTGGCTGTGCCGGGAGTTACTAATAATCTGAATCAAATTAAAATGCCGGATGTTGTTTTATTTGATGACGCTTCTAGGCCGGAATTTGGCCCAATACCCCAAGATTTTAAGCAGAAAAAAAATATTACAACCGAAGTAGAAGGACGCCGGATTAGAGTTGGAGGACTATTTACTCTGGGGGCTTCTTTTGGAGCCGACGGAAATATTGTGACCAGTGACTTGAATTTTTTGCGGATATTTCCTAAGCGAAATAAGGGAATTATTGATATAGGTATTATTAAAGTAAAACCGGGTGTCGATCCAAAAATCGTTATCGAAAAAATGAGAAGGGAATTACCCAAGGATGTCAAGGTTATCTCCAAGGAAGAATTTGTTGATTTTGAGAAGAAATACTGGGAGACTGGGACAGCAATTGGCTTTATTTTTGCCCTCGGTACAGGAATGGGATTTATTGTTGGGATAGTAATCGTTTATCAAATTCTTTATACTGACGTAACCGACCATTTGCCAGAATATGCCACGCTGAAAGCTATGGGATATGAAAATAGTTATCTATTGATGGTGGTGTTTCAAGAAGCACTCATTCTTTCAGTTTTCGGCTATCTCCCTGGCGTTAGTATAGCGACTGGGCTATATGCCTTAACACAAGGGGCGACTCAATTGCCTATGGTCATGACTGTTTCCAGAGCGATCACTGTTTTAATCCTAACAATTGTGATGTGTGGCATTTCTGGAGCGATCGCGGTACGGAAACTACAGGCGGCAGATCCGGCTGACATCTTTTAGTAATTAGCACGAAAGTCTTGTGCTTGTAATGTTTAGATTTTGATGCAAGAGCCTCAACGTCTAGCGTGCCTCACGTCGCACCTTACTCCTTGCCAATATTCCATTGATCCACCAGGGAACCACTCCACCAACCCGATGGAATCAGGACACCCTGGAATCGCTGCACTTGCTCAGAAGTCATAAAGTAAGCCCAAGCGAGTCCTAGTGATTGGCTTGCTAGGTCATAGATTTCAATTTGCTGCCGATTATATTCGTTTTCCTCTGGTCTATGGTTCGGGTTGTAATCTTCCAACTCATCCAAAGCGCTTAAGATCACTGAGTCAGCAAAGGTGAGCAGGGAACCATGCACCTGGCTTTCTCCGGGCGTCATTGCTGGATAGCCCAACGGTAGATTATAAAGTTGACCCCAAGCGATCGCACGCTGCTCCTCAACGACTTTCCCCTTACAGTATCGTTGGTAATTGATTTCTCCGGGTTTGAGGGTGCCATATACGAAAACTTGTATGGGATTCAAGGTTTGACTCTAGCTACTTATACTACAATAAGTAGTATAACCGGGAGTGCAAATCAATCGATTTTGGATTTTCGGCTGACCTCCCACCATAAGACATGTAGCACAGATATTTAAACTAAAATCCAAAATCCAAAATCACCAATCGGTGATGTGTAAAAATACAACAAGCAAAGGCGCATAGCGAGTCCAGTAGGAGCAAGTTTTGTGGAGTCCCGTTACAACCCATCCGAGATAGAGGTACATTGGCAAAAGATTTGGGCTGAGAGAAATGTAGATCAGACCCCCCCACAGAGCGACAAGCCGAAATTCTATGCTCTGTCGATGTTTCCCTATCCATCGGGCAACCTGCACATGGGGCACGTCCGTAACTACACAATTACAGATGTGATTGCCAGAGTTCACCGTATGCAGGGCTATCGGGTATTACACCCGATGGGATGGGATGCGTTTGGTCTACCGGCGGAAAATGCTGCTATTCAGCGTGGAGTCCATCCTGCCAAGTGGACGTATCAAAACATTGCTCAGATGCGGTCTGAGTTAAAGCGATTGGGGCTTTCTTACGATTGGAATTGCGAACTGGCTACTTGTTCACCGGAGTATTACAAGTGGACGCAGTGGATTTTCTTGCAATTTTTTAAGGCGGGATTAGCTTACCAGAAAGAAGCGGCGGTCAACTGGGACCCTATCGATCAAACTGTACTAGCAAACGAGCAAGTTGATAGTGAAGGACGTTCTTGGCGTTCGGGTGCTAAAGTTGAGCGCAAATTGTTGCGGCAGTGGTTCCTCAAAATTACTGACTATGCCGAGGAATTGCTCAACGACTTGGACAAGTTGACAGGTTGGCCTGAACGAGTCAAGTTGATGCAAGCTAACTGGATTGGTAAATCCGTTGGTGCTTATTTGGAATTTCCCGTCGTCGGGTTGGACGAAAAAATTGGCGTGTTTACCACTCGCCCGGATACGGTTTACGGTGTTACTTATGTAGTATTAGCGCCAGAGCATCCTTTGACGCCGAAAGTTACCACCGCAGATCGGAAAGCGGCGGTTGATGCCTTTATTAGAGAAGTATCCGAAGAAAGCGAACTGGAACGCACGGCGGAGGATAAACCAAAACGCGGTATTCCTACAGGTGGTAAGGCGATTAATCCCTTCACGGGTGAAGAAATTCCCATTTGGATTGCTGACTACGTGCTGTATGAGTATGGTACGGGTGCGGTGATGGGCGTTCCTGCTCACGATACCAGGGATTTCCAGTTTGCTACAGAACAGAAGTTACCCATCAAAGTGGTGATTGTGCCGCCAGGTGAGAATGCAGGCGAGACGCCTGTGCCACAAGCGGCTTACACGGAACCTGGAGTTATGGTTAATTCCGGTTCCTTTGATGGCATGGTTTCCACTGAAGGGAAATCGGCAATTATTCAACATGCTGAAAAACAAGGCTTTGGGAAGGCGCGAGTTCAGTACCGCCTCCGGGATTGGTTAATCTCACGGCAGCGCTATTGGGGTGCCCCCATTCCCATAATTCATTGTCCGAAGTGCGGCATAGTTCCAGTTCCGGAAGAAAATTTGCCGGTCACGTTGCCGGAAGATATGGACTTGACAGGTGGTCGTGTTCCTTCTTTGTCACAACTCAAAGGTTGGGTGGATGTGCCTTGTCCGAGCTGCGGTACAGCCGCGAAGCGGGAAACGGACACAATGGATACGTTTATTGATTCATCATGGTATTACCTGCGCTTTACTGATGCCAAGAATGAGTCTCGAGTCTTTGATTCCGCGAAGACGAATGACTGGATGCCAGTCGATCAGTATGTGGGTGGGATTGAACACGCGATTTTGCACTTGTTGTATTCGCGGTTCTTTACTAAGGTATTGCGAGACAGGGGTTTGCTCAACTTTGACGAACCCTTCCAACGCCTGTTAACTCAGGGCATGGTTCAGGGCTTAACGTACATTAATCCCACTACTGGGAAGTATATTCCCTCGGCTCAGGTAAACCCGGCTGACCCGAAAGACCCAGAAACGGGAGAAAAGCTGGAAGTGTCCTACAAAACGATGTCCAAGTCTAAGTACAACGGCGTCGCACCTGAGGAAGTGATTAAGAAGTACGGTGCAGATACGGCACGGATGTTTATCCTCTTCAAGGCACCCCCCGAAAAAGACTTGGAATGGGATGATGCAGACGTTGAGGGACAATTCCGCTTCCTGAATAACCGTGTCTGGCGTCTAGGGACGGAATTTGCAGCTGCTGGAAAGGCAAAATCTAACGCCTCTAAGGGTGGCAACTTGAGTAAGGATGAAAAAGACTTACGACGAGCTATCCACACGGCTATTAAGGAAGTTACGGAGGATTTAGAGGGCGAGTACCAATTCAACACGGCAATCTCGGAGTTGATGAAACTAAGCAATGCGTTGCTCGATGCAACCTGCAAAGACTCACCCGTGTATGCCGAAGGGATTGAAACCTTATTCTTGCTGTTGGCTCCCTTTGCTCCTCATATTACTGAACAGTTGTGGCAAGCGATCAGTCACACCGAATCAGTTCACACTCAAGCTTGGCCGAAATATGACCCAGACGCTTTGGTTGCTGACGAAATTACGCTGGTGATTCAAGTGAATGGCAAGAAACGAGGAGATCTGCAAGTCCCAGCGCAAGCTGACAAGCAAGCGTTAGAGCAGTATGCTCGTGAATCGGAAGCGGCTCAGCGTTACATTGAGGGCAAGGAGATTAAGAAGGTGATTGTCGTGCCTGGGAAGCTAGTGAATTTCGTGGTGGGTTGAAAAAGGGGGGTGTGCGATCGCATCTATCCCATAATGCGATCACATTCAGGACAAAGAGCGATCGCACACCTATATATTCAACCTATAGCCCATGCCTTAAGGCGTCATCGCTCAGAACTGGGTATGACTTGTTCTATTTCAGCTACACTCAGACCTGTTAATTGAGCTACTTGTTTTATTGTCATCCCAGTTTCCAGTAAGTTGAGTGCAGTTTGTAGCAACTGTGATTCTGCTCTGTCCGCTCGTTGCCGTTCATGCTCTGCTCGTTGCTGTTCCTGTTGTGCAATGTCTTGAGGAGTTGGCAACAATTCACCCTCCAAAGTTGCCCAGCGTAACCAAGTCGCATCAATCCCTTTGTAACAGCCCTGCCAACGCTGCAACGCTAATCCTAACGATTGACTCACTAACTGATTTTGAGGATTGGGTGTGATGGGTTGATAAGTGCCTTGTTGAATGGAGAAACCTGCCCAATCATCCGGGTTAAAGGGGTCATACCAAAAATACTCTGGCACGCGCATTTGATTTTGATAAATCAGCTTTTTCTCGTTTTTGTCGGCGGCGGCGGTACTCTCAGAAAGTAACTCAATCACCACATCCGGTGCTTTCCCTTCTTCCCAAACCACCCAACTTTTGCGTTCACCTTTGGGGACTCCTAACACGGCAAAAAAGTCTGGGCCCTTAAAGTCTTTATTTCGTACCTGCGCCAAACTGTAGTAAACAAACATATTTCCGCCGACATACCCATCCTCTCGTTGTTCTAACCAAGGGATTAAGGCATCAATCAGCAAGTCAATTTGGACTTTATGCCGTGCGCTTTCCATCGGGATACCATCATCATAGGGAAGTTCTGCCTGGGTGGGTGGGAGCTGGATATCGGGTGCAGCTAGGGTGGTTTCTGACATGGCTTTTCACCTATTGTGTCGCCATTGTGGATGTTTCTATGTTATCGAGTCGTGGGGAGAACAGGGCTGTTGCAGTCGCTTTTCTCCAGCTGCGATCGTAAAGTGCAGTGTCAATCCCCAACTTCTTTAAGAAGTTAGGGATTTGAATCGGTTCAAAATTGATGAGGCTACGCAGTTTGAACATTTTCTTTGGATGGTTCTTTTGTGCCAGCCTTCAATCGGCCTGCTGTGCTTTTGCGAATGCGCTCGCTTTTACGAACACCCCCTGCCATTTCATATTCGCGGCTGTCTTTGCCATACTGAAAAGCAACTCCAATCAGCATTTTCTCGCAGAGATCGCCTAAGGTTTTTTCCAATTCTTCAATCTCGCCTTGGGATGAGTCAATTACGGATAAAGCGGTATTATAGGCATCAATTTTGGTGCGTAACTGCTCCATGATTTGTGTTAAGTTGTTCAAGTTACGACCATCGCCAAAATCTAGGGTTAAATTGATTGCTTTGAGTCCAGCAGACCTTAACTCAGCTTTTTCTAGAAGGCGGGATGTACGTTTTTTGCGAGCCATCAATGCACTCCTTTTATCAGGTTCTAGAGCTAGCTTGCCTGACTCTGGTGTCATTGTGCCTCAGTAGAATCCACAAAGATTTGAAAAGATGTTCGAGTAACCTTGGTAATTTCTCGTAAGCTTTTGCTGATGGCGGATGCAAAAACGGTGTGGTAACGACAGCTTCAACGTTGGTAACGACAGCTTCAACGTTGGTAATGACAGCTTCAACGTTGGTAATGACGGCTTCAGCGTTGGTAACGACGGCTTCAGCGTTGGTAATGACGGCTTCAACGTTGGTAACGACGGCTTCAACGTTGGTAATGACAGCTTTCACTGCCTACGATAAGCCTTACTTTGACCAGTACTACGAGTCGCGGACATCGCTGTACTGGCGAGGGAAGACGAGGTACTCATAAAGGGTACTTTTTGA
>DATNPV010000305.1:0-9096 GCA_036703055.1 Waterburya sp.
TGTTGCGCTGGAGTGCCACTGACGGAGTAAGCGTCTTACGCGACCCATCCGACTATCAAAGCGGAAATTACCGTGACTTGGAGGGGCGTCTCGTTGCCTGTTCGTCGGGTTTGCGTGTTATTATCCGACGCGAACACGACGGGGAGTGGAAAATTTTAGTTGACCGTTACCAGGGCAAACGCCTCAACAGTCCGAACGACCTGGTGGTGAAAAGTGACGGCACAATCTGGTTCACTGACCCGCCTTATGGCATCACCCAGCCAAATCAAGGCTACGGTGGTGAGCAAGAACAACCGGGATGTTTTGTGTACCGCTTCGACCCAGCGACGGGGGAAATCGATGCTGTTGTCACGGACATGGTGCGCCCCAATGGACTTACCTTTAGTCCAGACGAAAGCATTCTGTATGTGTCAGATACTGCTGCTTTCAATATCCCTGATGGCCCCCATCATATCCGTGCCTATGAGGTCGTAAATGGTCGGTATGCAAAGAACGGTCGCGTGTTCGCCGCGATCGAGCCGGGACAACCGGACGGGTTGCGCGTGGACTCCAACGGCAACGTTTTTACTAGCTCCAAGGACAGCGTGCAGGTGTATGCGCCCGATGGCACTCGTTTAGGGAAAATTCTGGTGCCGGAGGTATCGGCTAACCTTACGTTTGGAGGTTCGCAACGCGATCGCCTTTTGATAGCGGCAGGCAAATCTTTATATGCGATCGACCTCAACACTCGCGGCGTACAGCGACCTTGATAACGCGATCGACAGTACGAACACAGCTTTTGATTCTACAGTCCTAGCTTGGGGCAATACAGGTAAGTATCCACACAAGTAATTCAAATTTCAAGGAGGACAAAATGTCAATTAATAAACAAATTCCAGCAGACCAATGGGTAGAATTTTTTGATACGTTTACGAATGGTAACAGGGGACGTTTAATTGACCTTGAAGTGGTCGATCGAGAAGTTGGAGATGAAACCCTAGTTAAAGAGCGGCCCCTATTGTCGCTGATTTACGATCCCGTCAATAAAGGCAATGATTTAACCATTGAAATCGGACGCGAACAGGTTTCCTATGGTCATACGATCGACGCTCCAAAGGAAGTGTGGCAAGAACAAGACGACAAGGGCAATGTTGTTGCTTTAGAAATTAAGGCAGACGATGAAAATCAAGCGATCGTGCGGTTGCTTTAATAGTATCTCACTTTTGCAGTGCTAGATATCGGCCCCCCTTATTCAGGGGGGAGAAAGAACTTCATCTACCGAATTTAGAGACGAAGAGTCAAACCTGATAATGATTTATAAATTTGTTTTTGGCTTTGCGCTCGGCTTTCTATTAACAACTAACATTTCATCTAATCTCCCAGAGCTAGGTCTAAACCTGCTCAGTTCGCTCAATACTGTGTTCCCTGCCGGACTTCAAGGCGCGGTGCTTTTACTATTAAGAGTTAGCGTTGGTGTGTTGTTCCTACTGCACAGCTATCCAAAGATAACGCATCTTCAACAGTGGGCTAATTCACTGAAAATGCCTATGTTTCTTTGCTTTCTCTCAGCAGCATCTATGTTAGGCGGTGGAATTTGCTTGATTCTGGGATTCCTCACGCTTTTGGCAAACTTACCAATTCTATGTTCAATGGTTTTTGCGGCATATTTACACATCTCTGAAGGTAAGCCTTTTATGGCTCGTGACCCTTATTTAATTCCTGAAGGGCAGTATAAGGGGCCAAACGGACAAGGCGAACCACCAAGCTGGGAGAAGGCGTTTATGTACTGCATTATGCTGATTGTGATCGCGGTTTTAGGCCCTGGTGCGTATTCGCTGGATGCTTTGATTTTTGGACGGTGAATTCTTAATCAGATCGCGAATCTTTTTGATTCAAAATACAAAATAGGTGCGTAGAAAAGTTATTAAAGGGCTTATATCTGTATCTTCAGCAATAGCAACTAACATCTTCATTGCACTCATCTGCAAGATAGCAAAGCGCCCGAAATCTTAAGCTCACTACTTCTTCGTAGAACGGGTTCAGTTTACACAGTGGGGGGATATACCCAACTTGACGACCGAATAGATAGATATCTCTCTCAAAAGGACACTGTGTAGGGATAACACGACAAAGTAAGTGCGCCATTGCAATATGCTTGATTTCTAGCTGGTTTAGCCATTGACGAACTGGATGCAGCCAATCAAATGACTTTGTTCTACCGCGTGCAAAAGCGTTCTTTGTGTGCTGATTATTCCTTGTTAGCTCCAACATGACAGGCTCTGTATGAACTTCTATTCAGCAGTTTATCTATAAAGCATAAGGATAGCAATGCAAATTAAATATAAGATAATTTTATTTATCATAACCTTTGCTTAACTCCCTGTTTCTTGCGCGATCGCTCACAGCCTGAGGTAGCTCAGTGAGTTCAATTTGCCGATTCTGATAAATTCCTTGACACTCCTATCATCGCTACCACTTCGCTAACGCTATCGCAGATAGAGTATGAATGTTAAGCAAAAAGCAGAGGTTGCGTTTCCTTAATCGTGGAGTTTGGCTTAGCACTACTCAACCATCAAATGTGAGTCAAGCGATTATTCACCAGACCACTTAATTAGTTTTTTAGCTAGCACAGTGATACGCCACGTATCACGCTTCTTTGTCAGGACAGAGCCAAACGTAGTGGAATATATAAGACCAAGTTGAGACAAACCTTCACAAACAACACTAGCATCTTCTTCACTCCATCCTAATTTATTAGCTATATCCGCTTCAGTTACAGAGCCTCTAGGTTCATGTTCTCTTTTAGTAACTTCATATTCAACAATACGGGGTTTTTCGTCATAGAAAATACCGAGTGCCAGCATTTCTTGGTCATCTAGCTGTGAAAGAATACGAAGGAGAGCTTGCTTACCAGTAAACTGGTTTGTCGGTAAGACGACAGAATTAAATATTGCACTAGCAAGAGCCTTTCGTTTCAAATCAGACGCAGTTTCTGCTCCAATTTCTACAGTCTGCAAAAGGAGAGACTTAAATTCATCAGACTCTAATGGTGTTCGGTCAAGCTTATCTTGGTCAAGCTTATCAAATCTCTGTTTACATTCATCAATAAACTTATTAATTGCTCTCTTTGCCATACAAAAAGCCCATAACTCCCCATTCCACCTATGGGAACTGTAGCAGGAAACAGACTTAGTATTGTTGATGCACCAACTGCTAAAAGATCTTTCACACTTCCAGATGTATGTTTTTGATTATCATTAGTCATGCTGTTGTTGTTCTTCCTGAAACGTTAGTTTAGAGAGTGTCATATCAATCCATCTATGGAGCTTGTTTGAGAAAAATCCTAGACCTATAAGAAGGTATCTTTGTGTTGCACAAGCGATTCGCAATGTTTTAGCCAAGGAAATGATTATTCCGTAATCAGCAACGTACCATGTCCATCAGGGTCTTTGACTAAACAACCTTGACGATAAGGACATGAACTATCTGTAAACTCCACAACCCGCGACGACACAAACTCAACCCCATTCTGCCGCAGCCAATTTACTGCCTGCTCAATGTCGTTGACGACTAGCTCGACTTGCATATGTGCAATATCGCAACTTTTCCAATCACTCGGCATAGGACGACCTTTGGGAGGCACAAGATAGTCTAGCAGTTCAATACCTAGACCACCGTGAGCAGGTCGCAATGCTGTAATTCGGACTTCGGCTCCTGGTAAATTATCCATGCGAGCTTGCGTTTCACGCCAATTGAGACTGCTTCCCTCAACCTGCATTCCCAGAAGGCCACGGTAGAATTGTAAACTTTGCTCTGTGTTGCTAATGGCGATCGCACTATGGTCAATTCCTAAAAACAAGCGATCACCTTTGGCGCTGCGCTCCGCGCAATCGCTCTTCTGATGCCACTTGTCTTGTCCTTTGTCGGGAGGAAACCATATTAACTCTAAATCATGGTGATTGGGGTCTTTAAACTTGAAGGCTCGGACACCAGCAGATGCTTTATTACCCGATGGTATTGTCTGCGGTTCAACCGAAATGGGTTCAATTGGAAACGATTGCAGATGAGCATAGGCACGATCCATGTCACTAACTGCGATCGCCATATGTTGAAACCACAGGTCATTGCTGCACGAATCTTTGGGGATGGATTTTCCCTCAACATTAAGATACTGCATCAGCTCGATCAGTTCATCTCCGAGCTGCAACGTAACAATGCGAATTTTTGCTCCAGGGACGCCTTCAATGTCGCTGTAATCCCGTCCTTCAACCGTGATGTCTGAAACAGTTTCAAAGCCCAGTGCTTGGGTGTAGAACTCCTTGGAGCGATCGGCATCTGTTACCGTTAATCCAATGGCTCGAATTCTTTGTACTTGTACATCGGTCTGAACATTCATATTCATCAATGACTCCATAGAACCTTCCTTGCTCTAATACTTAATAATTCAGTTTCTGTTTATTTAATATTGAATCAAATATCTAACGATGAGGGTAATTCTTCCCTTTTTTATTAAATCTTTTATTTAGTTTTTATCTGTTTTCAATTGGCAATGATTTCTTGCGGAGGAAAGAACGAAAATTTATTTTTAAAGCCTTATTACAGTTTCATCTAAATTTCATTTCTCTAAACTTTTTTGAAAAAATTGCTAACATGCCAGAAAGCTTTCTTTAAGACTTTTCTCGTTCTAGATTCTGACGGGACAAAGCTTGAATATCAGCACGCAAAGCTTTGATTTCCTCCTGCAGCGCTTCAATGGATTTAGCACCCGCTAATTCTGCCTCATCATTTTCTGCATCACGACCAACGAAGAACGTTGCCAGGGTTGCCGTAAGGTAGCCAAACACGGCGAAAGCATACAGCGCCAGGATAAAGCAGAGAATACGGCCTTCTGGAGTCTTCGGCCAGTATTCTGAACCCATCGTTGTCATAATCATCGCTGTCCACCACAAGGCGGTGCCGTAGTCCTTCAAGCCTTGCCCATCGGGAGTTTCGCTTTCAAATGCATACATCCCTGCTGCTCCCACCAATGTGACGATCGCAGTTAAAGCAATAACATAGCCGAAGCCGCGACGACTCATACTCGCCCTGAGCGATCGCATTCCACGATTGAGCGAACCGATAATACTTACAACACGCAATCCACGGGTAGTCTGTAGGAGACGCACCACCCGCACGATTCGGAAGACGCGTAATGCTGGCAGCGCTAAGGAAATAACGGTCAGCCAGTTGTGCTTGAGATAAGTGAGTTTGTGTGGAGCTAAGGTGACTTTAACAGCGAAGTCCACAATAAAGAGAATCCAAATGACATTGCTGGTAACTTGAAGTAGGGGAGTTAATCCCCAAATCAGATCGACGACCAACAGCGCCAGCCACGCAAACCCCAGTGCCAGCATGGGGGTTTCCAGCCAGTCTTCAACCTGTTGCAGCAACTCGTTTCGTTCTTTCTTAAGTTCCCCTTTCTCGGATGTAGTCAAGGTGTTCATGTGATTATTATTTTTAGAAAAGCATTCTGATATTTCTAGCTTTTATCTCCTTTTGCCAGTCTGGTCTATCTTCTAGCTTGGAGCGCTTTATCTAGGTTCCAGGCTGCACTAATCAACGCCAGATGCGTAAAAGCTTGGGGGAAATTCCCTAACGCCTCACCACTCGAACCCGTTTGCTCGGCATAAAGCCCTAGATGGTTGGCATAGCCTAGTATTTCTTCAAATACGAGTCGGGCTTCATCAAGTCGGGCGCTATCTCTATTGGCGATTCCGGCACGGGTTAATGTTTCAACTAGCCAAAATGTGCAAAGAATGAAAGTTCCTTCCCTGCCTCGCAAACCATCCGGCGTTTCTTCTACGTTGTATCGATACACTAGGCTATCCGACACCAATCCTCCTGACTTGGGAGACTGATTGATGGCATCTAACGTAGCCAGCATTCGGGGATCGGCTGGAGAGAGGAAGAATACCAAGGGCATCATCAGGCTGCCAGCATCCAGGGAATCGCTGCCATAATATTGCACGAAAGACTGACGCTCGGTATTCCATCCTTTTTCCATGAGCTGCTCATAGATTTGGTCTCGAACCTTGAGCCACCGCTCTCGATCGGCTGGAAGCGATCGCTTATCCGCTAGACGTAAGCCCCGATCTAGTGCCACCCAACACATCAGCTTTGAATACACGAACTGTTGCTCGCCACTACGCACTTCCCAGATGCCAGAGTCCGATCGCTGCCAGTTGTCACAAACCCAGTTGAGCAGATCGCGTAAAGCAGTCCACAAGGCATACGAAATGGGTACTCCATATTTGTTGAACAGATACACCGAATCCATCAACTCGCCATAAATGTCCATCTGTAACTGCTTATAAGCACCATTGCCAACTCGTACCGGGCTTGAACCTTTGTATCCCTCCAGATGGTCTAAAATTTCCTCGCTCAGGTCGTGGCGTCCGTCAATCCCGTACATAGTTTGCAACGAGCTATCCGGGTTGCGATCATGGCAACGGTTCTCTATCCAATTCATAAAGTCCGAAGCCTCGTTGGTGAACCCAATCCGCATCAACGCATAAAGCGTAAACGCGGCATCCCGAATCCAGGTATAGCGGTAATCCCAATTGCGTTCGCCGCCGATACTCTCTGGCAGGCTACAGGTGGATGCCGCGACAATTGCCCCCGTTGGCTGGTAGGTGAGCAATTTCAATACCAGTGCCGAACGGTGAACCATCTCGCGCCATCGCCCTGTATACGTGCATTGCTCCAGCCAGTGACTCCAGTAATCAACGGTTTGCTTGAACAGTTCATCCGCTTGTGATGGATTAAGGGGAAGTCCGCAATCAACATTGGGTTCGGTTTTTCGCAGCACAAAAACAGCTGTCCCTGTTGCCTGAAGGGAGAACTTGGCTTCAACTCCACTCCCTTCCTGCCGTAGCGGGATATCGGTTGAGAGTTCGAGGTTGAGTTTTGGTGAGTGAAATTCCGCACCCGTAGAAGTGAGCGTTATTTGATGTTCATCGCGGGCATAGTTGAAAGCAGGACGGCATTCCATGCGGAAATCCATTGAACCACGAACCACCTTGACGCGCCGGACTAACCAGTGATGTCCGGGTCCTTGTGCCGCCATCCCCACAGGCATAAAGTCCGCGATTTCTCCAACACCGTCTGGTGTCAGAAAGCGGGTAATCAGAACATTGGTTTCAGGCCAATAGAACTGCTTGTGAGTTACCTCGTCAGTCACGGGTGAAATCTGGAAATGTCCGCCTTTGCGATCGTCGAGCAGTGCTGCAAAGACACTGGGTGAGTCATGATTCGGGAAACAAAACCAGTCGATCGACCCATTCAGGTCCACCAAGGCTGTTGTGTACATATTCCCGATAATCCCGTAGTTTTGGATCGGCTGATATGTCATGAAGCTAATTCTTGGTTACGTTTTTCTATTTTGTTTGGCGAGCTGGAATGTCGTTTGATGCCAGGAACCAAAGTCCCTACAGAAAGTACTGTCCGGGCTTCAATGTGACTTTATAGAAAATCAGCATATTTAAGTCCTGTAGATCGCGAATCTGGGGTTGATCGACAGTTGGATCGTATACCTCCATAAGTTATTCCACTTCAGTTTTGGAAGCTTTATCTGTAAAGTTATTTAGTGTTTGTTGAGTTTACTTTAAACAGTTGTAAGTAGGATTAGTTCTTTCTAATGAAGTAGTTACAATTTAGAACTCAGGTCATAGGAGAATTTCATCGGAATTTCATTTTTTTAGATGATTTTAAAAAAAGACCTATTTTTGTATTCCTGACAGTATCTTCATTCAAAAACTAGCACTGAAAAATAAAGCTAACCTCGAATCGAGTCAGTGAAGGCTGAACCACAAAAAGGAGAGTATGCAAAACAGCGTACAAGTTCTAGTCTTCTCCCTCTTCTCTGCTTAACTGAGAAATATAAACAGATTGCAAAGCGAGCTATTTATTAATTAGCCTCTAACAATTTGAGTTTTTTGTAACACAATTGCACAATCAAACAGAGGTATCCATTCTCATGCACGATAATTCCTCAGACAAAAATACAGCATCTCAATCATGCGCTCCTGATGAGAATCCAACACCGCCAACTATTGATTATTGGCATGTGTGGACTGACTCTGACGGCGTAAGCCACCAGTCCCGTTGCCAAATTAAGGACTTCGTTCTGAAAAGCATATCACCGCCTGCTTCTCCGCAGTGGCTGGATCAGTTGCAGCAGGTTAGTGCCAAAGTCGTCTTTACCGTGCAACCCGTTGGATGGGTTGGAAGCTGGCATGAGAACCCGAAACCCCAGTGGATTATCCCGTTGTCAGGACGCTGGTTTGTGGAGACTATGGATGGGCAGCGAGTAGAGATGGGGGCTGGTGAGATCTCATTTGGAGAAGATCAGAACACGAAAGAGGACGCGCAAGGTCGTAAGGGTCACCTCTCCGGAACAGTAGGTGATGCGCCAGCAGTCCTGATGATAGTGCAATTTGAAGAGAACCCGACTGTGGGGCAGCCCTGCCGCTTTAGGTAATTTGAGCAAATCGCTAAACTGAAATGAGCTAGTAATTTCGTTTAGATAGCGATCGCTGTTGTATCTGGTGTGGCAGCACTGCTAGGCTATGCTCTTTTGGGCCACTTCTCTGTAGAAACTATTGCCGCGACAACTGCTGTAGCAGCAAGCGCAATTCTCGCCATGCTCACGATGATTCCTGAAGCCTTCGAGCAAGCGCATAAGTGTACTGGGTTGATTACCGTCTTCGGATTTCTCGCCGCCTTTGTTCTCAGTGAGCTAGCTGGATAAGAACAAGCTCCTTTCAACTGATGTGTTGTTTAAAAAGATTTATTTTCCGTTTCAGGATAGAAATCGAGCAAACTTTTGCTTCTATAAGGAATAGACAAATTTCACTTTGATTTCACACTTCCCAGAAAAGCTATTGATAGGAGGTTTATAGCGTTGAAGCGCTGAGTAGTCAGCAATTAAGTAGGAACACGATAGGAAATGAAACAGACACGCGACAGCATCGCCGACATTTGGGGTGAGCGAACACCCTACGTTGGTGATTGGCCAGTACGAGTAGATGAGCGGATAGTTGAAGAGCCTGACCATTGGGTTCAGTCTGCCTGTGTCCT
>DATNPV010000284.1:0-5086 GCA_036703055.1 Waterburya sp.
AGTTAATTGAGTTTGAATTAGAGATTTAGGCTCATGAAATAGCTTATTAAAAGCTAAAAATTGGCTAAAGTAAGAGCCTAAATCATAGAGAATCGTTGATAAATAAAATGTCTTCGCCAATGCATTAGTCTTTGCTAAACGCATAAGGGACACCTCCGTTTAATTTAGGGGATATCTTTACTGTATTGGGTCTGTTGAGAAGAATCTAATCACAGATTGAATAGGAGCTATGCATAAAATAGATATAGCAGGAGGCAGGAGGCTCCAGGGCAGAGGGCAGAAGGCTTTTATGTTGATTACTGCTACGTAGTCGTTTCAGCCGTTACATCTGTCCTAACCTTGATGGCAACAGCTATACATTCTCTCCACTCAAATCAGTTTCTACAGATTAAGCCCCCTAGAGCCACTGAAGTACTCTAGGGGGCATACCGTCAGGTAAGGGATGAAGCTGGATTTTGCTCTAACCGTTAAAAACCAGAGAACTGGTAACCAACGCCTAAGGAAATACCGACCGATGTCGAATCTCCGAAGAACCCTGCATTAACCGCCGCATTGGCAACAAATTGCCTAGACAAGGGGAAATCAGCACCGCCTGTGAGCAGGAAACCAACTTCGTTGCCGCTATCTGTCGAGAAGGCGACTCCTCCGCCTAAAAAGGGAGCAAACGGAACCGGTCGAAAGGGATCAGCCGACTGCAGGATGAAGTCGTAAGTGAGCGGGAGCAGAAAATCAGTTGCGTCTCCAATAACTACAGAAGGCCGAAAAGAGACGTTTCGAGTCAAACCAATTTTACTGTTAATCAGAAAGCCGCCCTGACCAATGCCAGTGCCGCCGGTCAAACCAATCGCACCGCCAATCCCAATGTAGCTGCGACCGCCACGAGTGGCCCGACCGGGCTCAATATCCACATTTTCCAACCCTTGAGCGACAGAGGTATCACCCTGTTCAGTAGAAGCCTCTGATGCAGAAGAAGTTTGTGGCTGCTCTGTCAGAGAAGCCGCAGAGGTCGATACTGTTCCTGGAGTCGCTCCAGTGGTATTGACAGCCGATGTTGTTTCTGGTGAAGTTGGCTGGTCGCTACCCGTCACTACGGCTTCCCTTCTCTGGCTCTGGGTATCTGCGGGAGAGACATTAATATCTGCGGTGTTGGTTTGTTGCCTATCCAGCTGAGCTGCCGCTTCGCTGGAAGTTGGTGCAACAGTAGGATTAGTAGCTGCTGGCTCAGGCGTTGTCACCGGTTTTGTAGCCGCCTCAGCCGTCTGCAATGGTGCATAAACAGGTGTATCTGATGCAGAAGCTTCTACAGGGGGAGTGGTATTGGTTGGTAGTAGATTAGTACTGGCAACGGATGTCACCGTGGGTGCATCGACTGGCATCGGTGCAACGGTTGCGGTAGAGCGCTCAAAGGATGAATTAGTTCTGGCTGTTTGGGCTTGAGCTGACCCGGTACTGCTCACAACGGTCAGAGCAGTCAGACCGAGTAAGAAGGAAACGAGCTTAAATGAGATACTGTTCACGGTCACCCCTCGACAATGAATTGAGAATTTGCACAAAGCAAAACGTATTAGCCCATTTTCTCGGATTTTAGTGCTAATACAACTAAAATCCCTGATGTCAATTTAGAAGATTCTGCGATTTAACGCTACCTCCTCTGAAAGAGATTTAACAAAAAAAGCCTCTATCAGTTGAAGGATTTTAAAATCTATCTGAGGGATAATCTATCCAGTAACGGCTTACTGTGCTAATTGAGTCATTGCTGCAACAACTTGCCCAGAAACAAAGGGTAGTATGGCTGAGTTTTTGCTATGCTCTCTGCCCTCGGTAAACACAACTAACAAATAAGGACGCTGTGAGGCAATCTCAATGTAGGCGGCGTCATGGCGTACTTGAGACGTCCAACCCGCTTTCGACCAAAGCTGAGCGTCTTGAGGAAGTGCTTCACCAAAGAAACCTGTAACTTGATTTTCTTCATCCTGTGCCAAATCAGCCGGGTTGAGACTACGCTTCATTAAGCTCATCATCGCTTGCGATCGCGCAGACGAAACCGCCACTCCGCCAATAATGCTATGCAGCAGTCGGGCTGTTGCATTGGTGGTTAGCATATTGCGATTTTCCATCAACTCTCCCAAAAATACCCGTTCCCGACCATACGGGCCATCTCCCCAGGTTTTTTGGTTAACATTAATACTTTCCAACTCTTGCCAGCCTAGAGATTGAAAGTAACGATTGACGATGTTGCGCTGGAACTTCCAGGTTTCAAAGGGGCCAGAAGGTAACTCCGGGCCACTTGTAGTACCGCTCAAAACATCAATCACTAGACCCGTGGCATCGTTACTGGAATCCACAACCATATCCCGAATCGCTCGGTCTAATTCAGCCGAAGGGGGAGTCATGCCACCTTCTAACCACTCCTGAATTGCCACAAGGTAGAACAGTTTCACTACACTGGCTGGGTAGATTCGCTCAACACCGCGATAGCTAAAACCCCGGACTTGGTGCTTCCAAAATTCTTCCGCAGAGAGGGCACCTCCGGTATTTACAGACACGGGTGGGTCGTAGACAATCCAGGTGAGAGCAATTTGATTACGGGCAAGTCCGGGAAACTCCGCCCAAGTGGTTTCCAGAATTTCAGTACCGAGTTTTTCTAGTTCTTCGTGTTTGCGGAAAAATGTCATAAATTACTCCTAACCATAACTAATAGTTAATGACTAATGGCTAATGACGACTTGCACCAGGATGATGAGTATCGCTGCCTGGTCAATTTGAACCTTTATGATTCTCCCACCTGTAACTGTTTGGCAACTCAGGCGGCAGTAGGGCGTCACTTGCAAATTTTGTCCCGGACGCCGATAGAGGAAGCGCTAGAGGTGCGGTTGTGTGAAGATGATTATTCAGCGTGGTTGCGGGTGCAAGATGGAGCTGGATTAGAGAAGGCAGAAACGAGGTATCGTGCGATCGCAGTTTCACCAGCTGAAATTCAAGAACGAATTCCGGTGGTGATTGCCTTTATGAAAGCCGCCATGCAACAGCCAAATTACTACCTCTGGGGCGGTACGGTAGCACCCAACTATGATTGTTCGGGATTGATGCAGGCGGCGTTTGCCGCATCGGGCATTTGGTTACCTAGAGATTCCTACCAGCAAGCCGATTTCACTCAACCGATTGAGTTTGAGGAACTGCGTCCCGGTGATTTGGTCTTTTTCGCGAAAGCCGAGAGGGTGAATCATGTGGGATTACATTTAGGAGATGGGTATTACATCCATAGTTCGGGTAAGGAGACGGGGCGCAATGGGATTGCAATTGATCGACTCTCGGAAGATGGGGATGAGATAGCGCGATCGTATTTTCGGCAGTTTGTTAGGGCGGGACGGGTAGTGAGGAGCATGTAGGGTGGGCACTGCCTGTCTTAGGGTTGACTCCCTTTTTTTTGGTTTCTTTGTGCATTTTAAGCACATGGGGTCTATCTGATATTCACGAAGGCTACATCCTCCCTGATTGCCCGACGCTCCCCAATCCTGCTAAAATGCGCGGATGCCTAAACCCCATGACCTTACAGCCAAACCTGGCTGGTCTCTCGACCGACGAAATCCTCAACTTATTCAATCTCTCATGCCATTCGTGGGGTGGCTGTATCGCTACTATTTTCGGGTTCAAACTAGCGGCTGGCACCATATTCCTCCTCACGGCAAAGTGCTGCTTGTTGGTTCCCATAATGGAGGGTTAGCCGCACCCGATATGGTGATGATGATGTATGACTGGTTTCGGCGGTTCGGCCCTGAGCGACCGTGTTATGGTTTGCTTCATCCCAGTGTATGGAAAGGGTTTCCGATAGCAGCACAACTAGCTGAACAGGTTGGTGCTGTCATGGCTCATCCTCAAATGGCGTTCGCTGCTCTACATCAAGGTGCAAGTGTTCTCGTTTACCCAGGTGGAGCAAAAGATGTCTTTCGACTCCATTCCTTGCGTCACAAAATCTGCCTAGCTGGCAATCAAGCCTTTATCAAGTTGGCACTTAGAGAAAACGTCCCGATCGTGCCGCTTATATCCTACGGTGCTCACGATACCCTATTTATCTTGGCTGACTTCTATCAGCAAGTTCGGCAACTCCATGAATGGGGAATGCCTTGGCTATTAGATATCGATCCAGAAGTTTTTCCGATTTATCTAGGACTACCTTGGGGACTAGCAATCGGCCCTCTTCCCAATATTCCACTGCCCGTGCCCATTCACACGCGAGTTTGTCCACCGATTATTTTTGAACGCTACGGTCGGGAAGCCGCCCACGATCGCGATTATGTTGATACCTGCTACAACATTGTCTATGTTCAGATGCAGCAAGAATTAGATAATTTAGTCCAAGCTATAGAACAGCACAACGGCTGATGCAATAATGTGAACAGGAGCGCTAGGTTAAATTTTACATTAGACTGCAACTCAGTATTAATACATCTAATTGGTCAACAAAAGAAGAATTGAAACACTAAAGCTGATGCAATTTTCTATATAACTATAATGCCTATTTTTATAGGACATAACTCTGAGTACAGTGGAGCGTAAGCTAAGATTTTCCCTTAACTTAGTCGGTTGAGCGATCTACCTCTTTAGGTCGGTTGAGGTCTTCCCTAGGCTTGTTAGATTAATCATAAACAAAAAGCTGCTCTAAATGAGTGTTATGCCGCCTTGGTATAAGGGAAACAATTACTATGACTAATAATAAGCAGTCTGTTGATCAGTATGAGGAAAAGGATAAGTATATTACGAGGCAAGGCAAGGCTCATCAAGCAAGTACAGGCATAGGTGGTGGGTTAGTTGGAGCAGCGATTGGTGGTTTACTCGGTCGTCGAGTTGGAGGAGTTTTTGGTGCCGTAGTGGGCACAGTAGCTGGCGCTTTTGTTGGTAAGGCTACAGCTCAAAGTGTTAACCGCACTGTAGAGAGCGTAGTGGACGCAGCTAAGAGTGTAGCTGAAGGTGTTAACCAAACTGTAAACGGTGTAGGGAATGCTTTAAAAGATACAGTTGAGGAGGTTAAGCCATCTGTAGTAGGTCTAGTAGATGCAGTCAAAGATACAGTTGAGGAGGCTAAGCC
>DATNPV010000290.1:0-3638 GCA_036703055.1 Waterburya sp.
CGTGTGCCCCTGCATTACTCGTTCTTGCTAATTTGAGTGGATTCACATTCAGGACGGACATTTTATCTCTCCTCTTCCTGTGCAACACCAGAACAGGTAGTTTAGCTTAGCCAGCGAAAGGATGGCAGTTTTTGCCGTATCCAGTGAATGCACTATGCCTAAGGAGGACATTTCGTCCTTCTGGGTGGTAAAGCCCTGAAGTAGCGACGAACACACCTTACCCCGGATGTCGGTCTCATAGCCATGCGTAAACCTGTATTGACCATCTTCTACCAATTTAACCCTTGGCACACCAGCATTGGGGGAATTCAGACAATCATCCGCTCCTTTGTCAAATACGCTCCAAGCGAATTTGAAGTAAGGTTGGTAGGAACGGAAAACGAGCCATCCCAAGCGCTAGGGGTATGGCGAGATGCTGAAGTGGCAGGCAAAGCAATTCGCTTTATGCCTGTGTTGAGGCTGGAGAATGATGACCTTAGGAAATTAATCCCTACCACGATCAAGTATACGGCCGGTCTTTTTGGGCGTTGTCTAGGCTCTGATTTTATGCATTTTCACCGGCTTGAACCGACTCTAGCATCGCTTAACTGGCCTGGAGAAAAGACTCTTTTTGTTCACAACGATATTCAGAAGCAGATTGATGCTAAAGGCAATAAAGACGCCATCCTTTGGCGACGTTTCCCAGCCGCGTATTTGGGCCTCGAACGCCTGCTAGTTGGTCAATTTGCCCGAATCTTATCGTGCAACACCGAATCTTTGCAGCATTACCGACAGCATTACCCAAGCCTAGCCGATCGCGTTTCCTACATCAAAAATACAGTTGATAACGAGATCTTTTACCCATCGACGTTAGACGAACGCGAACAGGGTAGGCGTAGGCTGGCACAGCAGATGGGTTTAGCAGAGGATACGCGTTTCGTTCTATTTGCCGGTCGCCTCCATGCCCAAAAAGACCCTACCTTATTATTATGTGCCTTTGCTTCTCTGTTCAAGTCCAAGGCTCACCTCCTGATAGCAGGGGATGGAGATTTGAGAGATGAGATAAATAGTAAGATTGACTCGTTTGGGCTGTCCAAACATGTAACGATGCTTGGGGCAGTCAACCAGGCGAGACTGGCACAATTGCTGCGCCTGTCCAGTGTCTTTGTACTGACTAGTGCCTACGAAGGTCTGCCCGTAGTCGTTCTGGAAGCACTAGCCTGCGGTACACCCATTGTAACGACCCGATGTGGTGAAACGCCAAACCTACTTTCTGCCAAAAGTGGAGTTGTTTGCCAGGAACGCACGCGAGATGCAGTTGCAGATGGGCTGCGCCAGGTATTGCAGCATCCGGGCGATTATCCAATCGAAGCTTGCATCCAAGCTGCCGAACCCTATAGTGCGCGCAGTGTGGTGAGTGCCCTCTACAGTGAGATGTGGGAGCGCTGGCAACAGCAAAACTTACTATCTAGGGCGTGTTTACAAACGATTTGATTCAGTTTTACTGGACAGCCTAGCAGAAAAACATCCTGAAGTTGCTAGGGTGCGTTGAACCTTACTGCTTATAGCTGTGTTTTTTGGGCAAGCAGATAAACCTATTAGACCAGAGCTACAACTTTTAGATGAGCTTGTATCGTTATGAAAATTGCTGTAATTGGTGCCAAAGGATTACCCGCCAAACAAGGCGGAATTGAACACCACTGCGAAGAAATCTACCCTCGCCTTGTTGCACAGGGTCACTCTGTAGATTTGTTTGCTCGTTCCTCCTACACTGGCGATACCTCACTCCATAAATATAATGTTCAAGGCGTTGGAGTTGTCTCCTTACCCTGCTTGAACTTAAGAGGCATGGACGCTTTGCTGAGTTCTGCTCTTGGAGCGGTCGCCTCCAGTGGGATACGCTATGACATCATCCACTTTCATGCGATCGGTCCAGCTCTCTTTAGCTGGTTACCCAAAATTGCTACCACCGCAAAAGTTGTTGTCACCTGTCATGGTTTAGACTGGCAACGAGCTAAATGGAGCAAAGCATCCAGTTACCTGCTTCGTCTCGGTGAACGTGCTGCGGTACGCTTCGCTGATGGGCTAATTGTCGTCTCTCAGGAGCTGAGTTCTTACTTTAAGCAAACTTATGGCAGAGAGACAATTTATATCCCCAATGCCCCATCGAACCTTGACGAGTCGGACTCCAATTTTTCATATGGCAGTTCCCTAGGCTTGAAACAAGGACGCTATATTCTATTCCTTGGCAGACTCGTGCCCGAAAAGTGCCCCGATTTACTCATTAAAGCGTTTCAAACTCTCCAGGCATCCGGCTGGAAACTGGTTTTAGTCGGGGGCACCAGTGATACAGGTGAGTACACCTCGCAGTTAATCGAGATGGCAGCCAACAGTACAGATATAATATTCACGGGTGAACTCAAAGGAGCTCGTCTAGCAGAAATCATCCGAGGATCAGGATTATTTGTACTTCCTTCTGAATTAGAAGGATTACCTCTGGCGCTATTGGAGGCAATGCAGGAAGGAGTTCCTGTACTCGCCAGCGATATTCCCGTGCATCAGCAACTGATCGATCAAAAACGGGGAATGCTCTTTTCAGTTAATAAAGTAGACTCTTGTGTGCGCTGTCTGGATTGGGCGCTCCATCATCCTCAAGAATTGGCAGTTAGGGCCAAGAATGCACAATCCTATGTACAGGCTAACTATAACTGGGACAACATCACGACTGAAACTCTGAATTTGTACAAGAAACTTACCACCCCAGTTGAACAACTTGCAGCACAACCTGTATCAGGTAAAGGAACAATCAAGGTCAACGTCTCTTGTCAATAATTACTCATTGATTCTCAATCCGGGTGCTCTTTCACATTAAAGATTGATTCTTGACGACTGGCTGACTCAATATTAAGTTGCTTCAATCTAATCATCCATAGGTGTTTACTGAAACTTTATTGAGTCAGGAATGACATTGAGGATAGAATAGAGTATATAAGTGATAGAATATTGTATATTCTCACTCATTTATTCTACTAATAGTTACTAATAAATTGGCGTTTAAACGCTAAGGATTAGAGTTATATCAATGTTGTTATATTTCATCATTTTTTTGGGAACTACATTAATTATTATTTGTATTTTTAAGGCATTAGACCTATTAAAAAGACTTGCCAATAGCTTAAATTTTCAAGTTTTTGGGAAACTTGTTAATCATGTAGATACAACAGAAAAAGTAGTTGCTTTAACGTATGACGACGGACCCAACCCCCCTTATACCAACCAATTACTAGAGCTTTTGGAACGTAATCAGATAAAAGCTACTTTCTTTGTCATCGGAGAAAAAGCTGAAAAATATCCAGAGACAGTTCGGCTGATTTTGTCGAAAGGACATGAAGTGGGAAATCACTCTTATTCTCACATGCAGCTAATCTTTAAGAACCCTTTTTTCATTCGTTCCGAAATAGAAAAAACAGATAAACTTCTACGCCAATTAGGTGCGAAGCAAGAAATCCATTTTCGCGCTCCATACGGACGCAAGCTTTTAGCCCTTCCGTACATTCTTTCAAAAATGCAGAAGAAAAATATATTATGGAATTTAGACTCAAAAGATTATGAAGCATCTAACTCTGAATCGATAATAGATTATGTAATCAAAAATGTTA
>DATNPV010000298.1:0-28369 GCA_036703055.1 Waterburya sp.
AAATTGGCTGGCTCTTCGGAAGGTCGCATTGATATGTTTGCTAGTACGTCCCGTGCCATTAGTGTTAGTTGCTTTGCCCAGCTGGTGAGCAATAGTGCACAGATTGGTTTCCCTGGATTGATTTTTTGGTCATTTTTGGGAATGAGCTTGGCGGCTAACAAGTACCACCAGCATCAAAAGGTTATGGAGTTAGCACAGAGAACAGATGGAACCTCGGTTCAGTAATCTCAATGAGAATTTTTAATAAACCACAGAGGCACAGAGATCACAGAGGGAAAGAGGAGAAAAAGCTAGTATCTCATATCGTTTCCGCTTGTATCGGCCTGTTTAAGCATCTTCCTCCACAACCTCTGCGCTCTTTGCGTAACCCTCGGCGTACTTTGGGTTAAATACTTACAGCAATTTGCAACTTGATGAAACACACTACGAAGGGCGCACGTTGGTGCGCCCCTACGGAAATATGTACTTCACTGACTTGAAAATCGCGATCAGGAATCAACAGTCTTTTGACTCCTGACTCCTTTATAAATCGCACCTTGAATGCCAATTAGCTGAATATTTTTTCAATCCTGTCTACGATTTCCGCAGATACATTTTCCCAACTACGGTCTTGAACTGAGGCTTTAGCGTTTCTCCCTAAACGAAGTCTTAATTCTTCGTTTTTGGCACATTGCTCAATTAATGAGGCTAGTTGCTGAGCATTACCCGGTTCGTGAAGCAACCCATTTTGCTCGTGTTGAATTAAGTCTAATTGACCGCAGCAACTGGTTGTAATGCAGCATCGTCCTGCTTCCATAGCCTGTAACAGAGCCAGCGATTGTCCTTCAAAAATACTGGGCAAAATGAATAGATTACAACGTGCAAAAAAATTCTCTTCAGTTTCGGGCGGATAAAAAGGAACGACTTCAACCGAAGGCCACAACTCACTCGGCCAATCTTGTAACAGTTGGTCTCGCTCTACACAAGTACCAACTAATAACCAATGGATTGATAATCCCGACTTATGGAGAATTTTGGCGGCTTCAACCAGGGGTTGAATGCCTTTTCGCTTAATCCAAGAGCCTAAAAACAAAACCGTACATGACTCTTTAGGTTGTACGGTTTCGTCAATTTTTGACGGATTGACTCCATTCCTAAATACAAAATAACGCTCTCTTCCTTGGCGGTAATACTGTTCGGCAAACGCTGCATCTTCTCGGTTGCACATTAAAACTAATTGTGCCTTGCGAAACCCCAAATCGCACTGACGTAGATTCCACAACGGAAACAAGATTTTTCGCTTCCAGTTAATCTCGTGGATGGTTCCGTCGTTGCGTTGTAGCGCTACTTCCCACGATCGCCGTTCGGAACCTTGACTGTAAACAGCAACCGGAATTTGGGAATTGAGAAACGGCCCCGGTACGGCTTCGTGAATCACAAACACATCAGCTTGACGGCCTAACTTCTTGTAAAGTTGATAGGCTTGATAAGGAAATAATGCCTTGTGCGGCAATTTCCCAACTTCCTGTTTTCCGATATGTAAGAAATCGTAGCCCCGCCTTTCAATCTCGTTTTTCCAATGCCACATCACCCTTCCCATGCCTGAGGATTCAGACACCTCAAGTTGACCTACATGGACGACTAATTTTTTCATGCTTGTTCCCTGAATCCTGATTAAGCGGTTAGTTCCTGATACACAGCTAACGTTTCCTCGTAAACACGCGCCACGTTCAGCCGCGCCAGATTGTATTGAGCTTGATTTTTCCAGGTTTGCAAACTGTTGGGGTTACCCAGCAATTGCCTTAAGGCGTCCGCTAAGGCTGAGCCATCGGCTGGCGGCACTAAAAGACCGGCTTCTCCTCCATCCAAGGCTTCCGGAACGCCATCCACCGCCGTAGCAATAATGGCACAGCTGGCTTCGCGAGCTTCTGGAATCACAAGGGGAGAGGGGTCACGGTGTGAGGCCAAGACAAAGATATCTGTTGCTAAGAGGTAGCGTTGCGGTTCGGGTTGGAAGCCCTCAAAATGAATGCGATCGCACACAGCCGTTCTTTGTGCCTGTGCTTCAAATTTTGCCCGATCTGGGCCATTACCTACGAGGTAAAGGTGAGCGTCCGGAAAATCTGGAGCAATTTGAGCAAACGCATCAATGAGTTCAGTAATGCCCTTGCGCTTGTACATCCCAGCAACAGTAGTAATGGCAGGGCGCTGGAGCGATCGTGGCTGGTACTCTTGTAATTGACGGGTGCGAGGGCTCCCCAGCGTTCCGTTCGAGATGGCTCTCAACTTCTGTTCGGGAATACCCCGTTGCGCCATCGATTGAGACACAGCTTGACTCACCGCAATCACGCGATCGGCCCATCCCATCAGTACAGCACTGCGCTGAAATTCATTATGTACGGTAGAAACCAGCCCATAGTCAAAGCCGACTCTCAAGACGCGTGCGAGTACCACTCCCGTCATCATATGAGCATGTACAATATCGGGTTGAAACTCGCCGACAGCTGCGCGATAGAGCGAAGCCGCTTTAATCAAATTGAGCGGTTTTCGCGTCTGATCGATTTTGAAATGTCTTGCACCATAACGGGACAGTAACGCCTCATACTCTCCCCCCGCCGAGGCAACAGCCACTTCATGACCGGCTTTCGCTTGCAGGCAGGCTAGATCGATGGCGACATTAACAATCCCATTACCGATTTCTTGAATGTGGTTGAGAATATGTATGATTCGCATCAGACAACTCGTTGGTAGATGAAACTCGCAAAGCAAAAACCGACTGGAACTAGTCTCTATAGCAATCCTAAATGAGTTATAAAATTCTCTCCTCTGTTTTCTTTCTATGTGTTCTGGAGCGCCTAGAATGGGACGCTGCGACAAGCGGCTAAGCTTCTATGTGATTATTCACTCATCTAACAGGACTGTCCTATTCCAGCCAGATAAAAACAACTGATTCGCTCACATCTCCCTCTTTCTTAAGGCAGTCAAAGACGTTAGTCGAGATGGACTAAGCAGATAGATGAGTAGAGCGATTAGCTGACTTAGTCGCCGGAAGGCGATACATAATCACCTTGCCTTTCAAGACTTCCTCAACAAAAACCAAATACTCCCCATTCGCTCGCTTGAAACCTCGCAACCCGTAGGGAGTATCAACCCAGCCAGTCTCTTTAGCCACCTCTGGCCCAGGTGCTAACTTGGTGATCAAAGAACCATCTCGATTGTCATATACATAGACCTCTGCGGTTTTAACAGTAGCTGCAAATACCCTGTCCCCTGCGACATCCATCGACTTGATCAGCGTCTGCATATCTGCGGGTTCGTAGGGAAGAGAGATGCGCCAGCGTAATTTTCTGGCTTTGCTCCAATTGTCGTAGCGTATTATCTCAGTCCCGACGACTCCCCACTCGCTGCCTTTCTTGGGACGAGCGCTGGTATAGCCGCCCAGGTACATGACATCGCGATCCGGAAAATACTTAATTCGGTTGAGCGTGGTAACCGGTGCGGGCATGGGTATCGTCTCCACAGCTGTCTTGGAGTAGCGGGGACTACCATACTTATCTAGTCCTTGGAAGCGATAGTGCCGGATAATCCCGGAGTTGGTAGTTTGCCAAATATCGCCTTTGCGATCGATTTCCCAACCCCAAATCTCTTGTTCTTCTGACCCTAAAATTTCGTATTCATTGGGCTGCATCGAACCATCTCCATTCAGGTCATGCCACAGCCAACTTTGCTTCCGGGGCTGATTGGCCGGCCAGTCCGTCTGAGAAGTGGAAAAAATAGCGGAAGGTACTGCAATTTTGCCATCAAACCGATAAATGTTCAGTTGAGTAGCATACATATCCGTCAGATACAAGAAACGCTTACCCCCAATGCGACGGATGAATGTGGATGTGGGGGAATTGCTGGTATGGTGCAGTCGCGGATCGTCGGGGTAGCGGAAGCGATCGAGGGTCAGTTCCTTATATGTCCATTCCCCCCCATGCGGCTTGCTGTAGTCCATGACATAGTGCTCGTCTTTCGTGAAGACGTTCACCCCATCCGTATCGATATCAGCATCAGCATTGTCCAAAAAGATTAAACCCAGCAACCGCCACTGCAACCGCCCTTGAGGGTCAAACTTTCTCAAATCCGCACCTGATCGGTTAAACCCATCGTTACTGATATACATATTTCCGGCGGCATCAGTACCTACCCCTGTAATGCCGTAGAGTTTTCCATCGCCCACTTCTCCTCGATTGCCGGAATAAATGCCCCCTTCAACCCCAAAAGTACCAACCCGCTTGGGTGTCCCCTTAGTGTCGTAAATTAGTACCTGCTGGCGCGGGCCATTGTCTGCAACGAGAAGTCTACCTCGATTATCGAGTGCGATCGCACTCGGCTCGACAATTCCCGCAATTTGCGATGGCAAAGGCTGTCCCATTTTGGAATAATGAACGATTTTAGCCGGATTGCTGCCTTCTTTGCCCTGAATAATCCACAAATCCCCTTGCCGATCAACTGCAATCTGTCGGGGACGAGGAACCGACCAGCTACGCAGTTCCTTCATAGTCTCTGTATCGAAAACCAGAATACGGTTGCCAGCCAGGTCACTAACGTATAATTCGTTACCTGCTGCTGCCAGCCCTGTGACTTGGCTAGAGGTATTGATCGTCACCATACTGCCATCTCCAAACTCACCGGAGAAAGAGGCAGGTTTCCCCTCTAAGGTGTAGCGGCGTACACAAAACCAATCCGTTCCTTCGGGAGGATAGTCACTTCCCTTAAGCTTGCCGTTCTCATTACCTTGAGCCATCCCCACAAACAAATACTTACTGTTTGCCGTAACGGCTATCCCTCCTCCCTTTCCCCATCCGTGCAAATCATCTGCCCGACCGATCGCATCCCCATCTTTGTAAATTCCTACCTCCCTACCTGCCTCATCCCACTCGGTGCTAGTGTAAACCGTGCCATCCGCCGCGACATACATCGCCTGCATTTGAATTTGCACCCACTTGTCACCGCCACCAAACGTGTTGCCCAGCCACGAGGTTTTGTAGGAGGTTTCAGACACAGCACCACTGGTCGCATAACAAGCAAATAAAGTAGAAACCAACACTCCCACAACCAGATAGATCAGGAAATGGACTAGACCAAGCCGACGCTTACGCTCAAACCTAGAAACCCACTGCCAACAGCCGTTGAGGCCGAAACCCATATCTCCCTCTCCCCTCAGACTTCTCTGTGCGCCCTCCGTGCCTCTGTGGTTCGTTGAAACTAAACTCACAAAACACACCCTAACCCCATTCTGCAATTTCTCCTTGCTCGCCTTGATGCGCGATCGCATCATGAGTAAGAGCTTATTGACCAACGACAGGAATCTGTTTTTCATGGTCTTCTCAAGCAACGTTTTCAAGTTCAACCTTAGGGAAATCAGTGCTCCAAAAAAGTAAAGTTTTGGGTCTTTAATTACTCTGCTAACTGTTATTTATGAATTTCTGATGAATTTTAGATGAATTTCTGATTAACTTTTGGGGTTAAACTCTTTCAGAAAGAAAAAGTTTCTCTAGTGCTATCACTTCTTGTAAAATTTTGGCAAGTCGGCATCTTCAACTGATTAACTTGGGTGACGGCAATTTGAGGCATGAGAGACTGGCTGGATAGCGCTCGTAAGCCGTTGACTGATGTGGACTTGAGGGAGACCCAGTGGAAAACGACAAAGGTAATTCAACCCCTAAAACCGCTAATATTCTCGTTGTTGGACTCGGATGGTTCCCAAAAACCCCAGGAGGACTGGACCGATATGTTTATGGACTCACTCATCAGCTAGCCGCTAGTCAAGATCGCGTTGAATTATGTGGAGTCGGTCTACCAGAAACTCAACCCAATTTTCCTGTAAAACTGACCAATCTAGCTGAACCGGATACTCAACTGGGGCAAAGACTGTGGTTAATTCGCCGCAATTTTTTGAAAAGACAAGCCGCTAAACCCGATGCCATCAACTTGCATTTTGCCCTGTATAGCTGGCCTTTGATGGGGGTGTTACCCAAGGAAGTGCCCATTACGTTTACCTTTCACGGACCTTGGGCCTTAGAAAGCAAGCAGGAAGGAGCAGGTCAACTCAGCGTTTTTTTGAAACACAGGCTGGTGGAAAAAAGTGTGTATCGTCGCTGCGATCGCTTCATCGTCCTCAGCAAAGCTTTTGGAACGATTTTGCATCAAGACTATCAAATTCCCTGGGACAAAATTCATATTATTCCAGGCGGAGTCGACCTGACTCGGTTTCAGGACAATTTATCCCGTCAAGAAGCCCGTACCCAGCTCAATTGGCCTCAAGATCGCGTTATTTTATTTGCCTCTCGTCGCTTAGTCCATCGTGTGGGGGTTGACAAACTGTTGATGGCCTTGGCTAACGTCAAGTCAAAGATTTCCGATATCTGGTTGGCGATCGCAGGAAAAGGACCACTCAAGGCTTCATTGGAACAGCAGGCAATGGAATTGGGGCTGTGCGATTACGTTAAATTCCTCGGTTTTTTACCGGATGAGCACTTGCCTATTGCTTACCAAGCCGCTGATTTGACTGTTATGCCTAGCCAGTCTTTAGAAGGGTTTGGATTAGCCTTAGCAGAATCTCTAGCTTGTGGAACTCCGGCACTTTGTACCCCTGTGGGTGGTATGCCAGAGGTGATACAACCCTTTTCACCCGATTTGATTGCTGATTCTTCAGATGAAATCGCATTAGCCCAGCGATTGGAAGAGGTATTAACGGGACGAATATCCTTACCTTCTAGAACAGCTTGTCGCGAGTATGCCTCTACACGCTTTGATTGGCAGAACATCGCGCAACAAATTCGGACTGTTCTCGTATCCTAAAGCAATGGTCATTCGATTGGCTGAATATCAAGATCGTTAGCATATCAAAATCGTTAATGTTTTAACGCAAAGGGTGACGCAAAGAGCGCAGAATTTTTGGGGAGATGTCTAATACTTTTAATAGAAATGAAAACGATATCACTTAAACCTAGAAAAACAGAATGAAAATTCTTTTTTTGGATCAGAGTGGCAAACCCGGTGGTGCAGAGTTGTGCCTCGCTGATATAGCTAAGCCATATCGTGACAGTTGTCTGGTAGGCTTATTTGCAGAGGGGCCTTTTAGACAGTTACTAGAGCAACAGCATATCCCAGTTCAAGTTCTCACAACTCAATCGATTCAAGTGCGCAAAGAAAGCAGCTTGGTGCAGGGTTTAACCAGTATCGGCTCGCTACTACCACTGATTAATCGGGTTGTGCAAAAAGCTCGTAACTACGATCTTATCTACGCCAACACCCAAAAAGCGCTAGTTGTCGGTGCTTTAGCAAGCTTTTTGAGCCGTCGCCCTCTGGTCTATCATTTACATGACATTTTATCGCTAGACCACTTCAGCCGAATCAACCGTGCGATCGCGGTAACTCTAGCTAACGCTCAAGCCTCATTAGTCATTGCCAATTCTTACGCGAGTCAAGCGGCTTTTGTGGAAGCTGGAGGGCGAGCGCATCTGAGTGAAGTGGTATACAACGGCTTTGACCCTGAACTGTATCAGACGGATGAATCGACCCGCAACCAAATCAGAAAAGAGCTGGGACTTAATGAGCAATTTATTGTAGGCCACTTTAGCCGTTTATCACCTTGGAAAGGACAGCATATCTTAATCCAAGCACTCACCCAATGTCCAGAAGATGTGACAGCCATCTTCGTCGGTGAGGCACTTTTTGGTGAACAGGATTATGCCCAATCTTTACAGCAACAGATTGCAGAATTGGGGCTTAAGGAACGGGTGCGGTTTTTGGGATTTCGTTCCGACATTGTGCCATTGATGAGTGCCTGTGATTTGGTTGCTCATACTTCAGTTGCGCCTGAACCATTCGGACGAGTGATTGTTGAAGCCATGCTCTGTGGGCGACCGGTGGTTGCGGCGAAAGCGGGAGGTGCGGTTGAATTAGTGGAACATGGGTGTACGGGTTGGCTGATTCCACCGGAAGAACCGCAGCTATTGGCAGACGTGATCATCTCCTGTAAGAACCAGCCAGAGACGACAGCCACAATCGCACGTCAGGCAGGTGATACAGCAAGTCAGCGTTTTGACTTGAACACCATTAATCAACAGATTGAGCAACTTCTGCGCCGAAGTGTAACCATCCAATCAGATTAGATGCCATGCGCGAGTGCCTTTCGCATCAGCGAAGCCGATCGCACACAAACTAAAGAATAGACCTCTTGCATAAATCATAGAAGGGCGTTAGCGAAGCGAGGCGTTAGCCTGGAACGAGCGTCAGCATTTGCGGATAAAAACCCTGATTTCACCGATAAATCAGGGCGCAAATGCTTCGCCCCCACAGCTAAAAATCGACTTTTGCAAGAACTCTAATGAAAATTCCTCTTCCTAAACCTCAGCTCCTCATCCCAACTCCCTATTGTTCGAGGAGAGGAGTAATTTACTCTTCATCGTCAATCGAAGCCCAAAAAGCTTGGAACAAATTTTTTGAGACGATGACGAAAAAAAAGATATAGAGGATTATCGAACAGGCAACCAGAATTAGCGAAACAGAGGAAATCATCTTACCAAAATTACAGAAGCCACCCACATTTAACCCTATTAGACTAATAATGAAATTCATTCTCTCTCAGGACATAGATATTGACAGGTTCAACTCACTGAACATCTGTAGGAAACGTTCAGCCCGGTGATTTCAGCAAATTATGTTCAGCTTTTGGCTACTGAAGATATAGGTGAATGAATAGATTTACCCTGCAATAGGAGGCTCCAAATCGCCTGGACAAGAGCGGTTATTTCCCTAACTAGAATTACTCCATCTTTTGTTGCCAGATAGTAAGGGAAACTGACATTGACTCTCTTTATTTTTAGGGATAGTCCATGCTATTACTCTTGAATTTTTAGAGTGACATATCCGCGTAACCTTGTCTATGAATAAACATAAAATTATCCAAAATTTTATTTTGAATCGCGAAGCGTTCAAACCTTAGAGTGGACGAATGCCTTACTAATCAAGGCTTTTCTCATTTTATTCCCAAAAACGAACTCAAGATTTATCAAGGAATTGTATTGTAATGATTAACGTTTAACCAGAGAAAAATTCAACGACATTCTAATCCCTCCCCCTCAGTCTCTACGCTCTGATTTCCGGCTTGTAAAACCCTTACTTACGGAAGAGTTGTTGCTGAGCATATTGTTCAGCTTGCTGTACTAGGTTCTTTAAATCAGGACTGTTTGACTCAGGGGAAGGCTTAGGAAAATACAGCCCTCGTAATCCATAACTAACTAGTGCTGTGTATTCTCGTAACCTAAGAAACAATTTCGCCCTTATACCTCCCAAATATGAGGGAATTTGGCTAGTTTGGGCTATGACGTTAAACCCATAAGCACGAAACACCAGTACCGAACGCCACATATGAGGTTCGTCAGTAACCAGCACAATTCGCCGAACTCCCTGAGGCTGTAAAATGGCTGCTGTGAAGACGGCATTTTCCTTGGTTGTCAAAGAACAATTTTCACCATCTAATACAGTCTGAGGAATGCCTTTTTTTTCTAGTCGTTCGATGATCACAGAAGCATCGCCTGCACCACTAACAAAAATTCTTGGCGCTTGTTTAGCTTGCCAAAGTTCAGCCGCACGCTCAACTCGGTGTTCATTGAATAATGGCCCTCTTCCCAGTACTACAATGGCATCAGCTACTTGAGTTGAATGAGTGGGAAGCAACAACAGTAGCACTTGATCTAAAATAAAAAAGCCAGCCATTAAACTAACACTCAAAATTAATAGTTTTAACCCTACTTGCTTTTGATTGAACTTATATTTCCAGCGTATATGCCGAGTGAACCAGTAGATAGCGAACAAAAATAAGCAACTAAACGCTATAAACAGGGATTTATGAAACCAAATAAAGGTAAACCAATCGATGAAGAAAGGTTTTTCGGGAAACGAGCGATCGCACAAATTTGAATCAAACATTGATCAAGCCACCAGGGAGAACAGTTTGCTTTAGTAGAAATATTGTCTAAAGTGGCAGTCCATACCACTAACCCTGATCAATTAGGGTCTTTCTTTTGCAGATTGAGTCATGCCGTTGAAGTCTCCTAGCTACTGTAGGCTGACGCTAGATTCATTGGGTAGTCGTAACTCGTCTGGACGCCATCTAACGCTTGTATTCATCAAATGTCTAGCTACCACGCTGACATCACTGATGCATTTCCCTGTCTCTCGTCAAGATGCACCGCTATTAAGATGTATAGGCTTACAGCAAGAAGTACATCCTCCAATGGCATGACCTCAACAGAGGAATTAGAATACGATGCCCCAGGATATTATAGAGGGAGCCAAGGAATTAGGAGAGAAACGATGGAAAGTCGATTAATACCTAATACTCTAATGGGGTTGTTTTTCTTATCTGCGTTCCTAATCATTATCGTTTGATTATCTTGATTGGGTTAAATCTACTGACGGGGTTAGCCGCCGAAAGTGCCAATCATTTCTTTTTAAACTGAGTGAATGGCATAAGATTAAACCAATTCTGACCTTGGTGTTGGTGAGTCATCTCGGTGAGAGAGGCTAGTGCCTTTTTTACTCAATACTGAGTAAAATAGCCACCCTTAGTACTCTGCCTCTTAACCCTCAGCCCTAGCCTTTGCCTTGCATAAAGAAAGCCCAGCTGGTCAATAGCTGGGCTATATACTGTACTTTTGTGGCTGATACGAAAATGTTCGCTCCTCACCCTCTTCTAGCATCGCTCAAAGTGGCCATTTAGAAGGTAGTTAGTGGTCAGTTCATAAATTGTCTACTCTCTTGGAGGGTGTGGAATTTCGTAAAACATTAGCTAAACGCTGAAAAAAAGACTCACCAGCCAGAGGAAAGAGCTGTTTATTCTTCCTTATTCCTGTGAGTGTATTACGCCAAGGATATGACAGGTCAAAACTGACTAATTTCTGTTTTTTCTACTTACCTTGTTGAGTCAGGCATGGATTGATTAGGGTGTATCGCTTTACCTCCATGACTCACCTGAACCGATAAAGTTTTACATAAGATTTTAGGGCAAGCATCTAGCAGGGGCTTTTAGGTTAAAGTGGCGGAGTGGGCTTAATCGGCTGACCGAGGAGACATACTAGCCATGAGCCAGCCTCTGCGGATTCTACAAATTATCCCTTCGATTTCCTTGGTATACGGTGGCCCTAGCCAAATGGTTAAAGGGCTTTCAGCGGCATTGGCATCTCAAGGTGTGGAAGTCACAGTGATCACCACTGACTCAAATGGGGATGCGGGACAACCACCACTAGATGTTCCCCTGAACCAACCCGTAGAGCAGGATGGGTATCAGGTATGGTACTTTCGCTGTTCTCCCTTTCGACGCTACAAGTTCTCCCTCGCTTTGTTGCGCTGGTTGTGGGAACACGCCGGAGAATTTGACCTTGCTCATATTCATGCTCTGTTTTCACCAGTGAGTACGGCAGCGGCTGCGATCGCACGACACAAGCAGTTACCTTATATTTTGCGTCCTTTAGGCACACTTGACCCAGCCGACTTACGCAAGAAGCGGCAGTTGAAGCAAGTCTATGCTGCACTGCTGGAACGAGGCAACTTAGCGGGTGCGGCTGGAATTCACTTTACCAGTACTCAGGAAGCTAAGATTTCAGAACGCTTTGGAACTCAGACGCAGGATTTGGTGATTCCGTTGGGCGTTCAACCGGCCCAACTCTCCTTAGCCAGGGAGGAGATAGGAGAAGCGATGCGCTCTAAAGGTGAAGTACGGCAGCAGTTGGGCATTCCTGCTGATCAGCCCTTAGTGTTGTTCATGTCCCGTATTGACCCGAAAAAAGGACTGGAGCTGCTGATTCCGGCGCTAGAACGGCTATTAGCAGAGGGACTAAATTTTTACTTTGTTCTAGCAGGGGCCAATCCTCAAGACCCGGAGTACGAAAATCAAATCAAGGAACAGCTTAAGGCTTCGTTCCTATCATCCCAGACTACCATTACAGGTTTTGTGACGGGTGAGTTGAAGGCTGCTCTGTTACAAGAAGCTGATTTATTTGTCCTTCCTTCCTATTATGAAAACTTTGGCATTGCTGTAGCGGAAGCGATGGTTTCTGGAATACCTGTGGTAATTTCTGACCAAGTTCATATCTGTGATGCCGTCAAGAACGCTGAGGCAGGATGGGTTTGTCCTTGTGAGGTGGAAGCTTTAACCCAGTACTTGCGGGAGGCGCTTAGGGATGCTGGTGAACGGCAGCGACGGGGAGTGAATGGCCAGAACTATGCTTTGAGAAATTATAGTTGGGATGCGATCGCGCAGCAAATGATTCAGGCTTATCGGCAAATTCTTGAAGTAAGCGATAAGCGTTCCAGGGAGAACAGGAAAGTTTGAACTGTTACTCAGGTAACTCTTTCAAAACAGATGCTCGGAGCGGTGTACACAATACCTTCATGGCAAGGAGTTAAGGTGAAGAGCAATTTGTCAAGAGGCGAAGGTAAAGATATATGACGAGTTTTATTCGCGTTAAACTAGCGCGAACAAACCAACCCTTATGAGAAGAAAGAAAACAACTGAGCATGACTAAGCAGAGGAAATCTCGTGCTGAAGCCGAGTGCCAAGAGAATATCCCGTATCTATGCTGCTATTGCCACTTTTGAAGCGGAAATTAAGCAAATTTCCTCACCTGGCTCCCTAGCCTTACCAGATTGTTGGGTCAAACGTTAACCAAGCTCGGGGTAATCAAGGGGGAGTGCGGTAAATTACAAGATGTGCGTTCTGCATGTAAGGTGCAAGACACTCAACCAATCACTCTCCTCACCCCATTGACTTCTCAAGCATGAGTGACACTCAACGAATCATCCACTTAACCGAGGTTTCTGCCCTCGATTTCCCGGCTTCCAATAACTACAAGTACAAATGTCAGTTGCAGGTGCTTTCCGAAGAGGGACAAACCCTATTAGAAAGGGAGCTGTTGAACCGCACACAACCCAGTTGGTTGGTGGATTTGAAAAACAAGGGCGACTGCACGATCGCGATTATCTTACGCTACCGGGAAGGAGATATCACTCACCCCTGGCAGGATGCCGGAACAGTCACATTTGCCACACAAGATTGCCTCAACGGAGAGCGCAGTGCCGAGTTAGAATTTCCCATTACGACTTGGAACCAGGCACCGCAGTTGAAGCTAAAAACTCGCTTAACCCAGAGTACGAGTGAGGGAAGTAGCAGCACCTTTACCATCTTGGGGAATCAGAACGGCACTCACCGCATCCACAGCAAAGGAACTCAAACAGAGGGTGAGTTTGAGATGCCTCCAAGCATTCCCCTCTCGCCACCAGAGGAAGTGATTGTCAAAGACACTTGGAACAAACTGCGGGCGTGGAAAGAATTGCAGATGGAAAAGTTCTTGAAGCGCCTGTTGTTGGAGGAACCAGAACTAGAGTACATCTTCGGGGAAGCACTTGACAGCATGAATGACTTTTTCTTTGAGTTGTTCGATTGCTGCATTCACCAACTTCAGCCCGAAACCCAAATTATCATTGGGGAACCTCTGATGGGTGTGCCTCCCGAAAAAGAGGATGGCTTGGATACGATTGAGGATTACGGTGCATTATTCGCTGATATCGGGATGCGTCCCCAGCACTGGCTGAAGGCACGGCAGGTGTGGATGTGGATGCTGCCGTCGATTCCATACTTAGAAGAGTACGATCGCCAAGATTTACAAAAAGGACAAAACTCTGCCCTCTACCGCTTCTTTAATACTCATGTAATTGTACCGATGGTAGAGGCGATTCGTCGCTACGATACGGCTTTACCCCCAGAAATGCTGCAAAAAATGCTGGACTCTTGGCAGGTGTTCAGCCAGAACAAGCAAGTCATGGGGATGGAGTTTTATCAAATCCTATTTGAGAAATATCCGTTTGTCTTGCCAATTTTTGGACGGGCAGACATGGATTACCTGTCTTTGCACCTGTTCCAGGCATTGGAGTTTCTCATCCAGTCTCTGAGAAGCGGCAGCAGTGATGAGATGATCCGAGAACTGCGCTTCTTGGGGCAGGTGCATACCAGTGCCAATGTACCCTCGTGCGCTTATCCGGCAATAACGGATGCTATCTTTACCCTGTTTGATCGGCACGTACCGGACTTTTCGCTAGAGTTGCGGCAGGGATGGCAGACTTTGATTGATCGCGCTGTCAACGTGATCAAACTGCCCAAGATGAATGAGGAGCGATTGCTCAAAAAAGCCAAGCAGTACTTGGATCTCATTTCATCCGAGCAAGCTTGGGAACCGGAGGACAAGGCGCGACGCTGGAAAGAAATTCAGGAGGAAGTACACGCCACGGGAACCTACACCCACACGTATGAAGAAGTGGCGTATGGGGCGCAAGTCTCATGGCGTAATGCATCCAAGTGCGTTGGGCGGATTCAGTGGAATAATATGGTAATTCGCGATCGCCGTCACGTTACCGACCCGGATGAGATGTTCCGCGAACTTCAAGAACACCTAAAATACGCCACAAACGGCGGTAACCTCCAGATTACCATGACCGTGTTTCGTCCCAAACATCCTAAAGAACGCTGGGGGCCGCGCATCTGGAATCCACAACTTGCTCGTTATGCCGCCTACGAGCAACCCGATGGCAGTATTATGGGCGATCCGGCCAACCTGGATGTCACCAAAGCCATTATAAAATTGGGATGGGAACCGCCCGAACCGCGCACGGACTACGATATTTTGCCTCTAGTGATTGAAGCTCCCGGTATGGAGCCGAAGATGTATCACTTTGATCGGGACGAGATTCTGGAAGTGGAAATCGAGCATCCCTCGATTCCAGAGTTTAAATCATTGGGCTTTCGTTGGTATGCCGTCCCTGCGATTAGCAACTTCTCGATGCATGTTGGCGGCATTAACTACGCTTGCATTCCTTTTAATGGCTGGTACATGGGTACGGAAATTATGCGGGATTTCCTGGACGAGTACCGCTACAACAAGATGGAGGACATCGCCAAAGTTCTCAAGCTGGATACCAGTTCCGAGCAAACCTTGTGGCGCGATCGCGTAGCATTAGAACTCAACGTCGCCATCCTCTACTCGTTCCAGAAAGCGAAGGTAACGATGGTAGACCACCAAACGGCCTCCCGTCAATTCCTCGCCCACGACTTGCGCGAGAAGAAAACAGGGCGTGAGTGTCCGGGGGATTGGGGTTGGGTTGTCCCGGCTGCTGGGGGAAGTGCTTGTCCAGTTTGGCATCACCAGATGCGCGACTTCTATTTAGAACCAGCCTATCACCATGCCGCCGATCGCTGGGCAGTCGAAGACGGCATCGACCTGGAAAAATTCATCACCGCTAGCGACGAGGACGACAACAAGCAAGACCGAATTCTAATTCTCTACGCCTCTGAAACAGGTACAGCAGAAGGGTTTGCGCGGAAAGCCGCTCGTCAACTCCAGCGATTCCGTCCCAAGGTGATGGCGCTGGATGAGTACAACACCGACACCCTGGCATCAGAGAAACTCGTACTTATTGTCACGTCCACCTTTGGCAACGGCGAAATGCCCGGAAACGGCAAGAAGTTCCTCCAGTGGTTGAAGAAACAACCTGCGGGTTCCCTGGACGGTTTGAATTATTCTGTCTTGGGAATTGGTAGTACCGTTTACGAATACTTCTGCGCTGCTGGAATTTCGGTAGATAAGGCACTGGCGAAGGCGGGAGGTAACTGCATTGTACCGCTCCATAAAGGTGATGAAATCAAAGGACAAGCTGACACCTTCAAACAATGGCTGGGACTCGTTTCCCGTGTGTTGGGCGAGGATGCTACCTCCGCCGATGCCACAGCCGCAAACGCACCCAAACTGAACGTCACCTTCTTAAGTGAGGCACAAGCGGCAAACGTTTCACCTGTAGAAGTGAGTGGAGACAGAGGCATCGAAGTCCCTCTCGTTGCCAATAGCGAACTACTCAAAGAAGTGATTCCCGGTAGCCGTTCTACTCGCTATCTTGTCTTTGATATTTCTGGTACCGATTTGCAGTATGAAACAGGTGATCATGTTGCCGTGTATCCTTGCAATCCGGCAGAGTTGGTGAATCGGTTATGCGATCGCCTTTCAGTATCACCCAACACCTATTTCACCGCTCGCTATCTGATGCCCGATGGTACGGAATTGGAGGAAAAGCCTTCCGTTGGTGTTCCCTCAACCATCGGACAGGTTCTCTCCGAAGAACTCGATCTTGCGTTGCGGGAACCATTCAATGATTTGCTATCCTACTTGCACTCCGCAGCACAAAATCCCCAGGACAAACAACGATTGGAAGTTTGGTTAGAAATTCTCAGACAAGGGGACGATCATCCCGACAGCATTACGCTCAAGAAAACGATCACAGACAACTTCATGAGTGTTGTCGATTTGTTCGATGAATTTCCTTCTTGCCAAATTACACTAGAAGCCCTGCTGGAGTTATTGCCCAAGCAAAAGCCACGTCTATACTCCATTTCCTCCTGTCCTCTGCTTCATCCCCAGCAGATTCAAATCACAGTTGGAGTGCTGCAAGTTAAGACGGATGCAGGTAAAACCCGTCAGGGACTGTGTTCCAACTACCTCGCCGGACTTGAACCGGGGGCAAAGGTTCGTATCGGTGTCCGCACGTCTGGCTTCCGTCCACCCGCCGATCCACTCGCGCCAATGCTTATGGTTGGGCCGGGTACGGGGGTATCGCCGCTGATTGCCTTCCTTCAATATCGGGAAGCGCTATTGCAGCAGGGGACACAATTGGGTGATGCTTGCCTATACTTCGGCTGTCGCGATCGCAATGACTTCCTCTATGGGGAGCAACTTGAAAGCTGGCAGAATCAAGGCGTTCTGTCTGGGTTAAAAGTTGCTTTCTCACGTCTGACGGACAAGAAAGTCTACGTGCAAGGCTTGATGCAAGAAAACGCTCAAGAACTCTGGCAACAACTGAGCCATCCGCAATGTCACTACTACGTCTGTGGTGATGCCAAGATGGCAGACGATGTGTTCGAGGTATTTATGGCGATCGCTAAAACGGAAGGGAGATTATCGCACATCGAAGCTGTTAGTTTCTTCGACAAGATGAAGCAAGAAAAACGCTTCGTGAGTGATGTTTGGGGTGTAGTGCTGAACTTCAAGCAAGCTATTAAAGAGGTACAGCATGACAACTACTCGAAAGCTGAAAAATGGCTTGAGCGCGTGCATCAATCGGCTGATAGTCAAGCATCAGTTAAGGAAGCGGCACAATCGGTGAGTATCTAGGATTTGAGCATAGTCATAGGGGCGAACAGCCGTTCGCCCCTACCAGGTGTTGCACCACCCATAAAACTGCGTTCGTTGTCATCTTTAATTACTGGATTCAAATCTGTTGTTACCAATCCCCAATTCTGGGAACTAGAGCAACTGCATCCTAACATCCTTCAAAATAGTATGAGCAATTACTGCGAACTGGTCTCCCAAGACACATCTACTCATGAATAGTGCCATCGGGCAAAATGACGCCTTTTAGCTTAGCTCCACACAAATTTGCTCCACTCATCTTCGCTTTTTTTAGATTAGCTCTTTCCAGATTGGCATTACTTAAATTTGCTCCAGAGAAATCAGCAAATGCCAAATTTGCTTCACTTAAATTTGCAGATTCCAAGGATGCTCCACAAAGATTAGCTGACATTAAATTTGCCCGACTCAGATTAATCCTATCAAGATTATATCCAACTAAATCAACCCCACTTAGGTTGGCACCGCTAAAATTGGTTCGATGATCAACTTTAATTTTTGCAGACTTTAAATTGGCTTGATTCAGGTCAACAGCCGCTAAGTTTGCACCCTGAAAATTAGTATATTTAAGATTGGCGTCAGTTAAATCTGCTCCCGTCAAATTCGCCCCTTCTAAGTTAGCCTCTTCCAAATTCGCTTCACTGAGATTGGCTTGAAGCAGAATCGCACTTTGTAAATTAGCTTTAGTGAGATTAGATTGACTCAAGTTAACTTCACTTAAATCCGCAGCTTGCAAGTTAATTGAGTATAGATTGGCTCCTTGGAAATTAGCTTTCGCTAAGTCTACATCGCTCAAGTCAGCACTTGCGAAATCAAACTTTCTTAGGGATACATGAGCAGCAATCAAGAGAGCCCCGGCTTGGGTAGGGTCAAATCCTGTGGGAAAAATAGTCGCCTTATTGTAAATGGCTTGCTTCAAATTGGCCCCTTCAAGGCTTGCCCCCTCTAAATTCGTTCCTAACAAATTTGCCTGACTCAAATTGGCTTGCCTCAAGTTGGCTTTAATTAATGTTGATTGTCTTAAATTAGCTCGACTTAAATTAGCGTCGCTCAGGTTTGTTGCATTGAGATTTACTTGCTGTGATAGGTTAACTCCACTCAGATTAGCCCTACTCAGATTGGCCTTTTCTAAAGTAGTTTCTTTAAATGTAGCACGGGTCAGGTCAGCATGTTTTAGGTTAGCTTCTTCCAGGTTAGTTTTCCAAAACATGGCTTCACTAAGTTCAGCATTCTGCAAATTAGCACGGCTTAGATTGACCCCACTGAGACTAGCTTGCCTCAAGTTCGCTTGACTCAGGTTAGATTGGCTCAAATTTAAGTCATAACTGAGGAACTTTCCTCTGAGATTGACTCCAGTTAAGTTAGTTCCTGTAAAATTTCGTTTCTGGTCGTTATACAGCTTCAAAAAATCTCGTGTTGGTAGGGGGAACTCTTGATTTCTTTCAGGCCAATAATTCATTTCCTCATCAGCCTCTAAGTCAGCTTCTTCAAGCTTCGTCCATCTATGAGCCGATTCCTGCATTTGCACTGGCGTATCCAATGCCTTGCTTCCATTCGAACTCTCATAGCTCCCATCAGCGTTCAATGCCTCATTCCAACTAATGAATGGATTGGAAGGCTGTTGCCAAGCTGAATTTTGTGACTGTGACGAAGCTGGCAGTTTTTCACATAATTGAATGATTGCATCCTGTAAATTTTCCAGCATCGAGTACTCAGGTCGTGTATTAAACCGTTCGATTAAACGCTCTACCTGACGTTTAACGCCGACTGCATACTTAGCCAACAGATTTTGTCGCTCCTCTAAGAACTCAATTCTTGATACCAGAGATGCTAGCTCCGCTTCTAAGACAGACATATTCATCAATTTTTTGGGAACCACGGTTATTCCCATTGTTATCATCAAGGTCAGCGATTGACAAAAGTAATTTGAGACGCGGGAGGAGGGAGAAGCGAGGAGTTAGAAACCAAAAATTTTCTTCTCCCTTTCCCCCACTCCCTACTCCCTTTTAAAGGCTTGTGGCTGACGGAATTTGTAGATATCCTGAATCACTTGTACCCAACTGTGTGAAACAGATTCTAAAAGGCGATCGCCTTTTTCCTTCGTTGCCACTGTGGCATCTCCTAAAACCCCACTCTGGCTTAAATCCCGCATTACCCAGGCAAAAGGCAGCTTCCCTTCCATACTCAGCAAGCTATCCTCTGGCAATCCATCAGGATACTCTGCCACTGCTTTTTCCATTTTTACCTGCTCCGGCAAGATGGAGAGCATTAAACTGGTTTCCGCATCCCCCGCGTGGATGCCATATTCCAATTCCTTTGGTGTCAGTAATTCGTTAGCAATATGAGGAACCCGCCAAGTAAACAATGGGAAAACCAAAAAATCTTCATATTTCTGATGCAAATCTCGTGCGGCAATTTGCATGATTTCAGGTTGTCCTCCGTGGGAATTCATCAGCACCAGCTTGCGAAACCCAGCACGATAGATACTCTCTGCCATTTCCATGAGTACGGTTAGTAGCGTTTGAGCGCTCAAGGTAATCGTACCGGGGAAATGCCAATGTTCATTAGATTTACCGTAGTACAGCAGGGGTAAGGCATAGGCAGGAATTTTTGCGTCCAGTTTAGCTAAAGCTCTACCAATGACCGCTGCACCAATAGCTGAATCGACAATAATGGGAAGATGAGGGCCATGTTGTTCAATCGAACCCACAGGCTGAATAATAACCACATTTTCCTTATCTGGCATAGATTGAATATCTCTCCAAGTCAGATAAGGGAAGAAACGTTCAGGTGGGATAAAACTGTGCATTTTTTTATGGATAAAATTTTTTATTTTGCTAATACTTCAATTAATGAATCATGACGACCTGTGCCAAGCAAAGCTTGTACTATACTATATCTAGTACCGTGGGGCACACGGGAATTCACGCTTGTGGAGATTTGTCCCTCTGTCAGATGAAAGGAGACTTTCAGCGTTAAGGGAAGTCTGCGAAGCAAAAATCTTTGTTCTTCGGAGCGGAGAATGTCACTTTAGATGATGAAAAAAGGGGTGGCATTGCCCACCCCGATACATATTATCGCTCTAACCAAGCTCTCATTTTTCCTGGATTGAGCAACCCATAAGGGTCAACCCTTTCTTTAAACTTTAATTGCTCAACATCAATGGTTTTCCTCCCGCCATCTTCCAAAATGTAAGTGTGAGGATTAGCAATGAATGCACCGTTTTCTTCGTAATAGTGAATAATCTCATTGAGCCTTTCCTCTGTGGTGTAGCGGACGATTGGCAATCCGGCGGGAACCGCTTTTCCATTCGCCCGCAAAAATTCCAAATGCATCAATACCTCATCCCCAAAATGATGATAGAAATGCTCCACTCGCTCTAGGGTAAAAAAGAAGGTTTGTAAATAGGTCAGAGTTGGGTCAATGCTTCGGGCATGTAAGGTGGTATGATTCCAAGTGAATTCTACTAAGCTAGCGCCCTTGCTGGCTTCTTGAGCCGTTTTTTGATAAGTAATTTGACCGCCATACTCCCGAACTAAATCTTGAAAAGGTTCCAGGCAAGATTCGGCAATCATTAGTAAGGCGCAGTGTTTACCTTCAGGTAGGTAATTTTTAAGGGCGGGAAGGTAGAAAGGAACAGGCCAAGCGTGAATGCTGATAAGTTTCTTAATTAAACCATCGCTATTACCCAAGGCTTGCCCAAATCGTGCCGCCGTCATAAAGTCATCAAAGATGACAATTAGTTCTGCCCAAGCATAAGCTGGGCCAAGAGGAATTTCTAGTTCGGTAATAATCCCATTAGTCCCGTAGGCGTGGTTCACCTTCTGCACATCATCGCCGCGTAATTCGAGGACACGCGGTTCATCTTCCATTGTGACGACGCGGACGGCATGGAGATTTCCCCGATCGCGCAATTGCCCATACAGAATCGAACCAATTCCTGCACTTCCCCCACCAATAAATCCACCAATAGTTGCAGTACGATACGTTGAGGGAGCCATCCGCAATTCCCAACCAATTTCCCGTGCTTGTTTATCAAACGCCGCCAATTTCACCCCAGGTTCAACACAAGCTAATCCGGGTTTAATCCAGCGAATGGTTTGCATCCGCGTAGTATCGAGAATTACGCCTCCATCCAAGGGTACACACTGTCCATAGTTGCCCGTACCTGCTCCCCGCACAGTTAACGGTACTTTGTATTTAACGCAAACTGCCGCCACCCGCAAAACTTCTGCCTCATTGATGGGACGAACGACTAAATCGCCTCGCTTACCACTCAGCTTTGGCTGGAGTACTGGGCTGAAGTGGTAGTAATCTAGGGATAACTTGGTAATTTGACTGGGTTCAGTAATGAGTTCCATCCCAGCGAGTTCTGAAGCGATCGCATCCCAATCAACGGGTTTAGAGGTAGTTGAGGCCATTGGATTTCGGATGTTGGAGTTTAGAGATGATTGTATGCTGAAAACGGCTTACAACCCATTGCCAATGAGGATGAACGGTGCCCAGTAATAAGGATGGCTCAGGCGGTTAGCAACTTGCGGCGGTACAGGGGTGCTATTACGTGGTTCTGGTTCTACACTCCCTCGATCTTTCCCTAAAGCTGTCGAGTTGCCGGTAATTAGGGTAATTTGCGCCTGACGCAACGCTTCGGCTTTTGTGGTGTTGCCCGTTTTTAGATGGCCATAAAAGGCGTTCATTAAAGCTTGTGTACCGCCATCGTTAACCGACCACAAGGACGCGATCGCGGCTCTTGCGCCTGCCCGTTGCATCTGGTAGCCTAAGCCGAGAATCTCTTCGCCGTTCCCCAATTTTCCCCCCAATCCGGTTTCACAGGCAGAAAGTACGACTAAATCGACGTTCTTGAGGCTCCAGGTTTGGATATCTCGGAGGGTGATGCGTTCTCCATTGCCGAAGAGAATAAAGGAATCATCCGGTGTCCCCACGACAAATGCAGCATGAGTAGCGAGATGCACGATGGTGTAGTCGTCCATTTTGGGAACGGTGACTTCGGGGGTGAAGGCTTTATCGATGAATTTGGTGGTACTGGGAACAGTCTTGGCTAAATTTTCTACCTCGACTCCGGCAGAGGGCAACCCGGCAAAGTCAAAGAATTCTCCGCCAACCTTAAAGCTGTAGCGTCCGGTGGCAAAGGCACCTGCTAAGACTTGCATTTGGGGCTGGGGTTTGGTGTTGAGGTCGGTGAGGGAAGCGGCGGTAATATTGTTGATGCGGTAGCATTGCACTAACCATTGTTGCCCGTCGTGCAAAGCGGCTAGGGGAATGTAACGTAGTTGAGCATCGGGTGCGTAGATTATAGTTTGGGCATTTGCGGCTTTGAGGTCGGCTTCTAGGGGTTTAATCAGCCAGCTGTAGAGTTGCTGTGCGGAGGCTTTGGCATTGGATTTGGGGTCTTGTAATGCGCTGCGAAAGGCAACAATTGTTTCGTTGAGCTGTTTTTTGGGGACTTGGACAGTACGCCGAATTGGGGGAGAGTCGGGGGTGGTAAGGATGAGTTCTATGCGATCGTCCAGAATTAAGGGGTAGAGAAGGACTGCTTTTTGTTGCAGATTCTTGAGGTTGTCTTGTAAGCCAATGAGTTGGTCTAGGTTGTTTACTAAATCCGCTTTCCTCGCCTTGGGATTGAGTTGCTGAACAAGTGCCAACACTTCTGGACTTTCAATGAAGTTGTTGAAATCTTCGACAATTTTTTGTTGGACGTTCATCAATTGGGCGATACGCTGTTCTTGTTCGGCAGTGCGGTTTTCAGGTTTTATTTGTCGTAGTTGCGTGAGTTCTTTCCCAATTTCCATCGCTTTGTTGAGGATTGCCTGGTAACTCGTCCAAGTTTGTTGTTCGGATGAGAGATTCGGCAATCCTTGAGCTGTATTGTTATTGCCGCGAACGTTGCTCAGGTAATCGTCGAGTTCTTGGACTTTGAGAAGGTCGAGGACTCGTTGCGCTTCGAGGATTCGGTCTTGTTTGAGGAGGAGGTCAGCGAGACGGCGATAGGTGTCTGCTACAGTTTCGGTGTATGACTGCTGTTGTTCTTTTGGCAGTACTTGTAACTCTTTGCGAATTGCCTTTATCAGGTTAATGGATTGCTTGTAGAAAACAATTGCTAACTCTGGGCTGTTTTGTTCTTTTAGCAGATCGCCAATATTGGTGAGAGTGAACCATTCACCAACGGAATCACCCTCTTCTCTCTCGATGCCTAAAGCTTGCTGATAAAGCTCTAAAGCTTTGGGATACTGTCCCAAGTTGTAATAAACAAACCCTATGCCCCTAATAATTCGTGCTTCTCCGGCAGGAACACCAATAGCTAAGGCTTGCTGATAGACCTCTAAGGCTTTGGAATACTGTCTAAGGCTAGTGTAAACTAACCCCATGTTGAGGAGACTCATCCTTTCAAAAGGTCGATTATCCATTTCTCTGGCAATGGTTAAGGCTTGCTGATAGACCTTTAAGGCTTTGGAGTACTGTCCTAGGCTAGTGTAAACTAACCCCATGTTGAGGAGAGTTCCCCCTTCTTCGCCACGAGCACCCAATTCTCTGTAAAGAGCTAAAGCTTGTTGATGGATTTCCAACGCTTTAAAGTACTGTCCCAAGCTGTAGTAAATTAGTCCAATTCCTGTGCGGGTCGATGCTTCCCCAGTATGATCGTCAATTTCTCTGTAAAGGTCTAAGGCTTGCTGAAAAAACTTCAGGGCTGTAGGATACTGTCCCGCATTCAAATAAATTGCCGCAAGATTGACGAGAACCGTCCCTTCATTGGAGCGATCATTCAATTGTTGACGAATTGCCAAAGCTTGCTGCAAAACTTTTAGCGCTTCATTATCTTGGCTTAACTGGTTGTAGACTTCTCCCATGTGATTAAGAGCTTCTGCCTTGCCTGCCTTATCCCCAATTTGTTGGTAAATCTCTAATGCTTGCTGAAATTGTGCCAAAGCTTCTTTGAATTGAGCTTGGCGATACTGCTGGCTACCCTTTTGCAACAGATGCTTTGCCTCAGTTGCTCTATCTTGGATCGTCTGCGCCTGTGCTGCCAGAGGCTCAAACTTCAAGGTAAGCGGTAAAAGGGGTGATGTCAGCGAGAGCACTAGAGTAGCAGTGGCAAGCCTGACGTATCTGAGACGATAGTGCATTAGCAAGTTCTCTCTTGAGCTAGGGAAGCAGTTTGCTGACTCAATCCATCTATATCTCTCATCAAGAGAGAGGTTATGCAATACGTTTTGCGATTTGTTTGGCTGACTGGAGGAAAGTGATTATCTGCGGGGAGATCCCCCCAACCCCCCTTAAAAAGGGGGGCTTAATAAATGAGGATTTGCGTTTCACAGCAATAGGCATCGCTCTTTACTTAAGCTCTGACTTGAATCTTCATTCTCCCTCCCTTAAAAATGGGGCTTAATAAATGATAAATTTGCGTTTCACAGCAATAGGCGATCGCTCTTTACTTAAGCTCTGACTTGAATCTTAATTCTCCCCCCTTTTTAAGGGGGGCTGGGGGGGATCATCTCCGCAATTCGCTGACACACCCCCTCCCACTCCTTCAACGCTTCATCATTCCTAAATCTGACTACTTTCAACCCATAGCCTTCTAAGATTTGCGTTCTTTCCCTGTCATAATCTTTGCCCTCACTGGTAAAGTGGCTCTCTCCATCAACCTCTATGACTAACTTCAAATGAGCGCAGTAAAAGTCAACAATAAAGTTATCAATAGGCTTTTGCCTTAAAACCCGAAATGGAAAATCTTTTAGGTAGCTGTACCAGAGTTTTCTCTCGGCTGCTGTCATGTTCTTACGTATTTCCTTTGCCCTCTCTACAAGTTTTGGATTGTAGGGAAGGTGAAAATCAGTCACAATTAAATCTTTCTTGCAAGGCATACGATCCCCCCCAGCCCCCCTTAGAAAGGGGGGAGAATATAGATTAATATTGCTTGGATATTCATGAGCTTCTGAGCTGTAATGCAAAGAGTAGCGAAGCGATCGCAACTTTTGAGAGGACATTCACCCAATGTGAGCGCGTTACTCAAGGTCTTCCATACTACTTGGGTTTACGGAAAGCTTTTTTAATTTGATTTACCATCGCTGCCAAAGTACTCGCGATAGTAACAAATCTTGTTGTCACGAACATCGAAAGAAACAGCTACTCGGTTTTTGTAAGGTTCTCCTCTTAACTGTCCCTCGTCCCGGAACTCGAAAACAACAGTAGTCTCGTTGCTGGTAACGCGATCAAGCGTAACGGATAGTCCTGGCTTAAACGCTTCAGAAACATACTCAAAGAATTCGCGAACTCGCTCTTTACCGACATTCAGTCCGTGGTATGGCCCTACCGGAAACCAAAAGGTGAAATCGTCACTGAGCATGTCCATAAACGGTTGCCACTCACCTGTTGCTAGACCATGAGTGAAGTGTCCGAATGCTTGTTGGGCAACTTTCATTGTGTCTGGCTCCATTTGTGCCATTTTGACTACCTCCTGAACACCGCTGATGTACCTTATTTAACTGGATTCTGTTACTAAAAGTTATGGAGGACATAAAGCTCCTGTGAATCCAGAATATACTTACAAGGCGACAAGATAGCTGTATTCTCATAGGGGATACTATTAGGTTTGGCTGTTTATCCAGTCAGCTTTTCCTATGAACAATTCATCCTACCGTTCTCATCTTCTGATGCCCCGCAAGGGCTTAACTGTATGCTTGGCAATCGCGTTTGCCCTGTTCATGAGCATCACAGTCTTAGCATTTCCTGCCGAAGCGAACGTTATGCGCTATTTGCAGGGTAGCTCTACTGATGTCAATCCTCAATTAGCTGGCCCAGCTTTAAATTTAGGTGGAGGTGGTGTTGATGTAGACGAAGCAATTCAGTGGATGATTAATCAAGTCAGGGGTTGTACTAACTGTTCCACAACGGTCGATGTTGTAGTCATTCGCTCTTCCGGTGGGGCAGGCTACAACGCTCCCATTTCTGCGATGAATGGCGTGGACTCGGTGGAAACCCTTGTTATACCCACACGAGAGGATGCCAACCGTCCCGATGTTGCTGATACCATCCGGAATGCCGAGGTTATCTTCTTTGCTGGCGGCGATCAGTGCCAGTATGCCCGGAACTTCAAAAGAACAGGAGTTGAGACGGCTGTCAAGTCCGTCTATAGCCGGGGGGGCGCAATTGGTGGCACCAGTGCAGGGACGATGATTCAAAGTGAGGTTGTTTATAACGCCTGTTCCGATACTGTAGAAGCTCACGAGGCACTCGAAGACCCCTATGAGGATGTTCTGTTCACCTATGATTTGTTTAAGTGGGCGAATATGCAGGGAACGATCGCAGAGACGCATTTTGATAAGCGCGATCACATGGGTCGGACGATGACGTTTATTGCCCGTCAGATTAGAGATGGTATTGCTGATAGTGTGCTAGCGATCGCGGTGGATGAGGGTACGTCTGTAGTCGTGGATCAAAAAGGTCTGGCGCGGGTAATGGGTCAGGGGCCAGTTTACTTTGTTCTGGGTGACCACATGCCGGAGAATTGTGAACCTCAAACTCCTCTAACGTTTTCTGGCTATAAGATTTGGAGAGTCAAGAGTGGTGAGACGTTTGACCTGAAAAATAGACCGCAAAGTGGTTACTATCTCAGAAGTGTTAGTAAGGGAGAGATTGATTCCGACCCGTACTGATTGAGTGAGTGTGGTTTTAATCAACCACAGAGGCGCAGAGGGCTCAAAGGAGTGAGTGGAAGAGGAGTCGCTGGTCGTTTTTAGGGCGGTTGGTAGGCCACCTTTGGCTGCTAAATGTTGGTTTATGCCCATGAGCTGTTGCTCACAGCAAACAATGGAAGTATTTCTTTTTTCCTTTTGCCTTTTGCCTTTCAAGACAGGCGGCGATTGGCAGTAAGCTGTTTTACGGCGTTTATGGCGATTCAACATGGCAACTGTTAACGACAACTACCTCAAGCTCAAAGCTGGCTATTTATTTCCGGAAATTGCTCGACGGGTTAATGCTTTCGCACAAGCTAATCCTGAGGCACCGATTATTCGACTAGGGATTGGTGATGTTACGGAACCGCTACCGCAAGCTTGCCGTAGAGCGATGATTCAAGCTGTGGAAGAAATGGGCGATCGCGCCTCTTTCAAAGGTTATGGCCCAGAGCAAGGGTATGCTTGGTTGCGGGAGAAAATCGCTGCTCACGACTTCCAATCTCGTGGATGTGAGGTTGATGCGGGTGAAATTTTCATCTCTGATGGCTCGAAGTGCGATACGGGCAATATTCTCGACATTTTTGGCAAAAATAACACGATTGCCGTGACTGACCCCGTCTATCCGGTGTATGTAGATACAAACGTAATGGCGGGACATACCGGAGAGGCTAACGAAAAAGGTGAGTTTGAGGGCTTAGTATATCTACCCATCACCGCAGAGAACAATTTCACGGCTGAGATTCCTTCTCAGAAGGTGGATTTGATTTATCTGTGTTTCCCTAATAACCCCACAGGAGCAACTGCTACAAAGGAACACTTGAAGGCGTGGGTGGACTATGCCAAAGCGCATGGTTCGATCATTTTCTTTGATGCGGCTTACGAAGCCTACATCACCGATCCAGAACTTCCCCACTCCATCTATGAGATTGAAGGTGCAAGGGATTGTGCGATCGAGTTTCGCTCATTCTCCAAAAATGCAGGGTTTACCGGAACTCGTTGTGCGTTGACGGTGGTACCGAAGAACCTCACAGCCAAAGCATCGGATGGTTCGGATGTGGAACTGTGGAAGCTGTGGAATCGCCGCCAGTCCACGAAGTTTAATGGGGTGTCCTATATTGTGCAACGTGGAGCAGAAGCCGTTTACTCTGAGGAGGGACAGGCGCAAGTCAAGGCACTGATTAGCTTCTATCTGGAAAATGCCAAAATTATCCGCGAGCAACTGACGGCAGCGGGAATAGCGGTGTATGGCGGTGTGAATGCGCCTTACGTTTGGGTGAAAACGCCCAATGGTCTGTCGAGTTGGGATTTCTTCGATAAGTTGTTGCAAAGTTGTAATGTGGTAGGAACGCCTGGTTCGGGTTTTGGTGCTGCGGGTGAAGGTTACTTCCGCATTTCGGCGTTTAATAGTCGGGAGAATGT
>DATNPV010000309.1:0-20906 GCA_036703055.1 Waterburya sp.
CCAGCATCGGTAGGAAAGTTACTTATCTGTGCGATAATTTTTTTAACATACATTTTAAGATTTGCTTCTTTATTTTTTTCCGAGCAATGAGCGAGCCAGCCAAAGAGCAAACCCTTGCTGAACAAGCGCCGAGCCGTTACGAATGTCGCTCTTGCGGCTACGTTTACGAGCCGTTCAAGGGAGATAGCAATCGTAATATTCCTTCTGGGACGCCTTTTGAAGAATTACCCGGTGACTGGCGTTGTCCTGTATGCGGTGCTCGGGCTTCTGCGTTTGAGAACATCGGTTCGAGCGGTGCCCCTTCGGGCTTCCAAGAAAATCTGGGCTATGGGCTCGGTGTGAACCGTCTGACCCCAACGCAGAAAAATCTATTAATTTTTGGTTCCCTAGCTTTAGCCTTTTTGTTCTTTCTCAGTCTCTACGGTTTACGCTGATTTGCGGCGAAATTTCTCTTGCTGTTTTGGGCACGGGGATAGAGACATTGGAGGCAGGGTAATCTTCCAGCCATGATGATTGCTCCATTCCGAAAGGACAAATAATTTGCTTTGACCAGTTCAGGAGATTATGAGCTATTTGATGAGAAGTTTGAAACAAATTGTAATAATATTGGCAGTCGCCTTTTTTTGTGCTAGCTGTAGCAAAGTTCCATCCCTGAGCTATAACCCTTGGCAGGTAGTGTCCTTGCCAACTGAATCCACCTTGCAAGATGTGGGCTTCACAGGAGATCTAAATCATGGATGGGCTGTAGGCAGCCAAGCCACAATTTTGGAAACCAAAGATGGTGGGAAAACCTGGCAAGAAAAAAGGCTGGAGCTAGGGGAGCAGAACTATCGCTTCACGTCCGTCAGCTTTGCCGGTGACGAAGGCTGGATTACTGGCGAGCCTTCTATTTTGCTGCATACCACTGATGCTGGAGCATCTTGGTCTCGTATTCCCTTAAGTGAAAAGTTACCGGGTGCGCCCGACACCATTGTGGCGTTGGGTCCTCAATCAGCAGAAATGGCAACGACGGTTGGGGCAATTTATCAAACCAAAGATTCTGGTAAAACCTGGAAAGCGATGGTTGAAGAAGCCGTGGGAGTTGTCCGCAATCTTTCCCGCTCTGCAGATGGTAAATACGTCGCTGTTTCTGCCAGAGGTAACTTCTTCTCGACTTGGGAACCTGGTCAGAATGCTTGGGTACAGCATAACCGCAATAGTTCAAAGCGTCTCCAGAATATGGGATTCGGTAAGGATGGGCGTCTTTGGATGCTGGCGCGGGGAGGTCAAATGCAGTTTAGCAATCCTGACGATGTGGAAGCTTGGGACAAGCCTCTAAATCCGGAGGTGTCAACGAGTTGGGGGCTACTTGACTTAGCTTACCGAACACCAGAGGAAATTTGGGTAGCTGGTGGTAGCGGCAATTTACTGTGTAGTCTCGATGGCGGAAAAACGTGGCAAAAAGACCGAGGCATTGAGGATATACCCTCCAACTTGTACAAAATTGTCTTTGTCACGCCAGAACAAGGATTCATCATTGGTCAAAAGGGTGTTTTACTAAGGTATGAACAACCTTCACAAGCGGCTTGAAAATGGAATTGCTTGAAGCAATGTAAGCCGATTTCGTATTATAGTTATTGAGTTTTCAACTGTTGATAGGAAGGAGGAATTAGCCGTGTCAGGTTCAACTGGAGAGCGTCCATTTGGAGATATTGTTACAAGCGTCCGTTACTGGGTAATTCACAGTATCACTATCCCTGCTCTGTTTATCGCAGGCTGGCTATTTGTGAGTACAGGTCTTGCCTATGATGTGTTTGGGACACCCCGTCCTAATGAGTATTTCACCCAAGATCGATTAGAGCTACCTATCTTAAGCGATCGCTACGAAGCCAAACAGCAAATCCAGCAATTTAGCGGCAAGTAGGTTTTTTGTAAAAGCAGGTTTAAAACGATGACAAGCAATACTCCAAATCAGCCAGTTTCGTATCCAATTTTCACGGTTAGATGGCTAGCTGTTCATACATTGGCTGTGCCTAGCGTTTTCTTCTTGGGCGCGATCGCAGCCATGCAATTTATTCAACGCTAGGAGAAACTTACGATGCCCGAAAGAAGTCCAAATCCAAACAACCAACCAGTTGAACTTAACCGAACTTCTCTTTACTTAGGTCTGTTACTGGTTTTTGTTCTCGGTATTCTGTTTTCCAGTTATTTCTTCAATTAACTGGGTGTTAAAGTAACCATTGCTGTGTTGAAATAGGAGATAAACGTTATGACTGGAACTGGAAAAATTCCTTTGTGGATCGTCGCTACTGTAGCCGGAACAGGTGTACTTGTAATTCTTGGCCTTTTCTTTTACGGTGCTTACGCAGGACTCGGTTCCTCGCTGTAAGATTCGCTGAAAGTAAAGGTTAACAGGCAGTTAATGTAGACGCTTGTTTGACGCCAAAATACCATTAATAAAGATGTACCGCCGATTGCTGTTCTATCGGCGGTATTTTAATGAATGTTTCTACATAGCGACTGTCAAGCGACGGATTGAAGGCTGACTAAGCGATAAGAACGGTACTTACACTTGGGAATTGCTTCAACCTAACTCTTTTGCGCGCTGTTCCAGTTCTTGCTTTTCGCGTTTTAACTCTTCTTCCAAGGCTTGCAATTGTTCACGATGTGCCTCCAATTCCTGATGGCGCTGATCCAGTATCTGCTTTTCGCGTTTCAACTCTTCTTCCAAGGCTTGCAATTGTTCACGACGTGCTTCCATTTCCAGATTGCGGCGAGTTAAATCCTGGCTTTGCAGGGTAAGGTCTTGCCGCCACTGTTCAGCTCGTTCTACTTCCTCCTGCAACGAGGCTGGGGTGACCCCATAAGTCAGGTACTTCTGCACTAAGTCCAGCACCCAGTCTTCGGCCTGTTGAATACTAAGCATTTCCTGATCATCAGAAAGCTCTACCAAAATCAACAAACCTTCATTTAAGGGTTGGCTATTGGTCAGTGGAATACTTTCTGGGTTGATTACAGCCCAGGTGTTCTCAGAGTTTTGGCGGGCTAGTAATTTCAGTTCCACCCCCCCGGCACTCTCATTCTGTTGTACTTGGGCTAGGTGTAGCATCGCGTGTCAGTTCTTGGTTGATAGTAGTCACAGACTCTTTAAATCCGGGATTCATCACATCTCTATATTCTAGAGAGCCGATCGCGCAAAATTGTAGCTTGCTTTTCAGCTTCTGCCAGAGCCGCCTTCGCCCCCTTCACAACTTCCGCCGGAGCTTTGTTGACAAAATTTTGATTCGCCAGACGCCCGGATAAGGATTTAGCCTCCGCCTCTACTTTACCTAAATCTTTTTCCAACTTAGCGCGTAGAGCATCCACATCCACAACACCGGCTAGAGGCATCAGCACTTGTATAGTCCCGACAACACCTGCCATCGTTGTTTTGAGTTCTTGCTCTAGCACTGGGGTAATCGTCAAAGACTCCACCTTAGCTAAATCTTTGATATAAGATTGGCCTGCTTCAAGGATTTGACGTTCCTCAGGATTCTCGCTTTGCAGAATCACTGACACTTTCACCCCTGGCTTGATATCTGCTTCTGCCCGAAGGTTGCGGATTGTACGAATCGTCTCAATAAGCAGCTCAAACTGTTGCTCCAGTTCTGAGTCAATTAGAGAAGAGGACGGGGAGATTGCGTCCAGAGATTTTTGTTTATCATCCTGTTTTTGTGTCCTTGTGTCCTCTTCTTTGACTGGGGACAACAGCTTAGGTTCTCCGCCGCCTATCACCTGTTCTTTGAGCGCTTGAGTGGTTGCCCCCAACTCTTGCCGCTTTGAGGCAGTAAGCAAATAGCGGAAAATAAACCAAGTCGAGTAACCCAAACCAACGACCTGAAAGGTTGGTTTCACTAAGGGGATACCGTTGATAGCACCCAAGACGGCTAGCACCACTTTAATCGTGATGATTGTGACCAACAGCAAACCAACCACCACCAGAGGTCGTTGGTAGTGACCAAACAACTTACCAATCTCATCGGGCAGATCAGACAAAAACTGAGCCACTTGGTTCCAGATTGACTGAGTCTGAGCGAGAGATTGGTTAACTTGAGTGGATTTGGTCAAACTGCTAGAGGTTGCAATTTTTTTCAGCTCAGATTTGGGCGTTTCTTGTGTAATGACGGCTGGATGCAATCGCGTTTCAGTTTCCAGCAAGGCTTGATGGCTCAAACTTGTCTCTGCTATAGCGCCAACTTCTGGATAAGCTTGCAGCGCCAGAGCTTCATCGGATTTTTGCGTCAGGTTATGCCAAATTTCTTCGGTGATGTGAGGCATAAAGGGATGAAGCAGTTTGAGAATTCCTTCCAACACATAGGCCAGCGTAGCTTGAGCAGCTTTTCTTGAAGGTGAAGATGCATCCTCACGCAGGCGCGACTTTACCAGTTCAATGTACCAATCGCAGAAGTCACCCCAGATAAAGTCATAAAGCCCCTTCGCCGCTTCTCCCATACCGTAGTTTTCGAGGTAATCAGTGGTTTGACGCACCACTTGAGCGAAGCGCGAGAGAATCCAGCGATCGCTCAACTCCAATTGCTCCGGATGATCCAACGGAGAACCCAACTCCTGAGGCGTCGCCGCATCCAGATTCATCATCACGAACCGGGCAGCATTCCACAGTTTATTGGCAAAGTTGCGCGACGCTTCGACTGACGCCGACTCATCCATCTTGCGATTGTATTCCAATCGGATATCTTGACCTGCCCCAGCCACTTCCTTGACCAGGGTATAGCGCACGGCGTCGGTACCGTACTTGTCAATCAGCAATAGTGGGTCAATACCATTGCCTGCGGTTTTGGACATCTTCTTATTATTCTCATCCCGGACTAGTCCGTGGATGTAAACGGTCTTAAACGGCATCTCACCCGTGAAATGTCCCGCCATCATCGTCATCCGGGCAACCCAGAAGAAGATGATATCGAAGCCGGTCACCAATGTGGTGGTGGGATAGTAAGTCTTCAAATCTTTGGTTTCTTCAGGCCACCCCATTGTGGAAAAAGGCCACAATCCCGAAGAAAACCAAGTATCAAGCACATCTGGGTCTTGCTTTAGCTTGACATCTTGACCAAATTTTGCTAATGCTTTTTCTTTGGCCTCTGCCTCAGTGTGCGCTACAACAAACGGCGTGTGGTCTGTAATTTCACCAGCCGTTTCACTCACGGCATACCAGGCAGGAATTTGGTGTCCCCACCACAGTTGGCGGGAAATGCACCAGTCTTCCAACTTCACCAGCCAATCCCGGTAAACCTTCGTCCAGCGTTCCGGCACGAATACGGGGGAATGCTGCTGATCGAGGAATTCCAACGCCCTATCAGCCATCGGGCGAATTTTGACGAACCACTGGGTGGAGAGGAGAGGTTCAATGGGGACTTTGCCGCGATCGCTATACGGTACCGTATGCTTGTAGTCCTCCACCTTCACCAATACGCCTTCATCTTCTAGGCGCTTCACCACATTTTTGCGGGCTTCAAAGCGGTCTTGCCCCTCGAATGGCCCTGCATTTTCGTTGAGGGTACCATCCTTATTCATGATGTTAATGAAAGGCAGATTGTGACGCTGACCCATTTGGAAGTCATTCGGGTCATGGGCAGGTGTCACCTTCACGCAACCCGTGCCAAACTCTAGGTCAACTAATTCATCCGCAATAATCGGAATTTCTCGCCCCATGATGGGCAGGGTTAGAGTTTTGCCAATCAAATGCTTGTAGCGCTCATCATTCGGATTAACAGCAACGGCTGTATCGCCCAGCATCGTTTCCGGTCGAGTCGTCGCCACTTCAACAGAACCACTGCCATCGGTGAGAGGATAGCGGAAATGCCACAAATTTCCGTTAACTTCTTGGTTTTCCACCTCTACGTCTGAAACAGCCGACTGGGTAGCAGGACACCAGTTGACTAGGTACTCGCCCCGGTAAATTAACCCTGCTTCATGAAGTTGGACAAAGGCTTCTATCACGGCTTTGGATAAGCCTTCATCCATTGTGAACCGTTCCCGCGACCAATCTGCTGAGACACCTAAGCGCCGCAGTTGGTTAACAATTGTTCCCTCTGAGTCTTCCTTCCACTGCCAAGCCCGTTCGAGAAACTTTTCGCGTCCCAATTCTTTGCGGTTTGTGCCCTCTTTTGCCAGTTGCTTTTCCAGCATGGTGTGTACGGCAATACTGGCGTGGTCGGTTCCAGGTAGCCATAGAGTATTGCGCCCTTTCATCCGGTGGTAGCGGACGAGGGTATCAATCAGGCTACTCTCGAAGGCGTGACCCATGTGCAAGCTGCCGGTGACGTTGGGCGGTGGAATCACGATGGAGTAAGGTTCGCCCTTGTGATTGGGGTCAGCTTTGAAGACTTGGTTCTCTTCCCAGTACTTCTGCCACTTGGATTCGGTGGCTTTGGGGTCGTATTGGGTTTGCTGGGTGGGAATTGTTGCGGTCATGCAGGGAACACTATTTGAAGACGAGCTTTCTAAATTTTGCCACAGGGCTGAGAGGGAACGAACCACAGAGGCACGGAGGGAAGAGATATGGAGAGGGAGAGTGAGGGGTGAGGGGATGAATGAGTTGACGGGAGCGGTGATTGGAGCGGCGATTGAAATGACCCGCTATCCCCTGGGGCTGTTGATCAACTTCAACGTTCCCCTCCTCAAAGACGGCATCCGCCGCATCATCCTGTGATCATTCTCTCTCTTAACTCTCTACTCTGCGCTCTCTGCGCCTCTGCGGTTCGTTAAACAATCGTTGACACTTCAACACCAGCCACTCAGATGATTATCTCTCAGGCGTTGCCGAAGAAGATCGCTCTGGCTTAGTGCATTCAGGATAGCGACTCTCCTGCTATGAAGCCACGCGATCGCTAATAGACGATGATTTCTGCTTCACGAATGTGATGGTGCAAAACACAGAAGAGCAATTCCATCATTAAAATACCAAGCTGCTCAAAAACAGCTTGGTATCAATTTCGCTAAGGGACTTCCAAAGAAAAAAATATCCAACTACCTCTTGTGGCGTGGGCTGGAGAGCCCGCCCCGATCAAATGGTAGGCGAGACGCCTGCCCCGCAAGATTGGATAACTTATTCTCTGGATGTTCCTAAAGCCGAAGTAATTAGCTAAAGCTAGCTTATCCAACCACCTTTAAAAATTGGCTTGCTCAACCTTTTTTAAGTTCAGCTTTTGATTGGTAGTAAACCATCCCTCCCTTGTTCGGTACGAAATGGCAGCTACGCCAGGAACGCCAGAAAGACTTGAAAATAGACTCGTCAGATTTTCGGTAGTAGTCTCCCAAAATCGGTTTGATTGCCTCCGTTGCCGTTTTCAGATGGTAGTGAGGCATGTTGAGGAAGATGTGATGAGCCACATGCGTGCCGATATTGTGGTGAATGTTGTTGATAAATCCGTAGTCGCGGTCAATGGTAGAGAGTGCCCCTTTGAGAAAATACCAATCTTTGCCGCGATACCAGGGAATATCAGATTCCGTATGATGCAAAAAGGTAACCAAGTCAAGCCAGACAACAAAAACCACATAGGGGCCGAGATAATACTTCAGCAGAAACAGCCACCCGTACTGATAAGTTAAAAAGCCCAAAAAGCCAATCATCAATGTCCAGAGGACGGTACTGGTGATTACACCCCACTTTTCAGACTGGCGAAATAGTGGGCTACTGGGGAGAAAGTGAGAGCCTCCCTCCCGTTCAGGAGACCGAGCAAATAGATATAGCGGGTAGACTAACAGCAACACTTCAAAGCGTAAAAACTTTTCCCACCAGCGCATAACCCGATACTTGGTTTCCGTGACGGGATACCAGCTTTCATCCGTTTCGATATTTCCAGTGTTTTGATGGTGAGTTCTGTGACTGATGCGCCAACCGTGGTAGGGAACAAGAATGGGTGTATGAGCTAGATGGCCAATCAGATTATTGAGCCATTTCTGTTTGGAAAAGGAACCATGTCCGCAGTCGTGCCCGACAACAAACAGCGCCCAAAACATGGTACCCTGCATTAGCCAGAATACAGGCCAGCACCACCAGGAATCAAAAAAAGCGGCCACCCCATAGAGGAGGCCGATGATTGAGATGTCTAGGAAAAAGTAGGAAAGTGATTTCCACGGGGAAGGCTCAAAGCAATAAGCGGGAATCGCTGATTTTAATTCTTGTAGAGTAAAAGGAAGCTCTGAGCGACGATTATTAGATGATTCCTTGCCGATAGGACTGTTTAGCTCAATTAAGTTTGATTGCACTCGGTTTTTCTTTCGACTTGGTTTTAGACAACAGGACTCATTCTAACCTCCAAAAAAGCTAAGGCAACAGTAGAAACTCGTAAAAACAGATACAGAAAAACATTTCTGTATTTATCAATACTTTTTTGTGGATTTTTGGCTGTCTAACACCTAAAAACATGGGTTAGGAGGTCAGCAATCTAAGAGCTTCTTCAGTCCCAATGCTGCATGAGTTTCTGTGGCACAGCAGAATATAGCGTCGAACGGCTCACTCCCCACAAACTGTATTAAAAGTTACAAAACACCGATCTAGACGGTGCTAGAAAGTGTCATGCTGTCTTTATAAAGATAGATAGAAAAATTCGTGAGGAGCTAAGACCTTGAGGAAGGTAGAAGCAATCATCCGGCCCTTTAAGCTAGACGAAGTTAAAATCGCCCTAGTCAACGCTGGTATCGTGGGGATGACCGTCTCTGAAGTCCGGGGATTTGGACGTCAGAAAGGACAAACTGAGCGCTACCGGGGTTCTGAGTACACTGTTGAGTTCCTACAAAAGCTCAAGGTGGAAATTGTCGTTGAGGACGACCAAGTTGAGATGGTGGTCGATAAAATCATTGCTGCGGCTAGAACGGGTGAAATTGGCGATGGCAAGATTTTTATTAGTCCCGTTGAGCAGGTCGTTCGGATTCGGACGGGCGAAAAGAATTTGGAGGCCGTTTAACCCGTTACATCTTATCTAAGTACGACTACTGAGGCTCTGCTGCTCCTAGTTAGTGCCTCAGTTTTAATTGGCTGTGTGTGAGAGCGGTTATGTATGGGCTGACCCTTACGCTAACTGATTGAGTTGAGGGAGAAGCAACTGAAACGCTTTGCCTCGATGACTGTAGCGCCGTTTTATTTCCGGCGTCATTTCGGCAAACGTCAACCCCTGCTCTGGAACATAGAAAATTGGATCGTACCCGAAGCCGCCAGTTCCACGCGCTTCATGCAAAATTTCTCCTCGGCAGATTCCTTCGACTTGAAGCGCGATCGCTCCATCAGGACGTGCGATCGCGATCACACAGACAAACTGTGCACCCCGGTTTGACTCATCACCTAGTTCCCTCAGCAACCGTTCAATTCGCTCGGCGTCTGTTGTCCCGTAGCGTGCCGAATAAATGCCGGGAGCGCCATTCAGGGCATCGACTTCTAAGCCAGAGTCATCTGCGATCGCCCACTCATCAGTCGCCTTAGCAACGGCTGACGCCTTGAGACAAGCATTCGCAGCAAATGTATCTTCGGTTTCCTCAATTTCTAATTCTGGTGGCTTTAACTGCAATTCCCACCCCTGATCGGATAGATACGTCTGCATCTCCCGTAGTTTTCCGGGATTCCCTGTAGCGACAACCAACAATGTCATAATTTCAATCTTGGATATTGAGCCACTTTAGCGATAACAATGGAGCTGGGTTGAATGGTAGATGACCCAAGGGGTAGAAAAACACCAATAATTTAGTCTTCTCCCATAGGCCACAAGCCAGCGCCTTACCTGCTAACAGCTAACTACTTTATACGGCATTCGCCCAATCTTTAGCCCAGTTCAGAGTATGACGCACCTGTTCAGGGGTAGCCGCTTCGCAGTACAGCCGCAGGACGGGTTCAGTACCGCTAAACCGAATCAGCAACCAGCTGTCATTGGCTAACCGGAATTTATATCCGTCTGTGGTTTGACAATCTACAACTGCCTGATCGGCAACTTTTGCCAAGGGCTGAGTTTGTAATTGTGCCAACAGGCGCGATCGCACCTCCATGTTCGCTAGATGCAAATCAATCCGATCATAGGTGGAGGTATACCCAGTCCGTGCTTGGAGCCGCTTGTAGAGGTCGCTCAAATCCATTCCGGAAAATGCGATCGCCTCTAAAAGATAAAGCGCTGACATCAAGGCATCTCGCTCTGGAATATGGTTTCCGTAACCAATCCCGCCTGATTCCTCACCACCCAGTAAGACTTGAGCACATAACATGCGATCGGCAATGTATTTGTAGCCAATAGGAGTCTCATGCACCGGAAGCTGATACAGCGCCGCCACACGCGGAATTAAGTCGGAGCCACTGATTGTTTTGACCACTTCCCCACTCAAATGATGGTGTTCTGCCAAATGTTCGATCAAAACAGGGATGAGAATTTGGGAACTCAGGAAGTTGCCTGCACCATCCACCGCGGCAATGCGATCGCTATCGCCGTCAAACACCAACCCGATGGCTAAACCATCCTCTTGTTTGCGGCGCTGCGTTCTGATCGCTCGAAATAGCTGAGACAGGTAACGCGGCAGAGGTTCTGGAGCACCACCCCCAAACAATGGGTCTCGTGAGCTATTAATCTCTTGAATCGGCACATTGGGGAGAATCTGACTCAACCCCCCTGCTGCTGCTCCATGCATAACATCGGCAAAAACCGTCAATTTCCCTTGAGCAATCAGTTCGCGAATTCGAGCCAGATCCACTTTTGACTGGATTGCTTCACAGTAACTGGGCCAGGGATTGAAGGTTTGAAAATTACCGAGAGCTTCAGCCGTTAGTGGTTCCTGAATCAGTTGGGCTTCGATTTTGTGGGTGATTTCTGGGGGCACAGACCCACCAAATGCCCCTTTGACTTTTAATCCTAGGTAACTCGCCGGATTGTGACTGGCCGTTAGCACCAAAGCTCCCAGTGCGTTCTGTTGTTTCGCAGCCCAGCTAAACGCTGGAGTTGGAGCGTAACATTCAGACAGCAGCACATCAAACCCTGCGGCTCTGACAACCTGCGCTGTCTTTTTGGCAAACTCTTCAGCCATAAAGCGTCGATCGTACCCGACAATAATGGTGCGGCTACCTGTGGTTTCGCCATAAATGTCTGCTAAGACTCTGGCGGCTACGGGTGCGACTAACGCCAATCGCTCAAAGGTGAAATCGGCGGCAATCACGCCTCGCCAGCCGTCTGTCCCAAACTTAATTGAATCTGCGGCAATCGGCATAACAATAGGTATTGTTTTGTGAAATTCCAAGACTGACCGCAGGATCTTAGCACTTGTGGGGCTTCGTGTCTTGCTCTTAGAGCAATGAAGTATCAAGCGTGGGAAAGCTACCACGCTGTAAGGAAGCTACTTTATTTAAGCTTCAGCCTTTAGTCGTCGTGCCTGGCCTCAATCACCTCACTCCCCAACTCTAAAAGATTGGACAGGAACGAGCGCAGCCTCATGCGTTCAATATAGGGCCAGCCCCCTGTTTCTTCGATATCCCTCAAGATCGCGTAAAATTCCTGCCGACTATTCGGCAATGAGGTTTGAAACAAATTGTCTTGAATGTCGCGATGCGTCTGCTCCAAAGTCCGCAGCAAAGCCAAAAGCGCTAAAGTATTACCTCGATAGCGATGCGCGAGAGTCAGAATTTCAGCGGTAATGGCTTGTAGTTCGGCATCTAACTGTCCTGAATCTGATGTTTTGTCACAGTTCATGCCCTCACCTCAAAAAAATTAGTCACTAAGAAAATTATGTGGATGTAATGAGAGAGCTTTATTCAGATTAAAGGCGACCCTTCGGAGTGTACAATGCTCTTACAAGAGCAGAAAAGCACGCATTCGGTGCCATCTTGAGAGCTGAGCTCAATCTGGCAGCAGTTCAATTGATGGAAGTGTTCACCAAGAATGTTCGTGTGCCCCAAACTATAGCATGGGTAGATAGTGAATTGTGGGCATCTCTTGTCGATGTCTTGAAGACAGAAGCTGTTGCACTCTTTTTTATTAGAGTCTGATTCACCCATCCCAAATAAGAGAAATTTTCAGATTAGATATTGACGATTGAGGTTGACCATGAGGTATCGCGCTTTCATTGTTGCCTTCCTGGCTTTGTGTCTGGGGGTGTTAACGGCTTGTAGTGAGGGTCCCGCTAGTGCGGCTGACGCTCCACTGACTTATGACCAGATCAGAGGGACTGGTTTAGCCAATAATTGCCCACAACTGTCAGAAACGACTCGCGGTTCTATTCCAATAGATTCGAGCCAGTCCTACGTACTCACCGACTTATGTCTACAGCCAACTACCTTCTTTGTTAAAGAAGAACCGGCTAATAAGCGGCAAGAGGCAGAATATGTTCCAGGTAAGTTATTGACACGGCTGACATCCAGCCTTGACCAAATTCGTGGTTCCTTGGAAGTTGGTCAAGATGGAAGCTTCACATTTATTGAACGAGAAGGGATTGACTTTCAACCTATCACTGTGCAATTGCCCGGAGGTGAGCGAGTTCCCTTCCTGTTTACGATCAAAAGCTTGGCTGCCAAGTCCCAGCCCGGTGCTGATAGCATCAACACTTCCACAGATTTTGAAGGTGAGTTCAAAGTTCCTTCTTACCGAGGTTCTGTGTTCTTAGATCCTAAGGGTCGTGGTGTTGCAGCAGGCTATGACAACGCCGTCGCTATCCCCTCCCAAGCGGATAAGGAAGACATCACTCGTGCTAACGTCAAGCGGGTGAAGACACTCGACGGTCATATCTCCCTCCAAGTGGCGAAGGTAGATAGCCGGACTGGCGAAATTGCGGGTACCTTCGAGAGCGAACAGCCTTCTGATACCGACTTGGGAGCCGCTGATCCAAAAGAAGTGAAGATTCGCGGTATCTTTTATGGTCGCGTTGAACCCGAATAAGCGTAGCCAGTTTGCTGACTCTTAGATTGAACACCTGACAAAGTCTTGATTAGCTTTGTGAAAAATCTTCTCAAAAGGGGCATCTGCCCTTTTTTTTATAGCTGTGAGGACTTAGGCCGCCAATTTACTTGTGGGGTGCGTTACAACGCACCCTACTACACGGTCATAAGGTCGGACGGAGAATTGGCAGTAAATCTTGGTGAAAGTACTAGTTTGAGAAATCTAATCGAACTGTTAATATTATCTAACGACAGCAGATTTACCGTTTACGAGATTGATTGGCTGCAACAAGCTATCAATCTTGTTATCGCTTAAGTGCAGTTGTTTAATGGGTGCAAAACAGCTTAAAAAATTTAACGCCTGTGTTCCAAATCACAGCAGCGGTGGCTAAAGGAAACTCAAATAAAGTTGAGAGTCGCTCATCAGCTTGTGCTCTACCATCTAAATCTTGCTATGTCTACCCCTCTCACCCATGAACTCAAGCACGAAAGCTTACGATTATTGCGAGAGTACCAACAAACGGGTTCGTCAGGAATTCGTAATCAGCTTGTTCACCTCAATTACGGGCTGGTAAGGAAAGAAGCTCATCACTGGGTCAATCAATGTACCGAGAGCTACGAAGACCTACTTCAGGTTGGCTGTATCGGCTTAATCCGTGCCATTGAACGGTTTGACACGACTAAAGGCAGCGCCTTTAGTTCCTTTGCCATTCCCTACATTCGGGGTGAAATTCAGCACTATTTAAGAGATCGCGGTTGCTCTGTTCGGATTCCTCGGCGCTGGGTGGCACTACGACAGCAGTCTGTGGAACTGATTCAATCTTTACGAGTCAAGCTCAATCGACAACCAACTGATACTGAAATAGCCATAGCTCTAGACATATCTCTAGCAGAATGGCAAGAAATTAAGCTAGCGCATCAAAATCGGGAACCCCTGAGCTTAGATACACCCGTGGGAGACCATGAAGATGGGACTGCCAGCTTAGCGGAACTCGTTCCCGATCCGCGATATCGCAGTTTTCAGTTAGCGCAAGAAGATCAAATTCGTCTGCAACAAGCTTTGGCTCGTCTGGAAAAACGGACTCGTGATGTTTTAGAATTTGTTTTTCTACATGACTTGACTCAAAAAGAGGTGGCTGAACGTTTGGATATTAGTGTGGTAACGGTCTCTCGTCGCGTTAAAAAAGGACTCGACTCGCTGAAGAAGTTCATGAATCCAGCGGAGCATTAATAGCTTCCCTGGCGATTGGTTAGCTTGCTGTGAACAAAGCGTTAGCAAGCACATTGCTCAGTTCTTGTTTGTAGCCTTGCCCTGTGGGAACTAATATAGTGGTATGTGGGTAGACACCAGCAAATCCCTAATCCCCGTGCTTCCTCAAATCGTTGTTGAGGGTAGTCTGATAGACCTATCGACAGCGCAACAAGAAGAGCCAAGAGCGGTTCAATATATAAAATTATCTACATCATCTGATCGATTTGATTTCTAATTGAGGGCACCCTCTAAAGTGTCTTCTGGTAAAACGTTGGGGGACTGTTATGCGTAAGGCTTCGTTAATGACCTGGATCAGCATTTTAGCCTTGTTGGTTGGGGGCTGTCAGAGTGGTGACAACAATCAACAAGCCACTAACTCACCGAGTCCAGCTGCGATTAAGCGCAGAAATCCGGGCGCCACGGCCCCAACCCCCAAAACAAGTCCATTTGGTCAGGCTATGCAGCCGAAGCAACCTGGAAATAGCACAGCAGTGGCTGGTCTGATTCCGCCTGTGTCACCCGATGATGTGGTTAAACGGGTTGCCAAAGGGCGAAGTGATCCATTTACGGGAGTTTCCGTGCAACCGGAAGTGACGGTATCGCCTAATCCGACAGCGCCAGGTACACCATCCAATACACCAACCAATACCAGACCTGTACCATCGGTTCCTCCGCTTCCGACTGCCAGACCCACTGCTAGCATTCCTAGAACTCGGACTACACCCCCTAGAGCGAATACATTGCCCCCCCGGCAAAAGCCCACACGGCTTAGTGTCAAACCACCGACGAAACCAATTGGCTTACCGCCAGTGGCGGCTAATCCAACTAGACCTAGTGCTGCCTTGCCTAGTGCTCCTCCCATTGCTACTGCTCCTCGCGCCATTCCCGAACTCCCGAAGCTGCCAGAGCCTACGCTCGCTAGGGAGATTGAAGTAACCGGTGTCGTGGAATTGAGTGGTGTGCCTATGGCAATTGTGAAAGTCCCGAATGAACCGAGTCGCTACGTCCGAGAAGGACAACGGTTAGCGAATGGACAGGTACTGGTTAAGCGGATTGAAATGAATCGAGGCCCAAATCCTGTGGTGGTTTTGGAACAATACGGTATTGAGGTGGCTAGAGGTGTTGGAGAAGCGCCAGCCAAGTCAATTGCTGGAGGACCAACAGCTTCTCTACCAGCAGCGCCATCAGCCAAAAACACGAATGTTCCTTATCAAGCTTAAGCAGATGGCAATTGTTTCTTGAGCGTCCGTCGTCTTTAGTTGCTCAGTTGAGCTATGGGGCAACACCCCAGATTTTCTACATCCTTCCTGTTGGGTTGGTCTAAAGCCCAAAACTTCTAGCCGAGGGCGTCTTCTGGGCTAGGATTAATCCTCAAAACGCGAAGAAATCGCTTATCCTCCATCGATTTACCCAGACCTGTATAGGATGGATGTAGGAATTTTTAAAGAGGGCAAACGGTCGTGTTGGAGCAGCGGTATCAAATTTGTTGTCCTGGGCTACCCTTGGCGGTTTATCGGGAGGTAGCTGCTCATTTGCGCCAAGTACAAGGAGTGGAAGCAGGTCTGATTCCTCAAAGCTCGCAACAGTTTGATTACAACCAAAGTCAAGTGGGTGGCTTGTGGATTCAGTATACTAACGCTTCTGATGCCCTGGGTCGAGAACAGGTGAACCAAATTTTGGCATATTATCAAAACCGCTATGGTGTTTGGGAAGAAGCCTCTTCTTAAGAACATGCCTTAACACGTCATTGGAAGCGAAAAGTTAATGGGTTCAATTCAGGCTTTACGAGGAACACGGGATATTCTGCCGGAGGAAGTCCCGTATTGGCAGCAGGTGGAAGCGATCGCACGGCAGATTTTGTCTAGAGCTGCGTATCAAGAAATTCGTCCTCCAATCTTTGAACGGACGGAACTGTTTGCAAGGGGTATTGGGGAAGCCACAGATATTGTAGGCAAGGAAATGTATACCTTCAACGACCGGGCAACCCCACCGCGTTCTGTAACTCTACGTCCAGAAGGGACAGCTGGTGTAGTACGGTCTTTTATTCAAAACAATCTCTATGCCGCAGGTGGGGTGCAACGCCTGTGGTACACGGGACCCATGTTCCGTTACGAAAACCCTCAAGCAGGGCGTCAGCGACAATTTCACCAACTAGGGGTGGAAGTTCTGGGCAGCGCCGACCCTAGGACAGACGCTGAAGTGATTGCGATCGCCGCTGATATCTTGCAACGCTTAGGATTGAAAAATCTCCACTTAGACCTCAACTCGGTCGGTAATCCTCAAGATAGGCAGCAGTATCGGGAGGCATTAATTGACTACCTCACACCTTACAAAAATGAGTTAGACCCAGACTCTCAGGAGCGCCTCACCCGCAATCCTATGCGGATTCTAGACAGTAAAGACAAACGGACTCAAGAAATTACTCAGGATGCTCCTAGTATTTTGGACTATCTCGGTTCAGACTCGAAGCATCACTTTGAACAAGTGCAGCAGCTATTAAGCAACCTCGGGATTAGCTACCAACTCAACCCTCGTTTGGTGAGAGGGTTAGACTACTACACCCATACGGCATTTGAAATCATCTCGGATGACTTGGGGGCACAGGCAACAGTCTGTGGAGGAGGTCGCTATGATGGGCTAGTCCAGGAATTGGGGGGAGCTTCTACGCCTGCTGTGGGTTGGGCGATTGGCCTGGAACGCCTTATCATACTTTTGCAACAAATTCAAGAGCTACCTCGCCAAGTACTCGATTTTTATCTGGTATCGAGAGGCGAGGTGGCAGAAGCTCAAGCCCTAATCCTGGCGCAAAAGTTACGCCAAGCTGGGTTTAGCGTTGAATTAGACTTAAGTGGCAGTGCCTTTAAAAAGCAATTTGCCCGAGCAGACCGCAGTGGTGCGGTAGCGTGTCTCATTCTAGGAGATGAGGAAGCACAAAACCAAATGGTGAAGCTCAAATGGATGGCAACCAAAGAACAAATGGCACTCACCCAAGCTGACTTACTAGACAAAACAGATGATCTACGACGCCAGATTGAGAGCCTTGAGTAGAAATTTGCCGTTGATGCGTTGGCGAACTTCTCGAACAGATTAGACTGAAGAATTAAAGCATTGGATGCTAGAGATTACACTCTAGACGGAAGTACCTTCCACAGTCCAAACTGATAGCTCATAAAAGAATCGCTAACAGCTATGGAATATTGGGAATTTCTACTACAGAAAGAGGGCGATCGCAACTGGCAGCCCATCCACTCGAAGACTGAAATTGCAGCAGGGCGATATCGGCTGGTGGCTCATTCCTCCCGAACTAATACAGATGTAGAAGTTTGTATCATCTATGAAAGCAGCGAGGAAATCCCACCGAAGCGAAGGTCTCAGAAGCGATCGCGCCGTACTAACCCAGAAGGGTTAATGGTAGTTATTCCCTTCACTTACCTAAGACCAGGGTCGTGGGAGCTACGCTGCTGTGGCGATATAATGTCTGATTTTCTAGGGCTATCCTGGCAGCAATCGATTCAGTTGGTTGTTGTCTCTAACACCAACACCAGAGAGGCTTTACCGTTTAAGCCGACAGCACCGTTGCTAGAAGCTGCCAAAACAGATCATCAGACCTGTTCAAGCGAGAATTCCCCAGCCACTTCGGATTCTGAGATTACGATTGAAGCCGTCCCAACACCGATTGAACTTCCTCAGCCTATCTCCCTGCCGGCTCCTGCTGCGATCGAGGACGATATCGAAGTCCCTGAGCCTATCTCTTTAGCGGCGTCTGCTGCGATCGAGGACAATGAAAAATCAAGCGTGGAGACGGAGGAACAGGTAAGTACCTCGTCTGCACCAGCCCAGCCCATTAGCTCCTTCGCTGCCACTGCCTTGCCGTTAGCGCCAGCAGATATCATCCTACAGGATGCTGTCACCGACGAGAGGCAAACAGCTGAACTGGCAAGTCATACAGTCGAGGAGTGGGAAAATCTTCAACCTGCGGCTGAGAGCAACATTCAACCCGGACTTCCGCCCAGCAAAGTTCCCCTCTCTGATAAAGACGTAGTTCAACCCCTGCTCTCTCCTACAACAGCCGAGGTAGCAGCTCCTCTTGAGGTTGCTTTATCGAACGAGCCAACGGGAGTATCAGCAAACAGTCCAGCTCGAGGGATAACGCCCAGTAATCCCATCTTGGATCAATCCATAGAAATGCTGGAACAAATCTTGCAACAGGTGCTTGAGCCAGTCATGCAAGAGTTTGAGCAGCCTGAGCCTGCCCAAGCGCTTATTCCGTTTGAAGCAGAGCAGCCCTTAGACAGTGAAATCCATCAACAAGGACTGACCTTAACCCTTGACGAGGAATCCCTAGTCACACGACGGGGAGAGTCTTTGACAATTTCTGGGCAAGTGGATGTCTTGGATGTAAATCAACTCGCTGGTAGTGCAACCTCTAGGAATGGGAAAATCGCTTTTCAAGGTAGCCTACGCTATGAGCTGCGCGACCCGCAAACGTCACGAGTTCTGCTAGATGCCCAACAGCCTTTGACAGAACAGCCACTCCCGATCGCGTTTAGCCATGCGCTGGACATTCCCCCGGATTGTAAGACTCGTCTGATTTTAGGAAAAGTCACGCTGTATGGGTCAACCTCAACCCCTTTAGCCACTCAACCCTTTACTGTCACGGCAGATTTAGAGGAATTATTGGGAGCGATTATTCCAGAAACGCGGGCTATGCCTTTTGCCAAAGTGCTAGTACATGCTAGTGACCCCAATGTTTTTGAAGATGAGCTGGGTAATGTACCACAAGCTTCTGTACTCCCCCCCCAGCCGCGAGTGCTGGATTTAGTCGATATTAACCAAAGTCATCCATCCTTCTCCTTAAAACCCTCCTCTAAAAGTCCCTTACCACCGCAAATTTATCAATCCACTTCCAACCCCGGAACCTCTAAAAAATCACTCCAATTACCGAAACTCCCTAAAATACGTCCTATTACCGCAACCCCTGAATTATCGGTGTCGCTGAGTGAGGGTGAGCCGGTTGAGCTACAACAAACATACACTGGGGCTTTGTTACTACAACAAGTCCTAGCTGATGATGTTGCCGCCGTCAGTCCACAATCGCTGGCAGGAGAGCAAGAGACAGTACACAAGTGGCAACCCCAGAAGGCGATGCCACAGTCGGACAATGTAACGGTTCAGGGCGATGCATTCGGAGTCGCAGAGTCTTTCGTGAGTTATGTAGATGCTCTAGAAGGAGATGACTCTTCAGTCCCGCTAGCAGAGTTTCCCTTTAATACCGTCTCGTCTGAAGACGATACCGCTGATGCTGATGCCTTCGCTCATGGCACTGAACCTTCTGAAGCCTTGGAAACGACTAAGGATGAGGAATTTTCGGCAGAATCTGCACAGGCAATATTCCAGGAGATTGATGCCTGGGCACTCCAGGTATACTCGGCTGATGCCTCGTTAGAGAACTCAGATACCATTCAAACAGAGAGCCAATCGACAGGGGTTTCTCCCATCGGTGATTTGGTTTGTGAGTCCGTTGTTGATGAAGTGGATTCGGGGAGTGCTACTGCCGGGACGCCAACCGTGTCAGAACCAGAGCTATCAGCGCAGCAAGTCTCTCAACCGACAGTAGATAACGCCTTCCAATCTTTGCTCCAAGACCGTTTTTGGTCTCGGCTAAACTCCCTCGCCACAGATACTGTCTCGTCCGATTTGCTCCAGCCTGAGTTATCTCCTGCTTCTAACTCAGCCAAGGATAAGGAAATCGTACCGCCGTCCGATCCTGAGCGAGCATTTTTTGATGTTGAAGAAGTGACACAACCGCTAACTTCTAATACATTGCTCACAGATTTTGATGAAACCATGTGGGAAGAAGAGAGCGGAGCGTTGGGTGGCGCGATCGCAGAACCTGACCCGCTACAATCACCTCCCATCTTAGAGAATATGTTCGGGGCGGCAGAAGTACCAGAGCAGCAATCCTCCCTAGTAGACCTTGCCGATGTGGACGTTGCCCCTATAGACTGGTCAGCTCAAGAATTTGTCGTAGACGACGACGAGGAGATGCTGCCCCCAGTACTAGAACAGCCTAGGGTTCAGCCTGAGGTGGGAAAACAGGTTTCTGCCGTCGTGACGCCTAGCCCTCAACCGCAACCGCAACCGCAACCACCACGTCAGCGAGAAATACTCTTGCCCCGACGGGCAGAACCGCCAGTTCCGGCCCCCGAACTGTCGATACCTACCAATGAGCTAGCGGCTGGAGAACCAGTGACAGTTCGTGTTAAGTTACCGCCTCATCCCGCTCGTTTATGTGTCAAGCTATGGGTGCAGGATCGGCAAAGCCGTTATCTTCTAGATGGGCCTCGCTGGCTTATGGATCTGATTCCGGATCGCTCAGGAGAGCAAGAGGCGCTGACTCAGTTAACAGTTCCATTTGGCAGTGTAGAAATCCGATTTGAAGCGATCGCGGTTGATATTGATAGTCAACGGGAGAGTCACAAAGTAGCGCTTGACTGTGTGGTCGTTCCTCCAGACTTGCCTGACCTTTCTCTGGATGAGTTTGAGTCTTGATTATTTACTGCTTATGTGGTAAAGGAGCTTCATTGTGTGTCTGGTGGATTCGGTTCGTCTTCAGCAGTGAGTTATATAGCAAGAGGCAGAGGGCAGAGGGCTTTTAGGTTTATTAGTAGTATACGGATGAAATTTCTTATTCCTTTTGCCCTTCACCCTTTACCAGTGCAGTTGACTCAAAATGTAGCGCAAGCGGTCATAATCATCCTTTAGTAAAATACTCAGCGT
>DATNPV010000310.1:0-27813 GCA_036703055.1 Waterburya sp.
AGTTAATTGTCTGGGAGATTACTGGCAAGAGTTTCACTGCTTATTTCCTGAATTTCTGCGAGCCTAACTCGCTGTCCTACAGTTAATACTGAGTTGCAGTCTAACGTAGAATTTAACGTAGACGCGTAGCGGCTTGCCGCAGCGTCCTACTCCAGGTACTCCAGGACCGCTGAGGTAAGAGAAAGAGAGAGTTATACGTTTGAATACAACTCGGTATAAGTACTAGCTGTAGGAAGCTAACCTGCGAGTCGGGATAAAGGATTATTTCTATCTATTAGTCGCTTCCCTCCTTGCGCTACTGTAGACCTTCCCCTCTAGCAATTCTTTCTTCATGCTTGACGATTACCCAAAGCGCGTGGATGCTACCAGGCACAATACCCAGCACGGTCAGCAAAATGTTAATCAGGAGAGTTGGCCCCACGCCAACGGTGAGAAAAACACCTAAGGGGGGTAGGAATATACCAAGGATAATTCTGAGTAAATTCATATTGTTTCTCTTGCGTTTTACTAAACTACCTTGACTCTATTGTCCTGAATCAATTGGGTTGTAACCTCTCTCTCAAGGATTATTAGTTATTTAAGAAGCTCTACTAACCCAATCAGCTTGGTTGATGAAATAGCGAGCTTTCTGGCTTTTTTTCGAACAAGATTTGTTAAAACCTTTTACCTTCCTAAGAGAGATGAGCTGACGTTGGGTTAGTTCTCCTCATTTCTGGGGATAGCTAGTTCGGTTTTTTCGCCTTTTTAATTAGGGTTTTACTGAATGCTAAATGTAACCATTTACCTAGCCTTTAGTATGAGAAAATTCAAAATAAATCAATAGTTCTATTCCTCAGAAAATCTATCTCTGTAGAGAGGTCGTATACCAGCTAAGCGCCGACCATTGAAATAGTTAAAGTGATTAGAAACTTACTTTTGGTAAATTTGAGGAAGAAACTATGCTTGCAAGCCTCTTAACTGTATTAGCAACGGCACTTAGCCTACTGGTGGTTGACTTGGCTTTTGGCAGGGGAGTTGAGATCGCCAATTTTCCAGCTGCTTTGATTGCGGCTGTTGCGATCGGAGGTATTAACTCCACTGTCAGGCCGGTTTTGTCAGCCCTGTCGATGCCGCTCAACTTTTTGAGCTTTGGCGCGTTTTCGTTAGTCGTTAACGGCTTATGTTTTTGGCTAGCCGCTGTCCTAGTGCCTGGATTTCAAGTTCATGGATTGCTAGCCTTTATCCTCGGGCCAGTTATCCTGTCTTTGGTTAACACTTTTATTAACAGTTACTTAGCTCAGAAGTATCCCAACCTACAGCTAGCCGGTGTGACCAATAATTCCAACAAACTAGAAGCTGCCAATAATTCTGAAGCAAGGATAGAAGCAAGTCAGAAGGACAAAGTAGAAGCGTAATCTGACTGACTACAACAACCCAATAACGCTATTGTAAGGAGCAAGTGGAGTAACTTGCCCTTTTTTTATGTCTTGGACACCGCTTTGCAGGTTATTGCCAAATTATTGAGGAATCAACACGGGTAAAACTTTAGGAATGACGCGAAATTTGGCAGGTGTGCGTGCTGTAATTTCTCCATCGGTATTAATCCAGCGAGGCTTATGGGTATACACCTCAATTTCCGTACCCCGGAGGACACTCACCCCTGGCAAACTGGTGTGGCGTCCTTGCCACAAAGCGGGTAGTAAAGCCAAGGTTTGCCACCAGTGTTCAGTTTCTAGACTATAGAGATCTAAACGTTGATCATCAATTGTGGCGTCATGAACCACCGTCATTCCGCCCCCATAATACCGCCCGTTGCCGATCGCAATCTGAATCGTTCTCACCTGGATAGATTCACCGTTGAGCCGAATCTCAGCCCTAAAGGGGCGAGATTGCCAAATCACTTTTAACGCGGTGACAGCGTAAGCCAAGACTCCCCACCGACGTTTCGCCTCTTTGGTGAGTTGCTCAGTAATTTGCACACTCAGCCCTAAACTGGCAACATTAAAAAAGTATTTGCCATTTACACAACCCAAATCAATATGATGTACTTTACCAGTGGCGATAATATCGCAAGCCTCAGGTAAAGAGGGAGGGATGCTTAACGTCCGCGCCAAGTCATTCGCGGTTCCTAAAGGTAAGATACCTAAAGGCAGTTGAGTATCAACCAATCCTGGGATGGCGGCATTGAGGGTGCCATCGCCGCCGCCAATGATCACCAAGTCAACTTGATTTTTGTAGCGACGGATCAGATCAGGGAGTTGTTGAGGACGAGGTGTTGACTCTTCGATTAACTCCAATCCCAACTGCTGCAATTGATTCACAGCTTGGTCTAAACTCTGCTGTCCGCGACGGGAATGACGGTTAACTAACAGTAAGGCTCGTTTTGGAGGCGACAATTGCTGATTCATGGGTTCTGGGGCAGGAACAGGTGCATTCATTTCTAAGTGTTGAATAGACTTGCTATACAAATAGGGGTTAGAGGTCTCCCAGAGAGGGATGTTCTTCAATCGCTAGCGAAATTCTGCCATGAGACCTTACTTGAACCTTACTGGAAAATGAGGGAGATAGGAGGGAGAAAATTTGTAGAGTTTGCTCCAACGGGAAGGGTGATGGGGAGAATTTTTCCCAAGCACTCTTACATCGGTCTACTTCACTCTCAAGAGAGATAGACAAAATTTAGTAAACAGGCAGTAACTCAAATGAAACATGTAGTTTTATGTCCAATATCAGACAGAGTAATGAATGTCAATTAGGGGTTAAAATATATATAGCTATCTAACAATTGAATAAAGCTAACGAAGCGTGTAAGTAGGTCGGTGAAATTAAACATCACTGTGAGAGCTGGGCGTAGGGCATGGGGCATGGGGCATAGAAAAGAAGCAGTTACGTTTATTTATGTCCACCTACTTAGAGACAGGGGAAATTGCGTTTAATTCCCTGTGCTTTTTTCCAAGTTTGCGTCCCTTGGGTTGGTCGCTTGCTTCAGTTGACTTTTAGGAGAACTAAGATGACATTCACTCAACAACAAAAACCAGAGCAGGAACACCAACAAAGTTCTAATAGTAAAGCAGAAATGGCACTCCAACAAAACGTGAATGAGTTAAAAGTGCAGGGGAACGGAAAGTTACGCCAGAAAGTGGCGTTGATTGTCGGTGGCGATAGTAGCTTGGGTCGTGAGGTTGCACTCGCATTAGCGACAGAAGAAGCGGATATTGTGATTGTCTATCAAGAGGCTCCCGCAGAAGCAGAAAAAACCAAACAAATGATTGAAGAAAAGGGACGTTCTTGCCTCTTGATTGCCGGGGATGTTGCGGACGAAGACTTTTGTCAGCAAGCTGTAAAACAAGCTATTGATCAGTTTGGTAAATTGGACATTTTAGTGAATAATGCCGCTGATCTCCGTTTTCAAGACAAGAGTGAGAACCTGAGTAATGAGGAGATAGAGCGCACGTTACAAAGCAATCTTTGTCCCATGTTCTACATGACTAATGCGGCCCTGCCTTACCTGAAAGAGGGAAGTACTATTATCAACACCACATCTATTAACAGGCCACAAGGCAATGAACAATTGCTAAACTATACCTCTAGCAAAGGGGCAATTATGACCTTTACCCGCTCCTTATCGCAATCGTTGGGCGATAAAGGGATTCGAGTGAGTGGTGTTGCTCCTGGCCCTGTTTGGACAATGCTTGTCCCCTCTAATTTACCAGCGGATAAAGTCAAAGAAATAGGTGAGCAAATGCCCACAACAGGAGTAGGTAGTGCTGAACAAATTGCTCAGAGCGTTGTCTTTCTAGCCTCGGAGGATGCGCCTTACATGGCAGGCCAAGTGTTATTTACCCAAAGTATGCCCTGCTAATTTGCTTTTCCTTGCATAGATTTAAACTTTCGTTGACCTACACCCGCCCAGAAAGTGGGTGCTTTTTTATTTATTTTCTATCCCTTCTCATAACCCCTTTTGGATTTTGGGATTGTTCTCCCCAGCCTAAAGAAGCTTCCCCTGCTCCTCCAGCTTTCAGAAAAAAGGGGTAGTCAACTAGTGCAAGGCGGCGAAAGTTTCCCACCAGCTAGGTGAAGGGAGGGGGAGAGGGGGGGAGGGGGAGAAACGCCGATAAGAAAACTGGTGGATTATTTCTGCCAGTCTGCACTAGGATTTGGTATAACTTCCAGCTCTAAGGGAGAAATTTTACTGAGGATAGTTGTAACCTAAGTCACCAATTTTTTTAATGGAAAACTGCTCTAAGGGCATAGCCAAGAGTTCTTTCTAATGAAATACAAACAAATAGAATGCTCCTTCTAAAGTGAAGCTTAGTTGTTTAAAAAAACACTACAGGTTCCGGGAATTAGTAGATAAGAATCGGAAGAAGCATTATGACTCAGTCTAAACAAAAACAAAAATTACAACCACCGCAACACCAGGACCACCGACCCGGCAGTGAAGCTGAAATGACCCCAAAGCCTAAGGCTGAGGGTTCTAAGTACCGGGCAGCAGGCAAGCTCGAAGGCAAAGTGGCGCTGATTACAGGCGGGGATAGCGGTATTGGTCGAGCCGTGGCAATTTTGTATGCCAGAGAGGGAGCAGATGTGGCAATCGTCTACCTGAGTGAGCAGGAGGATGCCCAGGAAACCAAGCGATTGGTGGAAGCGGAAGGCAGGCGCTGTCTGACAATTCCGGGAGATGTAGGAGACGAACAGTTCTGCCAGCAAGCTGTGCAGCAGACCGTGCAGGAGTTGGGACACTTAGACATTCTGGTGAACAACGCGGCAGAACAGCACCCCCAAGAAAGCATTGAGAAGATTACTGCCGAGCAACTGGAGCGTACCTTCCGCACCAATATTTTTGGTATGTTCTTCATGACCAAAGCGGCTATGCCACAACTGAAGGAAGGTAGTACCATTATCAACACCACTTCAGTTACAGCTTATAAGGGTAATCCTCAACTGTTGGATTACTCTTCAACGAAGGGCGCGATCGTTGCCTTCACCCGTTCGTTATCCCAATCTTTGGTTGAGAAGGGCATTCGCGTGAATGGCGTTGCTCCTGGTCCCATCTGGACTCCCTTAATTCCCTCAACGTTCCCGGAAGAGAAGGTCGAGAGTTTTGGTGCACAAGTACCAATGCAGCGAGCTGGACAGCCAGAAGAAGTTGCTCCGTGCTATGTGTTCCTGGCTGCTGATGATTCGTCCTACATTTCAGGGCAAATTCTGCATCCCAATGGAGGCGAAGTCGTCAACGCCTAATATCGATTACCTAAATGTTTCAGGACTTACGCATTAGCCCCCCCATGCCCCCCAAATCTGGGGGGAGTGATGTTCTTGTTCCCCCCAAAATTGGGAGGTCAGGGGGGCTAATCGACGAATATTGCGTAAGTCCTGTGTTTGCTACAGATGATTGATACGGAGACACGGAGACGCAAAGACGCGTAGATTAATGTGTAGCAGAATTTTAGAGAACTGATATGACGCAGTAGAGACGCGCCATGGCGCGTCTCTAGCTCATTAGGAATTCAAAATTAATTGGTTAAGTTGGCAATGTCCTACGGCTAGTTAAGAGATTCCGCAACCAGCGTCGGGTCTGTGGGGGAATAAACCACATGCCGAGGTACAAACCTAAGTCAGCCGGCTTGGGTGAACCTTGCCGAATGGCCTCCCAAAGCAGCAGCCAAAAGGCTTTCCAATCATGGGTTTGGGCCGCTCGCGAACTGACTTCTGCCAAGATAAAGGATGAATAAGCTCTGGGTGTGACTAACTCTCGTGCCGCTTGAATCCATTTGAATGAACTCTGCCAATCGTGAGTGCTACTCAAACTGGGACGATTTTCCCCTAAATACCAAACCGACAGCGGCTCAGGCACAAATTCAATTCCTACCCCTTCCTCGCTGATTGCTCGTAATAACCAGTCCCAATCGTCATGCTTTTGCATACTGCTTCTGTAGGGGACTTTTTCCAGTAACTCTTTGGCAGTCAGGATGGTGGAGGTTTGGATCAGTGCTTCTCCCTGGAACAAGGTATTGCGAACAAATAAATATTCACTCAACGGTTCCGACTCAGCCGGAGGTCTTCTCGGCCAAACGGCCTCTCCCTTTGGCGATCGCACAACCAGATAGCAGGTGGCAATTGGCAGCGCAGACTGGGAACTGAGGACTGCTTCAAGTTGCCGTTCTAGCTTCCGGGGCATCCATTCGTCATCATCATCGAGAAAAGCCACCCATTTCGCTTGAGCAGTAGCCACCCCAGTGTTTCTTGCACTACAGCTTCCTTGATTACTCGGTAATTCAATCACCCTCAACCGGGAATCCTCGATGGCTGCTAGTTCTTCACAAGTAGGCTGATCTGGGCCGTCAATAACAACAATAACTTCAATCTGACTAAGCGTTTGAGTAAGGGCGCTTTGCACTGCTCGTTTCACCAGCAGTGGCCTACGATAGGTGGGTATTATGACACTAACTAGGGGTTCCATAAGAATATACGCTTAGCTTTTTTATTATGTAAAACGTTTGTCAATTAAATATGTATGATAAAAATCTGGTGGAGACGGAATTGCGGAAGTCTTAGCCTCGATTAGGGGTGCGATCGCCCATTCGGGGTGATGCAGATAGGCGATCGCACCTTGGCTGAGTTGACTATTTATACCTTGCTCGATTTCGTTGGCAATCAGCCTCAACGCCAATCGAATCAAGTGGGCAATGTCTTTGCCCTGCCTTCCCTGATCAGGAGAGACCGCAGCCTGTGTCGAGTATGTGGGGGGATGAGCCACATGCCGAGGAACAAACATACGTCAGCGACTGTGGGCGAGCCTTGCCTAATGGCCTCCCGAAGCAGTATCCAAAAAGCTTTCCAGTCACCAACTAGCGCAGCTCGCGAACTCACTTCTGCCAAGATGAAGGATGAATAAGCTCTGGCTGTGACTAACTCTCGTTTGTCTTGAATCCAACTGAATGAATACTGCCAATCAGGGGTCGTACTCAAACTCTGCCCTCTTTCTCCCAAATACCAGACCGAGAGCGGCTCAGGCACAAATTCAATCCCTACCCCTTTGACGGTAATCGCCCGCAACAGCCAATCCCAATCTTCATGTTTCTTGGTTGTGAGACTAGGAGGAACTTTTTCCAATAACTCTTTGCTCGTCAAGAGAGTTGAAGCTTGGAGCAGTCCTTCCCCTTGGAACAAGCTATTGCGAACAAATAGATATTCGCTCAGCGGTTCCGACTCATCCGGGGCTCTTCTCGGCCAAATTCCCTCTCCTTTGGATGAGCGGACAACTAAATAGCAACTGGCTATTGGGAAGGCGTACTTGGAACGCTCCACAGCTTCCAGTTGCCGTTCTAGCTTTTGGGGCATCCATTCATCATCATCATCGAGATGAGCCACCCATTTCGCTTGAGCGGCAGTAATCCCAGCGTGACGAGCCGCACAACAGCCTTGATTGGTCGGCAGCTCTATCACCCTCAATCGGGAGTCATCAATTGTTTTTAGTTCTTTACGAGTGGCTTCATGGGGTCCGTCGATGACGACAATCACTTCAATTTGGCAGAGCGTTTGAGCAAGGGCACTTTGAACCGCTCGTTTAACCAATAGTGGCCTGCGATAGGTTGGTATCACGACACTCACTAGGGGTTTCAAAGACATGACCTCCTGATAGTTGGTAGAAAAGTTATTTTTGGTACTGTAACGAATCAGAGTTTAAAGAGTCCTCGCTTCCTGAGGCTCAGCTTGAGGGATTTGCAAGATTTTAGTATCTAAAAAGTCTAAAATTTTACTATCTTGAGCCATGTCGAATTTCCTAGCAAAGTGGGCATTACTTTTGCTTAAAGATGGGTAGTCGCTGGTTGTCAGAACGCGAGGGCGACCGTTCCGAGTCGTAGAGAAATCAAAGTACCGCTTGCTGTCTTTGCCCAAGTTAAATAATTGACTATTCATTAACACGGTTTGGATAAAGGATTCATCGGATACGCACACATGTTTGTAATAGCCAACTATGTCCGGATTGGACTGAGAAAATTCATGGAGATATTGAATGCATTTCCTGGACAAGGTACAGAAGTAAGACCCTCCATAACAGACAAAGTTTTCATCAAATGGAGCTGAAGTTTTGAACCCGATCAGATTGTAGGAAAGGTTAATCCTAAAAAATGGCTGAATATAATTAATTAGTTTTAAGGGGGTTAGGATTTGCCGTTGCCATTCGGTTAATTCAAATCCTAATGGGTTATATCGGTATAAATAGCGGGTATAACCTTCTCTAATGCTCCAGTGGCTCTGCTTAGAGAAGACTTCAAAATATTCTAGAAAACCGTCGTAACTCGTTTGAGCCAGAAACTGTTCAATTTGTGATAAGGGTTGGATTGGATAATCTTGGCCTGAGAGGTTGATCAGCCAGTCAAACTCGATTTGATGACTCAAAAGCCAGTTCACAGCGTCCAGATAGCCTTGAACGATGGAAAAATCCCCTCGTCCGCCTGTGCCAGGAATTAGATGCACTCCTGATAAATCCTGAAATACTGAGCCATCAAAATTACAGTTAGTAAAATCATGGCTCACAAGTACTTCAGCACCAGGGCTGGATGTTTTTAGAGTACGAACTAAGCGATAAATCTGAGCTTGATTTGTATGAGTTTGGAGCAGGTAGCAGACTTTCATCCATCTTCCTCAGAGACAGCAAAACTTTTGATGGCAGTCGCAGGTATCCTTAACAAGGTTCAACCTTGATGGTAGGTAAAAAGGATATCTACCGTTCTGTCGTCTGTAAGCAAAGCTTTTTTGCATACATTAAGACTTAAGTAAGCACAGCTCTCTCCGCCAGAATCACTTCTTTCATTAGAAATTCAAGGGTCTGCTCTTTAATCCATCCCTTTTTGACAATCAATTCACCCAAGCGTAATCCAGTTCCCTTTTGCTCAGATAACGCTGTTTTGACTTGAGCCTGAGTTAAAAGACCCGCTTCGATGAGATAATGACCAAGACGCTTATCATCCGCCTGGACCAAGGCGCGATCGCGCATCAACAAGTTTTCCATCAAAAATTCAACGGTTTGCTGCTTGAGCCACTTCTTTCTTACTATAATTTCGCCCAAACGCAGTCCACTGACCTTTTGCTCAGATAACGCTGTTTTGAGTTGTGACGGAGTTAAAAGCCCTGCTTCAACGAGATAACGACCAAGATGTTTATCATCGGGGTGGACAATGGCTAGAAACCGATTTTTATTCCTTAAGGCTCGGGACGAGTTGGGTAGATCTTCTGGAACTTTCAACCTCGAGGTATTATTAAGCGGCATGTCCTCCACTTCTAATGGAGGTGCATAAAACCTAGCCAAGGCCAGCAGCAGGACAAACGCTGGATTTCCTAACAAATAACGCACCGCCAAACGCTTAGGTTCACGATATAAACGGTACAGCCACTCTAAACCCCATTCTGAGAGAAAGGCTGGACAGTCTGAAACGATACCTGCTAGACGGTCGATTACTGCACCACCAGCCATGATTACATTGACCTTAAGGCGGCTGCGATGCAGTCGAATCCAATTTTCTTGACGCGGCATTCCCATGCCTACAATCAAAATGTTGGGCTTGGCGAGGTTGATTTGTTGAATGACTTCCTCATTCTGCTCAAGGTCTTCAATATCAAAGTAACCATGATGCCCATCTACACGAAGATTAGGATATTCGTCCCTGAGCCGCTCAAGGGCAGCGTCTAGACACTCAGGCTTCGACCCTAAAAGAAAAATTGAAAATCCCTGTTGGTTGCAATGAGTTAGTAATGCGGGCATCAAAGCCGTGTAGGAAGCTCGGTATTCTATGGGTAATTTCAGCCCCATAAACTCCAACGCTTTTAAGATACCCGTGCTGTCACAATGGGTGATTTCGGCACTTTGGAGGAAGTTATAAAACCAGGGAAGTAACATCGAAAGATTAAAACTGTGCACGTTGTAATTCGCTACAGTAATCCTTCGTCCTTGAGCGCACGCCGCGTTAATGGCTTCCACAATGGCTGGAACTGGCATACAGGTAATGCGCCGAGATAGCAAGTGCACGTTGAGACTCGGCAATTTCTCTACCTTAGAGAAATCGGTAGAGAAATCGGCAGGTGTGACTGTAGTTGTAGTCATCTAAATTAAGCCAGATGAAGAATATCTTCTTATGAATAAAACGTTAAGAGTTTTTAAGTAGCGTGTAGTCTGCCCAGAGAATTATTCTCCAAGTCTGCCCAAAGTGTGATTTGCCCATTCTGTCAATAGTTTATTTTTGGCTTTCTATTTTTATTTATTCAGGAATAATTATCTATACAAATCAGTCCTTCCTTGGGAGGATTTATTTTTTTAGTTTTTTTGTCAGATTCAGTTTGGAGATTGAATCATGGCCTTTCCGTTCTATCCTCCGCAGAATGCTGTTCTGAGAAAATTAGTGCGCTGAATTTCGATACACCAAAATTTTCACAACTATGTAAGAGTTAGTATTTTTTCCATGTAGGAATAGGATGATTTAATGATTGCTGCTCCTCAGGTCAGTGTGATTGTCCCTGCCTATAATGTTCGTTCTTATATCGAACAGGTGCTGGTTTCTCTAAAGCATCAATCCTTTCAGAACTTCGAGGTGATTATTGTTGATGATGGTTCTACCGATGGTACGGCTGAGGTGGTAAAGCCGTTTTGCGATCGCGATTCCCGCTTTCAGTTACTGCAAAAACCGAATGGCGGTCTCTCCTCGGCTCGTAACTATGGCATCCGCCATGCCCGTTCCCCCTACATTGCCCTCCTAGATGGCGATGATGTCTATAAAGCTGAAAAGTTAGCCACCCACGTCGATGTACTCGATCGCACTCCAGAGGTAGGAGTTGTATACAGCGCCTCGCGAGCCATCCGTGACGATGGACGCCCGACTTTTATATCCCTGAGTGGGAAGCCAGTGATGTCTGACCCCCTGTTGGCTTTGCTGTGCAAAAACTTCATCGGGCACGGCTCTAATGCGGTGTTTCGCCGCTCTATATTCGATGAAGTCGGTGAATTTGATGAAGGGCTACGCAGTTCTGAAGATGTAGATTTTTGGTTGAGAATTGCAGCAACGCGGCGCTGGCGATTCCATCGCATACCACAAGTTTTATGTGGTTATCGAGTTCGCCCATCTGGACTTTCCTTCAACGTGGCGCAAATGCAACGATCTCATGAACAAGTACTTGAGTCGGCATTCCAACGTTCTCCAGATGTGGTCAAACCAGTACTCCCAACCGCTTACGCCTATATGTATCGCTACTTAGCTCGCTTATCCTTAACAACGGGTGATGCACAACAAGCCCGTAATTTTATCAACCAAGCTTGGGCTGCTGATCGCTCAATTTTTTACCGCGACCCCCGATCACTGCTCACTCTGGCGGCTGTACGTTTAGCCCCCCTTGCCAAGCAGGTGATTGGGCGATCGTTAGGCTCAGTAGAGTACACCCAAAAGTAGACCTGAATGAACCGTATCTCGTTAATCAAAAGTGGGTTCTGGACCACCTATGGAGCGATCGCCACACGCGTACTAGCCCTGCTCAGCAACTTGTTGCTAGCACGGTTGCTGCTACCTTCCGAATTTGGTGTGATTGCCGTTGCCTACATTTTCTGGGGGTTCGTCAATCTGTTCACACAGGACTCCGCCGGGTCTTTTATCGTCTACAAGGGTCTTGAAGATAAGCGTTACTTAAATACAACCTACACCATTAGTCTCGGTATCGGATTGGTTTTAGGTATCGGGTTAGTTGCCCTATCACCCTTAGCCGCTAACTTTTTCCGAGTGCCCAGCTTAGTGTGGATTCTGGTTGTCTTTGCCTTTAACCTCGTGCTCTCTTGTGCCAACTCGATTTATGGGGGAGTACTGACAAGGCGGATGCAGTATCGAGAACTCGCCAACTCAAACCTAATCGCCTCAATGGTTCGAGTTTTCTCTACAGCTGGGTGTGCCTTTTTGGGTTTGAGCTACTGGTCTTTTGTCATAGGAGATACAGCATTTTGGCTAACATCCTGCGCGCTACTACGTTACCACGCCAAGCAGGATTTTCGTCTAGAGATTTATCCAGAAGCAAGAAAAGAAGTATTGTCGTACTGCCTAGGAGCCACAGGCTCTAGCTTAGGATATTACGTCAATGCCAACGGCGATAACTTTACGATCGGCAGGATGCTCGGTAGTACCAATCTGGGCTACTACAATTTTGCCTACCAGTTAACGATGGCGCTAACCACCATCCTCGGTCAAGCGATCGGTCAAATTGGAATGTCCGCCTTCGCCCAACTCCCCGATGATAAACAGCAGGAGAATGCCCTACTAGCCGTTGTTGAACAAGTAGCTTACCTAACAGCTCCCTTATACGCTTTATTCTTTTTAATCATTGACCAGCGAGTCATTTCTCTAGTATTTGGAGCCAAGTGGATACCTGCTAGTGCAGTCATTCCTTGGTTACTCATCTTTGCTTACTTTCGCCTGATCAACGGTCAAATCGGTTCTATGTTATCTGCCAAAGGTCGCCCGGGTGTGAATGCCAAGGTCAACCTTTATATTGCTCCCGTCGCCGTTTTAGGCTTTGTATTTGGGGCTTGGCAAGCAGGCATTGTAGGGGTGAGTATTGTAGTTGCTGCCGTGCTGGGAATTTTGTGGACAATCTACTGGTGGTGGGTGGGTTGCCGCGAACTGGGTTGGCCATTAATGAAGTTTTTAATTCCCTCCTTTAAAGCTCCCCTAATTGCGCTTATAGGAATTTCAATTTCTCTGAGTGTTCCTCTAATCTTGAAACCATTCGTATTTATTGTCCTCTATTTATTATGTGTTCGCTTACTCGCTGCCAAGCAATTCTTTATGTATTCTTCTCTGCTCAGAAAAATTACCAATAAATTGGTAACATTGCGAACCAAGAAATAATTATATTTAATTGATAATAAATACCAAGCAAAATGTAAAAAAATCCTTATCTCTCTTTTCTTACTCCGTGTTTTCCGTGCCTCTGTGGTTAGTTAGCATTCAGCCGTCCTATATAAATCAAAATCCAATCAAAATTCCAAAGAACCATTTAGTAATCTATCAGCGATTCACTTCAAAAAAGGTTAAATACAAATGCTTAATTTAGGTTTTGCCGTTGAATACAGACTAGGACACGTCACCCACTACCAGAACCTGACACGGTGGGTAGCAGAAGATGCCGACATTCACCCAACCTGGATGCCGATTAAAACCGGCGAAAACGACATTTGGGAGCGTGTGCCGATTATTCGCAATAACTGGTCACTTCAAGCCAGTTTACGCGCTCGCGATGCCATCAAGGCAGCTTTACAGGCTCAACCGCTTGATGCGTTGTTTCTGCATACGCAAACCCTTGCTTTGTTCAGCATCCCCTTGATGAAGCATATCCCAACCGTTATTTCCACAGACGCCACACCGCTCAACTATGACACCGTCGGCGAAGGGTACAACCATAAAGTAGGCGGTAACGCCCTACTCGAACACCGCAAATATCTGTGGAACCGGAGTAGCTATCACGCCGCTACCGCCCTTGTGACATGGTGTCAGTGGGCTAAAGATTCCTTGATTACTGACTACGGCGTGCCTGCTGACAAAATTACAGTTATTCCACCCGGCGTGGACATGGAACAGTGGCATTTCGGGCGCGACAAGGCAGCAGACTCAACTGCAACAAACCCACGAGTACGGTTGTTGTTCGTAGCGGGGGAATTTGCCCGCAAAGGAGGTTACACGCTAATCGAGGCATTTCGTAACGGATTGACGGGCGATTGCACTCTGGACATTGTTACCAAAGACACCAATATCCAGCGCGAACTAGCGGGAATGGAGGGTGTACGGGTGCATTGTGGTTTAACTCCCAACAGCCCACCGCTCAAGGAGTTGTATGCGAAAGCAGATATTTTTGTGTTTCCCACGCAAGGGGACTGCTTGCCAATTGCAGTGATGGAAGCTATGGCAGCAGGATTGCCGGTTATCGCTACGGATGTAGGCGCATTGCGCGAGGAAGTAGAAAACGGAGTGAACGGCTTGATTGTACCACCGTCGGATGCGGGTGCACTGGTTACTGCTGTGCGATCGCTGGCTGGCGATGAGACGAAACGAAAGGCGATGGCAGCGGCGAGTCGCCGCTTAGCCGAAGAACGCTTTGATGCACGCCGCAACTACGGCGCGATTCTTACTTTGATGAGAATGCTCAAGAAAGATAAGTCGGACGTTACCCAGAAAACTCCCGTGACTGTTCACTCAATACGGCAATAATCACGAACCTAATCTCTCTGTACTTAGTTTTGAGGCAGCCGTTAGAAGAAAACGCATTCGCACTTAAGTACTGATGAAGAAATTGAATGAATATGCTCGACAAATTGCCACCGATTTATTTTTACATTCCTCAAAAACATTGGCCCCCTAGCAATATGCCGGAGAGTGCAGATACCTACTGGTCGGATTTTGAGGGCACCCTAACTGGTGGTGTATACGCTTCTACCCTACAAACCTATCTTCGCCTCAAAGCTGACAGTTTTCCGTGTGAATTGACAGGGAGTATGCCTACTGAGGGAATTGTCTTGGCACATCGAGACTTTCTTCCAGATGATTTGCAACCAGAGCCAAGATTACTGATTATCTGCCTGAAGGTAGATCGGGAGCCACATCCCTACGCACAGATTCATGTTGTACTCAATCCTCAGGACATGCTTCGACAAACCATGTTCCTCCCAAATGGATCTGTTTTTCCTAGGGAAAGATATTACATCCCACATTGGCCGCAGCCAGGATTAATTGTACGCGATCGCGAACGTGGCGATCGCTTTGAAAATATTGCTTTCATCGGTAATGAAGTCAATCTAGCACCTGAGCTACTAGCTCCGTCATGGCAGGAGAAAGTTAATGCTCTAGGTTTACGTTGGCATAGGGTAGGTTTCGAGCGGCGCGATCGCTGGAATGACTTCAGTTATGTTGATACCATCTTAGCCGTGCGTCGTTTTAACCGCAAAGGCGGCTATCAGAGTAAACCTGCCTTAAAGCTTTTTAACGCTTGGCACGCTGGCGTACCCGCAATTCTAGGTTGTGACTCTGCATTCCGAGCAGAGCGCAAAAGCGAACTAGACTATCTGGAGGTAGCTTCGATCAAGGACGTAATTCTAGCTCTCAAGCGCCTGCGCGACGACAAAGAGTTGCGTCATGCCATGGTCGAAAATGGTCGGATTCGTGCTGAGGAAACACAGCCAGCGAAGCTCGTTGCCATGTGGCGCAGCTTCCTAATAGACAGAGCAATTCCAGCCTATGAGCGCTGGTGCAATGCATCAGATTCAAATAAACAAACTTATTTAAAATACTATTACTTAATCTATAAGCCTAAACAAGCCATACAATACGTGCGAAGTAATGTACGTCTTCGCACTCGTCTACGCTCCTTCATACTACGGCTTAGAGGAGCGGCTTAGAAGGTTTCTCGGAAGAATTGCATAAGCAAAGTAGGACTGAATTCTTGCTAAGAACCATAGTTGTTGAATGTTATACCGTTTGCTTTACTACTAATCGTTTTATCAAGATTTATAGAATTATATGCCAACTATCTCTGTGATTGTTCCTGCCTATAATGCTGAACGAACAGTTCTAGAAACGATTACATCAGTTTTGAATCAAACGTTTTCCGACTTTGAGCTGATTGTGATTAATGATGGCTCAACCGATCGAACCATAGAACTGCTCAATACCGTAAACGACCCCCGGCTCAAAGTTTTTTCCTATCCCAATGGTGGATTGTCAGCGGCTCGAAATCGCGGTATTAGTCAGGCAAGTGGAGAGTTCATTGCCTTTTTAGATGCTGATGATTTGTGGAGTGCTGATAAATTGGAGCTACAACTGGCAGCTTTACAACAGAATCCAGAAGCAGGGGTGGCCTATAGCTGGAATTATTGCATGGATGAACAAGGAGAATCATTTTATGCCGATCCTCCCATTTTTGCTACAGACCAGGTGTATGCCCAATTGTTGATGGATAACTTCATTGTCAACGGTTCTAATTGCCTAATCCGAAGGCAAGCCGTTGAGTCGGTTGGGGAATTTGACAAAGAGGTAGCAGGGTCGGCAGATTGGGATTATTGGCTGCGGTTGGCATTACATTGGCCTTTTGTGGTGGTTCCCAAACACCAGGTTTTCTATCGAATTTCTTCAGGGTCAATGTCTGCCAATGTTGAGTTTATGGAACGCTGTAATCTCCGGGTGATTGAGAAGACATTTCAAAGCGCTCCACCAGAAATGCAATCGTTAAAAAATCAAAGCCTGGCCCGTAGTTACAGGTACATCGCTCACATGTACTGGACGCGGATTGGAACTGCCGACGCCGCTAAGCAGGCTGCCCAGAAACTATGGATGGCAATTCGCCTATATCCCCCGATTTTACAAGATAGGTGGGCTCGAAATCTGTTGTTCAAGTTACTACTGATACGGCTCATTTCTCCTAAATGGGGTTTACAACTCCTCCAGTCCATCAGCAAATTCCGAGAAAAACGCAACACAAAAATCCAGAAATTAATCACTTAGCGTATGTAGATAGCGGTTTGCATTTGGATGAGGTACAGGGCTGGTGGTTTTAAGGCAGAGGGCAGAAATTACCTGTACTCCACTCAATCAAGAATCGCTATAACTATCAAATTTAGAGAAATTCCTTCCCTTAGCAAAGAACAAAACTCTAGATAAATTCGCTTCAAAAATAAACAAATTACCAGAAAATCTATAAAGTTTATTGAGGTATCAATGCCTATTATTTCTGTAATTGTCCCCGCTTACAATGCTGAACAAACGATTCTAGAAACTATTACATCAGTTTTGAGTCAGACGTTTTCCGACTTTGAGCTGATTGTGATTAATGATGGCTCAACCGATCGAACCTTAGAACTGCTCAATACTGTAAACGACTCCCGTCTCAAAGTTTTTTCCTATCCCAATGGCGGAGTGTCAATCGCTCGGAATCGTGGCATTATCCAGGCGAGTGGAGAGTTCATTGCCGTTCTAGATGCTGATGATTTGTGGACGGCTGATAAATTAGAGTTACAACTGGCAGCGCTACAACAGCAACCCGAGGCAGGCGTTGCTTATAGTTGGGCGTATTATATGGATGAACAAGGCAAGTCTAGTCAGCCCTCTGAACCTGTATATTTTGAAGGAAACGTGTATGCTCAGTTGTTAGTCAATGACTTTGTGGTTAGCTGCTCGAATTGCCTGATGCGAAGACAAGCGGTTGAGTCAGTTGGGGAATTTGACCAAGAGGTCGCTGGTGCGGCAGATTGGGATTATTGGCTGCGGTTGGCATTAAATTGGCCTTTTGTCGTAGTTCCCAAACACCAAGTTTATTATCGGATTTCCTCAGGGTCGATGCAGTCTAATGTTGAGTTTATGGAGCGATGTAATCTCAGAGTGATTGAGAAAGGATTTCAAGCCGCCCTACCAGAAATGCGATCGTTAAAAAATCACAGCCTTGCCAATACCTACCGGTACTCAGCTCACCTATACCTCACACGGGTTGCAACTACCGATGCCGCTAAATTGGCGCTTGAGAAGCTATGGATGTCTATTCGTTTATATCCCCCGATTTTACGCGAGAGTTGGACTCGAAATCTGTTGATTAAGGCTCTTGTGATCCGACTGATTTCACCTAAAATGAGCCGTGCCCTGCTCCAGTTCATCAGCAAACTTCGCACTAGTCGTAACCCAAGCCTGCAACAATCCCAACCCTAATCCTTTGATAGCCAGAAAATTCGTTAAGTTAAACCTTTTGCTCTGCAAGCGTTGAATGTTAAACGTCACCTCTAACCCAACTGCTGCGTCGGTCAGAGATTTCAAATTAGGTGCCCTGTCATTTCCCGAACGGGTGATTTATTGGACGATTGTTCTCACACCCCTCTGGTGGCTGTCAGGTATCCAAACTCTCCTCTACCCAGCTATTTTAGTGGTTTTATTGGTCATTACCTTTGACCTCAACAAGCTCATCAGAACTTCACTCCCAGCCAGCGTGTGGGCGTGGTTGGCGATGGCTCTGGTCATGGCTTGGACTGCCATCATTGGTCTGGGTAGCATAGGATTTGAAATGCAGAAAACGGCTGCATTCGTAGTCACGTTTGTCAAGAGCTATTTCTTAATCTTTGTCTGTCTAGCATTACCCTTTTGGAATCAGATCAGGGTTCGCGTGGTGACGCGTGCCGTTGCTTGGATGACAACCGGCTATTTAGTGACCATTGCGATTGAATTGGCAATGCTTTTCCTCAGGATTGGTCAGTCTGGTTTCCTTCCGCCACTAGCACGCTTGCTTCCAGGGGATAAACTGAGTCTGAAAGTCACATTTGCAGCGTTTCAGCCTTTCTTTGGCATTCCTTTACCCAGGACAGTCCTATACACGCCAGACCCACCCATCGTAGGAGTCTGCACCATTCTATGTTTCTTTATCTGCTTAGGTGAAACCGACCGTCGCCTGCGCAGATGGGCTTTAGCCGGTTGCTTAGTTTCTCTGCTAATTAGTCAGAGTCGTCTAGCCTGGGTTACTTTCCCCATAGCCCTGTTGATTACGGCCTGCTTCCGCAGTCGATGGGCTCGTCAAGGCTCTCTCTGGGGCGCATCCTTCACCTCATTACTTTGTGCTCTTTTGGGGCTGACCTTAAGTCAGTTAATCGCCAAACCCATGGAAATTTTTAATGGTGCTCGCGCTGAGTCATCGAAAGACCGCGAACTCGTCGTTCGCAAAACGCTTGAGGCTTGGCAAGAATCACCTTGGGTCGGGTGGGGAATCATCCAAGGTTCAGTCAAATGGTATACCTACAACATTGCTTTAGGGTCTTTCTCAACTTATGCTTCAGTTCTTTATTTACATGGAATTGTCGGTTTCATCGTATTTATTGCTGCTTTAGCCTTAACACTGTGGAGCTTCTGGGGGCTAGCCGTTCGGGGTAACCCACTGTGCAAGCGGGCATTTGCTAGCTTAGTAGCGTTGTACCTATTGTGTAATGCAACACCCTTAACCTGGATGACCGTGTATTTTTGGTTCTTCTTTGTCTGGTTGGGTGCCATTCTCTCAGAAATTCAGCCACCCGATGGTTCTATAACAAGCTGGGAACAGTTAGCAGGAGATACTGAAGCGCGGAAAAAGTTCTATCAAATTGTAGATGAAAAACGTTTGTAATTTCTCTAATCTCACTAATGAGGGTAATTAACGTTGTTAGACCTTTAGAAGCATCTTTTGGTATCTATAATTCATGGGTAAAGTCGCTGCAATTGCCACTAGACACTGGAAATCTTTATTCATTTTGAATTTGCTTGTGCTTGCAGCCACCATTGGCAAGTTGGCAACGTCTCCCAAAGTTTGGACGGCTACGGCACAGCTCATCCTGCCTAATAAAACTGGCAATCTAGATGCCAATTTAGGAACGCTGGGTTCCCTCAAAAATGCCGAACCTGGCTTTTCTACGGAAGTAAATCCTCTGAAAGTGCAGACGTCGATTCTCACTAGCGATGCATTACTAGAACGGGTGTTGGCCTCTGACCCAGAGAAAAACCAGTTTTCCAGGCTTGTTAACTACAAGCGATTATTCAAAGCAACGCCTCAGGAGCAATCTACTATCATCTCGCTAGCGGTTAGTGGTTCGACGCCAGAATTAGCACGAGGGCGAGCAAACAGCCTACTCCAAGTGTATCAACAGCGCCTGAATGAATTGCGGCAAGCTGATAGTGTATCTCGCAAGCAATTTAGTCAGAAAGAGCTCAATCAAGCGAAGGAACGATTGAGTCAGGCGCAAATGGCGTTAGCACGGTTTAAGCAATCCACAGGCTTGGTCAACAGCGAAGCACAAACCCAAGGAATTGTCACCTCCATCAACAATCTGACCACCGTGCAGGCACAGGCACTCGCTCAAGCTCAAGCAGGTGACAATCGAGTCAACGTTTTATCGACTCGCTTAAGTTTGACACCGAACCAGGCCATCCGTTCACTAGGGTTGGGTGAGAACCAAAACTACCAGTTTGTTCGCAACAAACTCGCGGAAGTAGATGCTAATTTGGTGAAGGTGAGAGCGACCTTTACGGATAATCATCCTACCGTACAAAAACTGCTCTCCGAACGCAATGAGTTGCAGGGTAAACTTCAGAATTACATTGCTCAAGCGGCGGCTGGTACGCGAGTAGATACCACAGTGACTAGTGGTACTGATGGACGAGCCACGTTAATCCAGCAACTCGTTTTAGCAGAGAGTGAAGCCAGTGGACAGCGGCGACAAGCGGAGCAACTACAACGAGAGATTGACAAACTGAATGCTGCCTTAAAGTCCCTTCCTGGAAATCAGGCTCGCTTGTTGGAATTGCAACGACAGGTTGATGTCACTGAAGGGGTTTACAAAGGTTTGGTTGCCCAGGTCCAGCAAAACAATATTGATGCCTTTGATGCTTACCCCAATGTGCAGGTACTCGACCCTGCCAAGGTTGACTCCAAGCCTTCGGGCCCCAAGCGGTCAATCACTGTACTGAGCGGCCTGATGGCATCGATTATCGGCAGCATTGCCCTAGTGCTTCTCCTCGAAAGTCGCAATCCTTTGTTGAGTCCCAAAGACCTCCAGTCCATCAAGTTCGCCATTGTGGTACGTATTCCTCGACTCAGGCATTCTGACCTCAGCTGGAAAGTGGGTACGGAAACAGAGGTTGAGTTTCAGCGACTGGCCTCCGCGATTAGCTTACAACCCCTCAATGATCGCCGCTTGTTAATCACTAGTGCGATTACGGGGGAAGGGAAAACAACTGTAACCCTAGGGCTAGCTAGAGCCTTGGCAGATTTAGGCTTCCGGGTACTGGTCGTCGATGGAGATTTCCGGAAAGCGGAACTGAGCAGACGCTTGGGTTATGGTCGGGAAGTGGAGTCTGCTGACGCGCTCCGCTTCGCCAACGAAATTCAGCAGCCCGTGTCGATAGAACCGAGTCTAGATTTGCTGCCAACCTCGCCCAAACAAGGCAAGATTGTTGAGCTGGTGAGGCGGGGACGATTTGAGCAGAGTCTGGCTGTTGCTGAGTCTGCGGATAACTATGACTACGTCTTAGTGGACAGCGCTCCTGTCAGTCTGACGAGTGAAACGGCCCTAATGGCTAATGTCGTCCCCAACGTATTGTTTGTTGTCCGACCTGGCACGAGCTACAGTAACTCAGTCAATGAGAGCCTCGATCAACTGGATCAGCACCGTGCCAAAATCTTGGGTTTAGTCATCAATGGTGTGGAGGCCAACTCAAAAGCCTATCCGTATCGCTCTAATGAGTCTTTAGTGAATTCCTGAGCTATGCGACGTAGAGTCATGCTTAAGTTAGCCGTATCGGGCGCTGCGTTAGCTCAGGTGTTCGATACAAGTTGCCAACGCCGCATCTTGACTAAGATTATGGGAGACAATCCAGGCTTATCCGCCCCTAATCCATCGTCTACCAATTCCATTACCGCAAAAGTCAGCGTAGATTGGGCCAATACCGTGGCTCAAACCACTCCCTTCACGTTTGGCTCCAACGACTACGAAATCACTAAGGCAGAAGCTGCGGCTGACCGAGTTTACCCGAGTCGTTTGGCTGAACTGGGTATTAAGTTAATTCGGATTCACTATGCAGGATTAAGCGATCGCTGGACTAACCCTACCACCAAAACTTGGGATGAGGCCAAGATTAAAGCGGGTTACGATGTCTCCTATATCCAACGAGCGACGATTATTCAGAACATTCCGGGTTGGCCTAACTGGATGCGCCAATCTCAAGACGGTCTACTAGACTCTTCTGAGTACGACAACTACGCCGCTTTTTGTGCTCAATTGGTGGAGATTCTCAACCGACGTCAGCAGCGAAAGGTGGTTTACTGGGAACCGTTAAACGAACAAGATGTTCGTTACGAAAAAGCAGGTAAACTCGACGAGTTGTGGAAAATTTACAACAAGGCAGCGACAGCAATGAAGCGTCAAGACTCCCAGATTAAAGTGGGGGGTCCAGTGCTGACTTGGGACGAACCCAAACGACTCGCTGCCTTTCTGGAGGCGTGCAAATCCAATGTAGACTTCATCTCTTGGCATCGTTATGGCAGTGGTGATGCCAACGCCTCCACCGACACCTTGATGTCCTACACACCGAACTATAAAACGCAGGTACAGGAGTTTCGGAAACTAGCGACGCAGTCCATTCCCAACCGCCGCGTACCGCTACTGCTAGGGGAATATAACATCAACTACAACTGGCAATCGGGTGAAAACCGCCAGAATACCCACGTTGGAGCAGTCTGGTTTGCTTCGGTACACAAAAATCTGGCGGATGCCGGCATTGACATGGCGACCTCATGGCATCTTAAGGATGGAGTTTACGGTCTGATCGACCCCCAAAACAATCTACGGCCCGCTGCCACTGTGTTCGCCTGGGGTATCAAATACTTAACCGGCAAAGTGATACGCACCGACAGTGACCATCCCTTTGTAGAAGCCATGGCAGTCTGGCAAGCTGATGGGGGACGCTCACTCTTGCTGATTAATAAGTCCGCTGGACTGGCTAGCCTCAGCGTTCAGGCGACGCAGATGGCTGCAAAACCCAACAGCCTATTGATGTTATCCCTTGAAGCCACTGGCTTAAAGAGTACCACTCTCGCTACAGCCACGTTGGAGCAACAACCGTTGACGTTAAATCCCTACTCTTTGGTCTTGCTGCGTTTTGCTGCCAATGGCAGTTCCGTCAATTCACCCAACAACCGTTTAACGTAGTGCTATGCCGCCGCTCAATCATCCCGTTCTTAAGGATTTAGCCAACTTCTATTTTGAAGCCAAGCGACTATTCTATCGGTGGCGATACCCGAATGTGTTGCTGGCTAAAGGCGTACGAATCACAGGCTCCTTGCAGGTTAATGGTAAAGTTAAGGTGATCATTGGTCCTGGAAGCCGTCTGGGTAAACGTGTCTTAATCTATGGTTCAGGTACAGTCACCATTGGCAGTAACGTGTCCCTGAATGGCCCTTGGATCGGCTGTGAGCGCTCCATTACGATTGGGGATGATTGCCTAATTTCTGACTGCGCCATTGCCGATAGCGATTATCACAACCTGGAACCGCACCTGCGTCACTGCCCTCCAGGGCCTAAAGTTTCAGCCCCAATTGTGATTGAGCGAAATGTGTGGGTTGGAGCCAGAGCTACAGTCATGAAAGGGGTACACATTGGAGCAGACAGTGCCGTGGGTTTGGGATGCATTGTCCGTAAGTCTGTTCCTCCCGGTGTTGTAGTGATTGGCAATCCTCAGCAAATTGTGAAGCATTTTGACTTAGGGCAACCGTTCAACTCAGACTTATCTCGCTCTGAATAACCCTTTACTCCCTCAATTCTGTCGCGGTTCATGAGTGATTTGAATCACAAAAACCAGAGATCTAAATAAGGATTAGGCAGGAACGCAACTCTTTATACTAATAAATATAGGGGTTCTCTTTGGGATGAGGTACAAAATTCTGGGTTTTCGGGAATTGGGAATGGGGAATAGGCAAGAAAGTTAGATGACCTCATAGATACGAGAATCGCTATAAACATAAAAATAATTTTTACAGAATTAGGATTGATGGCGCAAATACCTGTATTGTGCCTGTACTTGATGACATCAAAGTCTAACTGAAAGCTCTAAAATTTCACAGCAGTAAACGATGACTGAAAAATTCACAGGAAGAATTCTTTTTGCCAATGGTCATCCGGCACAAAACGTTTTGGTTCGTGTTTTCGATAAGGATGAACCGGGAAAAGGGGATGATGATCTGACGGTTGAACCAGGACGTTCTGATAGCCAAGGGAATTTTACCGTTTGTTATGAACCTTCTCGCTACCTTGACTCCAACACCATTAGTACTCAAGAATCCGTCAACGTACCTTGGGACTTGAACCTCATTACTGGCGCACGACGCCTCGCTGATATTACAGATATTTATCTACCTTATTTGGAGTTCCGCTACACCTTTAACGGTCGGCGCTGTGTTTTTACAGCGTTTCTGATGCCGTTTCAAACAGAGTTCCGGCTGCCAGAACTTCCCGCATTAGACTTCACACCCTCGGTACATGGGTTCAAGTTTGTTAACAACTTCGCTGGCTATCCATTACCCTTTTCCATTCCTAATTTACCAGGGTTGTCATCGGTGGGTAAAGCCTATGGTCTTTGCGGGGGAATGTCTTCTGCGGTATATGACTTTGTGCTGGCAGGGAGAAGTATCCCAGCTGATACCACTGTGCCAGCACAAGGCTCACCTTTGCATCGGTATCTCTATCGACGGCAAGTCGATACGTTTGGGGCGTTGGGTGAGTATGTGGCTAAGTTTGCCCAATGGATGATACTACCTGATAACACAATCCTTGGCGTGCAAAAACGAACCTATGATGAATTTGAAGAAATTCGTGCCAAGTTAGATGATGGGAATGCGGTCGTACTGGGCTTAATTTATGTGACGGGTCGTAGTAGCATGGAAATTTGGAACAATCACCAAGTTTTGGCCTATAGCTACTCGGAAATTTCACCGACCACGATTGATATTAATATCTGTGACCCGAATTATCCTTTAAGAGATGATATATTCATTCGGGTTGAAAGAGTACCAGTTGGCACTACATTAATTCCTGGTGTTCCTCCCCGCAAAAGAACAGTTCTTGGGTTCAGATGTACCCAAAAAATCGGCAATCAAACCAAAAATGTACGAGGTTTTTTTGCGATGCCTTATGTTCCCGTAGTCCCTCCAGCAGGGCTTTAAAAAGTCAACTGAAGGATGAAGTTCTCCTTTCGTTTTCTAAGTTTTCTCATCTTCTATCCTTTACACTTCATCCTTGTTAGTGCCTTTATATAGCAGTCGCCAGGGCAATTCTTGACTCTCTCCAAATCATGGAACCAAGACTCGTCAATATGCATCCCTCCTCCATAAAAACACTGGAGTTCTCTGTCTTTTGCTATAGCTTGTAGCCAAATTGGCGTAGCAAATCCTTCCGGGCTGTTACGTTTTCTGGTGCTTCCACACCTTTGGGTGAAAAGCCATCTATAACACCGATAATTCCACGTCCTTGTTGAGTTTCAGCAACAATCACTTCTATAGGATTCGCCGTTGCGCAATGGATCGTGCAAACTTCAGGACATTGCTTGATGGCATTGAGAAAATTAATCGGAAACGCTTCTCTCAATACAATATTGAAGCTATGTCCCGCTGCGATCGCTTGTGCATTCTGCGTCGCCACACTTTGAAGACTCTCGTCATTGCCTGAAACCCGGATTAAACAAGGGCCAGATGCCTCACAAAATGCTAGGCCAAATTTAACTTGGGTTGAAGTTCCGACCATAATCTCATGCAAGTCTTCAACCGTCTTAATAAAATGGCTGTGACCGATGATAATATTACAACCTTCGGGAATTTCTATGGGGATTGCTTTAATTTCCATGGTTAGATTCTCCTTATCGTAATTAAAGATTCCTCACACTTATCACAAGTGGCTAGCTCCTAAATAGGTCAGGCAAATTCTAGCGAACTATAGATTTTTGAAGCCTTCTAGTATTTCCAATTGTTGAGGCTTTTCCTCTAGTTGGAAAGCAAGTTGATTACACACGGCCTCACACAACTCAAATATTGTGGAGTCAGCAATCTCATAGAAAACGGCGACTCCTTGAGGTTTACGGGTCACAATGCCCGCCTGGGTCAAGATTTTTAAGTGTTTAGAGACATTCGCCTGTCCCAGTCCAGTTGCTGCAATAATATCTGTGACATTTTTTGAACGCTCCTTCAGGCAGCACAAAATCTGAAGCCGACTGACTTCAGACAAAACCTTAAAGTAGTCAGCAATGTGAGCCAAGGCAGTCGGAGAAACCTGAGACATGGATTGTGAATTTTAATAGACTACTGACATCCATGATATTACTATATAGTAATATAGTAGGAACTAGCCACGTCTGCTAGATCAGTCCAGGAACGCCTCAACCTTCTCAGCCTGGAGGACAGCACTATGTTATTTCGCCAGCTTTTTGATCAAGCCTCGAATACCTATACTTACCTGATTGCCGACCCAACGACTCAAGAGGCTATATTAGTCGATCCTGTAGTAGAGCAGGTGGAACGTGACCTCAAGCTTCTACAAGAATTGGGACTCACCCTGCACTATTGCTTGGAAACCCACATTCATGCTGACCACATTACGGGAACGAGTCAACTTCGGGAAGCTACAGGTTGTCGGGGAATCGTTCCTGAAAAGGCTCACGCTACCTGTGCAGACCGTTATATTCGGGATCGTGAGCGTTTGCAATTGGGTGCAGTCACGATTGAAGCGATCGCAACTCCTGGTCATACGGATTGTCACATGGCTTATTTAGTAAACGGTGACCGAGTATTGACGGGAGATGCCTTGCTTATTCGAGGTTGCGGACGCACAGATTTTCAAAGTGGAGATGCAAGTATTTTATATGACTCGGTAAGACAGCGACTCTTTACCTTGCCGGATGAAACATTTGTTTATCCAGGTCACGACTATCAAGGACACACCGTCTCCACAATTAGGGAAGAAAAGCAATGGAATCGCCGCTTCACGGGACGAAATCGGGAGCAATTTATTGAGTTGATGGATGCTCTGCATCTACCCAACCCGAAAAAAATCATGGAAGCGGTTCCAGCTAACGAATGCTGCGGGAAGGTTCTGGCAAGCCTCTAGAACTTCACGGGATCGCACTCACGTCTTTTTGAGTCAAAGATGAAAAAAGTTACCAATGAGTCAGTAAAACCTGAGCCACTGGTAACTGAGTAGTGCTAATTCAAGATTGACAGGCCGTAATTTCTGGGCGAGATACTTACCACTGCAATTGGGAAATGTCATCCTCGTCTCCCCAGAGGTCGGTATCTTGGGGATCGGGTAGATTTTCCAAATACGAGATGGCGGCGTTCAGTTCCTCCTTAAGCTGTGTAATCGCTTTTTCTAACGGCTCAACAGCTTGTGCCTCTAGTCGCAGACTAGACGGTTGGTTCATAGGATCTGCCTTGCCCCAGAGGTCGGCGTCTGAGGCAGCAGATGTGTTTTTCACAGAACTGATTGCCGTATTATTCAACTGATGATCGATGTTAGCCATCGCCTGCTCGACTCCACCCAAGTCAAGCTGTAAGGGACCAGGAAGATTATCCAGACACAAGACCATTGCGTCTATCTGGAAATTCAGGTCTTCGATCGCTTCCTCGTCCCCACTGCGGCTAATTTCTACAAACTGCGCGATCGCGCCCTCCAACTGCTCAATCGCTTCGGTTTCAGGCCGAGAACGGAACTGTTGGTTGAGGGTGTCTAGTTGTTGTTGGATGTCTGCGATCGCTTGGTTGACGCTATCGGGAGCCGATAAATGCTCAATACAAAAAGCGATCGCCTCTCGATGTTCTGTCAGTTGTGTAATGGCTCTTTCAACGTCCTTAATGGCTTGGGTTTCAGCCCGAGAACGGAACTGTTGGTTGAGAGACTCCAGTTGACCCTGAATGCCTGTGCTAGCAACCTCTTCTACACTGGGCTTCGGTTCTTCCAGAGTTGGTGAAGACAGCCCATTAACAGATGAAGCTGTAGTGTTTTGTTGCTGTTGGAGCTGTTGAGTAGCGACCTCTTCTAGAGGAGATTGAACCGCTGGTGAAGTGGGTAGATTATCCAGGCGTAGTTCTAGAGCGCTTAAATGAGTGGCAATCTCTGTAATGGTTTGCTCAAAAACGATTGGGTCAACGGCTTGGGATGCTGGCGCATGATCGAGATGCTGCGTTAAAGCCTCCACCTGTTCGGTCAGGTGTGCGATCGCTGGGGTTTCGGGTCGAGTATTAAACTGCTGGCTGAGGCTATCTAACTGA
>DATNPV010000315.1:0-57152 GCA_036703055.1 Waterburya sp.
AAGCTCAGAACCTCTTTAATGGAGTTCAGAAGTGCGTTGACGGGGTTCAGAGGCTCATTTCTGATTGTTTGTTACAACATATAAAGAGGGAAAGTAATGCGATAAACTGACTCTACGCTAAGGCACATTCATCTTCCATGACTTTTTCTTCTTCCAGCAGCCCGTTCGAGACGAACACTCAGACGAAAATCTGGACTTGGCGGGGATTCTCCATCGGTTACCAAGTCCAAGGCGACCAAGGGCCAGCCGTTGTCATGGTGCATGGCTTTGGCGCGTCCTCCGGGCACTGGCGCAAAAACTTACCTGTACTGGGGGAAACCTGTCGGTGTTATGCCATTGATTTGATTGGTTTTGGAGCATCTGCCAAGCCCAAACCAGCGTTTGAGATGGAGTACACCTTTGAAACTTGGGGGCAGCAAGTTGCGGACTTCTGTCGGGACGTTGTGGGCGGCCCCGCTTTTTTGGTAGGTAATTCCATTGGCTGTATTGTTGCCATGCAAGCGGCGGTCGATCATCCCGATATCGCCTTAGGGGTAGCGATGCTCAACTGTTCCCTGCGGTTACTGCATGACCGCAAACGGGTTAACTTGCCCTGGCATCGGCGTGTGGGGGCGCCAGCGGTGCAATGGTTACTCAATATTAAGTGGATCGGTCAGTTATTTTTCGGCCAACTTGCCAAGCCAAAGGTTGTACGCAAAATCCTGTTACAAGCCTACCGAAATCCCGAGGCCGTGTCCGACGAACTGATCGATCTCCTAATGGCACCCGCCACAGATATTGGGGCAGTTGATGTGTTTGTCGCATTCACACGCTACTCTCAAGGCCCACTCCCGGAAGACCTTTTACCCCTTCTATCCTGTCCTGCCATATTTTTGTGGGGAACAGAAGACCCCTGGGAACCTGTGGACTTGGGGCGAGAGTTGGCAGAGTATCCTGCGGTAGAAAAGTTTATTCCCTTAGAAGGAGTGGGTCATTGCCCCCAAGATGAAGCACCAGAAATTGTCAATCCGATTTTGCAAGATTGGATTTGGACGCATTCTAGGGTTGACGCCTAACCCGTCTTCGGTGTTATCTAAACCGTATGGATGTTAATCCTAACTTAGGCGCTGACTTAGCGATATGAGTACGCCGCAGCCACAGAGCATGTCCCGTTAACGGATCGGGGCACTCAATCACTAACTCCATTCCTTGAAGCCCCAGCTTACACTGTTGCAACATTCGGCGATGGGGCAATTTTTGCTGCTTGAGAAAAAGCGCGATCGCTCTCTCATGAAATGCGCTGTAATCCATACGCAACTCTACTTATTCAATTGCTTTTCTAACCATTTGTGTCGCTTTGTTCACTTAACCTAAAAATGTGGCGAAAACAAAGCCACTGAGGGCAGTAAAAAAGAACAATACTGAATATTTCCGAAAATTGTCGGTACAGCAGAGAACAAAAAAAGGGACATGCCATTATTATGCCCCTGTGAATGATTTTGTTAGACTTAATTGAAACGACTATAGAGTGTCTAGCGAAAGGCCGCGCCTAGAACGGAGAAATCTGCTTGCTAGAAGAAGCTTCTCTGTGTAGCCAATCTTGACCCAGCTGAATCGTGACATCCGAACTGAGACTACCAGTACTTTCAACACGCACCTCGCCAAATCCCAACTGATGGCGGATGCCAGTGGCACTATCATTGTCTCCCTGTTGAGCCACAATACGAGTCACTCGCAGCGGTTCCTTCCAAGAATTTTCCACCGAAATATTGCGGTAGCCAGCCTTTTGCAAACGTTTGAGCATGGATTGAACAGCTTCTGGCTGACCTGTGCTATCTTGAATTGCTATCCGCATAACGGCTGGGTCAACGCCACGAGTATCACTATATCCTTGATATCCTTGGTCAAAGTGCTGAGCTACCATTCTCTGAATCCGGCGCTTGTCTGGTAACCAGTAACTCACATCATGCCGCCCATTGCCGTTAAAATCACCCGGTACCATTAGCATCTGTACATTCGATCGATTGATCTGAACCCCAAAGCCTGCCAAAGCAGCGATTTCTTCGACACTTAAGTTGGTGTCAATGTGAGACTGAATGACTGAGAGAATCTGCGGCAGTCGAGCCACAGTGGCGGGATTAAGCGTCTGTTCCATCATGGCTCTCATGAGCATTTGCTGCCGCTGTACCCGACCAATATCACCATTCTTGTCATAGCGAAATCGCAAAAGCTGTAGAGCTTTATTACCATCTAGATGTTGTTGGCCTTGCTTGAGGTCGATGTAAAGGTGTTGAGAATCGTCTTTATACTTCATGTCTTGAGAGACATACACGGTGACGCCGCCTAAAGCATCAACTAGGCTTTGTACCCCCTGAACATTGACTCGGATATAACGGTCAATGCCGACACCATTAAGTAACTCACTAACCGTTTTTGCCGTTAGGGCTGGTCCCCCATGGGCATTGGCGGCATTGATTTTGGTGACGCCGTGCCCTTCCAGATAAGTGCGAGTATCGCGAGGAATAGAGAGAGCTGTTAATTTCTTCTTTTCCGGGTCAAACCGCAGTAGGAGCATTGTATCGGTAGGCCCCTCAAAGGAGTTGACCAACTCGTATCCAGGCTTTTTTGTTTCTCCTGAATCGAGATCAGAGGCAAGAACTTTGGTTCCTAACACTAAAATATTGACGGGTCGAGTCAACTCTGGTAACCGTAGACTGCCACTCGCAATACTTCCGCCCTTGGTAAACATGGCTGCATCATCAGGACGGAGGCGACTTTGCAGAAACGGCGTACTAGCCAGTGATACCGCCACCAGAGCGCCCGCCGTCGCCGACAACATTGCCACACCGGTAAAGCCCAACCACACCCAAAGCCAAGGTCCGGACTTGCCCTTGACATGCTTTTTCTGAACGGGGTTATCCTTGTTCTGCCCCGCATGGGGGTTTTCATCAAATTTTCGCGCTCGCACTTAGCTTCCTCACACACACATAAATAGGGATGAGAGTTTCTGAAGATAACTCACCGACGCACTAATGCTTCACCCTGAGTCTGACTATCAAGTGTTTAACAAAAAACACTCATAGCAGTTTTTCTAACAGTTTGCGGCAAAACCCGGTAAATCCCAAACTGAGTTTCGCACAATCAGTTAAGACAGTAATTAAACACTGCTTCCAGGCTCAGCGGCAAGACCGATAAGCCGAAATCTTGAATTAGGATAAATGCTTGCGCACGGTTTCCTCTGCGATGCGACTAATCCCAGGCAGGCGAGGTGGCTTGCGTTGCCAGATCCGCACCATCAGCCCAAGACTCACCACAAAATAGCCAGACGTTAGCAGAGTATTGGTGAATAACAGGCGCAGCGTCCAGAACTCAGAAATTTGTGCCCCAGCTCCTGCTGATAATACGATGTAGCCGAGCAGCCAACCTAAGGCCAACGTAACGGACAATCGGCTCACCGCTTGTTGATCCCGTGTTCCTTGACGGCGGTAAAGCGTCCACAGTGCTGGGAAAAAGCCAAAGACTGGAATTAAGTATACAAACAACTGCAAACGCTGAAGGTCTTGATTTTCTATAGGGTCAGGGTCTTTCATCGAGGTTAGAGAATCGGAGATTGGCGATCGAAGTTGCTCAACTTCAGCTTTTTATACCTTTACCCTAACGTGAAAATTCAGGGGCGTCAGTCGTTAGGGATTTCCCTTAACTCGGAGACTCCTGCCCCTGAATCCTACGATGAATCGATGCAACTGAGTAATTAGCTCATACCCAAGGCATTCCAAGTTTGCGCACCAACAAGCCCATCCGGTTCTAAATTATTCGCCTTCTGAAACGCTCTGACAGCTTCTTTTGTGCCTAAACCAAAGACACCATCTATATCTCCAGGGTTAAATCCCTTTTCTTTCAAACGTTGCTGAAGTTGCTTAACGAGTGGGCCACTAGAACCTTCCTTCAAAAGTTGCAATGGCTCTGATATTCCGCCAGTTTCCTTCAGGAGATCTTGTCCGTAAATAACCGTCGTGTAAAAGATGTAGCGGTTATTTAACTGATAGCGTCGGTCTTTTTTAATCAGGCTCATAAATTCCCGATGTCCGTCACGAGCGCGCCCGACTAAGCAACCCGCACTAGCATAGTAGACATTGTTGTATGGGAGGTCATAACCCCAGTGCTGATTGATCGCAAAGTACCCTGTATCTTCCTTATCACCAACACGTTGGTAATCTTTGTTTAGATCCCGGTACACGGTAATCTCACCACCCGTTTGTACAAGGGCTTCATGACGGTCAGCGGTACCATGAATCCCGACTTGCCATGCTTTGTATTGACCGAACTTAATTCTAGCGGCTCCAATATCAGGATTCATCGGATTCTCGGTGTAACGGTATCCAGGTTCGGTCGTGGCTTCCCAATTGCCGACAATGACAGGAACACCATCGATAATCTGAAGTACTATCCGGCGATCATTGAAATAGTTAGGGCGGTCATCATTGAGAGTCGCGTCAGCATTCATCCCTTCTACATAAACAATATTGTACTCTCTAATCCCCTGAAAAATTTCGTATTTTTTAAGCTGCATATACTTGACAATACGACTGGCTAAGTCATTACCAAGTTTTAGGGGAGGGATTGGTAAGTTGTCTGCCTTAGTTTCAATCAGCTTTTCAGCCGTAACAGCTCCTAGGTATTCGGGTTCGTTAATCTTCATCAAGGTTTGGAATCTTTTTAGTGCTGCCGCAGAAATGGGGCCAAACTTTCCATCTGCTGGCGGTTCCAAAAGTGCTAAACCGATTAGCTGAACTTGAATCTGGGTAGCGAGTTGCTTGTCATTCGCGATCGCTTCCGGGGTGTATTTCAGTTCTTTTCCAAGAAAGTCTTGCAGCTTCATAACGGTATTATTCAGTGCTATTGGTACGAGAGATGACTCCAATCTTTCGATAGTCTAATCCGGAACTCATCTCTAATAGAAATCTATGCATATAATTCATAGTTATCAAAATGCGGCGAAAGGCTTATCAGGAAATTGATTGATTTCCTTTCCTCTCTGCCACATTGATAAGTAAGACGATTGAGCTGCCTGATACCCATCCATCATCAGTAGCTGGGTAGCCACCCAGATTACATGGGACGACTAACGTTTCCCAAGAGCGATCGCTTCTTGTCTGTTAGCCACTTCCTGTACCTCAAAGCCAACGGGGGGCATAAGTAGAGGGATCTAATGAATCGTCAGGTGGGCATTGCTTAGAAACGACTTATTGTTAGGGCTGGAGGGGTTATCGTAGGTAATGCCCACCTGACAACTATGTTGGGTATATGAAAGCGCACCTATAACTGGCTGGGTTGCTTGTCTTTTATAAGGTTTGCAATTCGGATTCGAGAATTTTGTTGATTTCTGGGAGAAAGAGTAGATTGAGGTTGTGATTTTCCTTAAATTCTCCCTTGCCTATATGAGTGAGGCGCTGTTCCCACCACACCTTAGATCTGATTTCACTTTCAAAAAATTCCGGCATTGTTTCATAGGAACTCATAATCCGCAAAGCCATGTATAAAATTAATCGCTCTGCTTTAAAATCTTCCGCATGTGTAGTTGCCCAGTGGTCAACTAAATTAGCATCCCACACCCCAACAAATTCGGTTCGCTTAAGGGGATAAACTAGGCTTACACCAATTCGATGAGATGATACTTTGTTCGGAGAGTAGACACTTTCTCTGCGAGTATTAGCGGGATTTCTTTGACGTTCCGCTCTCTGAAAGTGTCTTTCTAAATCAGCAATATTATCGAGAGTAAGAAGTAATGATTGCTCTTTGAGCAGCTCACAATTAAATCGCCATGTGCTGACGGCTCCCGGTGTATTTCTCTCTAGCTGTAAAATTATACATCCTTTTCCAGACCGCCGCCTCAGAATTTTCGGCTTAACCGCTTGTTCTTTCTTTTTATTGAGTACAGCGTCGATCCATTCTTTGAGAATCTGAGTCCAATGTTGCAAGAAGCTGGATTTTGTAGGAACCATGGTCTTTCCATTGAAGGTGTGATTACCAACAGCGGGTAAAAAACTCCAAAATTAGAGCATACAAAGTTACATGATTTAGTTTAAAAATCACTCGAATCCTCTTAGCCTATCTAAAAAAGGAGAGAACCAAACTGCTCTAGATTTTGAGCCTGTTAATTCTTCATTTGTTACTTTTATTCATTGCTCGAAGAATCAACAAATCCATTTATTAATTCTTTGGTACTGGATGCAATAGTTGTTTTATCAATTTCTATGCCCAATCCCAATCCGATTAAGGTCAATCCAATAATTAAGATAACTGAAGGGGGTGATTTTGTGGCGAAGTTAAAATCTTCTTCCCCGTTAACTCGCTTATAAGAAGCATCGAGAGATTGAATTCCCAAAAGTGCAGCAACAATCAACGCAAAAATATATCCTCCTCCTACAACTGTTCTTCTAGTTCTCGTTTGCCGATTAGGGCAGCTAAGAGGGCAGGGATGCCTTTCTCCTTGTGGTGTAGCGGAAGAAGACTGTTCTTCTGCCGGTGGAGTGGAAGACATGAAGCCGTTGGCAGTTTGTTCTTTTGATTGAGCCGAAGATTGAGGCTTTTTTGAATGGTTGTGCATAGTTATTAGTTGCACCTTGATTGACAAAAAAATAGTAGTTGTAGCGTGGCGATAACCGTAATAAGTGATATCAAATTCATTTTGCTCCTGCTTTCAGGACTTTGACCGATTAATCAGTAAAAACAACAAATAATAATTAACTATGAGTAATTACTAATTGCCAATTACAGAGCTTAAACGGCTAAGGCAAATGAATAGGATATGAGGTTATCACCGACGCTTGTGATGGATGGCCTACGCAGAGCGCGTAGCCATGTTAGTGCAGAGATTTCTGCTGAGAGACAAAAGGATTCTGTCGCTCCTTGCTTCTTTATGAAAGGCTTAGAAGAGGAGAGTTACTGCAACGCAATAGATGAAAAAATCAAGCGATCGCGCTTAATTCGTAGCCGGTTCCGGTAGCAGCCGCCAAGCATCGACTTGGCTCACACCAATCCGCACAGGAACATTGAGGTAATTCTCGACCAGATAGTAATCCGTCTCGTAAAGTGCAAAAGACCCATCTGGTCGTCTTAACTTGTACTGATACTGAGGAATGTAGCGCTCCCGCATTAATCGGTCAATCAGCTGATTGTAATCATCTTGGCTATCGCGCCACAAATACCGATAATTAAAGCCAGCCCACTGATGAGGTTGGAGAATCCCTCGTTCTGGTTGCAATAAATCATTCGTGTGTAAACAGATGTCGTTCCACATTGAGGTAATCACGACAATCCGACCCTCTTCGCGCTTTTCCCGAATAAAATCGGTCACGCGAAGGTAATCTGCTCCTAGAAAATAAGTGCCATTTTGTGCTTGTGGTGCTGTCATGGTGTTATGATTGCTGAGGATGGAAGTTGGAATTCTGTAAGGGCGATCGCATCCCGGCCAGGAAATGATCGCTCTTTTACGCTTGAGTTTTTTGGCAGAAATAGCTAAGTCTGAAGCACAGCGCCTAAGCGCATACGCTGCAAAATGTGAAGGTGCTTCGATATGAAAGCTGTCTTCACTAAGAGATAGATGGCACCCTGAAAGAAACAATTCGTCCATTGTATTAGACTCAAACCCTGAGTTGTAGTAGCGCGGCTGACTTTACCTCTGGAGACTTAGTCCGTAATTTCCTTCGGTCAAAAGTCGTCCTTAGGATACCTTTGATGAATCCCGGTTTTTGCCGAAATCAGGTACATCAGGAAAGGAGCGATCGCGTATTTCAACGAGTTCATCAGTTGTCCAAGGTTCGCCCTGCTCCTTGCATAAGACGACCCCCAACCCGATTAAATCGTCATTAGTGGGTTGTTGTCCTGCCAAAATGGCTTGCAGGTTTTCGATCGGAACCTCGCTCAACCGTGCTAACTCTTCCAAGTCCCAGCCGCGAATTAAATCCGCAATGCTGATGCTTCCTGTCTTAGCTGACAGAATCTCACCTTGGTCCAGGAGACTAAAAAATGCTGTTAAAACATCTTCCAGCCCTTGACTATAGTCAAGGTCATTGTCGAGGCAATAGCTTTTAAAGCGCTTGAGTAACGCTTTTGGGATGTGGCCTCTCAACAACCCATATTTGGGATCTGTTTTTTTGTGTACCACCTTTGGAGCCCCCCATAAGAGGATGGAACTGTTAATTCCTACCTTTTTATTTTGCCAAACTTGTCGCGACATAGCAATATAGTTATGTTGCGACTTTTGCAGCCGTAGAGGTAAAGCGTTAGGGTAAGGGCTGAAACTTGCACTAATTCAGGTTTATGGGTACTCAGACCAACTTTATTCTCAAAGTTTTAGTTCTCTCTGCTGGAGTTTCTGTTCTGATTCGGTACGGTGGCCCCAGCTTAGGAATTGCCGCCACTAACTTTAACGCGCTGATTGCTGTACTGACGCCTATGGTAGTCCTTGCGATCGCATTATTGTGGCGAGCAGGTAAATACCAGCAGCTCGATTAAACAAAGAAAACACCGAGATGGGGGAACGGGGAGTCACGAAATGCTCAGGGTTTGAAGCCCCTCCCCGCTACGGAGAGGGGTCTTTTCGCCTCCGTCGAACTCACCTTAAGCAGACACAATATAAGGAGAGTCGATAGCACTCACCTTATTAGAATCCACCAACGCCTGATAAATCATCGCTGCTACCTCAGCGCGGGTAGCCTCTTTAATCGGCTTGAGTTGCTTGAGTTGTGGGTAATTCACCACAATCTCCTTCTTGGTTGCCGTCGTCACTTCATCCTTGGCATAGTCAGGAATATCGTTGCGGTCATCGTAAAGATTCAAAGCATTGGGATCGGATGCCGATAAACCTAACCCATTCACCACCGACACAAGCACCTGAACTCGCTGGGTATTGTCATTGGGCTTAAAGGTATTGTCCTCGAAACCTGAGAGGAATTGACCGCGATAGGCTTGTTGAATCACATCCTTGGCCCAATAATCATCCGCGACATCTTTAAATGGCTTGCCATCCCGTTTTGGGCTGGGATTGAACGCTTTAACCAGCAACGCTGCATATTCAGCACGGGTCATCTTTTGATCGGGCTTAAAAGTACCATCCTTAAACCCACTGATGTATCCCTGCTTGGCTAGGGCATTAATAAAATTAGCCGCCCAGTGACCTTGGATATCGGTGAAGGCTAGGTCAGAACCGCCTCCATCGGGAGTATAGGCAACGATATAAGGAGAACTGATCGCACTCGCCTTCTTTGAATCCACCAACGCCTGATAGATCATCGCCGCCACCTCAGCACGGGTCGTCTCTTTGTTTGGGTTGAGTTGCTTAAGCTGCGGGTAATTAACAACAATTTGCTTTTTCGTTGCCGTCGCTACTCTATCCTTGGCATAGTCAGGAATAGCGTTGCTGTCATCATACGCCTTCAAGAAAGCCGTATCCGATGAACCTAAGCCCAATCCACTCACCAGAGATACCAGCACTTGAGTGCGCTGGACATTCTCATTGGGTCGGAAGGTTTTGTTATCAAAGCCCGACATGAATTGACCTCGATAGGCTTGTTGAATCACATCCTTCGCCCAAAAATCATCAGCGACATCAGTGAATTTCACAGCATCTCGTTTCGCCGTAGGGTTAAAGGCTTTGACAAGGAAGGCTGCAAATTGAGCGCGAGTCACCTTTTCATCTGGTCTAAATGTGCCATCACTGTATCCACTGATGAATCCTTTATCGAGCAATGCTTGAATGAAGGGCTTTGCCCAATGATTCTGAATATCTGCAAAGGTCGTAGGGGGATTTCCGCCGCCAGTTGAACCCCCAGTTGAGCCACCGGTTGAGCCACCGGTTGAACCGCCAGTTGAACCGCCAGTTGAACCTCCGGTTGAGCCGCCTGTTGAGCCGCCACCCGATGCAATGCCATCAATACTAATTGGCCCCTTAACTTTTGCCGCACTCAGCACATTGCCGACGGAAGCCAGCTCATTGCTGCTGGCATTGTTTACATCCAACTGGCCATTATTGCGGATTGTGTTGTTTCCTGGGTCGTTGTTCTTGCCTAAATCGGGTAAAGCCTTGCCGGTAACCGTCAAACCCTCTTCTGTATTGTTTTCAATCCGATTATTTCGCAGTATGGGTTTAGCTTCACCTGAAATGATTAGGCCATAGCGGTTCTGTGTAATGGTGTTATCCACCACTTTAGGCGTGGCAGTCGTATCGATGCTAATACCAGACCCAGAATTTTTACAGGTATTTCCTCGGATTTCACCGGCACTATTGCGTGTCATGGAGATGCCATTCCCATCATTGGCAATGAAATCATTATTGAGGATGACAGGCTTAGCATCGCCGGTGGCAAAGACGCCTTCACGCTTGCTCTTGGTCAAGGTACAGTTAGCGAGGGTGGGAGTGGTTGATTCAACCCAAACCGCACTTCCCCGGCTGGCTGGGTTGGTAACACTTACCCCCCGAAGTTCGGAATTATTGTTGAGTAGGAATGTCACATTTTGACCGGCTTGAGTGCGGCTGTTGTACTGTCCGCTGCCTTCAATCAAAATGCCATTACCTTTATTGGCTTCATTCCCAACTACCTTAACTTGAGAGGGAACTTCCAGAGGAAAGGTTTCACCGCTAGCGGCATTGTAAGTCCCCGCCGCGAGTTGAATCGTGGTGTCAGCTTGGGCGGTTTGGAGTGCTTTTTTAATGGTTTTGAAGGGAGCAGATTGGCTACCAGCAGCACTATCACTACCGGTGGCTGGATTGACATAAAGAGTTTGAGCCATAGTTAAAATTTCACAAAAGATTGTCAGCAAAGGAGGCAGCTCTACCAGCCGTGCAAGTGTTGCATCCTGGCTAGTCCACTGCTCGTGAGAGTACTCTCCTACTGGAGTGGCAAACAGAATAATTTAAAGATTCAACGACCTACCCTCTCGTTCCTGAAAAGGAAAAGAACTACCTGGAAAGTCTGCAATTCTGGCAAATGAGCTTATCCAGCATAACTACCACTCAAGCACCAGGGTTAGGGGGTGTTACCCAACAATAGTGCCTGTTCCTATACCGTTGACCTCTCACAGTCTAGGCGGTAGGGTCGGCGGATGTCTATCTGCTGTTGGGTGAACTGATTGGATGATTTGATGAATGGGAACGGGTAAATGTAACCTAGATTACCGACAAGTGAGACACGTCTGACTCAATTTTGTTGAATCATAGGAATGTCCTGTTAGTGAAAGTTCCTGTACTCTCTATTTAGATCTGCCTAATCGGGCAGAGAACGTCTATGTGGTTCCTTAAATCGCGTCAGTGGCAGCTAGAGCAGCGTACCCTAGAAATTTTATCGTCCTTGAGTTGTCGCACGGGTAAACTCAGCAGTTATCTCAACGATATTGCTTGTGGTGTCAGCCAATTAATTAATGTAGATTGGTCAGTTGTCACCTTTTGCCAGGATGGAGAGGAGAAAGTACTGGCAAGTAGTCTAGGCGAGGGTGAGGATGATCGGACGTATGCCTTGCATGGTACCTTAGCGGGTACAGTTGTGGAAACTGGGCGATCGCTAATTGTAGAAAATGCCAAAACTTGCACCGACTACGGGAAGGCGCCAGAAGGGTATTCGGCTTATTTGGGAGTCCCATTACGCACCTCCCAAGGGGATGTTATTGGTACAATCTGCGCGTTTCACCGGAAACCGCGCAAGTTTGCGGCACAAGAAGTCGGCATTGCGGAACTATTTGCTGAACGTGCTGCCACAGCCATTGATAACTATTATCTCTATCAGCAACAGCAGCAATTTAATGACATCTTAGAAGCTGAAGTTGCCAAGCGGACAGAGGAATTACGTGCGGCTCAAGAGAAACTGGTAGAACAGGAACGTTTAGCTGCCATTGGTGAATTTGCTGCTACGATTGTCCATGAAATCCGCAACCCCCTAACTACGGTGATGATGGGGTTGAATTACTTTAAACGATTGGATTTATCCGAGCCAGCACAGATAAGATTGGGTTTAGCGCTGGACGAAGCGAGCCGTCTGGAACGGTTGTTACGAGAGATTTTACTTTATGCCAAGCCCCAGGCATTACAGCTCGTTGAACTGGAGATTAACGAATTTGTTGACAAGATATTGGGCTCGCTTGGCAGTATGCCGGAAGCAGTGGGACGCGAAATTAAATTTATCCCAGCCGCCACGGCTATTAAAATCCGAGGTGACAAGGATAAACTCAAGCAAGTTTTGATTAACGTTGTACGCAATGCTTATGAAGCACTCCCGGAGGGAGAAATTGTTAAATTACAGGTGAACAACACTCTTGCACCTGATCGAGTGTGCATTCAGGTTCATAATGATGGTTTACCAATCTCAGCAGAGATTTTACCAAAACTCACGGAACCCTTCTACTCCACGAAACCTTCAGGTACGGGACTGGGGTTAGCGATTGTGAAACGAATTGTTGAAGCGCATGGAGGAGAGTTTACTATTCAATCGACTGCCGAGGAAGGTACAACAGTGAGCGTACAATTACCCCAGCAATTTATTGGTGAATCTAGCAAGGAAATAGATATCGCTCCCCGTCAGCTTAACTCAACCTTGTAGATTTTTCCTTGCACCATTACAGAATCTCCTTTTGTTAATTTCCTGGCGCGTCTAGTTTCAGTTTCGCCGTTCACTTTTACAAAGCCTTCTTGAATAATTAGTTTCGCTTCACCGCCTGTCTGGACAGCTCCAACCCACTTGAGGAACTGGTCAAGCTTAATAGTATTCTGGTTTTGTGTCGTCATATCAGTATTTAGTGCTGCTTGAGGTAGGACGCGATCGCCCTACCCAATAATAGGCGTTTACTGACCCATCATAATCGCATCGACTTTTGGCTAGCTGCTGATGTTGGATTCAGATTGATTTCGTTCGCTATTTTCTCCCCATTGCTGAATCAGTTCAGCAACTAAACCCGTCCAACCCGTTTGATGAGACGCGCCAATTCCGGCTCCATTATCACCGTGAAAATATTCATAAAAAAGAATAAAATCCCGCCAATGATGGTCGATTTGAAACTTTTCGGTTCCACCATAAACGGGACGGCGTGCTGATGAATTTATTAGGAAAATCTGAATCAGTCTATGAGATAATTCAAGAGCAACTTCCTTTAAAGTCATTGGCTGCCCTGAAGCGGTGGGACACTCGACCTTAAAATCATCTCCTAGGTAAGAGTGAAATTTTTTCAAGGATTCAATAATCAGATAATTCACCGGAAACCAAATCGGCCCACGCCAGTTAGAATTCCCCCCAAAAAGGCCCGTACTCGATTCGGATGGCTCATAATTCACACAATGCGGAGTACCATTTACATTAAAGATATAAGGATGATTAGCATGAAATTTGGAAACAGAACGAATGCCATAATCTCCTAAAAACTCTGTTTCATCTAGCAATCGTTGTAGAATTCGCTTCAGCTTATTTGGATTGACAATAGCTAACAATCTTCTAGCCTCCAACCCCTTGGTTTGCATACAAGCTACATTTTGTCTCAAGGTTGGGCGGTTGTGAATAAACCATTCCAGCCGTTCTTTAAAGGCTGGAAAAGCCGCTAATGTTTCCGGCTCTATTGTTTCAACTGCAAACAGTGGGATTAGCCCAACCATGGAACGAACTTTTAACTTTAAATGCTGCCCATTGGGTAGATGCAAAACATCATAATAAAAGCCATCCTCTTCATCCCACAATTCAGCATCGGTTTCTCCAATATGATTTATCGCATTAGCAATATACAAAAAATGTTCAAAAAACTTGGTGGCAATATCTTCGTAAATCGGATTTGACTTAGATAATTCCAACGCGATCGCCAGCATATTGAGACAATACATTCCCATCCAACTAGTGCCATCCGACTGGTCTATATATCCTCCAGTCGGCAATTCAGCACTTCTGTCAAATACACCAATGTTGTCTAACCCTAAGAATCCTCCCTGAAATACATTTCTTCCTTCTACATCTTTACGGTTCACCCACCAAGTAAAATTAAGCAGCAATTTTTGAAAAAGGCGCTCTAAGAAAGATTGGTCGGTGCGACCATAAATTTCTTGCTCTATTTTATAGATACGCAAAGCTGCCCAAGCATGAACAGGGGGATTAACATCACTAAATCTCCATTCATACGCCGGAATTTGACCGTTGGGGTGCATATACCATTCCCGCGTTAATAAATCGAGTTGGATTTTGGCAAAATCTGGGTCGATCACCGCCAAAGGAATGACATGGAAAGCTAAATCCCAAGCGGCAAACCAAGGATATTCCCACTTATCGGGCATTGACAGAATGTCTTCATTATTAAGATGAATCCACTCGTGATTTCTGCCACGTTTGCGTTCATTGGGTGGCGATGGAGCTGTTGGGTCGCCTTGCAACCATTCATCGATAAAATAGTAATAAAATTGCTTGTTCCACAACATTCCTGCAAACGCTTGTCTCTGCACAGTCCGCATATCCTCCGTTAGGGGAAAGGGGGCTATTCGTTGATAAAATTCATCGGCCTCTTGTTTGCGATTTTGCAAGATTTTATCAAAGCCAGCGTCTAAAGGTATGGCTACCCTATTACTCAGGCGGAGCCGAATAATTTGAGTTCCTCCAGGTTCGATGGTTAATAAATAATGTACTGACGCTTTCGTCCCTATCTGATTAGGGTTGACTGCATCTTTCCAGCCCTGCACAATATAATTGTTGATGCCATCTTTAACATAAGGGGAATCATTAGGAACGCCAAATATTCGTTCAGTATTCGTTTCGTTTTCGGTAAATAGCAGTTTTGGAGACCCTTCACAATAGAGCCATCTGGCAGCAAGACTTGGATGAAAGGCTTCGAGTACACTTGCCGTTGTTTCAGTTCTTACAGCTTGTAAATACGGTTTATCGGGTCGGGAATCACATGTCCATGTATTGCGAAACCAAAGCGTAGGTAGAAGATGTAATGTTTTGGCTTCTGTTCCCCGATTGACTGCACTAATTTGAATTAAAATATCATCTGGTGAATTCTTAGCATACTCGACAAAAATATCAAAATAAGCGTTATCATTAAAAATACCCGTATCGAGTAATTCAAATTCGGGTTCTCTCCGACTTCGGCGCTTGCTTTCTTCGATTAATTGGGAATAAGGAAATGCTCTGTGAGGGTATTTATAGAGGCATTTCATATAAGAATGGGTGGGAGTGTTGTCAAGATAAAAGTAATATTCCTTAACATCTTCTCCGTGGTTGCCCTCACTTCCGGTTAGCCCAAATAGCCGTTCTTTGAGAATTGAGTCTTCGCCATTCCACAGCGCGATCGCAAAACAAATCTGCTGATGGTCATCACAAATTCCCGCAATTCCATCTTCTCCCCAGCGATAAGTACGGGAACGAGCTTGATCGTGGCTAAAATAATCCCAAGCTGTACCATTGGGGCTGTAATCTTCTCGCACTGTTCCCCATTGCCGTTCACTCAAATAGGGCCCCCAACGTCGCCAATGAGCTTTTTTACTACGTGTTTCTTCTAAGCGGTTTTCTTCGGCTGTCCTATTCATTCACTCAACCCTTGCAAGTTCACTAACTGGATATTAAGCTCCAGCTAATTGAATTGTGACTGAGAGGCGGCTGAGTGAGAATAAGTTTCTGCTGAGACGTTCCCTATAAAGTTCGTTGATACCCAGTGTTGGGCGCTATTTCGCTCAAGGATTTGCAAAAACGAAAGCATAAACGCTTTCCTCGATATGATAAGCTGTTGCGCCTACAACTTGTACCTGCGGCTGGTGAAGAGATAGGGGATGGCGAGGGCGATTGATGGTTGTTTTCAATCGAGAAATGCACCAATTAGAGGCGCAACAGCTTAGACAATATCAGAGGATTGACTACTTGAGTAGAGAGGCAAAGTTAACTTTTCTTATCTCCACCAGCATACTATTCAAGTTGAGACGATTAAATAACTTTTCGTGAAATTTTATTGACACCCTTAGCAAATCCCCTTTTGATCAGAGATAAATAATAGGACTTGATGGGGCGCTGAACTAGTGAAAAATAAGATTTGATGCTGTGAGGAGTTAACTGATACCGAGCTTCTCGATACAGTTGATTTAAGTTCTCACAACTGAAGGAAGGAGCTTGATGCCAGTAATCAAAGTATTTTTTTTCATTCTCTTCTAAGAGAATATTGAATCCATAGTCCTTGCCGACTTTAATAATTAGCTCTTCACCCCAAACTTGAATACGAGATACCGTGACCTTACTTTGGAGTAGAGCTAAATCTTCCAGAACTCTGCTCATGCTGCTGATCGGGTTAGTGTAAATATCAACCAAAGCATAGTCGTAATGACCTGAGGCTAGCTCTCTAAAATCCCCTTGCATCACGTTAATCTTCTTCATCTCTGGCCTATCGCTAAACTGAGCCTTAAAAAAGTCAACAACACGCCCATCCAACTCATAAACATCAACGCGGTTGACATTTTCTTTAGCCGCGATTCGGAGAGGGAAATAGCCGAGTCCTAATCCTCCAGCTAGAACAGTTCCTTTCGCTCGGGAAATGGTGAGATAGTGGGTTTGAACAATCTTATGTTTAAGAGTCATCCAAATTGTGTCATCAAATTTTAGAAAGGGTATTCCTTTCTCGTCAAACCACACGCTCAACCCATTTTTGCTATAGCCTTCTTTCAGGCCGTAATGCGCTAGCTCTTTAGCAAAGTATTCTTCAGAGAAGGGATTCATAGAGTGTACTCTCTTTAGTTTTTAATGGGGACATCGACGGTAACTGTCGATTTTTTGCTCAGTAAAGTAAATCCTTGCTAATAATACCAAGTTGTGTTCTCAATGAAAATCAGAAATTCACAAATGAATAACTTGGCGTTATTGGGTCTGATTACCCAAATCAATTGGAAAAAACGATGTTTGCGATCACGCACTGCACTCACTCAGTTCCAGTGATTGCAACACGAGAGGAATCAGCTTTGTGTTCTATTGTCAGTTATGTAAAGAAAGATATCATCGTGGATTATACGGAGGAATCAACACGGTATGCTAAGACCACAGACACAGAGTACCGTATTTATACGGATTTAGTTTCAGCTAGCGCTAAATCGACTCAATAAGGATGCAAGGGTCAAATTACGTCGTCTCTACCCTAACCCAGCAAATTAAGTTTGCCGCGCTAGTAGATTGGGGAGACAAGGATGAGTAGTCTTTTATTTCTGTGGTGTTGAACTACAAGAGTTATTAGTTAAGCGCAATACATTTGTAGGGGCGAACGGCCATTCACCCCTACAGTATAGGTATTCTCTGGAGATGAAAATTGCTATAGTTTAATGATTACTTTCCGGTAACTCAGGGGTAGGAGTACTCGGCAGAGGCTCCGCAGTTGTATCAATAGTTTTGACTGTATCATCTGCTTGAGAAACGTCTTGTTCCTTGGCTTTCACCTCAGACAGTTTTTCTTTGGCAATGTTTGTTACCTTTTCCCTAGTATCCTTGACCTGCTCCGTAATAGTTTGAACGCTGCGCTTGATTGCCTCCAAGTCACTCTGAGTTTTCATATAGTCTTCCCTGAGAAACTCCGCGGCTTGGGTAACTTTTTGATTAAATCCCTCCGCATACTGCTGAGGTGCTTGGACAATCGCATCTGGGACAATCACCCGTTTACTCCCAACACTAGCGATCGCGGCAGAGGGGAGCAAGTAGATCCCATCCAGAACGCCACGCCAACCGTTAGACATAAATAGGTAACTGACTACAGCGCCAGTTTGAGGAACAAACAGATAATCCACTATCTTGCCAGCTTTATTGCCGGCGTCCGTCCACACCTCATGACCCATTAAAGCAATCACTGACTCTGGCTTTTGAGGTTCAATTTCCTCCAGGCCAAAGTTCACTAAAATACTATCGTTGCCAATTGCCTCAATTTGCGCCCAAGTAAACGACCGCTTGTTACTCCCTAGAAAGCCGGATTTGCATGTCAAACCCACAACTTGATGAGATTGAGGATTGAGCCACAGTTGCTCTACACGCCCTACTCCTTCAGCCGTGCCGCGATCGAGCACCAGTCGATTGAGTACCTCACTTTGCTTAACGACCTCTGGTTGTGTATTCATAACGAAACTCCTGAGAAATGAATCTAGTATGGCTCTGATCAGAAGTGCAGCCTAATTTCTCTGATTGGGGTATTTCCTAGCGACCCAATAGTGTTAGTGATTCACTCTTCAGGCAGTTTGGTTAGCTCCCAGGAGGAAGTGGTTTTGCTCAGGTCAACTCTACTAATCTGCCCCTAGGTTAAGCGAAACCCAAGAACCTTAACCAGGAAACATGCCTAGAAAATCATTCCCGTTGATTACAGCCGTCCAATGCCTGTAAACACGAGGATTAGCCTTTTCTCGCGGATCGCTTTGCACTATCCGCATAAACTCCTCATCGTGCTCTCGGCGGCTTGCTCCAACCATACATCCCGCCGACCACCTTCCAACCGTATCCCCGAAGTTGAAATCTTGACCTTTGCCGACTGTGTGTTGATCGACGTAAAAGTCGTTCCCCGTGTCGGGAATGCGACCAGGCCCTCGAAGTACCGTTATGTTTCCCGTTTGAACCAGGGCATTCTGTCCGTTGTGGTCACCCACACTCCAAGCCTGATATTGCCACGCTTTAATGTCTGCACATCCCTTATCATTCATAGGATTTTCCCAGTAATACTCACCAGGGTCACAAGTGGCGAGCCAGTTACCCACAAACTCTGGTACTAAGGCATCCCCTGCTTGTCGCACCCTCCACACCACACGGCGATCATTGAAGACAAAGGGTTCGTTGCCGTTCCAAGAGCCATTACGACTTAACCCCCGAAAGTAACAAATATTGATTTCCCCTGGATTGGTGCTGAAGTAAAAATTGTGATAAACATACCACATTAATGTTCTCGACGCCCAACTGCCATCAAGGCTGTAGCCTCTAATCAAGGTATTAGGGTCGGTATTGATTAGTGATGCGGCAGTCGCTTTACCCAGTCCAGGTTCACTAATTCCGCGAAATGACTTATAGATAGACAATGCTCGCGCTGATAACGGTCCCCACTTCCCGTCTGGGTCGGCAAGCAGCCAAAAATGGCTCAAGCGGTTTTGAAACTCAAGCGCTGCCTCTTTGTTGCTAGCGATCGCCTTATCGTCAACAAAGGGTGGAAGCTTGCCACTGGCAATCCCATATAAGAAGGGGTTACTCATAATTTCACTAATACCTGTATCACCTGATCCACTGACAAATCCAGTTTGCTTGCTCTGTCAGGCTTTAACAGTACCCATAAGGGTACTCCTCCTTAGAGGCGTTCAGTACTGCTGAAGCCGGACGCCAACAGTCTTGACAACCCAGTTAGCTGGCATGAACGACTGGCCTTCACGTCGAGTGCATTTGCCTGTGGCACTGAGCCAAGCGCGATCGCGAAACAAATTATTTGTTTGCAATTGCACTCTTGTTAAAGCACAAGGCAAACGAATCTACTCGATAAAAGTCTAGGAGATACCCTGCGGCTTGACTATCTGACTTAACTATCCGTAACACCCTAGCTAAGTTGAGCTCTAAGATTAGACATTTCTATCGAGCAAAAATTCAAACTCAGCTTTTAATGCCTTGATGTCAGCGACTCGCGCCACTAATAAATTATTACGGCCTGCATCGTCTAATCGTGCTTTCCAATACCGAATGGGTTCTGAGTGATTGACCCAGAATTGAATCACCGTATCCACCACCTCATCCATGTTCCACTCTCGCTTGGGGGGAACAGTCTCGACCGATTCAATGAAAGCATCGAGCGTACATTCATAACTTCCCAAGTATTCAATCCCTATCGATAGAGAGTTTTGCAAAAGCTTTTGTTGATGATTAAAAAAATCTAAGACAGGAGAAATCCCTAAGAATTCAAACGTATATTTCACTCCTACGTCCCTCTCTTTTTTAAGCTAATTAAGGTTTGACAATAGTATGCCAAAAGATTTGTTTTTTTATATCTAACTCAAGTCCACATCTTTTGTAAACCCTAAGAAGGATTTAGTTGATCGAGGCTATTGAGACGGCATTGAAGGGGTTTGGCCTCTAATAAAACTCATTTAGGCTTACGGGCAAATAGGAGATTCCTGAGGCGGGGAGAGGAATTGATGGGTTTTCTCAAAGCCATAAAAACAAACTTTACAGCTAGGGCTTTGGAGCGATGTTGATTAAAAAATTTATCTTAAGATATGATGAAGATAGAGTGATTTAAAATTAGCAATCTAAGCGTTAGAGTGCTAATTACAAACAGCAAATTTTGTTTAACTTAGAGCTACTTACCCTAAGTTAAAGATAGATGAGCTGAAGGGTTTCCCAGGGGAATGAAACCTTCAGCTCATCATGACTTTGCCTTATCTACCAGAGCGGTATTCTGTTTTTAACTCTCCCAGAAGAACTCTTTAAGGCGAGTTTTCCCACTCTGGAGTAAGACGATGGTAGTTGTATTGAGAGGCACCAGGGTGACAGGTGAGACAACTACCTGGGTTCAAGGTTTGCGGCAACTTAACGCGTGGATGCAGCGCTTTGAAATAGCGAGATTCAGAGATACGATAGGGCGTTGGTCTTTTGGGTTGTTCGGGACGCGAGTAGGTTTGTAGGTAGTCCCACATGAGGCGCAACGAGGGCCCGATTATTGGCTTTAACTGCTGACCATAATGCTGTTCTGGCTCTAAAAGCAGGCGACGCCAAGTTTCTGAGGGCAAAATCTCTGGTGGCAAGCCAACATGGCAACTAGCGCAGTTTTCTAAATACAGTTCTTTTCCCAATTGGTAACGAGGTAGAAGAGGGTCAACGGTACCCATTTCTTCTGGAGTGGCTTGAGCTACAAGGCCAGGTTGGACTCGAACTCCAAGAGCCAGTGATTTTTCTGGTGTTCCTAGCGCGATCGCAATTCCCCATCCTAGGCAGATACTCCAGGCGAGCAGTAACAATAATAAAATCCAAGGCGATCGCCTCACCGAGTGCCGCCTGATTCTTGTCCTCACACGCTTTGACATACTTAAAAAAACAATATTAAGGAATTGGCACCGAGCTGAGCAACTGCTCAACAATGGGCTTAGCTCGACGCCCACCTGCTGGAATCAGACGATGGGACAGGACATAAGGTGCCATAAACTTGACATCATCGGGAATAGCATAGTCTCGACCCTCAAGGAAAGCCAGTGCTTGAGTGGTTCGCTGTAAAGCAACAGCACCACGAGGACTGACTCCCAACGTCACCTGTTCGGAGGAGCGTGTCGCTCGTACCAAGTTAACAATATACTGTTGTAACGCCTTTTCCACTTTCACCTGATTGCACAGACTCCGCAACTCCAAAACATCTTCTGTGGAGATACAGGGATTGAGTTCCGAAACCCTCATGCCATCTTGATGTCGTTCCAACATCTCCAGTTCTTCCAATTCAGAGGGATATCCCAAGCTCAAAGACAGCATGAATCGATCCATCTGTGCCTCGGGCAAGGGAAACGTTCCCTGATACTCAATTGGGTTTTGGGTCGCAATCACAAAAAACGGCTTGGGTACATTACGAGAAACGCCATCCACCGTCACCTGTTGCTCCTCCATCACCTCTAGCAAAGCCGACTGGGTGCGGGGTGTCGCCCGATTAATCTCATCCGCCAGCAAAATATTAGCAAACACTGGCCCTGGCAGAAATTCAAACTCACCACTCCGCTGATTCCAGATATTAGTCCCTGTGATATCAGTTGGTAGGAGGTCAGGAGTGCATTGAATCCGCTGATACCGTCCAGCGATGGAACGAGCCAGTGATTTAGCGAGTAACGTTTTACCAACACCAGGGACATCTTCTAGCAGAGCATGACCCCCGGCAAGCAGCGCGATAAGTACTAACTGAATGGCATCCGCTTTGCCGACGATGGTACGGCCTAAGTTGGCCGTCAACAGCTCAATCCGTTGTCTCATGCTCGGTAGATTCTCCCAATGACCCATTTTTCTTGCTTCTAATCAGCTATTCCACTTTTAACTTGCATAGGGGTAACAGCTACAATTCACGACGCAAACACAGGTTTTCTATTTTGACTGTAGACTCTATCCTAGACTTAGTCCCGACACCCTAAAGCTTTGGCGGCTTCGCAGTCCGCCTGAATTTGCCGCTTTAGGTCATCTAGGGAAGCAAATTTTTGTTCAGGTCGCAAAAACTGCTCCAAACTCACCGTTAAAGTCTGACCATATAGATCTCCTGACCAATCTAACAGGTGAACTTCGACGGTTACATCTATGCCATTCACTGTGGGGCGGTGTCCAATATTCATCACGGCGCACGGGGAAGAGGCGAGGGAGGGCAGGGTAGGGTGATGAACTCGCACACAATAGACGCCATGCCGTGGCAGAAACTTTTCTGGGGGCAGCTGGAGGTTAGCGGTAGGAAACCCAATCGTTCTGCCCAGTTGTTGCCCTTTCACCACCACACCTGTAAGGGTGTAGGGTCGTCCTAGTAGGAGGTTGGCTTGGCGAATATTACCCTCTTGTAACGATTGGCGAATACTGGAGCTGCTAATACGCTGTCCTTGGCACATTTGTAACGATACGATGGTGACCCCAATGCCGTAACCCGATGCGAGTGCCTGCAAATCCCTTGCCGTCCCAGCTCGCCGATGCCCAAAGTGAAAGTCTTCTCCCACACTGACGTGAGTCGCTTGCAACTGCTGCACTAAAATCTTTTCGACAAAATCCTCCGGACTCAAGGCAGCCAGTTCCTGGTTGAAGGGTAGGAGTACTAACTGTTCGACCCCCATAAGACTGAGCTGCTGCACTTTTTCTGATCTTGGAGTCAAGAAATCCCAGCGTCGCCCTGAGAAAAATTCACGCGGATGAGGATAAAACGTCGCGACTGTGCTGTATGTATGGCCTTTGGCTAGTGTGACGGGATGCTCTAAATGTTCCTTCCTATTTGACAATGGCAAGCCATCCACATGGCTTTGATAATCCATCACCGATGGCGTCGCAATGGATTGAAATGCTCCAGATTCCTGCAAAATCGGCCCAATAACTTGCCTGTGCCCTCGGTGAATGCCGTCAAAGTTACCCAGAGCTACAGCGGTTGGAGTTAAAATAGTATCAGGGGAGGAAGTGAACCACACGCTTTACATTTTGACATATTTCAGGGGGAGTGGCTAGAGAGTGGTTCAGTCGTCAAACTCATAGAGATACCTTACACCGTAATTTTGGCTTCTCGAACAGTAACTGGATTTTGAACAGAAGCCTCCGCTAACTGAATCATCTGACCTTCACAGGCCATCAGTGTATTAGGAAACTGCTGAGCAGCCTGCTCACCGATGTGATCCAGAAAATCATCGTTGTGCAGCGGGTCATGGTGAAAAATGACCAATTGCTTCACGTTAGCGGCTTTCGCTACCTTGATGGCTTCTTGCCAAGTGGAATGTCCCCAACCGAGCTTGCTGGACACTTTTGAGTGGTATTCTTCATCGGTGTAGGTGGCGTCGTAGATCATGACATCTGCATTACGCGCCAGATGGAGAACATTTTTATCTAACCTGTCTTCAAAATGTTCCGTGTCGGTAATGTAAGCAGCCGAATAGCCTCGCCAGTTAACACGGTAGCCTACCGCTTCACCCGGATGATGGAGTAGCGCATTTTCGACCGTAATCTCCCCAATTTCCACCTTCTCTCCAAGTTCCAAGTCTTTGAACCGCAAATCTGCCTGCATCACGCGTAGGGGGACGGGAAAATTTGGGTGGAGCATTTGGTCAGTCAGTCGCTTCTCAATGGTTGCACCATTGGGGGCAGGCACTCCATAGATGTGGAAACAATTGCCTTTTACAAACGCAGGTCTAAAGAAAGGCACGCCCTGAATATGGTCCCAGTGGGAGTGAGTAAAGAACATATAAGCTTCCACGGGAGTCTGTGACAACAGAGACTCTCCTAGCACTCGTAAACCCGTACCCCCATCAAAAATCAGACGACTGCCACCAACACACATCTCGATGCAAGGCGTGTTGCCACCATAGCGGACAGTCTCCGGGCCCGGACAGGCGATACTTCCTCTGACGCCCCAAAACTGAATCGTGAATAAGTTTTGCGTTCTAGACATAGTGTTTTCTTGCAGGCTTCTTCAGGCAGTCCATCAGTAAGGTTTACCAGGTTAATTAGGCTGTGCCGGAGCGTGGATGTCTATTTTTGTTAGTATGCTCAAGCTCCATCCAAGTATTAATTAAGTGTTACCGGAGGTGACAAGCGCCGTTAGGCTGAGGGTTGTCATCTATGGTAGACAAAAGTTGAGTCATAGCTGAACACAGAGAGGTTTTTACCCAGATAGCCCGTTAGTCGGCGTAGTATGCACCTAGCGCGTATCAGACAATAGTCGCCCACAACCGGTGGCTCTGTTCGCCGCGAAACACATCAGCTTCTAACACGCCAGCGTCAGACAACCAGCGTTTGATACTGGAGGGTTCCTTACAATTGCTCATAGCAAGGGAATGGTACAAAGCTGCCAAGCCAATTATTGATGGCTTTGCCCCTTGGGGGGATATCTGCCATCCTATTCTAGTCAGGGTTCTTGCCGCAATTTTCACGCTTAATGCCAATCCCTTTGGAGGAGTGTACAGATTGAAGAGTCGAACGCTCTTTATCCCTGTTACTGTCAAAAGGTTAGCAGTTTTAATTCCAACCTGTCGGGCTTTTGATGCAACAAATACATGTGATTTTGATCACTTAGCATGAAGAATGGCTGATAAGCCATAAATAGAGTCTAACTGAGTTTGACTGGCGGATAATTTAAAACTCAAAGACAGGCCAAGCGGTAGTCCGGTTTAGCAACATACTTATATTCTCAAGCTGTGCTAACGTTTAGTTGACTCATGCCAGTCGATGAATTGGCCAGGCTTAGAGATTTTTGAAGAGATGCAACCCGGCAATTATAGACGGAGCCAGGTAATCCTATAAACCCTGAGTATAGGCTTATCCATTTATCATAGTCAACCTCTAAAGGAATTACCGACTTGTTAGTGTTTAGCAACTGGCATCGATCTAAAATTTAAGAAATATTACTTAACACTTGAGAATGTCATGGAACCGCATGTGGAAATCTATACCTGGAGCCGTTGTCCCTTTTGTATCCGTGCCAAGGCTTTGTTGAAGGAAAAGGGAATTCATTTTACTGAATATTGCATTGATGGGGATGAGGTGGCACGAGCTAGAATGGCTCAAAGGTCACATGGACGCCGTTCATTGCCGCAAATTTTTATTAATGACCAGCACATCGGCGGTTGTGATGATCTTTTTGATCTAGAAGCTCGGGGTAAATTAAACCTCCTAATTGGGAAATAGACGGGGGGACGGGGGGACAGGGAGAGAAAATTTCATTCCTTTGCTGTGTACTCTCGGCAGGTGAACGGGGGACACAGAGGGATTTTCATTCCGTTGTTGGTGCGAAAGTTCATAGGCGTCTAACTTTTGATACCTTGAGGACGTCCACTAGTGCCCAGTGGTTCTAGGACGACTTCTTTGTACAAGGATTCCAAGGCAGTGATACAGATTCTGTCATCGTAAAGCCAGCTATGGCGTTCGTAGATTTTTCGCACTATCTCTTGACGCCACTGAACATCTTGACCCAGCCTGACGGCAAGTTCAATATACTCCGCCTCATTTCGAGCAATGGTTTGTGTCACTCCCATCATCTGCAAAATTCCATAGGCGTGACGAGAGCGCATAAATTCTCCCGGACAAGTTACAACAGGTAAACCACAGGCAATGGCTTCCAATGTTGTATTTCCCCCTGACCAACTGAAGGTATCTAGAAAAATATCTGAAACTAAATTGAGGTTTAAGTAACTTCCCCAATCTTGTTTGGGTAGAACCACACAGTAATCTTCACTATTTAACCCTAAGTTAGCAAAAGCGCGCTGCAAACGCATTTGAAATTGTTTCGCGACGGTCGTGGTATGAAACGAAATGAAAACAAATTGAGCGTGAGGAACCCGTTGAGCAATTTGGGCAAAAATATAATCAAACTGAGGTAAGTACTTAAATGAAGATTGACAGGAAAGATAAATAACAGCATCTTCACGCAGATTAAAATCAGAACGAGTTTTCTTGGGTTTAGGAATCGAAGGTTTTTCGTAAGAAATGCTAATGTTAGGGAGACGAACTAGCCTCTCGCAATAGTGGGTCTGAGCATTTTCTGGCTCCATTAAATCGCTGGATAAAAAATAATCAATGGTAGGCAATCCCGAAGTAATTGGATGTCCCCAAGCCATACATTGCACGGGTGCTAAACGCAATCCTGCTAGTAGAGTTGTCCGGGCATCCATGCCAATATCTGCAAACACCAGAATATGCAATTGGTCAGTACTCACCTGCTGAATAACTGCCTCTAAGTTGCCATGAATATGATAAAAGTAATCACTGTAAGAGCGGAATTCTTCAGTTATAAAATCGACTTTATTATCGATATGATAGGTATAAATTTCAAAGCTTTCTCTATCACAGTTTTTCAGCCAACCAATGGTTAATTTTCCTACAGTGTGTGCCCTAAAATGGGCTGAAAGATAGCCAATACGAATCTTACCCGTGTTACTAAGCGGTGGCATCGACAAAGGGGTAACCCATTGGGGATAGTTGGCAGCCACTATCTGATGGACAAAGTTTCCATACTTCTGTTGCAATCCTCGGTCATTAAAACCTTGATAACCAAGGTAGAAAGTGAAGGCAATTTGCTCTAATGGCGTTAAAGCATATTTTTTACGGTGTAAGGTATCTAGAGGAGTCTGTTGAATTACGTTATTAAGCCCTTGACAAAAGCGCTGACGCCAGAGGGGAATCTGCTGTGGAGTATCGTATAAAATAGGTAAGATGAGCTGGCTTTGCCAGTAGGCTTCAACAAAATCGGGTTTCAACTGTAAGGCTTTTTGGAAATAGTCGATGGCTTCATTGACTTGATTTTGAGTCGCCAGCGCTACTCCTAAGTTGTAATAAGCTTCAGGACGCTCTGGATTGAGAGATAGAGCCTGTTGGAAGCAAGTAGTGGCTTCCTCTGGCTGAAACTGGTCGATGAGAGCGCGACCTAGCTCAATGTAGGCAAGCAGGTAGTTTGAGTCTAGAGCTAGAGCCTTGCGATAGGAGAGGATAGCCTCTCCAGAATTGCCCATTGCCACCAGAGCATTGCCCAGGTTGTAGTAGCTCTCAGAAGAGTTTGGGTTGAAGAAAATAGCTTGCTGGTAGTAGAAAATGGCTTCTGCTAGCTGCCCTGAGAGGTGCAAAGCTGTGCTGAGTTGGAAATAGGCATCTGTATAGTTGGGGTCAAGCGCAATAGTCCACCGAAAGTGTGCGATCGCAGATTCCAGTTGATTTTGCTGTCGATAGGCATTGCCCAAGTTGTAGTAGATGCCAGGGACGCCCGGTTTGAGGGTGAGGGATTGTTGGTAATGGGTAATGGCTGCCTCGATCTGCCCTTGTTCTAGAAGAGTATTGGCTAAGTTGCCATGAGCCTCTGCATCTGTGGGATTGAGAGCGATCGCTCGTTGATAGTGTTCAATTGCGGCTGATAAATCGCCTTGCTCTTTGAAGGCATTGCCCAAGTCGTAATAAGCATCGGCATAATTGGGCTGGAGAGCGATCGCTTGTTGGTAGTAGGCGAGTGCCTCTGTCAGTTGACCTGAGGCGTGCAGGGCTCCACCCAAGCAGTAGTAAACCTGGGCATAGTCTGGCATGAGAGTGAGAAGCTGCCGATAGTAGGTAATCGCTTCCTCCAGTTTGCCGACCTGATGAGCAATCATACCGAGCAAATGCAGCGCTTCAGTAGAGTCGGGTTGCTGCTGAAGAATTTGGCGGCAAATCAATTCAGCCTGAGATAGGTTACCACTCTGGTAGGACTGAAAGGCGCTTACTATGGATTCCGAGATATTAATCATCAACCTGAGGTGTAGCTAGTCTTGGTAAATTAGATAGTCTAGATAGGTGGTAATCGCTTTTTTGGCAACGAGGAGGAATCCCTATGGCGACTAACAGCAACTCTACTAGAGATAAGAGCCGCTTTTCTGGGCTAGTTACAGCAGCAGCCATGGGGATGATGATTAGCGTACTTCCAAATTTTCACAATAAAGCGATCGCTCAACAGGTAATAATCAGCGTCCCGCAAATTCCGGCGGCTCCGCCTTTACAAAATCCTCAGATCCCTACACCGCCACTCAACACACCTCAAGCTATCCAAGGTTTGCAAGTTAACCAACCCCAAGCCGCTACACTTCAACCCATACAACTTCCACAGATGACTCTGCCGCAAATCGCTATGCCTCCGGCCATACAACTTCCTCAGCTACAAATACCGCAATTCACTTTGCCTCAGTTTATCCAAAGTCCAACCCTGAATGCAGCGCCACCCTTACAAAGCCCAACTTTGAATACGCCTCAGACGATACAAGGTCCGACTTTAACGACGCCTCAGACGATACAAGGTCCGACTATTGGTCGATAAAAGATAAGATTCCTCATTACTGCTTCCGGCCTACTACAAATACAAAGCTTCCTTGGTGCGTAGACAACACTTCCGTCTGCATGAACCCTACTTGTCTTAAAAGGTTGATAATTTGCTGTGTTGAATAAAGAGGGGGAGCCTTTACTCCCCCTATCAGCAAATCCATGATTTCTAATTCTGGTAAAAATGATGGGGAAGGAACAAAACTATCCGTAGTGGGTTCAAGTACAATAACCATGCCTCCTGGCCTTAAGACCTGAAAAGATTTTTTGAGAAACTGGATGCCATAATCGCTGTATGACAGCTTCCTGAACAAGAAGACAAGATCATATTCTTCTATTGTCCCCCACTTGTCGCCCACAGCATTTCCCCTCAAAGAGGTAGCAATTTCTTCAGGAGCTTTAGGTAAAGGATACTTGAGTAGCAGTCGTTCTAAAAACTCAATTTGCTCTTCAAAGCCTGCCATCACAAATTCTACATCTGGCTTACATCGCAATAGTTCTCCTATAAATGTAATTCCGACTTCACCAGTAATCATTCGATTCACATTTTCAAGAGAAATTTTCTTGAACAATTCTCTGACAGGCTCTTTGAGATATTTATTAGAAAAATCATAGTATTCATAAAGCGTTTCTTTGTCTCCATCAAACAAGTCCATTTGTTCATTTGAACTTCCTGCCTTGATGGTTACATCTAATGAATGCCATGCTGACCATGTTTTATCAATTATGTTGTAATAGTCACCTAAGTAATTTGGGCTTTGTCGAACTAAATAATTACTTGTAATTTGGCTATTCCGGTAGCCCATTATCTGGTTATTCTGGCTACTCTTCGTATACCCTAGAGCTTCTAACGTCCTCAATAATCGCTCTGTTGATATCGGATTTATATGCAAAGCGCTGGCTACCAGGGCAGATGGAGTTCCTGGATTTTGATCCAGATAATCAAAAACGCCAATTTTCAGGGCGGAAAGAATAATAGCCGTTCGCTGAAAACTGGTGGCATCCGCGAAAATCTCTGCCCTTTCTAAAAGTATGGCTTCCTTGCCGAAAATCTTACTCAAACTGTTACTAATTACTGGGAAAACTTTTTTTATAGCCAGAGCTAAACCGACTAATTTAGATTTAAGTTCAACTCGTTGCTGGCTACAATTGAATTTAAGGATATCATTTGCTCGCCACTGCATAGTAGTTGTTCACTTTACTCAGGTTTAGAATACATGATAATTACAAATAATTGTTGAGTAAAATTTCCTAAAGATGTAGTTTAGTTCAGTTTTCAGGAAGGTGACGGTAGGCTAATGAATAGCGAGTGCTTCTGGGACGGAGATACACTCTAGATAACCTATTCCACATTTAACTCGCTCCCGTCAGGACAGGCAAGATGCCCATCCCACAAGATTTTTGTCAACAACGCTAGTGCTTGCCTGAATGTGGAGCAGCTTCAAACACCGCACGATGGGATTTTAGCCTCCCCGCCACAAAAGAAATAGGTTCAGGTTAGTCAAATTAGCTCCGAATTTTTTGAGGAATCCGAGCTCAAGGACCAATTAAGGTGATAACTTGGCTTTTTTTGCGCGATTTTCCTTGTACCACTGAGCCACCGCAGGAGTCCATTGTTCAAAATGAACAAAAAGAAGCTCACAAAACTTTTGTGCTTCTAGCTGGGCATCTTTTTTCCATCTCAGGTCTAAAAGATGCATAAGCGATCGCAGATTGCAACTCAGGACAAAATGCTGTCTGGCATCGAACGGAATTAATCCTCTGGCGTGTTCTTCTGCTAAACCTTCCTCAATGCGTTTCTTGTAGTGTTGGCACGCATCCTCGCACCACTTCAGGTCTTCGGCACGTTGTTCCTCAGAATAGAAATAACGCTTGCCTTGGCGGTTTGTGTAGTTTCCAACTGGGCGCAGGTAGAAGACTTCTTCTACATCTTGCGACGCTTCTGCTACATTAATGATTCTCTGGCCTGTATAACGAAAGGATTGTACGTCAAAACTAACGCCAACCCGATGAGTGCGAACTTGCTGCATCATCGAGTGGGGAAAGTAGCCGACGTTAAAAGTAATTTGGGGATGTTCTAACGGACCGTAGTGCCCGCGATCGCCCGACAACAGATGTTGAACAATTAGTTCTCCGCAGCGTTGTTCATCAGGCCATTTCTCCAGGCTCTCCCAAACATAATGCTCCGAATAATCTTGATGCATTGCAGCCCATACCACTTGTTGAGGATTGGGAGTTGCCGCAATCACATCAATACAAAATTTTTCCATATAGCCCCTAACTTATATATAGATACACCTAAGATAGATGCAACTATAAGACCTTATAGTTTCGTTAATTTAAACCTTAGAAAAGACTACTTTTTCGGGTTGGTCTTGATACTTACCTCGCCGCTTCTCATAACTAACAGAACAAGGGTCTCCTGAGAGAAACAGCAACTGAACCACACCTTCATTGGCATAGACACGACAGTCAGCACTAGACGAGTTAGAAAATTCTAACGTTAAATGCCCACGCCATCCTGCTTCAGCTGGAGTTAGGTTGGCTATCAAACCGACGCGAGCATAACTACTTTTGCCAATACAAAGAACGGTAATATCTTCAGGAACGGCTAGGTGTTCTAAAGCAACGCCCAGTCCATAAGAATGGGCTGGCAAAATAAAGTAACTACCATTAGCATCGGTGTGTAGTTTCACCGGTTCTAGATTTTCTGGATTGAAGTGCTTCGGGTCAACGACAGTACCGGGGATGTGCCGAAACACCCGAAATTCGACAGGCGACAATCTCACATCATACCCATAGCTGCTGAGACCGTAGGACAGAACTGGCAGTCCCTCGACGTGGCGAACTAGCCTGGGTTCAAAGGGAGTAATCATTCCCTGATGGGCCATTTCAGTAATCCAGGTATCGTTCTTAAGCATAGTCATTGAAGTTAAGGATGGTGGCTGCGGCGGATTTCTGTAATTTGGTCAGCGACATCGAGAATCGCTTTGGGCATCTGTGGCCCTGTCAGAATAATATCAACGTGACTGGGGCGTTTTTTGAGAAACGCCAGCACCTCATCTTGAGGAATTAAACCGAAGTTCATGGCTAAGCTCAGTTCATCAAGAACCACGAGAGAGTATTTGCCCTCACACACTACCTCTTGGGTGTACTGCCACAATTGCATTAAAGCTTGGTGTTCTGCCTCGTCCACCTCTGATGTGTCAATGTAACGCGGAATATCACAGCGAATCCAATCTAAGTGCTGCCCTAACCGTACTGGATGCTCATGACCTTGTCCAATTCCGCCTTTGAGAAACTGCACCACGAGAACGGGGGTACCTTGACCCGCAATTCTCAGGGCTTGGGCGATAACATTGGTAAAAAAGCTGCGCTGGGGGGAGGTAAATACCTGTACCAGTCCTTCTACGTGATAGGTCAGGTGACAAGGTGAATCGATTTTGGTTGCTTCTAACTGGGAAACCATAGTCAACAATAAAGGAACAACGAACCCGCAGGCAGTCGTTGCATATCCGAGGCCATGAACAAGATGTAGCGTACTTTTAAGGTAGCCTACCTAGTCAAACACTACATCTGTGAGTCCGTCAAGAGTCCAATTGTAGCGTGTTCATTCGCCAGGAGGGGTGGGGCAATAACTTTCGTGGGCTGGAATACACGCTAAGGTAAGGAAGTTGTACAAAATGAATTATCTATAAGATCTTTAATGGTAGCGAAGTAGGAGTTTTCTATTGTGAGACTGGTGATTCTAGGAGGTCCAGGCGCAGGGAAGGGAACACAGGCTCGACAGTTGTGCTGCCAGCTAAGTATCTCTGAGATTTCCACCAGTGATATTTTGCGACAAGCGATCGCATCTCAAAGTGAATTGGGACGTCAGGCACAGGTGTATGTGGAAAAAGGAGAACTTGTACCTGACCCCATGCTCATTGAATTTATGCGGAATCGTCTGTTGCAAGATGACGCCGCTAAGGGGAAAGGTTGGTTATTAGAAGGCTATCCCCGTACTGCTTTTCAGGCAGAAGAGTTAGATTTCTTACTGGATGATTTGGGGCAGCGCTTGGACTGGGCGATTTACTTGGAAGTACCGGAATCGGTGATGATGAACCGCTCTTTGGAGCGCTCATGTACTCTCAAGGGTAGTCCCAGGGGGAACACCTTGGTCAAAGAATCGCGCCCGGATGATGAGCCAGAAATTATACAGCGCCGCATTCATCTATTTTATGAACGCACCATTCCCATCCTTGAATATTATGGATATCGCAATCGGCTGTTAACCATCAACGGAGACAAACCGATAGAACAGGTACAGCAAGAGATTTTGCATAAACTCCAGATTTAGGGGTGAGAGCAACGGCACAGGTTGCTCTTTAGCAGGTTGCAGGTTAGAAGAATCACATCTTGCACTATTTTCAATAAGCTGTTTATTGGGCTTTTTTAAACGCAGAGATAGCGCTATCGCGCCGCTAACGCTAACGCAGAGGGAGGCACAGAGGTTCGCATAGGTGGTGGTGCAAGACTCCCCATGAGCTTTTACTCACAACTAAGAATGAAAGTTTCTTCCCCCACTCCCGACTCCCCACTTTCAAGACAGATGTCAGAAAATAACTTGAGCATTCAACGTTCAACCGAAAACGGAGAATTTATTTATAATGACTTGGCAACGTCCTGACAATCGGCAACCTGACGAGTTACGTCCCATCAGTTTTGAGCGAGATTTCACCCGCTTCGCTCTCAGTTCCGTCTTAACTCGATGTGGTGATACTCAAGTGCTTTGTACCGTAACTGTTCAAGAAGGGGTGCCCAGGTTTTTAGAAGGCGCAGGAAGTGGATGGCTAACGGCTGAGTATAGAATGCTGCCAGGAGCTACTCCCAAGCGTCAAGAACGGGAATTCCTCAAGCTTTCAGGTCGCACGCAGGAAATTCAGCGGTTGATTGGACGTAGCCTGCGATCTTGTTTAGACATGAAAGCCTTGGGAGAACGGACGCTGATCGTCGATGCTGATGTGCTCCAAGCGGATGCAGGTACTCGTACCACCTCAATAACAGGTGGATATGTTGCCCTTGCCGATGCTTTGAACAAATTGGTCAAAAAGGGAGATTTAGAGCGATCGCCCCTGTGTCACCAAGTTGCCGCTGTTTCTGTAGGTCTTGTGCAGGGAGAACCCTTTTTAGACCTTAATTATATTGAAGATGTTGCCGCTGAGGTGGATTTTAATGTTGTCATGAATGACCAACTGGGTATGATTGAGACTCAAGGGACAGCAGAGTCAGGCACGTTTAGCCGCCATCAACTTAATCAACTTTTAGATTTAGCTGAAAAGGGCATTAAAGAACTGCAAACTGCTCAGCGCCAATCCTTACTTTAGTTTCTGTTATTACGGGTGTCGCTTGGTGTTTCTACCTGTAAAATTTATGATTCATAGTCTTTCTCAAACCGTGAGGATCGCTTTTCAATCCACTTCTCTCAAAGTTGTAGTGGTAATTTTTTTAATTGCCCTGATTGGTATTCCCACGGTTAAAGACTATGGAATTTCTGTCGATGAAGGCACAGAAATAGCGATGGTGAGAAGGAACATTGAACTCATCACTAAAGGTAAACCCATCCCCGGAGACCTTAAGTACTTTGGGCCAGTCTTCAATGGGGTTTCAGAGGTGGTTTTTCAACTTAGCCAATTTCTGGCTCAAGGCCCTTCTTATAATCCCCTCCATTATCGGGAAGAGCTTGACACTGAGGAGTCAAGAATCAAAGCCTTGGCTGACCGGGTTAAAGTCAAGCATTATGTGACTTTTTTAGTATCCTTAATCACTTACGGAGCTGTAACTGGACTGGTTGGAATTCTCTGTGGCGCGGATTATGCTTGGTTTGGTGCATTAACGTTGCTATTTTTTCCTACCTTTTGGGGTCATAGCTTCTTCAATCCAAAAGACCCTCCCTTTGCAGCTATATTTACACTGGCTACGCTTTTAGGTGCTTATCTAATTAATTTTTATTTAAGTCCCGATGAACCAATAAAAATTGGGAAAAACAGTGCGACTCGCTACACCATTTTATATGGTATTTTAATCGGTCTGCTATCGGGGATACGAATCGGAGGATTTATTGTCTTATTTTTTATTTTAGCTACTTACTTAGCTCTTCAGGTTAGCAAAGGGTTTAATCGTAAAGAGTTTTTTGATTTTTGTGGAATTTATTTACTTTTATGTATAACTTGGTTCATCGTTAACACGATTTGCTACCCTGCTTTTTGGTCAAATCCTATTGGTGGCTTCTTTGAAACTATTGGCTACTTATCTCAGCATCGCTTGCAAATCCAAGTTTTATTTGCAGGAAAATTCGTTGCTATTCAACACCTGCCCTGGAACTACCTGCCGACCTGGATATTTATGTCAATTCCTTTGATTTTCCAAGTTGGGTTTGTGGTTGGAACCGGATTAATTATAGCCAGATATGCAAAGTTATCGAATCTTCAACGCGCCTGTGCCCTATTAGTTTTATTCCAAATTTTGTTCTTACCATTAGTCGCCATCGTTAAACATTCCCCCGTCTACGATGGCATGAGGCATTTCCTTTTTATCTTGCCAGGAATTGCCGTAATTTCAGCGACAGCTTTTATTGGGATTTATCAAAAACTATCCCACAAGAGTTTTAAACGAATTGCCATTGCCTTTCTCACAGTGGTTTATGCTGCGATCGCCGTTGAGATGATTGCGCTACATCCCTACCAATATATCTATGTTAATCGGATATCGGGGGGCTTGGAAAATGCTCGCGATCGCTACGAAACTGAATATTGGGGCTTGAGCTTACGAGAGGGGATGGAGTGGATTAACGACCATGCTCAACCTGGCTCTACTGTGTTAGTAGGTGGCTTTATTTATTCAGCTCAGTTGTTTGCTGCTCCAAGTATGAAGGTTATTGGTTACAGCGAATCTACAGCCGCAGAAACACCAAAACCTTATTATTATTTAGCATGGCCTCGCTGGGATGCTCCAAGTAAATTACCGGAGTGTAAGGTTGTTCATCAGGTGGAACGGCTTGGAGTTCCTTTATCAGTTGTTAAACGTTGTGATTGATTAACTCTGGAAAATTACTTCGAGGATTTACTCTAGCAACCAACCAAACACCACTCCTATGGTAAGCTTTAGTTCGCTGGCAAAGGAGGGTACAGACAACTGTTCTTCTGCTTCATCAAACACTTCTGCCTGCTGCATTGGATGATAAACGAATACTGTCTGCTCATCTGGATCAATTAGCCAACCCATTTGAGTTTCGTATTTCAAGCTATGCAGAATTTTTTTTGTGACTTTCGTTTGACTTTGGTCGGGTGAGAGTACTTCAATTATCCAATCAGGAGCTGCCTGGAAAACATTGGCAATTTCGCCATTTTCATCACGGGGAATTCTATCCCAAGTAAACACGGAGATATCTGGCACAATTGCCCGTTCACCAAACGTACACCGTAGTTCTGGAAAAGCACGAGCAATTCGCTTAGGTTTCACCACTGCGTTGATAGCTGTAACCAGTTCACCCTGAATTGTGCTGTGCTTTCCTTGTGGCATTGGTTTTTGAATAATTTCACCCTCAATGTACTCACTGGCGGGTTCTGTTTCTGGTAGCTTCAGAAACTCTTCCAAGGTTATGAGTTTAGATGGTGTTTGTACCATTTGAGGTCGCCTCTAGAGGAAAAAGTCAGACGAGTTTATTTCCTAGTTTAGGGTTCTCAGCAGGTAGGGTTTCGTGCCCAGCTCAGCGACTCCCGATTTTGATTTGAGCAGAGAGCGCGATCGCGCTTACGTCCAACTCAAGTTCCTGTTGGCAGGGCGGCAGAAGTGTGAGAGCATCGCCCTAGCATCATCCAGCCGAGTCAACGAAAACATTTAGGAATTTAGCGAAACGTTAAAAATCATTGCTCTAAACAACACTAATATTGTTTTAGTTTTAGGCTGAAATGCAATCATCCAAAAGGATTGAGGAATCTGCTAAGAAAGTTTAACCCTGGTAAGTCCCGGCTCATTAAGGACTTCAAGTCTGAGACAATCAGAAACGTCTGAAAATAGAGTAATCATTCCCCACGTTTTCTCATTCGAGATTTTTTTTGACCATAAGGGAGAACATTGTATGAAATTGGCTTACTGGATGTATGCAGGCCCCGCCCATATTGGCACCCTTCGCATCGCTAGTTCTTTTAAGAACGTCCACGCCATTATGCACGCGCCCTTGGGTGATGACTACTTCAACGTCATGCGCTCCATGCTAGAGAGGGAACGGGACTTCACGCCGGTTACAGCCAGTATCGTTGACCGTAACGTTTTGGCACGCGGTTCTCAGGAAAAAGTGGTGGACAACATCACCCGCAAGGATGCTGAAGAACACCCCGACTTAATCGTACTCACGCCAACCTGCACCTCCAGCATCCTACAAGAAGACTTGGGTAACTTTGTGGAGCGTGCCCAGTTGGAAGCCAAAGGTGACGTGATGCTGGCAGACGTGAACCACTACCGATTCAACGAACTGCAAGCCGCCGATCGCACCTTACATCAAATCGTTCAGTACTACATCGAGAAAGCCCGCAGGCTGGGCAATCTTCCCGAAGGCAAAACGGAAAAGCCCTCCGTCAACATCATCGGCATTACGACCCTCGGATTCCACAATCAGCACGACTGCACCGAGTTGAAGCGGCTGATGGCTGACTTGGGCGTTGAAGTTAACGAGGTGGTTCCAGAGGGTGCTTCGGTTAAGAACCTGAAGAATCTGCCTCGCGCTTGGTTTAACCTGGTGCCGTATCGGGAAATTGGCTTGACAACAGCGCGTTACCTGGAAGAACAGTTCGGGATGCCTTATGTGGACATCACCCCGATGGGTGTTGTAGAAACAGCGCGTTGCATCCGCAAAATTCAACAGGTAATTAATGCTCAAGGTGCTGATGTTGATTACGAAGACTTCATCAACGAGCAAACCTTATACGTTTCCCAAGCCGCTTGGTTCTCTCGCTCGATTGACTGCCAAAACCTGACGGGTAAGAAAGCTGTTGTGTTTGGTGACAATACCCATGCTGCTGCCCTAACGAAGATTCTGGCGCGGGAAATGGGGATTCACGTTGTTTGGGCGGGTACTTACTGCAAGTACGATGCTGACTGGTTCCGTGAACAAGTGAGCGAGTACTGTGATGAAGTGATTATCAGCGATGATAATGGGGCAATTGGGGATGCGATCGCGCGGGTTGAACCTGCCGCCATCTTCGGCACCCAAATGGAACGGCACGTCGGCAAGCGATTAGACATTCCCTGTGGTGTCATTGCCGCACCGATTCACATCCAAAACTTCCCTCTCGGTTATAAGCCTTTCATGGGTTATGAAGGCACCAACCAAATTGCTGATTTGGTCTACAATTCCTTCACTCTGGGAATGGAAGACCACTTGCTAGAAATCTTCGGCGGTCACGATACTAAGGAAGTCATTCACAAGGGTATTTCGGCTGAGTCTGACCTCAACTGGAATAGGGAAGCTCAAGCCGAATTGAACAAGGTTCCTGGTTTCGTTCGCGGTAAGGTGAAGCGCAATACTGAGAAATTTGCTCGTGAGCGTGGCTTTACTGAAATTACCTTAGAAGTGATGTACGCGGCAAAAGAAGCTGTGGGGGCGTAAGTGGCAGTCAGCTATTAGCAATTCGTTGTCCCTTGCGGCATTGAATTGATGAAAGTGTTCGATTCTGGGACACTCTTAGCGATTTCTAGGAAAAATATTAATACAGGATAGTAGGGGAACGGCGTTGCTGTTCCCCTATTGATTATTGTGATGACTAAATCCATGTTCTGGCGAGTTGCGAAATCACTGGAATTACGTTAAACTCTCTCCAGAGAAAAATACTGACCCTTAAAAAATTAAAGTTTTGTCAGTTTATGTAACAAAATAGTTGCCCTTAGCTCAATTCATGTTATTGAGTACACCTTGACCAAAAGTTCTCCCCAGAAATCGAGCAGAAAGATTTGTTTCAACTCAAATAAACGTCGCTCAGATTAAGGAGCTTTACGTGAATGAACATCACCAAAGCCGAACTGAAAAATGAACTGAATCTGGCATCGGTTGACGAGGTGACGCAAGCCCAGCAGCAGCTAAATCACTCTAACATTGAAGATTGTTGCCTCACGTCGTCACAAGCCAATGAAGTCCGCCGATACTTTTATTTACTAGGCACAGGTTTGACTCGTCAAGAAGCAGAGAAAAAGGCCAAGCTCATGAATTCAGATCCATCACAATCCAGTGAGTCTGTTCACAATATGAATGGACACAATCAAGGCCAACAGGCTCATTCTCAACCGACTTCAAAGATTGAGCAGATTCTCCAACGCCAGCAAAATTTAACTCGTACATTGCTTGAGCTCAGTCATGCACAAGCGGATTTGTTAGAAGCCAAAACTTGGACACAATTTCAAAGTACTTATGCTAGCCAGCTATATAACGATATCAGTAAATTTACTGATGATATGACTGCCTTATTTTCCCTGATGAATTCTAATATAGAAGATGCCGAATTTATCTCGACGGAGGAGTATCAACCCCTCCCTTTCGACTCGAGGCCCAAGATGCCTCCTCTCGACCGATTACCCAGCGCTTTGTAGAATCAGAACAACGCCTTCTTCATGCCTCTGAGCAGTTAGGCGAAGAAGTTTCAGACTATACAGCCCAAAAAGTGAAACAGGGGCAAGTTAGTCTGATGAAACGAATCAACAGTGCTTGGATTACTGGGGTCATTGCAGGAATTTCTGCTGGCATCTTGATGGCCTATATCAGTTGGGAATCCGCAGGGAGGCAGGGTAAGCTGACAGAATATATTTCTAGTTCGTTACTTTATGCCTCACTGATTACAATTTCTGCATTAGCTGGGGCTTCTTTCGGATTTACCCAGGCACTTCAGAGAAAATCTAAATCTCCGAAGAATCCTTAACTTCCTACGGATTTAGTAAGGACGTTTCAGTGTGTAATTAGCGAGTATCGTATCGCAATCCTTCATAAAAAAGGGTATCCTCACTGGATGCCCTTTCTTATTTTCCAGGCTACTGGAAGACTACAAAGAGTCTGGGCTTTCTCTTGTGTTGCACTCTGGATATCCAACCATGCTGCTTGACTGTAGCGCTTTGGAGTGATGTAGCACTCAAAAGGAAAATAGCGAGCCGCGATCGCACGGCAGTCTCCCCTTACCAAAAACTAATTTCATGGCTGCAATTCCTTGGACTTATGGTTGTTAGCTTGCTTGACGGTAAACGTAACTTCCTGACCATAGGAAATCTCAAGGGTATGACCATCCGGATCGGTGATAAATGCCCAGTAACCAACCGGGTAACCATCATCTTTCGGACCTTGTTGTAGAATACCTTCCAACTGAGCCTCGTGGCAAAGCCGCTCAACTTCTTCACGGGTTTCACAAGCTACACCCAGATGTGCAATAGGTAAGAGCGGATGGTTGACCTGCGGTACTTCAATCAGAACAATGACAAAAGGTCGCGTGAGGTCGCTGAGCCAGACAACGTCTACTTGAGTCGTGCGATCGCTGCGGCGATGAACGACTTGCATCTGGGCATACTTGGCATAAAAAGCGAGGCTTGCCTCCATATTGCTTACAGGAAGTGCTACGTGTGTAAACCCAAGATCAGACATAATATTCTCCTGTTAGCGGTTATTTGTTGTTTGTTCCTTGGACAAGCAAGCAAGCCCATACCAAATAACCAATAACCAAAAACAACAACTTATATAGAGACTATATAGGCTGTTATTTAAGATTTATGTAAAAATTGGGTTACTTAACCAGGACTGACACCAATTCACGGCAATCAAATGACCTGTTCGACAAGTAGCACTTTGCCGTTTTCTGTCATGACTGGGTCACAAGGCTGGAGAATTGCGATCGCACGCTCATCCTCCCAATCGTGAATAATGCGTTTGAGGATATAAGCATCGCCCCCTGCGGGTATAGATTCAAAGAAGTCACCTGCAACCCGTTGACAGATTATTTTATTGGCAAATTCGCAATAGCTGATTGCCCCCTTTCTGAAATTCATACGGTACCTGTTTGATTTCCAGGTGGTAGCCTTGTGCAGCTAATTCTTGCATTACAAAGGGTAGTAAAGGCGACACCTCACTAGAGAAATTATTCAACAAAGGGAAAATTCTGACTTCACCTGCAACACGGCACAGTTCCTGAATTGACGCTAGGTGGAACTCTTGGGAAAGTACATCGGAATATGTAAACAAAAAATGACTGCATAGGGCTAACTCAAATTGAGCGGTGTTGAAAGGCAGCATTGGCAACTCACCATTAACATAGCGCCCTTGCTGAATCCCCAGAGGAAAATCCTCCAAGAATTGCTGCATGGCGGACATTCGGATTTGCCCTAATTTTTCGGGTGACTCGATATCCTGCCAGACGAAGTATTCACGAGTCGCCTTAGCGGTATTTATAACCGTTTGGTAAGTTTCTTGGATACGTTGGGCAATTTGCTCGGCAGAAAATTGATAAATCGGGTCACATGATACAACCTGATACCCTTGACAAGTCATCTCGGCATTGAAACTCGCAGGGCCACCAGCGCAGTCCAGTATCCTCAGATTGAGGTCGTCAGGTGTTAGGTCAAACATCCTGATATATTCTTCCGAGGAACGCCCCCAGGGAACGACTTTTTCAAGTTTTAAGTCCATTTGCATTTTTGAGAAGTGGTAAGATGCCTACCAATCCACACAGTTGCCGTATGTGACAACGAAGATCACAAAAAAGGTCGTCTAAAATCACTAATTCATGTGACTCAAGTGCCTAAAGTTTAATTTCCGTTGTCTGTAGAATTTAGGCAATTAAAGCGGTTTGCCGCTTTTGTGAAGTACATTTGTAGGGGCGAACCGCCGTATAGCCTTCGGCATGGCGAAAGCTAACGTCCGTACAGAGTGTGTATTCCATCAAGCTGAAAATTGCTATAGCTGCCAGTGGTAGGTGGTAGAGGAGAAGGACATTATGAGCGCACAAAGGATTCGTTTCGCAACAATCACACTTATAAGTATTGCCCTGCTGTTCACAGCTCCCCTGCTCATCAAACTCTTCTCACAACTACCTTAACTCGTGATGACTTTTAAACTCTTCTAAATAGCAATAGGGTGAGCATTGCTACCCTATACACAACAGGTCAAGCTATTGTGGAAAGTCTCTCACTCAAGTTACTAGTGCAGCGTGGCGGAAATAACTATCCAGTTGAAAAAGGTTAAAAAGCTTACTGTACAAACTTTCTTTCCTTCTGCCCTCTGCTCCCTGCCTTCTGCCTTTTCGCACTAGTAGAGCATCAAGGTAGATTTAAGGGGTAAATATTAAGATACTTCTCCCTTGTCCTCCTTGTCCCCCTTGTCCTCTCCCAACCCGTTAATTTAAGGCTGACAGACTACTAGCACACTGGAGCTGCTTCCAAAACATCTTTTGGAACTCGGTCAAACTTCTTAAAGTTTTCTACGAACCGCTTAGCTAGAACTTTGGCTTGTTGTTCATAAGCTGCCGAATCGCTCCAAGTTTTTTCAGGGTCTAAAATGTCACTTTCAACGCCAGGAACTGTATCTGGCACTAAAATCTTGAAAATTGGATGGGGATGGAATGAAACGTTATTCAACTCGCCATTGAGCGCTGCCGATACCATTGCACGAGTCAAGGGCAATTCTATGCGTGACCCAACACCGTAAGGGCCACCCGTCCAACCCGTGTTGATCAAGTAAACAGTTGCATCGTTCTCGATGAGCTTTTCATACAACATCTGACCGTAAATAGACGGAGGCAAGGGTAGGAATGGCTGACCGAAACACGATGAGAAGGTGGCTTGGGGTTCAGTAATGCCGCGTTCTGTACCAGCCACTTTGCTCGTGTAGCCTGACATGAAGTGGTAGATAGCCTGCCGATGGGTGAGTTTGGCGATGGGTGGCAACACCCCAAATGCATCTGCTGTCAGGAAAATAACCGTCTTGGGCTGACCTCCCATACCGGGAATCACGCAATGGGGAATATGGTCCACCGGATAGGCTACTCTCGTATTCTCCGTTAAGCTGCCATCGTCATAATCTGGCACCCGAGTTGCTGGATCGAGAATCACGTTTTCCAAGAGCGCTCCAAAGCGAATTGCATCCCAAATCTGAGGTTCATTTTGCTTAGAGAGCCGAATTGTCTTGGCATAACATCCCCCTTCAAAATTAAAGATGCCCTGATCAGACCATCCATGTTCGTCATCCCCAATTAAACGCCGGGTGGGGTCAGCAGAGAGGGTGGTTTTACCCGTGCCAGAGAGTCCGAAAAATAGAGCCGTGTTGCCCTGCTCATCAATGTTGGCAGAACAGTGCATCGGTAAAACATTTTGTTTGGTCATGAAGTAGTTCATGAATGAGAACACAGATTTTTTGATTTCACCGGCATACTGGGAACCGCCAATCAGGACGAGTCTTCTCTCCAAGCTAAGTACGATAAAAGCTTCGCTGTTAATGCCATCAATATCTGGGTCACCGTGTAAATTCGGAACGGCAATCACGGTAAAGTCAGCTTGATGATTTTCTAGTTCCTCTGGTGTAGGTCTGAGAAACATTTGATGGGCAAATAAACTATGGCAGGCTTGCCCAGTAATGACTCTGACACCGAGTCGGTATTTTGGATCGGCCCCAACATAGCCATCGAAGACATACAACTCGCGGCCTTGAACATACGCCAGCATCCGCTTGTAGAGCGAGTCAAATTTCTCCGCCGCAATCGGAACGTTGACCTTGTTCCAATCTACCTCGTCTCTGATTCCGGGTTCATCTACGATAAATTTATCGCCGGGGGAGCGACCTGTGTATTTACCCGTTTGGACACGAAGAGCGCCATTAGAGGCTAGAACTCCTTCTCCTCTTGCTAAAGCGTGTTCTATAAGTTCGGGAACGGATAGATTCCAATAAACATGACCTAAATTTTTCAGACCCAGAGGCTCTAGTCCCTTTGTCGTTCCATCGATCTGAGTTTTCTGTTGAGGAATGTTGTGATGAACCCCATGCAGGTTTTTCCGACCTAGAGACTCTCGAGCGTGAGTTTTACTATTCATCTGCGGCCTCCCTTAACGAATTGGAATCAATTAACGCTAAAAGGTAAAGCTATCTATTAATCATTATTTACTCAAAATCAAGACTAGTATTTGTACTCGTTAATACTTATTGGAGTCAATTAATACTTGTTCTTGTTTTTTGACTAATATCTAGCTTCCTTTCAGGGGAACTATTCACACTTTCTACTTCAAAAATTCATCGAAAAATTTTGGGAACTGCTAGGAATTCTTAACCTCAACTTATGACTTTCCCAATACAGAGTGTGACTCTACCCAACTCAAAACAAAAACAAAGCTCCCGCAATACCAGGAGAAAAAAAACAGTCAAAAAGCCTCTGAACGCTAGCTATCCTATGACTGGGGATGACTTAGCTTATACAAGCTACTTGATAAAAATTGATGAGACTCTAATTATAGCAAGCTATCGTTGGTCATGTCACTAGAAGAGAACCTAAAAGCCATAGCAATGACCTACCGCAAATTCTGAGAATTCGAGAAATTGACAGCTACTTAATCTTAAGCAAATTGGCTTCAAGTTGCCCCCTGATATCAAGTCAGAAGTATTGGCATCAGAAGCCAGAAGCCTTCTGATTCATAGCGCTTGATTGCCCAACCTACAGTTATGTAAGTTAAATGAACACAAACTTAATACTATTTCTCAATTCAAGTTCCACTTGTTTTCTCCTCAGCGGTCACCTCTAGAGTATTAGTTGATGACTCTGTACGTGTCGTTGCCGATTGTGACTGAAATGTTTGGGTTAGCAACGGGTCTTTGTTCATTACCCTTGTTGGCTGCAAAGAAATTACGGCGGCTAAGAAAGCCGGTACTTCGATTAGAATTTTCACCAGCCATGAACTGACCAACGGCTCAACTGGCTTAGAAGCTTGACTTTCCCAATTAGTCTGTGATTTTCTTTGAGCAGCTAAAACGTTCGACTTAGGCGTCTGGAATAGTATCTGCCCTACGGCTTTTAGTATCATGACGATTGGGAAGCCAATGCAAGCGACAGGGACAATCACCAGCCAAACTAGTAAGCTAGAAATTAACCAAAATAAAGTTGAATATACAGTTTCTGACAGTTTCTGCATTGTTCTAGCTGTCCCCCACTGGTTACCACTAATTAACTTCTTAATAAATCTTTAGCTTGGCTTAGGCTGCCGTCTCGACCCAACCTGTAATCCGGTAGTACTGCCGCCGCACTTTGCCTCGTTCTTCAATTGTAGGGGTAGGTTCAAAGATGGCTCATTGCACAGGGCTCTCGAAACAAAGATTTATGGATTCAGCTTTTACTTGGTGAAACAAAATTTTGGAATTTGATACAAAGACCAACTTAGCTAGAGCTGGACTCTATAAAGCAGAACTAAGATTTTTTCAACTATCTAAAGTAGTAGTTTTGCCAATTTAGACGAATCAGTCGCTCGAAGACCTCCCTTGTGCAACGGATTGGTCAGCGTTTCCATCTCTAATGCAGCTCTTCACACCGTACTCCATTCCCTATGTCCTATGCCCAGCCTCCACACCGTCTTATGTGGAATACCTAATCTCTGATAGATTGCCCAAGTTTAATGAAAATAATGTAAAGTTTTATTAAGAAAGGAAGGGAGTAATCGTTATGACCACCCAAATCGGATTCGGGAAGGTTCAACCCAAAGCACAAAAAACGCAGAAGAATAAGGCGAAACGGGCGGCGGCTTCACATCAGTATGACGAGATGAAGAAATCCGGTTCGCCAGAATTTAATATTTATGTCCGAATCATGGGGCAGAAACAGTGGTTGCCCGCGGGTTCGATGACAGTAGATCGTAGCAGCGTGATTAACCAAGCCGTGTTTCAACAAGAGAAAGAATTACTCAATGGCGTTTTCCGCTTGTTCCCTAAACTCCGCAAGCACCAGAACAACCTAGAGTATGGTTACCGTTTCAAGGAATTTAAAGATGAACCCATCCAGGTGGCGGTTCGTCCCCAACCGACAACGGCTAACTTCGTTCAATCCACCCTTGCTAGCGTGAAAGAGCGCTTTTCATCGCTGATCCAACGCCGTTGAGAGTGAGAATTTTTGTGGCAAGGGGGTATTAGCACACCTAAAGCGTTAGGGTTACCCCCTCGGCAATTCTGTAAATTTTCCCGATAATAATAAAAGGTAGCAGGAAGGCTCCCGGAAGAGAATTGACCATTTTTATGGATTGGGCGGGATAAGCGAGTGAAATGGGTATGAGCTTACCCCCAATTCCGAAGTACGGGGATCACTGCTAAGTATTAACGAATACCTCAAAATGAGAAGCGGTTTACTGTAAGCATCGGACACGAAATATAACTGATGATTGCTAACGCAACTGTTACTGATAACCCTTTATTAATCGGCAAAGGGCTACCCCCTTTTGACGCCATTAAGCCAGAGCATGTTGTGCCTGCAATGACACAGCTCTTGGCTCAATTAGAAGAAGAACTCACTAGATTGGAGCATCAAGTCAAGCCTACTTGGAACGGCTTGGTGGAACCGTTAGACCGTTTGACGGAACGCCTTACTTGGAGTTGGGGCATTGTCGGTCATTTGATGGGCGTTAAGAACAGCCCCGAATTGCGGGAAGCTTACGAAACGGTGCAGCCTAATGTTGTACAGTTCGTCAATCAGCTGAATCAAAGTCAACCGCTCTATAAAGCGTTCAAAGCGTTGCGGGAGGGCGATACTTGGAACAGCTTGGAAGCAGCTCAACAGCGGATTGTTGAGGCGGCTATTCGGGAAGCAGAACTTTCGGGTGTGGGTTTAGAGGGAGAAAAGCGCGATCGCTTCAATACCATCCAACTCGAACTAGCAGAACTTTCCACAAAATTCTCTAACAATGTCCTCGATGCGACTAAGGCATTTAGCCTGACTTTGACGGACAAAGAAGAAGTAGATGGCTTGCCTCCTAGCTGGTTGAGTTTAGCCGCGCAAGCAGCGCGGGCGGCTGGGGAGGAAAACGCAACGGCTGAAAATGGCCCTTGGCGGATTACCCTGGATTACCCCAGTTATGTCCCCTTCATAGAACATAGCACTCGTCGCGATTTGCGGGAGAAACTCTACAAATCCCATATCAGCCGTGCCTCGATAGGCGAGTTAGATAACAACCCGCTGATGGCACGGATTTTAGAGCTACGCCAGGAAAAAGCGCATCTACTTGGCTTTAATAGTTATGCTGAATTGAGCCTCGCCAGTAAGATGGCTCCTAGCGTTGAGGCGGTAGAGACGTTGTTAGAGGAACTGCGTCGTACCAGTTACGATGCGGCTGTTAAAGATTTAGAAGAGTTGAAAGCATTTGCCGCGTCGAAGGGTGTAGCCGAAGCTAATGATTTAAAGCACTGGGATATACCGTTTTGGGCGGAACGCTTACGGGAAGAAAAGTTCGCCTTTAGCGCGGAAGAGTTACGTCCTTACTTCCCATTGTCACAAGTGCTAGATGGATTATTTGGGCTTGTACATCGCTTGTTTGGCGTTACCGTTACGGCAGCAGAAGGTCAAGCCCCAGTCTGGCAGAAAGATGTGCGTTACTTCCAAATTGCGGACGAGACGGGCACACCCATTGCCTACTTCTACTTAGACCCCTACAGCCGTCCTGAGGAAAAGCGGGGAGGGGCTTGGATGGATGATTGCGTTGGGCGTGCCAAACTGACAGAAAATGGTACAGCAACAACGCGTTTACCCGTTGCTTATTTGGTTTGTAATCAGACTCCCCCGGTAGATGGGAAGCCTAGCCTCATGACCTTTAATGAAGTGGAAACGCTGTTCCACGAATTTGGTCATGGCTTGCAGCACATGCTCACCAAGGTGGATTATGCTGGCGCAGCAGGCATTAATAATGTAGAGTGGGATGCCGTGGAACTGCCCAGCCAATTTATGGAAAACTGGTGCTATGACCGACCCACTTTGATGGGAATGGCACGGCACTACGAAACGGGTGAGCCACTGCCAGAGCATTATTACCAAAAACTGCTAGCAGCACGGCATTACAGAAGCGGCAGCGGGATGTTGCGACAACTGCACTTTAGTTTAGTGGATTTAGAGCTGCATCACCGTTATGTGCCGGGTAGAAAGGAAACCCCTGCGGATGTGCGTAACCGTATTGGTAAAACGACGACTGTTTTACCTCCATTGCCAGAAGACGCCTTTTTATGCGCGTTTAGCCATATCTTTGCTGGAGGGTATGCGGCGGGTTATTACAGCTACAAGTGGGCTGAAGTCCTCAGTGCTGATGCCTTTGCCGCGTTTGAGGAGGCTGGCTTGGACAATGAGGATGCGATCGCAACTACCGGCAAGCGTTACCGTGATACGGTGTTGGCTCTAGGGGGTAGTCAGCATCCGATGGATGTGTTTAAAGCATTCCGGGGACGCGAACCGAGTACGACACCGTTACTCAGACACAGTGGCTTAGCCGCCGCCTCTTAAAGTACACCACGAGCCGTTGCACAACAAGGAATCATGACCCTGGCGGGATGACAACCCCGTCAGGGCAACGGCACGAGCTCTAGTCGATAGCGATAGAGAGCTACAGGCTGCCCTAACGCTTTGAAGTAGTTCGCATCTTGGGGTGAGAGGTAAATGGCAGTCACTTGATCTGCTTCAATGGTTAAATTGGGCGATCGCTTGAGCTGATAAGCCGTTGTTGTTTCCACCTGATTGAAATAAGGTCGGGGTATGCCGCGAAAAACTTGGTTGGTTACCTCTGTTGCAATAAAGCAATCAGGGGCTGATGTTTCCGATGCTCGACCTGTAACAAGGGAGGTGAGTTGATGCCCTTTGCCCAACGTGGTGATTTGGCGATTAGGGGAACTGGGATCGACCTTGACGGATTGGACTGTTCCTTTACCTAGATAAGCCTGAGCAATATTCAACCCATTAAAGGCGCGATCGGCTACTACTGTCGGAATTGGGTTGGCGCGAGGTAATGGTGCTTGCCCTGAACGTTGAAGGGTGAGGGGAAGGAAGCGATCAATTGTGGATAGCGGGTTATTGACGGCTTGAAACCGCACTAGAAAACTAACAGGCTGATTGAGATAGCGGCGATTACTCTCAAACCCTGGCGTCACCACCTCTGGCGCGAGAGGAGCAACCTGTTCGACTAGCGTACTGGTAACCTGCCAAGTGCCTTCCATCCAATCGGGATAAACCAAATCCCCCTCAGCAACGGCAACGGGGGGTTTACTGTCCCAATGGGGAAACTGTGCCATCCGGTCAGCCAATAGTCCTGCCTGTGCCTCACCACTCCAAAGCAGCGAGACCAGAACCAGGCACAATGCTAAAATTCCTCTTAAGTTGTTGTGCATTTAAGTAGGTGCGCTCATATAAACCAAACCTAGTTGTAGGGTGGGCATTGCCTAGAAACGAATTGTATTCAGGATTGGAGGAGTTATCCTCTGCAATGCCCACCTTACGATTATTTAGATCCCTCTACTTAATTTGCAAGTTGATATTCAACAGATTTCTTGTGGCATGGGCATTCTGCCCGTTCAAGCTATGCAATTTAAATGCCGATTAGCTTACTACCATCCCTCAGCATCGCTGCTCATTTTTGATTAGGCTTCTTGCGTAAATAGCAAACACAGACGAGATAAGTACTATAGCTACGTAGGCAAAATTGACTTTTCCAATTAATGGAAGGGCTTAGAACTTCCTCCAGGTCGTGCTAACCCCATGTCAATAGAATTTCTCATTACGAGAATACTGCTATGCGCTTCCGTAATTGGTACTCAATCTCTATATTCCTTATTCTTATTCTTAACCTTACTATTTTTTTGGGGATGCTTGCATTCCTATTCGGTAGTGACAGACGCAGTTCTTTGTCTGAATTCCAATCTGCTAACGCAACCGATTGCCAAAAATTACAGCAGGCATTGGAAGAGGAAAAGCGAGAGTTTTTAAACGAAGGGTATAACACTCAGCAACTCTCATCGAAAGAATACCTGAGCCCAAAACAACGTTACGTGGCATTGATAAACTTACGAGCAGATAGTGATGAGAAAAAGGCTCAACTCTGGAAATCTATCCGGGTGCAAGAGCAAAAATCCAAACAGATCCAAAGTCTCAAAATTGAGGGATATCAACTCTTTGCAAAAAGCTATCGTGACGTAGGGAAAGTAATAGACTCCCAGCCTGGAGAGACTATAAAATTACCAGAGTCAGCTCAAACAGAGCATAAGCAAATGCTAGAAGACTCACTAACTAAGCTTGCCGAGGCAAAAGAAGAGTTAAAAACATACTGCAAGTTGGATCTCGATGAGTCAGTACAGCCGAATGCCACTGTAAGTAAACCCTAATTTAGTACATTCGACTCATGAAAGTTTAGCTATAGCGTTAAGTGTGCAACTGGAAGACTTGGTGTTACATCAATTCGCTAAATGTCTACTATAAATAACTCCCCCAGCTTCCCCAGCTCCCCCAGCTCTCCATCTGTAGCTGTCCTTAGATCAAATTGATTTTACCCCTCCTCTACTGGAGCAGGTTCCCAAATTTCTCCGTATTTCTCCCGCAGCGCCTGCCAAGCTTCTACCTGCCCTGGTTCGTATTCCCCTGGTTTACCCCATTGGAGAAACGCACTCATTGCGGGTTCTTCTTTTTCGTTTAAGAAGCGAATGGCATAGGTGGTGAAATTCCCCCGCTTTGCTTCACCTTCTTCAAATTTAACCTGTTTAATCGCATCCATATTAAGGTGAAACTCCAAGGTTTCTTGGTGCATATTCGCATACTTTCCCTTGGGTAACTCAGCATAAAATAGCTTTTCTATCTTGGTTTTTGCTTCTAGAACAGCCGCACTACTCGTTACAATTACACGCAGTGTTCCGAGTGTTGCACAAGCTTCCAAAAATTCTTTTAGGTTAGCAGTCATAAGCAACTCAAATGTCAAAATTAAACAGGAGTAAACCCAACGTAATTAGGTAGACCTAAATAAACCTAATTATTTCTTTTCTATGCCCCATGCCTATCCTCACTGTGATATTGAATCTCACCTACCTATTTATTTTTATTTCTCAAATTGTTCGTAAGCGGCAACAATTCGCTGTACAAGAGGGTTGCGGACAACATCCTTAGTGGTGAGTTCACAAAATGCGATTCCTTCAATAGATTGTAGGATTTTTTGAGCCACTGCCAATCCTGATGTTTGGTTTGGTGGCAAATCGGTTTGAGTAACGTCGCCGGTTACAACCATACGAGATTGGAAACCAAGGCGTGTTAGCACCATTTTCATCTGAGCGGGTGTTGTATTTTGCGCTTCATCGACAATGACAAAGGCATTATTTAGGGTACGTCCTCGCATGTAGGCCAAAGGCGCAACTTCAATAACGCCCCGTTCCATCAAATTAGGAATTTTTTCTGGATCGATGAGTTCGTAAAGCGCATCGTAGAGAGGGCGTAGATAAGGATTGACTTTTTGCTGCAAGTCTCCTGGCAAGAACCCCAACTTTTCTCCCGCTTCTACAGCCGGTCGGGTCAAAACTAGGCGTTCGTATTGATTGGCGAGCAGGGCTTGTGCTGCCAGAACGACGGCTAGGAAGGTTTTCCCTGTACCCGCCGGTCCAATACAGAAGGTTAGGTCGTGGGTTAGTACAGATTTGATGTACTTTCGTTGTCCGAAGGTTTTGGCACGGATGACTTCACCTCGACGGGTACGGGCGAGAATGTCTTGCTGTAAATCCTGTAGCTCCTGCTCTCGGTGAGTATTTAAGGCATGGATAGCCGTTTGGATATCAGCTTCCGTGACGGCTTTGCCCTCATTCCAGAACGGCTTGAGCGACTGCACTAGGGATGAAGCGCGTTCAATTTGTTTCTCTGTCCCGGAAATGAGCAGTTCTTGACCTCGCAGCACGAGATTAGCGCCCGTTTGCCGCGAGAGCGTTTTGATATTTTTATCCCCTTCACCAGAAAGTGCGATCGCGCTGTTCTGGCTTGGCAGTTGAATCGTCGTTGTAGATACTTCGGTCATGCCAACATTGGCGTTTCAAAGTTAAAAGCTGGCGGGTTTGTTGGACGTTGAACGTTAGTAGGTTTGCTGGTTGGTAGGTTGGCAGCTTAGTCAATTGCAGATTATGACTTCAAACCTACCCTACGCGCTACGCGCATGCTGCGCAAACGGGAACGGCTACGCCGAACAACCTTCCAACCTTCAACTCATGTAACCCTTCAACACCTATTACTAGGAGCGAAATTTGGGCGCGGGTCTAGAGGGTGATGACCGACGCGATGGACCTCTTTTGGGACTAGATCGAGCAGCAGAGGTATTTTCTCTCCTAGACCCCTCATTCGGCCCTTCGTAGATATCCAAATGGACAAATTGACCTGCCGCCTGAGCTGCTGCTTGAATTACTGTGCGAATCGCTTGAATGTTGCGACCCCCCCGACCATACACCCGCCCCTTGTCCGCCCCTTCAAAAGCTAGCCGAATCCAGACCCGCTCATTAGCATTTGACTGCTCGCAGTCTATTCTGAGCGAAGCCGGTGATTCTAAAAACGGCTCGATCAAAAATCGTACAAGACCGACATAATCCGGGCTAGCATCTCGAAGTGAGGACGATGGTATCTCAGGCACGGACTTGTTCCAAGACATTGGCTTTTTTCAGGATACTGAGTACTGTATCTGTTGGCTGAGCGCCATTTTTAAGCCACTGCACAATTTCTGGAACTTTCAGCCGGGTTTCATCCGTTCTAGGATTATAGAAGCCCAATTCCTCTAAGGGGCGTCCATCACGGCGTGCATTACTTTGAATCGCGACAATTCGGTAGCTGACTTCGCGCTTTTTGCCGTATCGTTTCAATCTCAGTTTGACCATACTTCCAAATTATTCACCTGTTTGATTTTAAGCGATTTCTGGGTTGACGGTTGGAAAGTTGAAGTTGGAGGGTTGGTTGAAGGTTGAAGGTTATTGAAGTTACGCAATCGCCCCCCTAACTCCCCAATTCTGGGGGGAACTAGATTTACTCCCCCCAAGCTTGGGGGGTTGGGGGGGCTTACAGGATGTTATTTGCGTAAATCCTGGGTCAGTTTGAATGTAGAACTTGCTGTCCTTGCTAACCTTCAACTTTTTATAGCTGACCAAATCCCTTCTTCTTCTTCTCCTTCTTCTTTTTCTTGGAAGCAGCACTTCCGGAGTAGCCACGCCAACCGGGTTGAGAAGGACGACCGCCGCCCATACCCCCAAACATATCACCCATGCCTCCGCCTGCCATTCCTGGCATCCGACCTTGGGTCATCTGCTGCATGAGATTTCGCATTTTAGTAAATTCACTAACCAAATTGCTCACATCTCTCTCGGTATAGCCAGAACCACGAGCAATCCGGCGGCGACGACTAGGAGAACCCGCTAATAAATCGGGATTGCGACGTTCTTCAGGGGTCATGGAATTAATCATCGCTTCCGATTGCTTGAGCTTGGTTTCCCCTTGTTGCAGTTGGTCTGAACTCAGTTTGCCCATCCCTGGAATCAGCTTCATCAAACCACCGAGGGAACCCATGTTCTTAAGAAGCCGCATCTGCTTCAAGAAGTCGCTGAAGTCAAACTGTGCCTTCAGCATTTTTTCTTGCATCTTCTCGGCGTCCGACAGGTCAATTTCTTCCTGCGCTTTTTCCACCAAGGTGAGGACATCTCCCATGCCGAGAATCCGCGATGCCATGCGGTCAGGATAGAAGGGTTGTAGTGCTTCTACCTTTTCCCCAATACCGACAAATTTAATCGGCTGACCGGAAATTTGCCGTACCGAAAGCGCTGCACCACCGCGAGTGTCGCCATCCAGCTTGGTGAGGATTGCCCCGGTAATCCCAATTTGCTCGTGGAAGGTGCGGGTAAGATTTGCCGCCTCTTGACCAGTCATTGCGTCCACAACCAAGAGAGTTTCTTGGGGTTGAACCGTTTTCTTAATCTGGGCGAGTTCCGCCATCATGTCTTGGTCAATTTGCAGGCGTCCCGCCGTGTCAATAATCACGGTATCAACGCCCGTTTCCCTAGCCCGTGCCACACCCTGACGCGCAATTTCGACAGGGTTGGTATCTGTACCGAGTTCAAACACCGGGACATCAATTTGTTGACCGAGTGTGACCAACTGGTCAATAGCCGCAGGTCGATATACGTCGGTAGCAACTAAAAGACAGGTGCGGTTTTGCTTACGCAGGTGTAAAGCGAGTTTGGCAGTGGCGGTGGTTTTACCTGTACCTTGCAAGCCTGCCATCAGGACAATGGTTGGTGAAGTGTCCGCTTGGGCTAAGGGAACGTTGGTTTCCCCCATCACCTTCACCAGTTCGTCGTACACAATTTTGATAAACTGCTGGTCAGGACGAACACCAGTGATGACTTCGGCTCCCTGTGCTCTGACTGCCACATCGTCAATAAACGACTTGACGACTTGGAGGTTAACATCTGCCGATATTAAAGCGCGACGCACCTCTTTTAGGGCGTCTTGAATATTGGATTGAGATATTTTGTCCTGGCCCCGAAGTTTCTTCCAGGTATCTTCTAGGCGTTCCGCTAGGGCATCAAACATATTTGTGGTTTTTTCTAATAAAGCTACCTTTAATTAAGGGTAGTCTTGTTGGCAACCTTTTGACAGGCAAGGCGCCTAACGGATAATAGGTTCCACAACACAGTAGGAATTTCGTTCAGCGAAGTTAAGGCTAGGCTAATTTTCTTCCTTTCAGGATATAAGTCGTCACCTCTCCCTTCCCTTTAATCGGGATAAGTCCCCGTTCCTGAAATAAATACTTATCTCGTAATAAATTGTAGGTAGCGGTTGTTACCTGAATCGCCTCAGGTAGCCCTTGGGATTCCATACGGCTGGCAACATTGACGGTATCGCCCCACAGGTCGTAGATAAACTTATTAGTACCAATGACCCCCGCTACCACAGGCCCAGTGTTAATCCCGACGCGCATGTTTAACGGCACACCTGTCTCTAGGGCAAATTGGGCGATCGCATCTAGCATATCAAGCGCCATTTCTGCGATCGCTTCCGCATGGTCAAGTCGTGGTATCGGCAAGCCCCCAACTGCCATATAGGCATCCCCAATTGTCTTAATTTTCTCGACGCCGTGTTTTTGGGCAAGCTGATCGAAGGCTGAGAAGAGCTTGTTGAGCACGCTAACCACTTCGATGGGCGAGCGATGAGCTGAAAACTTGGTAAACTCAACAATGTCCGCAAACAAGACGCTGACTTCTGCAAAACTGTCAGCAATAGTCTGTTGACCGTCTTTTAACTGCTCGGCAATTGGCTGCGGCAAGATATTTAGCAGTAAGCGTTCCGCTCTTTCCTTTTCAGTTTGCAATTGCTGTAAGTAAAGCTGTTCGGAGTCACGCAACCGCTTCTTCTCCAAACAGTTGCTGATGCGGGCGTTGAGCAAGACTTTATTAAACGGCTTGGACAGATAGTCTTCTGCACCCAGCTCAATGCACTTGACAATACTCTCTATATCATCTAAGGCAGAGATGACAATAACAGGGATATGGCGCAGGATAGAGTCACTCTTCAGGTGTTCGAGCACTTGATAGCCGTTCATTCCTGGCATCATAATATCGAGCAACACTAAATCGAACGGCTCTTGTTGCATCAGCTCTAGCGCTCTTGCTCCGTCTTCAGCTAAGGCGACGGTATGACCCTGCCGTTTCACTCGACGAGCAAGCAAGTCGCGATTTGCTTCATTATCATCCACAACCAACACATGACCCTGCATGGTTTCATAACATAACGTTTTTCTCTAATAGCGCCTGAATTTTGCCCAATAAGCGCGAAAAATCGACCGGTTTCGTGTCATAGTCGTCGCATCCCACCGCCAAGCATTTTTCGCGATCGCCCGCCATCGCATGAGCAGTCAGCGCGATAATCGGAATACCACTCGTTTCAGGTGCGGCTTTGAGCTGCTGTGTAGCTTGCCAGCCATCCAAGATGGGTAAACTCATATCCATCAAAATCAGATCAGGATTTTGGGATTGAGCAAGCTCAACCCCCTGTACACCATCTAAGGCTGTGATAACTTGATGTCCTTTGCGCTGCAAACGTCGAGATAGCATATCCCGGTTCATCTCGTTGTCTTCGACTAACAGAATCTTGGACATTCGTCTTCTCCTGGCAACGATTACAGCCTACTGCTAGAGATAGAAACTAGTCTTTAGAGCGTCCTGACGCCTGTAGGCTGGATACTAGTTTTTGCACTTGGCTCAGCAACTGTTCACGAGAGTATGCCCCCTTTTGTAGAATATTTTCCACATAACCATTAAGCCGCAGTCGGTCTTCTGAAGTGATGTCTTTAGCGGTAAGCACCACAACCGGAATGGAACGCCATGATTCCTGTTTGTGCATTTCATCGATAAAGGTGAATCCATCCATTTGAGGCATCATCAAGTCAAGCAAGATTAGCTCCGGTGGACACTCTGCCATGCATTGCAAGGCAATACACCCATTTTCCGCCTCCGTCACTGTCCATCCCTCTTTTTCCAACATCCGGCGGAGCATCTCGCGAATTGCCGCATCGTCCTCAACCAATAGGATGGGGCAGGGGGGGCAAGCACATCGATATTTCTTGAGAATAGCGCTTAGGCGAGCGCGGTCGATCGGCTTGGTTAAGTAGTCCGATGCACCCAGCGCATAACCCATATTTTTGTTATCCACTATTGTCAACATTATTACCGGAATATCTGCTAATTCCGGATCGGCTTTTAGCCTTGACAAAACACCCCAACCATCCATACTGGGCATCATCACGTCCAGAGTGATGGCATCCGGTTGCAATTCTCTAGCTAACGCCAATCCTTCCTCTCCACTCAAGGCACTAGCCACCCGAAATCCTTCCCTGCTGAGAAAGCGTTGCATCAGGTCATGTACTGTTGGGTCATCATCGATGACTAAAACTGTTTTTGCCCCAGTAGGCACTAGATTGGATTTCAATGGCAACAGTTGTGCTGAGTGAGTTTTGGCGTCGATTACTGTTGCTGGCAGATAAATGGTAAAAGTAGACCCGTTGCCTACTTCGCTGATGACTGTAACATCTCCACCCATCATCTGGCAGAGTTTCTTAGTAATCGCCAGCCCCAATCCGGTGCCACCATACTGGCGTGTCGTTGAGGCATCTGCCTGGGTAAACGCCTCAAACAACCTCGACATCTGCTCTGGTGTCATACCAATACCCGTGTCCGTCACGCAGAAGGTAATCCACTCTTGAGGCATCAGTGACGCAGAGGGGAAAGACTCGGAGAACTTAGCTGAGGACATCTCTACGTCTCCCTGTCCCCGTGTCCCCACGTCCCCGTGTCCCCGTGTCCCCGTGTCTTCTCTTCTCCCTCTCCTCACCTCCAAGGTAATCGTCCCTTGTTGGGTGAACTTGCAGGCGTTGGAAAGCAGGTTGAACAGACTCTGACGCACTTTAGTTAAGTCAGCGTGCATCGAGGCGAGGTCGTTGGCGCACTCAACCTTTAGTGTATTGGCATTCTTCTCCACCAAGGGCTGAATTGTTGTCACCACGTCCTGCGCCATGCTAGCGATATCGAACGTTTCTAGGTACAGTTCCATCCGCCCCGCTTCAATCTTCGAGAGGTCGAGGATGTCATTAATCAGTCCGAGTAAATGCTTGCCTGCGGCGTGAATCTTCTGC
>DATNPV010000316.1:0-26021 GCA_036703055.1 Waterburya sp.
GTAATTCAACCAAGCACGCCGCCAAGGGCCATTGTCAAAAAGACCATGAAGATAACTGCCCCAAACGGATTGATTGATATCAACAATTCCTAAACCTGGGTCATCAAATAGCGGTTTGCAAGAGGATTGTTGATTACCCTCCTCGGACTCAACTAGTCGCGATCGCCCTTGATGAATTTCGTAACCCGCAACGGGTAAACCTATTTGAGGGTAGTTGGAGGTTACTATCCTCTGCCGTGCTACTTTGTTGCCTGTAATAACTGTTTTTAACGGTAATAAACTTAACCCTTGATACCGTCCTTCTTGACCTTCCACTCCCTCTGGATCGGCGAGCATTTTACCCAGCATTTGGAAGCCACCGCAAATTCCCAGAACGGTTCCTCCGGCAGCAGCGTATTCTTGAATGGCGGCTGCCATGCCTGTTTTTTGGAGGACGAGTAGATCCGCAATGGTGGTCTTCGTGCCTGGGAGAATCACCGCATCTGGATGCCCCAAGGGTTGGTTGGGTGTAATATATTTTACGGTGACGGAGGGTTCAGCTTCCAGGGGGTCAAAGTCGGTAAAGTTAGAAATTCGAGGGAGGCGAATAACCACAATGGTGATTTCACTATTCGCCTTTTTCTGGGAGTTGCGTTCTAGCAAGTCGAGAGAGTCTTCAGCAGGGAACAACTGCTCAATCCAAGGAATAACACCAACGACAGGAATTCCTATGCGTTCTTCCAGCCAGGTGATACCGGGTTCTAAAAGCGATCGCTGACCCCTAAACTTATTAATGACAATCCCCTTAATTAAGGCGCGTTCCTCTGGCTCTAGTAGTTCCAACGTGCCAACGACATGGGCAAACGCTCCACCCCGGTCGATATCGACAACGAGCAGAGTGGGAGCATTTAAGTACTTCGCCACTCGCATATTCGTTAAGTCACGATGCTTCAGGTTAATCTCGGCAGGACTACCCGCGCCTTCACACACGATTAAATCAAATTCGCTGGTGAGACGGCGGAGTGATTCTTCGATCGCCTGCCAACCTGGAGCAAAATACTGCTCATAGTAATCGGCTGCACTAACTTTACCCACCGCTTTGCCCATGAGAACGACCTGAGAGGTCATATCTCCTTGAGGCTTAAGTAAAATTGGGTTCATTTCCACACAGGGCATTATCCCAGCAGACCAAGCTTGTACCGCCTGTGCGTGCCCAATTTCTCCGCCATTAGGGGTTACATAGGCATTCAGTGCCATATTCTGCCCCTTAAAGGGCGTCACGCGCCACCCGCGCCGCGAGAGAATACGGCACAAAGCCGTTACAATCAAGGATTTTCCTGCGTGGGAGGTTGTTCCCACGACCATAATAGCTTTCATATTTAGGGTTAAAGGCTGGTTGTACTAGGCGAAGCGAGAGTGTAGAAGCCACCCGTTTAAGTGCTGATCAAAACGGTAATCTGAACCATCGGCTCATCGCATTATAAAGCCGATCTGAAAACGATGCAGGAGGTACAGTTCCTCCCTGGGTTTCCCATTTTTCGACCAGTTTACGCCCCAAAGGTGTTAAGCGAAAACTATCCGTAATTCCTTGACCATCGACTTCACGTCGTAAGATCCCGACTTGAATCAGCCACATTAATCCATTTTCGACAGCCAACTCTGACAGAGGTCGTTTTGTGTAATGGTGTTCGACCCCTTTTTCTCCAGCAATCACAGCTAAGGGCACACTCTCCGAACGCATCGCCCTAAATAAAGGTAACTGGAAGGGTAAACAACGCATGGCTCGTTCTGCACGTTTGACCGTGCTGGCAGGATATTGAATTGATAGAGTATCTAAGGGCTGAATTGAAGTCATTGCAACGGTTGATAAATTAACACCTTGCTGACCGCTGGTTACGTTTTTCTATCTTAAGCGGTTTTATTCTTAGTCCGCCCTATTGTTTGTAACCATTACGGCCCGATTCAGGTAAAATTTTAATCTATTGTAATATTTGAATTCAAAGTTCACTGCAAACTAACAGGAAATAAAAACAATGGCTCTAACAGTAGGGATGGATGCTCCGGCATTTACCGCCAAAGACAGCGAGGGCAAGACGGTTTCCCTGTCAGATTTTGCGGGTAAAACTGTCGTTCTGTATTTTTATCCCAAAGACGATACTCCCGGTTGCACCAAACAAGCCCAAAGTTTCCGGGACAACTACGCCGAATACCAAGGCAAAGAGATGGTTGTGCTTGGCGTCAGCATGGATGATGAGGCATCCCATCAGCAATTTAAAGAAAAATATGGTTTGCCTTTCCAGTTGCTAGCCGATCCAGACGGAACGATCACCAAAGCCTACGATGTCCTGGGAGACTATCAAGGTACTAATTACGCTAAGCGCGTCACTTACATTATTGACGGCAACGGTAAAATTACCTTGGTTGATGAGCAGGTGAAAACAGACAACCATGCCCAAGACATCTTAGCCAAGATGAGCTAATTCCTCAAACAGGTGGCTAAGATTTAGGGGAATTAATAAACGAGTAGGGGTACGCTCTGTCGTGCCCCTACTGTTAGATAAGCTGTTCCACATTTAGCTTGCACTCTTGTTGTTAAAACTATTGTGGGATGGGCATCTTGCCCGTCCCAACTCTGTCGGTTAAGGGTGGAATAGCTGAGTTGCTATAAACAATCTATTTCTATTTATTGATTGATTGATTACCCTGTTGATTTTCCGGCTGTGGATTGATACCAGAGTTTTGTGGCACTTGCTGCTGTGGTTGGCGAATCAGTTGTAATTGTCTGCGCTTATACTCTTCAGCCGCACTATTGAGATTTTGATTCTGCTCTTGGGAAAACTCACCCATATCACGTAGCCCCCCTAACTGAGCCCGATGAATCAGGTTAAAGATGCTGAGGTCACCATTACCAAGGTTTCCACCGAAAGAGTCTCTCTCATTCTGCCGACTTTGATCAGGAAGCGGTTGAGCACTACCAGGTGTGAGTTGAGCAGAAGCGACTTGAGGGAATACAGCAGCAGTAAGAGCGATCGCTACGGTTGAGACGCCTACGCCAAGAGCAATGCGAGCAACGAGCGTTGAGGCAAATGCTGGAACTAACTGAGGATTTTTCTTCATGGCGGTTTAGGGCTAACTAAGCTAATTCAATGATGACACTTAAGCGAAGCGACGGCGCAGTAGTGGCTGAATGGCTAGCAATACAAAAGTATCAAACGCTAACAGCACCAGTAGCGCACCTCCGAAGGAAATTGCAGTCCAAGGCGTTTGCATCACCATACTACCTAGAGACCAGTCACTGTGAGTATAAAGATAACGAATCGGTTCGATCGCATAACTCAGCGGATTGAGACTCGCCACAATTTGCAACCATTTCGGCATGAAAGAGAGGGGAGCAAGGGCAGTACTTGCAAACAGCAACGGTAAGTTTGTCACAAAAATGACTGCAATCAGTTCAATATGTCCCGGTAGGGCAAACGCCAGTCCCAGACTCAACGCTGTAACCCCTAGAACGACTAGGAAAACAATTAAGCCAATCACCGCTAGCCCCACTGGATTGGGTAAACCGGCTCCTAAAAATGCCGCAACTGCAACGATGGCTACAGATTGAAGCAAGCTAAGGGCAATGATGTAAATGGCATTGGCAGCAACGATTGAGAATCGAGACGCAAGAGGTGCGACTAGTAAGCGGTTCAAGAAACCAAATTCCCGGTCAAACATGACGGGTAATCCAGCATTCAATGCACCTGCGAAGGCTGTGAATACGAGTACACCAGCACCGAGGAATTTGCCATAGCTCGTCCCCTCACCAAATAGTCCTTGAGGAGCGTTTTGAAATAATGCCCCGAATAGAACTAGCCACATGATCGGCTGAACAATTCCGGCAATCAAGGTGGAAGGACGCCGTTGTAACTGAATGAATAGACGTTTGGTGAGCGCTAAAGTTTCTTGGACAAATTCACCCAATCCTGGATTATCGTCGGCTGGGATTTGATTAGAGACATCCGGTTGCAAGTTGATGTCAGATTTAGAAGGAGTAATAGTTCCACTCATCTTAATTTTTTCTGTCTTTCACAAGAATTTTATTGGCTTAGGTTCTGAACACGACAGGCAAGATGCCTGTCCTACAAGACACACTCTAGAGTTGTCGGTGTTGAAGGTAACTTACCTCATATTCTGTTTTTTCTCGGCTTTGGGGTCGCGTGTCCCGGCGGCGGCGAGTTCGGCATCCATTAAGGTTCGACCTGTGGCGGCGAGGTAGACATCATCCAAACTAGGTCGCGCTTGAGCAATTCCGAATATGGGTAAACCTGCCTCTTTCAAGGATTGTTGAACGAGGATTAAACCATCGTTTTGGGGCTTCACAACTAAGTTGAGGGAGTTACCCTGAGCGTTATTGATAATGACTTCTTGCACAAAGGGAAGAGCTTGGAGCATATCTTTGGCTTTTTCGGCTTCTTCAATCGGAGAGAATTCCCGAATGCGAAGTGTAATGCGATCGCCTCCTACCCGATCTTTCAACTGTGAAGGTGTCCCCTCAGCAATCACAATACCGCGATCGATAATTGCCACTCGGTCAGCTAAGGCGTCAATCTCGTCTAAATAATGGCTGGTAATCACAATGGTGGTTCCCGCTTCTCGCAGCTTCCGCAGTAAATCCCAAACCACATAACGGCTTTCAATATCTAACCCGACGGTTGGTTCATCTAAGACCAAAATCTCTGGTTGATGCAGCAACCCAGCCGCAAGGTCGAGGCGTCTTTTCAGTCCTCCAGAGTAGGTGCCTGTTTTTTTATCGGCATAGTCTTCTAAGCCTAACAGGCTAATCACTTCCTGAATGCGCTTTTTGGCAACACTACCGGGGAGGTGATAAAGTGCCGCTTGCAGTTGCAAAAGTTCTCGCCCAGTGAGCACCTTATCTAGGGCGACTTCCTGAGCCACATAGCCAAAGTGTCGTCGTGCGGCTCTAGGGTTGTCAATGACGGAGATGCCAGAAACCTCAATCTGACCCGCATCCGGTTTACTTAAGGTACACAGACAGCGAATGGTTGTGGTTTTCCCCGCGCCATTGGGGCCAAGTAACCCAAACATTTCACCGGGTTCTACTTTAAAGGAGATGTCCTTAACGGCTTGGACATCACCGTAGCGCTTTTGGAGATTTTGAATTAAAACAGCGGCAGCCATATATATTCCTATGCCTGGATAGGCTACACAAATCTACACAGTCTTTCTTTCTATCTTAAAGGGTCAGTGGTGAGGGGGCGTGTCAAGCTAATCTGACATCAGAGGCATGGGCTCTGAATCAAGGCTGCCAAGGAGACTAGATAACTATGGTGACTAATCCTGCTGTCTCAGAAAATTTCACTCTAGAAGACTGGATGCGAAATCCTCCCGATCGCATGGAGTGGGTGGATGGCAAACTCGTTGAGAAAGATCCAATTGATTGGGGGGATGAACAGCTTGTTGAGAAAAGTGGCATGACGCTAAAGCATAGTCGAATTCAGGCTAGGTTGGTTCGTTACTGGGGAACTTACATGGCTTCCAGTGGACAACGAGGAGAAGTTTATACAGAAGTGCCTTGTCGTACTAACAAACAAGGACGTGTTCCTGATGTTGCCTATCTGATACCTGAACTGGTTGCTCAGTTTGGTGATGCTGCCGCTTTGCCGCAAAGTTTTCCGCTAATTGCTGAGATAGTTTCACCCACTGATATTGCTGAGGATGTGTTTCTCAAAGCGCAGGAATATTTACAGTCGGGTTGCGAGGAAGTCTGGTTAGTGTTTCCCTCAAGTCGTTTAGTCTTGGTGATGACTCAAAGTCAGATAGTAGGGTTTAGAGCTGGTGAGGTGGTTAGCACTCAGAAGGTATTGCTGGGTTTTAGTGTGGCGGTAGATGAGTTGTTGGCTTGAGGTGACGCGATGGGATAGGGTAGAAGCGATCGCGTGTTTAACCCCCTGAATTAGGTAAAGGGCGATCGCTTCCTCCAACAAGTCTGAAGATAATCAGAAAGTTCTATAGATTATTGACGGGGTTCTATTTGCGCCACGGCGAAAGGAAGTTCTTTGATATCCTCCACAGCCATTCTTCGCTCCCAGCTCTTTCGCTCAGGAATCCACTTGAAACCCGCCTGTTTTGCTTGTTCCCGCTCGTCATAGGTTACAAGAGCTTTAAAGAGAGCTTTGGGTCTCAAGGCTCTCTCAAACATAGCTTGCAAGTTTTCCATGCGATCAAAAAGAGCTGCAATCAACTGGCAGTCGGTTAATGCTCTATGAGTTCCAAAAACCCCAATTTCATGTGCTGCTGCCAATTCAATGAGTGATTGACCAGATCGGATTTGACGAGGCCAATTGAAGTCGCTACAAGTACATAGCCAAGAAAGCGGTTCACCCCTGAAGTTCAATAAAGCAGGTATCAGGCTCTGTCCATTTCCTGAGAGACCAAACCACTTTTTATCAAACTCGGCATTGTGCGCTACAACGAGCTCTACCCTCTGAGCCATCTGAGTTATCACCGACATCCCCTGAGCAGCTAGTTCGACCGTCATTTCCATTAATGGTTTTGGTTTTATCCGGTTTATACGCTCTGCCGGATTACTGTCTGCCGGGAGAAGTGTTGAGAACTGCCGAATAGAGGTTTGATGCTTCACCGAATACTCGATTGCTCCAATCTCTATGACTTGCCCTGTACTAGCTTCCAGACCTGTTGTTTCGGTATCGATGATTAAAATTCGATCAGGCGCGTGAAGCTGACCGTTGGATACAGCTAACGGTATGTGATTCATAATGGAAATAAGTAATTTAATACCTGCCCACCAGCTTTAGGGGTGGTGGCTTTTTTTTGGCAATTTTGCCCGCCGACATCTCCAAGCATAATCTTGCAACATAAAGAAAGTCAAGTTTTCCGAGACTAATTCCTATAGCGGATAATATCTTATAGCGTGAATACTATACGATAGTGAAATATACTCTTACTGCTTGAGTAGGTTTGAAGCACGGAGTACTTATGAAAAAGATTCGCTGCAAGCTAAAGGATTTGATGGCAAAACAGAATCCGCCGCTGTCCCAGTACCAATTAGCCAAAGAAACTGAGCTTAGTGTCAATGCCATTAGTAGGCTTTACAAAGAGGACTTTGAACGGATTGACTGCAAAACCGCTGAGACATTGTGCAACTACTTCGGCTGTGATTTGTGCGAACTGTTTTCCTTTGAGGCTGACTCCTCACAACGAGTAACAGGCAATGAGATTCGGAAGCGCTATGCAGCAGGAGAGAGGGATTTTTCTAGGATAGACCTCACTGAAGCGAAGCTCAGTGGGATAAACCTGACTGAGGTGCTTCTTACTGCGGCTATCTTGAAAGGGGCTAGTCTGCTTAATGCAGACCTCAGCCAAGCAAACTTGGATAATGCTGACTTAAGAGGGGCAAAACTGCAAGGAGCAAGCCTGAATACAGCAAGCCTAAGAGGGGCAAAGCTCAGTGAAGCAATATTAGACTCAGCGAAGTTGGTTTATGCAGAACTAACTGAGGCGGAACTCAGCAAGACTTCTTTGGAAAATGCAGAGCTGGGTTGGGCAAATTTAAGTGGCGCAGTATTGATAGAAGCAAGATTAAATAACGCAAAAATGGCTAGGGCAAACCTGAGAAGGGCAGACTTGACCGATGCTGAACTGAAACAAGCAAATCTCAGTTGGGCAGATCTGCGTGAGGTTAGGCTGATTGGTGCTGATCTTAGGGATGCCGTACTAGAAGCAGATTGCTTAGTTGATGCCAACCTGAGCAATGCCAACCTGAGCAATGCCAACCTCAGAAGAACTGACCTGAGCAATGCCAACCTGAGCAATGCCAACCTGAGCAATGCCAACCTGAGCAATGCCAACCTGAAAAACACTAACTTGAGTAGTGCCAATATGAGTAGTACTAATTTGTACGGCATCAACTTGAGTACATGCAACCTAAATGGTATCAATTTAAGTTGCGCTGACTTAAGAAGAGTTAATCTCAGCAGTGCCGTTCTGAGGGGTGCAAACTTGAGTTACGCGAGATTAGATGATACTGACCTTAAGTATGCTGACCTGACTGATGCTGACCTGACTGATGTTGACCAACGCAAGGCAGATTTAAGGGGTGCAACAATGCCTAATGGTACTATTTACGACGATGGAATGAACTATGGGTCTGACTACAAGCCCAGTCCTGAAGACGAGTTATATGACTCTTATGAGTTCTAGTTTTCAGGTTGAGATTGCGTTGTGAAACTGCCGCGAGACTGATCGGATCAAGATTTGGTCACTGCTCTTGTCCGTCTCGAATATGAGGTTAGCCGTCAGACAGGTAGTCACATCCGCCTCACTAGTCAAAGGAATGGTGAACACCACATTACAGTTCCAGCACATGATCCGATCAAGATAGGCACACACTTAATGCTATCCTGCCAGATGTCGCTAACCATGCTGATTTGAGCCGTGAAGAATTGCTGGAACTGCTATTTTTATAAGCTAAATTGTCACTTACAATAGCCCTTTTGCTGACCACTAGGGCGTGTTTTCAAACCCTTTGAGCCCCCCCAGCCCCCCTTTTTAAGGGGGAGAATTTAATCAAAGTCCCCCTTTTTAAGGGGGATTTAGGGGGATCTTCTAGGATGAAATGGAATAACGAGTAGTTTGAAAACACGCCCTAGGGTAAATCTATTCTGGCTCTGATTCTCAATTGAGCCACAGTCAGCCATTCACGAGCAAGGGTGAACAAAGTGTACACCTGTAAGCGAGAATTCAAGAAATGTAAGAGCGATCGCATTTAACCCTTGTCTCGCGGGTTCTGTTTTTGTCTTTGTCACACCAGGCATCCTTGGTTCGTCTTATCCATGAATCGACTGTAGAACAAATCTGGAGACTCATCGATGAAAGTATTGATTGCTGGTGCAACGGGTGTATTGGGGCGGTGATTAGTTCAGCAGTTGCGCGATCGCGGTCATAGTGCGATCGCCTAAAGCCTTCCTGTCTAAAATCATCACACGCCTGTGCATCGATCGCCTGCGTTCTGCCCAAGTGCAACGGGAACAGTATGTAGGAACGTGGCTACAAGAACCGCTCGTAACTCAACAAGTAGACGCTCCTGCCCAAGAGGATAGATGTTCAGTGGCTGGATTCAGGCGGCTTGACTTTGGAGCGTTGAGAGTAGAGCCGCCGCACCCGAAGCGTAAGGCTTGGCTTGGTTAACGGCTATCAACAGTTGAGGTAGAGCTAACCAGTGGATGACTCTTTTACCTTCACGAATGCCAGTCAGATCAGTTGGGATGTCGGCTCTATTCAAGGCACGGTAAAGACGCCAGCGTGGGACATTAATCACGGTGTCCAGCTGGGTGAGCGGTATCCAGGCATCGTCCTTACCGTATTCAAAAACGGGCACGGCAAAATTGCCAACAGGGTAAAGTGTCGTTTGCATAGATGAAGTGAATCGTCTTAGTTAAATAAGACAAGCAAAAACCGACCTCAACCGGAAGGATTGGATCGGTTAAAAGTTTTTACTATAGGAAAGTGCGATCGCTTCCTCAATGCCAGCGCCCTGGTGGATGCAACATCTCAACTAAACATGGACGGGTGTGCCAGCCTTTTGGAGCTTACCCGTCAGAATCATCGGCACCCCCCCAGAGGGCGTTGTAGTAATGCCACGGCGTACAGGCTTAACTGGGCTGTTATCTGCCAGTGAAAATTGAAAGCGCGATAAGACAGTCGCTAAAACCAGCTTCATTTCAAACAAGGCAAAGGCATAGCCGATACAGCGACGGTTCCCACCTCCAAAGGGTAAATACTCGTAGGGGGAAAACTGCCGTTCCAGAAAGCGTTCTGGCTTGAAACGCTTTGGCTCTGGGTAAATGTCTTCCCGATGATGGGTTAAATAAATACATGGAGACAGCATTATCCCTGGCTCAAACGGGTAGCCCATTACCTCAATCGGAGACTTCACAATCCGCGGTAGGGAAAAGAAAACAGTTGGGTAAATCCGCAGCGTTTCAGAACATACGGCTGAGAGATAGGGAAGTCGAGCAATTTCAGTTGGATCTGCGGCCCGTGCAAGGGATTCAAGTTCTTGGAGAAGTTTGTCGCGTACTTCCGGCAGATGGTGAATCCAATAGAATGCCCAAGCTAAGGATGACGCTGTGGTTTCATGACCTCCAAATAATAAAGTCATCAACTCATCCCGTAACTCAAGATCCGTCATTGGCTGCCCGTCTTCATCACGAGCTAACATCATCAGACTGAGGATATCGTTACCAGAATGCTCAGGCTGCTCGCGACGTTCCTGAATTTCGGCGTAAAGAAGTTCGTCAATTCCCTGCCTGCGACGTAGGAAACGTCCCCAAGGACTCCAAGCCCCTAAATCGTGTTGCAGGAATGAGAAAAAGAGCAGGCTGGAACTCAACGGTGAGTTAAAAGAATCGAGCATTGAACTTAGCAGTTGCCGGATTTGCTCAAGTCGCTCTCCTTCATTAATGCCAAAAACGGCTCTTAAGATGACTCGCAAGGAGATTTCTTGCATGGATGGATGAATCGGTCTAGGATTGCCAATCGTCCATTCATTAATCACTTGCTCGGCAATATCACAGATGATTTTGCCGTAAGTCCGCATCCGTTCCCCATGAAAGGGAGGTGTCAACAGTTTTCGCTGGCGTTGATGGCTGCGTCCATCCAGGTGTATTAGTGAATTTTCCCCTAGCACAGGTTGCATGACTCTACTACCTGTACCAGTTTCAAAGCAATCGGGGTCAGCGGTAAAAATCTGTTGAATCGCTTCTGGATTGCTAAAGACTACAGAGATAGGAAAACCCGGCGATCGCATCGTAAATGGGTCGCCACATTCTTGAGCAGCAGCGTCCAAATAATCAAATGGACGAGCAATACCTTGGATTAACTGTATCAGTGGTAAAGCTTTGGGACTCTTAGGTAGTTTCATAGTAGTTTTAGGGTCTTGCTGAGAAGTACTGATACCATTTACCATTTCTCCGGAATAATGCACTTAATTTATTAAGTCCTGTAGTCACCCATTAATAAGGGGACGGTGACAGATGGGGATTCCTAACGTGCAAGTTCATAGAGAATTGGTATGAGAAGTTTTGAAGGTGGAAACGAGCGATTTCATCCTAGCGGCGGCAATGAAAAAATTTTGAATTCACAATTAAGGATTAGACGGCTGTAGCGGTTAATCTGGCTGGCTCTGTCGTCAAACCCAATTCAGTTTTAACTTCACTCAGGGGGCGTTCCCAATACTCTTCAAAGCGAACTCCCAAGAGGAACTTTGCTTTCTTTGCGAGTTCTTGCCCTTTACGAACGTTGGCAAAAATCTCTTTTAGTTGCCAGGGAGCCAAAACTGGATAAAGCACTTTTGCGATGGCTAGGCTAACTTTGAGAAGTGGGCTGTAGTTTTGCTCGGTAGCAAAGGCAAGAACGCCAATTTCTCCGGCATAGCTCGTATCAAATCCAAGCAAAACATGCAGGATATCGTGGATGACGACATACCTCAAGGCAAAGACATTACGTTTGGCAATATCTTCGTATTCAGGGCTGATGTTAAAAGGTTTGAGCTGGCTTGCCTTCATGTGATGAGCATATTCCCAGCCAAAGCTGCCTTTAGGGTATTGGCTTAATTTTTCTAAATCAATAGGAGGGTGATACCCAACAACCTGTTGCAGCTTAGATTCTACTTCCGGAGCGACTTTTGAACCAAAGGCATCAGCTTTGAGAATGGCAAAATCTCCCATATCTCCTGATTTGTAAGCCATTCTAGCTTGGTGGAGTTGTTTGAATTTAATGAGCATTGTTCTGTCTTAGTGCGCTTAGTCAGCGTTTAAAGTACTACAGTTTCGTACTTTCAAATTACGGTTAATGACTAAACTTGACTTCGCCAAGACAGCTCGTTGAATTGGATGATTTATCCTCACTCGATCAGTTCACCCGTTAGCAGGAATCGGCAAGCTGCCTGGGTGGGATTGGCTTAAATCTACTTTGACGCTCTACTAGATGTGTACTTTACCAGAACGTATTTGAGAGCGGTCGCTCTCAAATACACAAAGCCAATCAATTGTCAAGTCTTAACAAACGTCCACTCCAACACCTTGATGGGTGCATTTTGCAGCGCCTGTACCAGTTCCGCGTTATCGTTAAACGTTACTTGCTCTAGGTAGCAGGCTTCAACATTAACCGTAAACGGTTCCCCTTCAAACGGCCAAGGTTTCACTGTTACCTTTTCATCCTTTAACTGCACCACATCGTAACGCTTACCTTCTGGCCCTTTGGCAATTTCTAATGCTCGTTCATCGGCTGGTAAATGGCGCTGGCACAAGATGAGGGAGAGGCGATCGAACATCTGCATAAAAGCATAAGCGTCCTCTACTTCTTTCTTGGTCAGCTTCAATTCTTTGCGCCAATGCTCTTGATGCTCCAATTGTTGATCCAAAAAGTGATCCATTTCATCTGACTCGCCGCGTTTACCCTCATTGAGAAAGCTCATATGTTTGGAGATGAGCAACGCCACCCATCGCCCCCGGTATCGAGCATTTTGCGTCAGTTCTCTCAATTTGTCGAAGGACGTTGATTGGTTGAGGGTAAAGTCCAAGGGTGTGCCTGCTGGAGTGAGTTCGTTGCCTTCCCATTCTTTTTCCAAATCATCGTGATGGGAAATTGCCGCGATCGTCTCATAGAGGCGAACGGGTGAATTTTCTCTTTTCCAATGTCCCGCTAATTGAGCAGCAAGCAAAGCGTGGGCGCGATGATAAATGACTTCCCAGCCCTTCTCGTGTTGGTTAACAATCACAGAGTTTTCAGTCTCCTCGAATGCACTGTATAGAATTGTTAACATTTCTGCTCATCAGTTCCCATCTCTCTAGGGGATGGGGAGATAGCTCTGTTCTACGTTATGGCATGTCCAATGTGTTTTATGCCCATCAGATGATCACTGATTCAGTCGTTGACGCGCCGCTTGTAAAAGCAGACGTTGTTCAGCGCGAGCGATCGCTTGATAGGTGCGTTCCACATCACTCGCATCGACGGAAACGGATGTGATACCCCACTGGATTAACAAGTCTATGAGTTCTGGATGCTGAACAGGTGCCTGACCACAAATTGAGCAGGGGATGCCTGCATTTTTTGCCATTTCGATCAGTTGCTTGAGAGCTCTCTTAACGGCTGGATGACTGCCGTTTAAAGGGGAACCCAACTGTCCTTGATCGCGATCTGTCGCGAGCAACAGTTGAGTTAAATCATTTGTCCCAATTGAAATTCCCTGAACTCCAGCTTTAACGTAATCTGGAAGGAGAAACAGCACGGAAGGAACCTCTGCCATAATCCACAATTGGAAGTAAGGATTATGAGTCAATCCCGCTTGTTCAACACGGCTACGGCAAAAGCTAAACTCCTCAACCGTGCGAACAAAAGGCAATAGGAGATGGACATTAAGGTAGCCTAGCTCTTGAACCCGCCTTAACGCTTCCAGTTCTAAATCGAAGCAAGTGGGGTCATCCAGATAGCGCAGCGTGCCGCGCCGCCCCACAATGGGATTGAGTTCCGATTCCTGGGGTGAGGTGATACCTGCAAAGCGTTGCAATTCATGCGATCGCCAATCCAAGGAGCGATAAAATACAGGTCGTGGTGCAAAGCTTGTCGCAAACTGAAGGATAAGATGAGCTAGGCGTGTTACCAATTCATCGCTCTTTCCCTGTCTCAACCAAGCACTCAGAGGCTGATTTTCTAGCGCATCTAGCATCATCAGTTCTGAGCGCAGTAACCCCACTCCATCCACTGGCAATCCAATGCTGCGCTCCAAAGAGTTGAGTTGGCTTAAATTGACTAACAATTGAGTCGCAATGGGGTATGGGTGATAAAAGATGGACGATTGGGAATTGGAAACGGGAGAGTTTCTTTCCACAATCCCCTCTTGACGGCCTAGACGATGGATTTCGCCTTGATCTCCATCGACCAAGAGCAATTCGTCGGAGTGAATAAGTTGGGTCACGCCAGTGACACTAACGACAGCGGGAATTCCTAGCTCTCTAGCCATAATGGCCGCATGACTAGTCATTCCTCCCTGTTCTGTGATAACCCCTGCCGCTGATTTGAGCCAAGGCAGCCAGTCAGGGGAAATGCTATGAGCCACTAAAATTCTTCCTGGGAGCATCGCTTCTAGATTTCTGACCTCACTACCGAGGACTTGCGCGGGTGCTGTAACTCGTCCTGCCGCTGCCGGGAGTCCTCTAACAATTTGAGGTGTGAGACTGGGTGTGGTCGGTTGAGTAGACATGGAAATTTGAGAGCCAAGCGCTTTGGGTTGAGGGATAAATTGCGTCAGATACAGCTGCGGTTCTGTGTTGCCAGGGGGTTGACAAAGTGTCCATTTTAAAGAAAAGGTTGGAGTAATTTCTGCGACTAACCGTTGAGATAGTTCTATCAGCTGTTGAAGGTATTTTTCGTGTAGGGCGTACTGTTTTTGTTGTTCCTCAGGGAGTGTATAAGCTTGCAAGCCAGTCTCCGTTAGGCGATGAAACTCTGGCTGATGGCTGAGACGATAGGCGCGAGTTTTGCTCCCCAGTGTGGAGGAAATGACGATACCGGTATCAACCTGCAATTGGTAGGAGTCTGGTTGCACTTCTCCCTTGGCGAGAGCTTCTCCCAGACCCCAGGTGGCTTGGATGTTCCACTCGGTTAGGTCAGCCTCTACCGTTCCAGAGGCTATGGCATTCCAAAGGGGTTGCACCAATACAGCTAAATTGAGCTGTTGAATCTCCAAGGCGTTACGCTGCCAGTAGAATAGGCTTCGCGCTCGAAATAATTCCGCCCAAACTCGTTTTAATGCAAAAGTCAGAGCATTAGGCTGCTGAGGACAAGTGTAAGATTGCAAAATCCCCCAAGGGAAAAAATTAATACTATTCATCCTCGTTAGCGCTGTGGGTAAGGGCAGCGTTCGAGGTAAAGTGTCAAAGGTATGGTAATTAATCCAACTTTCTTTGATTTGCAGTGCGAGAGACGGGTGCAAAATGAGTGCCGATGCGCGTTGAGCCTCAGCGGCCTTTAATAGGGGTACTGCCAAAGTGGGTGGCAAGGCAGCTGAGGTGATTGTGTATCGTATTTGTTGGGCAACCTGCTGTAGCTGACGGGGATTGTCTACATCCAGATGAAGCGATGAATGATGCAAGTCTTTTAACAGCGGTTCTGACTCGCCCAAGAGTTCGATAAATTCCCAAAAGGCGACCGACGGAACTACAAATCCGGGCAAAACGGGGTAGCCACGCTGCAAAAGCTGACTTAAGTGGAAGGCTTTATTTCCCACAAGGGGAAGCGCCGAGAGTTGAATCTGATCCAGCCAGTAGAGATTGTCCAACGTTGGTGATGGGTAATTGGTTAATAGCTAATTGCTAGGCGGTGTCAAAATACGACCGCCGACTAGCAACTAGCTATTAACTATTAACTACCAACAACAAACAACAAACGCCAAGTTTCAACCTGTGTTTCGCATTCCAGCCGCAATCCCATTGATTGTCAACAGAGCGCCACGCAGTAACTCGCCTTTACTATACCGGGAGTGGACAACCACTCCTGTTGCTGTCTGATTGCTGTGTTGGCGTAGGCGTTTGAGCAAGGATACCTGTAAGAAACCCAAGGGGACAATCGTCCCGTTTCGCAACTGCACAGATCGTTGCAAATCTGGATCGCCGTCCAACAAACGTTTGTGCCCTGTGATGGAGAGGACTAACTCACGAGTCAGGTTGTATTCACTAGCAATTTGCTCAAACAAACGCTCAAATCGTTCCAGGTTCTCCGGACTTGACAATTCATGCACATAGTGGTGAGCCATTTGCAGATCCACTTTGGACAGCGTCATCTCGACTTTAGAAATGGCCATTTTGAAGAAAGGCCACTTGTAGTAGAAATAGCGCAGTAGCTTCAAATGTTCCTCCGGTTCCTCATCCAAGAAGGCTTTTAAGGCTGTGCCAACCCCATACCAGCTGGGTAACAAGAAGCGGGTTTGCGTCCAGCTAAACACCCAAGGAATCGCTCGGAGATTGGCAATATCTTTTTTCCCACCCCGACGCGCCGGACGAGAACTGATTTGTAACTGGCTAATTTCTTGGATGGGTGTTACTTCATGGAAGAAATCTGGCAAGTCAGTTTGTTCATAAATTAAGGCACGGTAATGAGCGCGAGATCGCGTCGCCAACTCCTCCATAATTTCATTCCACGGCTGAATATTATCAAAGCCAGTCCGCAGCAAACTAGCTTGAATGACCGCTGTTGTCATTGTCTCTAAGTGATAGAGCGCTAGTTCTGGGAGAGAGTATTTAGACGCCAACACTTCTCCTTGTTCCGTGATTTTAATGCGCCCATTGATGCTGTGACCGGGTTGAGCCAAGATTGCTTCATAGGCAGGGCCACCCCCACGGCCTACTGAACCCCCACGTCCGTGAAAGATGCGCAACGCGACACCATACTCTTCCGCGATTTTCTGTAATGCTTTCTGCGCTTTGTGGATTTCCCAGTTGCTACTCAGGAAACCAGAATCCTTGTTACTGTCCGAATAACCCAGCATCACCTCTTGCAGGTTAGGAGTTAGGGTTGAAGGTTGAGCGTTGGAAGGTTGAGGATTATCTGAGCCCGGTTCAACCTTCAACTGGGTAACTTGCAGCGCTTCATAGCTTCCAGCGAGGCAAGCCCGATAAAGGGGTAGGTCGAACAGTAATTGCATCACCTCCGGCGCATGTTTCAAGTCTTCCACGGTTTCAAACAGCGGCACCACCTGCACGCTACTTTTACCCGTGGCTGGATCGTAAAGACCTGCTTCTTTCGCCAGCAAGAGGACTTCCAACAAATCGCTAGCTTCGTGACTCATGCTGATGATGTAGGTTTGGCAGACTTGAGTGCCAAACTCCTGTTGCAACTGCCGCAACATCCGGAACGTTTCAATGGTTTCGCTGGCTTTGTCAGAAAATGGCGCTTCTGCCGGAATTAAGGGACGCCGAGTCTTTAATTCAGCCGTCAACCATTGTGTCCGTTCAGCTTCTGATAGCTCATTGTAGGGTTTAGGTAATATTTGCAGATACTCGGCAATCTCATTGAGCGTGTCTGAATGGCGAGAACTTTCCTGACGAATATCCAGATGTGCCAGGTTAAAGCCATAAATTTCTACCTGACAGATGAGATTCTCCAACTCGCGGGACGTTAATCCTGTTTCGGCTAGGCTACGTTCAATCAGACGCAGTTCTGCCAAAAACTCTGCTCCTGAGCGATAAACGCTGGGACTTATCCCTTCATTCAGCTCTTGTTTGGGCAACTTGCTATTGTAAAGATTGTAAAGCTGGCGGTTGCGATCGCGAGTGTTTTCCAGGCGTTGTAGTACATAGGACAGCTTCAGACGGTAAGGCTCTTGTCGGTAACGAATCGCCAACCGTTCATACACCTCTGGAAGCTGCGAACGGTCGTGTTCTAACGAGTCCAACAGCTCTGGTAAAACATCGCACCAGTGTAATGACAAACTCAACAAATTAATCAGACGCCCTACCGACTGAATATATTTTTCCAGCACCAAACCCCGCTGATAGCAGGCGGTTTGCCAGGTGACTTGAGGCGTTACGGAAGGATTTCCATCTCGGTCTGATCCCACCCAAGAGCCAAACTTGCAGAAGTTATTAGCCGGCGGCTTCAGCCGGGGAAAAGAGGCTGCTAACGCTCGCTTGAGGCGGTGATAAAGTTGGGGAATGGCCTCAAATAACACTTCTTCAAAATAGTGAAGGGTGTAATCGACCTCATCAAGGACAGTGGGCTTAAATTGATGTAACTCATCGGTACGCCACCACAGGCGAATTTCTTGCCGGAGTTGTTCTTTATATCCCTCGACTTCCCAAGACGAGGTCAACCCTAAAGTTCTAGAAGCTTCCTCCGCTTGATCAAGCTGTTTGAGAATTCCCGCAATCCGTCGCTGTTTGCCGCGAATAGTATGGCGGACAATTTCTGTGGGGTGAGCTGTGAAAACCAAGCGAATATCTAGATTTTCAATGAGCCGCTGAATGTGTTGCGGTGGGACATTCAGCTGCTGCAAGTGGGGAAATAACCAGTGAAACGTACCGATGTCTCGCCGTGGTGTACTGTTTTCTTGCCAGCTTTTTTCCAAGAAATCAGCAACTGGGTCACTACTGGAAGCTTCTACCTCAGCGGAGTTGGCACAAGAGATGACCGAATTCCCTTGGTTTTTTGGGTTGCTTGTTTGAGAGAAAGGCTGGGTCTCGGCAGTAGAGTTGTGGATGGCGCGTCGTGAGAGCTGTTGAGCGCGCTGTTCGTAATGCTGTTCGACAATGTTGATCAGCTGGAAATATAGTGCAAACGCCCGGGATGTCCGAATAGCAGCATTCAGGTCTAACTTTTCAATAACTTTAGGTAAGGACGATTCAGGCAAAGCCGTTGCCTGTCCCTCTGGCGAACACAAGTCACGGAGTTGCTTAAGCAAGTCAACTAGTTCTTGACCACATTCGGATTGGAGAACAGACTCCCATAAATCCTCTACAACTTTGAGACGATGGCGCAGAAACAGGGCGGAGGTAGAAGAAGCAGCAATTTCCTGATCAGACGAGTGGATGAGGGAACTCATAAGGCCTGTTCACACCGAGACAAAGATAATCCATTTTAGGGGCTTAGCGACCCTTCGTGCCGTTGCAGAAGTAACTAACTGTATAACTGATACCATTGCTGCTTGGTCATCGGAAATAGGTCATTACTCTTTTGGCCAATCTCCCCCATTTCCCATGACCAACAGACGATCCAAACCATCGCATCAAGCGACGGGACATGTTATCATTGTTCACTTCCTGATTCTGGGACGTGCAAAACTGGTAAACGCTCACCGCGAAACACTTCTTCACTGTTTATGCCTGCATCTTGTAGCCACGAGAAGACAGACTCAGCGGCTAAAATACCGAAAAGCACAGGCCCAACCGCTAAGCTTAATAAGAATTCTGCTGCTTTTTGGGATTGAGAGAGGGTGGCAGCTTTCGTTTTCCGTTGTTCGTTGTTAGGAGAAGACATGGGTGAAGTGAAAAGATAGTAATCCTGAACGAAGGTCAGTAAGGCAACTTGCGCTGCCCACCTTGTGCCAATATCCTAGCGCTGCCCGACCCAAATAGGACAAAGATTCAGGGCTTGCTGTTGTGTTTAAGCTATTTAGAGGTATTTTGATGAAGTAATTGTGCTTACCCTCCCGGTTATTCCTGCTGATCATGCTGAGCAGTGTAAAAAAAGCTATAAGTATGCTTAAACCGGGTGTGCCATTACTTTAGGAAAACTCGTTCGATCCTTTATCAGTCCAGGTGACAGGTTTGTAATGTTGGATGTCGATCAGCAGGCCCCAAAGGCTCGTTCGTCCTCCCTTGCCCAGTGGGTATACAACGCAATCGGACAACCGGAGGTACGCCTCCGAGTCCGGGTAGGAGGAAATAACCTGCACATTCTGTGTGAGAGCCGCCAAGGTTTAGACGCGAAGACCGTGGTGAACCGTTTGCTCAAGGCTCTGGAAAGCCGGGAGACACAAGAGCCATTCCCCATCGATCCGGAAAATCCCATCTACCAGCTGATTATTTACGGGCGCACCTTGGGACAAGAACGCCCAGATTGGATTAAGCAAATTAGGCTCAAGCCTGCTGTCGCCCAGAGTGCCCAGGCTCGCACCGAGGCAGCCGCAGCGTCGTTGAATGCCCCAACGGACTCCCAGTTAAAAGTTTCCAACGAAAGTCTCGCTCGTTCTGGCTCACCTGAAGCGATCGCACGCTATCTGAGTGAAACCCTCAGTTCCCTGGGTGTCAGCGTTAAGGTCATCATCCAAGACTTAAATGTAGAATTTTCTAAGGAGCAAGCTTCCACTTCTAATCGCCGTCTTTGGGTCATTTGTAATTCCAACTACAGCCCCGATGCTTCTGTCCTGGCTGAACCCATCGTAGAGCAGTTGCGCTCCTTGCGGCTCCAAGGGTTCCGCGATGCTGCCATTTGTAGCCAAGTCAGCGGAGAAGCCTCCCCCGAATGGATGCTGCGGGTGGACTTAACCCCTTCTGAACAAATGCTCAAAGAGTGGGCACGCTGGGGAGATGTACAGGCGATTACTAGACGGTTAAATCAGGCGCTCTTGAGAGTCGCAATGGAAGTGAGAGCGGTTCTGAAAGATGCCACGTTACATTTATTCTGTAACCCATTAGCCGCCAAGCCCAACACCGCTCCCGATAAGCCCAAAGCCGTTAGCGTCATCACCGAAGTGTTGGAGATGATAGCGCCGCAAGGAATTCAAGCGGCTACTGTTTATGGCGTCGAGGCTTCAGAGCGTCCCCTGGCTCCCGAAGAAGAAACGCCCATCTGGATCGAGTGGCTGAATTTAGCGGCAGCGAATCATCCAGTACTCGGAGAATCAGCCTATTCCCTAGCCCAAAAGGGCAATCAAGACGCTCTCACCTTTTTACTGGAACGGTTGCTCAATCCCGACTTAGATCGGCGCTTGGCGACGGGCGGCATTCATCTGAAAATTCGCCGCAAACAAGACTTGTTGCACATTATGAGCGAGGCGCCCATCTGTCCGCCCCAAGCTCAGGTGGCTCCTCCCATCGCCCGGTTCCTGCGTCAACTGGCAGTTCCCGGAATCGCTGGAGTGCGTATCTACGGACGCCGTGCCGGTTCTACCTCCCCGGCGTGGAACTATGGAGTTGATTTCGTCCAACGCCAGCGTTTGGTGCCCGAAGCCACTCCAGAATTTGCCGCCTCCGATGCCTATGTGAATGAATTGGTGGCTCCCACAGGGGAACCTGTTCTGCGTCCAGATGTCACGAAAGAAGACCTTGAAGATGGGCTGAGGCAAACTCTGCAAGCCACTGTTCGGATCGGTCAGCGAATTTTGTGTGCCTCTCAGCTATTTGTCCTGAGTGAGGACAATCAAGAGACAACCCTCGTTCCTCATCGCGCTAGCACCAAAAATTTTGCGTCTTTCCAAGGATTCAGAGTAGCACTGGTGTGGGGCTTGATCGGATTGCTCCTAACCGTACAAGCCGATTGGCTGACCGGTCAGATGCTACGAACCCCAGCCAAGCCGTCCTCCATGCGAGCCTTCCAGAGCGAAGAAGCGAACGCGACTCAGGATGCCGCCCCTGCCATCTCCCTCCCCAACATATCCTTGCAAAAAGGCGGAGTTCAGGGGTCGAATCACTTCAATGCCTCTGGCTTTACCAGAAACGGGGAGAGCCGTGTCATCATTAACGAATCTGGCAGTTCCTTAAGCTCAGAGAAAGCAACAGCTGCCAAGGCTGCGATGTTAGCAGCAGCGCGATCGCCCAATCCCTCGTTCAATAACCCCCTGTTAGATGAGAAGTTAGCTCTCTACCAACAGCAAGTACTGCGCAGTGGCCCCCCTGACATTCTGATTATCGGGAGTTCCAGAGCGCTGCGAGGCGTCGATCCGAGTGCCCTCCAAGACGCCCTCGCGGCTCAGGGTCATCCCAACGTGGAGGTGTTTAACTTTGGCATCAATGGCGCCACCGCTCAGGTAGTAGACTTAGTCATTCGTCGCATTTTCACACCAGAGCAACTGCCCAAATTAATTATCTGGGCGGATGGGGCGCGGGCGTTTAATAGTGGTCGGGAGGATGCCACATACAATGCGATCGCGTCTTCCGAGGGTTACCAGAAACTTCAAGCAGGAACCTTTCCCACGCTAGTTGAAGGAAATCATCGCAACCGTAATTTCGGGAAATCAGCCGGCTCCAACACCCCTGAAGAAGACAAAGGCTTTGCTTCTTTACGTACCAGCTATCAATCACTCGGTGATTGGCTCAATCAATCTCTCGCCCGATTTTCTTCCACCTACTCTCAGCGAAACAAGCTCAAATTCTTGCTGCGCGAACAGTATATCAGCGTCCTTAAGCACACGAATATTTCCCCAGCCAAAACGGATAACAACTCCGACCCAGTATTAAACAAGGGAGAAACCATTGACCTAGATGGTTTCTTACCCCTATCAATTCGTTATAATCCTGCCACTTACTACAAAAACCATCCTCGGGTTGCTGGAGATTATGACGGGGATTACCAATCGTTCAAATTACTAGGAGAACAGGACACAGCTCTAGAATCGCTCCTACAATTTACTCAGCGCAATAATATTGATCTTGTTTTTGTCAACCTCCCTCTCTCTAAGGACTACTTAGACCCAGCTCGCACCGAATACGAGGCAAAATTTCAGCAGTATATGCGCTCCTCAGGTATCCAAAAAGGACTTATTTTCCGGGATTTAAGTCAGCTGTTACTGACTAAACCTGACTACTTTTCTGACCCTAGCCACCTCAATCGTTATGGGGCTTACAAAGTCTCCAATCAGCTAGCTCAAGACTCCATGATTCCTTGGCCTACAAAGAAGCGTAGAAACTAGGAACTGCTTGAACGTTGAAGGTTCAATATTGAAGGTTGAAAGTTTTTCAGGTTACCTGCAACCTTCTCGCCCTGCAACCTACAACCTTCTCGCCCTGCAACCTGCAACTCTTCTTCTCCATTCCCAGAACAATGACATTTAACTCCATTACCTATGCCATTTTCTTGCTGGGTTTCCTAGGGATTTACTGGTTCTTAGCAAGAACCTCAGCGACTGAAGACAAGAGTACTAGGACTACTAGTTTCTCTAGAGCGGCTGAGTTAAATCGCTCGAAAAAGCTATCTCGGCAACTCTGGGCATTAGTAATCGCTAGTCTCATCTTTTATGCCTCCCTACAAATCCAATACATTCCTCTGCTCTTAATCATTACCCTGATTAACTTTTCTATAGGAAAGGCAATTGGAGCTAACACAGCACCTGGGGCACATGCGACGAATCAGCGTCTTTCTAATGAAGCTTGGCAGCGTGCGCAACAAATTTGGAATCGCCGGCGCTTGAGGTTACTTGGGCTGGGTATTGTATTGAATGTGATTGGGTTGCTCAGCTTCAAGTATCTGCCCTTTATCTTGAATAACTTAGCCGCCGTTCTAGGCTTACCCATTGCTCGAGAGGGCGCTAGTTGGCTGAGTACACACTTAATTGCTCCCCTAGGGCTCTCGTTCTATACCTTTGAGTGTATTGCTTACCTGATCGATGTCTATCGGGGTGCACCAGCAACCGATCAGCTTTTACAGTTTTCCGCCTACAAATTATTTTTCCCCAAACTGATTTCTGGGCCGATCACTCGCTACCACCAATTCGCGGCTGAATTGAAAACTTTACATTTTCCCAGTACTCCAGCGTTAACCGAGGGGTTGTGGTTGATTGCCTGTGGGGCGGTCAAAAAGGCGCTTTTAGCAGACCGCTTGGGGATTTTGGTTGATTTGTGCTTTGGTAATTTGGAGCGAGCGGGGAGTGGCGATTTATGGTTAGCTCTAGTCGCCTACGGCCTCCAACTGTATCTTGATTTCAGCGGCTATGTAGATATTGCCCGTGGCAGTGCTATCTTGATGGGCTTTAATCTCCCGGAAAACTTTGACTTTCCCTACTTTAGTACCAGCATTGCCGATTTTTGGCGGCGTTGGCACATCACGCTGGGTGATTGGATACGAAATTATCTTTATTTCCCCTTGGGAGGGTCGCGCCAAGGGTTGGCTCGGACTTGCTTTAACCTACTCATTGTGATGCTGATCACAGGGATTTGGCATGGAGCAGCTTGGGGTTTTGTCGTCTGGGGTGTATTGCATGGTCTTGCTTTGGCAGTGCACCGACTAACTCAATCGATATCCGAGCAGATTGAGGGGGTGAAACATTGGTGGCAAAGTGGGTTTGGTGTCCTAGTAGCTTGGTTCTTGACCCAGTTCATGGTCTTCACGTCTTGGATTTTCTTCCGCTTACCTAATCTCAAAGAAGCTGGCTTGGTTGTGCGTAACCTCTGGGGGCACTCAGCTGATGTGCAATTTGCCTACAAGGTTTACATAGAGGCGTTGGGTTTAGAACGTTTTCAGATTGCTTTACTTTTAGCAACATTAGTGGCGTCTATGGGTCTGGTCTTTTTGGTTCAACGAGGGCTGAAGTTACAGCTCAATTGGCCTTTGAAACTACTGTTAGTGCCACTTTGTCTGTATGCTATCTGGGTGTTAGCACCGGAAGGAGGGTTACGTTACATTTACTTCGATTTTTAGGGAGTGAAATGGGTATTTAAGAGCTTTTTGGGTATATTCCTAAAATGACCGCCGGGAGGGCATTCCATCATTAGCTCTCCCTTTGAAATTTTTATTTATTAACTAAACTTAAATAAAGTTTATGGATAATCTTTAAGTTAATCAACGAAATATAAAAAATACTAGAAGTTTTCCAGTCTTATTTATTAATATGTATCGACATATAAGGTAAAAATTGTTTGCCTTACTTAATACATACGATTCTTGTAATCACCTAGTAATCATCCGAACCATGACAACTACATTACAGCGTCGCGAAAGCGGCAATGTCTGGGATCGGTTTTGCAGCTGGATCACCTCTACCAACAACCGCCTCTATGTGGGCTGGTTTGGTGTGTTGATGATTCCTACCCTGCTAACCGCGACCACTTGCTTCATCATTGCCTTCATCGCAGCCCCCCCAGTGGACATCGATGGCATCCGTGAGCCTGTCGCTGGCTCTTTGATCTATGGCAACAACATCATCTCCGGTGCTGTTGTGCCTTCTTCTAACGCCATCGGCCTGCACTTTTACCCAATTTGGGAAGCAGCTTCTCTCGATGAGTGGCTGTACAACGGCGGCCCTTACCAGTTGATTGTCTTCCACTTCCTCATCGGCGTTTTTTGCTACATGGGGCGTCAGTGGGAGCTCTCCTACCGCTTAGGGATGCGTCCTTGGATCTGTGTCGCTTATAGCGCTCCAGTTTCCGCCGCTACCGCCGTGTTCCTGATCTATCCCATCGGTCAAGGTTCTTTCTCCGATGGTATGCCTCTGGGCATCTCTGGAACCTTCAACTTCATGTTCGTGTTCCAAGCTGAGCACAACATCCTGATGCACCCCTTCCACATGCTCGGTGTAGCTGGTGTGTTCGGAGGAAGTCTATTCAGCGCTATGCACGGTAGCTTGGTAACCAGCTCTCTGGTGCGTGAAACCACCGAAAGCGAGTCTCAGAACTACGGTTACAAGTTCGGGCAAGAAGAAGAGACCTACAACATCGTTGCAGCTCACGGCTACTTTGGTCGTCTGATCTTCCAATATGCCAGCTTCAACAACAGTCGCGCTCTGCACTTCTTCTTGGGTGCTTGGCCGGTTGTCGGTATCTGGCTCACGGCGTTGGGCATCAGCACGATGGCCTTCAACCTCAACGGATTCAACTTCAACCAGTCCGTTCTAGATTCTCAAGGCCGCGTGGTCAATACCTGGGCTGACGTGCTCAACCGCGCTAACCTGGGCTTTGAAGTGATGCACGAGCGTAATGCTCATAACTTCCCGCTGGATCTAGCTTCGGGTGAAGCAACTCCCGTTGCTCTCCAAGCTCCAGTTATCAATGGCTAAGAACTAGTGTCTAGCTAAATTAAAAGCGCCCCTCGTAAGGGGGCGCTTTTTTGTTGGGCAAAAGAAGCCATCTCACTTTCTCTATACATCTTTTCGGTCAGGACTTACGCATACACCATCATTTTGCCCCCCCGTTCCCCCCTGCCCCTAATCCCCAAAGGGGACCCCGAGTTCCCCAGAGGGGACCCCATGCCCCCCCAAGCTTGGGGGCGTCGGGGGGCGAATGCGTAAGTCCTGTCGGTGTTTGCAGTAAAGCAGCACGACGAGAGCTTCTTGCGTTGATTTTGTAGATTACCCGATAATCTCCAATGCGAATGCGATAGGGTAGGCGATCGCCCACTACGCGAAGAAAACCACCCTGTTATATGCACAATTCGCTAATTTTGTCAATAATTTGCAAGTATTCTTAAGTGCGCTCAACTTCCTGCTCTTCCTACCCTCTATCACTTGCCAGTTGTAGGATTAAAGAAAATTCAGTGCTTAGAGGAATCCCATGACGCTGACGCTAACGCAGGTTTGGGGGTCTTTGCTCATCTTT
>DATNPV010000317.1:0-9639 GCA_036703055.1 Waterburya sp.
CCACTGGTGGTATGTTTGCATTGTGAGTAACTCCTAAATCAAAAAATCTAAACCCTTGGCACGGCACTCACTGATGTAACGGTCTTCATCGGCGTCACAGGCATCTAGGAAGCGTTGCCAAACTGGGATGATATCGGTTGCTAACAGTCGCTTTAGGCGTTGGCCTAGCGTTGTAAATGTGGGAAATAGTGCCGACATTTCAGAATCCTCCTGAATCTCGATTAACCTGGCTCTTACTGCCAGTAGTCGGATGTAAATCCGTTGGAACTCATCAAGTTCTCCAGATTGCCAAGCTCGGTTTCTAGGTTGATGCCGTTCACCCAAGCGTTGTCCACAATCTCTGCTGTGGCGCTCTCCAGTTTTCCCAGTGCTGGCTCTATGTGCTGGCGCAAGTCTTCAAAGATTTCACTGTTAGAATCTATGCCTAGTTCAGCTAACACTTGGATAGGGTCAAAGTCAGATTCAGACGCAATCTCCGACGTTAGTTGACCTACTTTACGGACTAAGGCTTGGCCTTTGATTTGGCGGTAGGTGGCATCTTCAGCCGCTAGCTCAATGGTTGCCAACTGCGCTCCTGATTTCTGGCCTTTTGCTGCGTGTAGCTTGACTTTTACTTGTTGGTCACTAACGGCTAGTTGTTGAGCTTTTTGGTCTGATTCCTTGAGGCTTGAAAACTTGCGTTGTGTGAGCGCTGTAGAGGTTTTCTTAGAGCGTCCACCACGCTTTTTAGGCTGTGGCTCATCCTCCACAATTGGCGGTTCTGGAGTGGGGATGGGGGGTTCTGCTGTGGCTTCTAATCGGCGGACACTGGACTCAGCATCTAAATCGCGTGCGATCGCATCAACCAGAGCCAGGTGTTCGGGCGTAACGACATCCCAATCTAACGCATCGTCGTTATCCAGTTTGCTAGCTAGCCGTTCCCGCAGTTCGCTGATAGGGATATTGAGCTTCTCAGCTATATCTGCAACAAACTCGCCAGTAGGGGCGTTGATAGCGTCGGTAATGGTCTGGGTTGCGTCATTTTTCTTAGAACGTGCCATCGTGATTCTCCTTAAGCGGCTGTGTTTTGGTCGTAGATAAAAACTTGGTAGGAAAAGTACTTGCGCTGAATCTCGCGATTTTTAACGATGCTCTGAATCAGGTACGTGTACTTTTGCCCGTTTAGGTAGGGTCGTAGATGCGTCAAAACGTAAGCCAGACGGATGATGCATGATGCCTGATAGGGCGATAAGGGGTATATCGTCATTGGCTTGCCGTCAGTATCCTTCGGTATCTCCTTAGGAATTTGGTTGCGAAAGTCCTTGATGTAGTAGCAAAGCTCTCGCTCCCAAGTTGCGATCGTCATCTTCTGCGATCCCAATAGACCTTGTTTTTTGAGGTATTGCCCCAACGCACATCTGCTCCAGGTGGGTCTAACTGGCATTTTGTGTTTGTGCGCTAGGAAACGCTGTATTTCTGTAGATACAAATTCTTCATTTAACAGAGGTATCACCTCCTCATTAAGTCCAGTACTCTGGCACTCAACTGCTACACACCTAAGTTGGTTGCATGGTTTGAGTGGTAGTTTAGTAGGATTACTATATTTATATACCAGTGGTGCATATATGACAACATGTAGACCAAATGATAAACTTTAGACAATTGGGCTATCCATATACCACCTGTGGTTGAGAAAATCAGAGTAGCAATAAGCCCTGGAGGTAAAACTCTGCCTAGACTACAAGTGAGTTCAATAGACCTATCAGAAGATGAAATCGATTGGATAAGAGCAATCTGCAATGTAAGCGGTATATCAGTTCGCGCCCAAGTTGCTCAAATAATTCAAGGTCACCTAGTTCGGTTCAAACCACACTACAAAAAGAAGGTTGCTTATGTAGCTAGAAAGTACGGGCTGACTTTTGAGGAAGCTTTTGCGCTTTTACAAACTCAATCGCCACCCTTTGGTAATGTAGTGAACCCAGCACCAGTAAGAGAAGAGGAGGAATTTTCAACATTTGGATGTGAAGCGGGCAACTCTTCACCTCAACCAAAAGAAACCCAGAATGCGCTAACGGAGGAAGACGATGCAAATCAACGAAAGAGTGATTAAGTCTAGGGAGTCCCTTAACTATCTATCTGAGGAAAGTATTAATGCTTGCTGTGATGTTCTCATCTCAGAGTTAGGAACCGGTGAGACAGACCTGGAACGGGAAGCTATTCACCATCTGAAAACCGGAGACTATACTCAAGCAAAAAAAATCTGCTTGATGAACCCCACTAGCTCTTACCTAGCGGCAATCAGCTGTATTGCCAGTGCCTATCGCTCACCAATGGTTGCTGATTCAGTTCTTAGAGATGCTGCTAGACATACCGCTGAAGTGGCGAAGCAGCAAGCAGAAAAGCGAATTTCCCAACAGTTTCAAGCAATTTTTGGCTAAAGCAGTTACCACAAGGGAAGCCAGAAGGGGAGAACTATTTTCGGAAATAGCTCTCCCTAATCTACCCAGTGCGATCGCATCAACAGGAGACAAAGCAGTGACCGAAAAATCACCGACTGAGATTATTGCTCAATCTTTTATAGAAGGCGTCCAGGCTTTCCAATGGAAAGGCGACTTTGTCAGATTCTGCTCAGTCTTGGGACTGGAGGCCAACGACTACGCTGATCAGAAATACCGTGCTTTTCAGGAATTGGCAGAACGGCTCAACGAATTCGATGCCGAGACCTTAGCCGCGATCATTGACTGGGGGAATCCCAAGCTGTGAGCGTCATAATTCTTCACCACCCCCCCATAATCTAGTGTACTGTCGGGTAACCTCCTGTTACCAACCTTTACACCCCTCAACTTGACAATTCTCAATCACTAAACAAAGCAATGGCTATACAGGGAAAGCTGGAAATCACCATCAAAATTAATGAATTTCCGTCCGATGTTCGTGTAGTGGAGAACGGCTGGAAAGAATTCGATCTTGACTGTGATGGTCAACTTGTCAGAGTCAAGGTCAAACCCAAGATGTTTAAGAAACTCGAAGACGCTGGGGCCAACTATCCTATGTGGGTCGCTGCCATAGCCGGGAAGATGGGTGAGGCGATTGAGGGAGGTTTCGTACTTGACCAGCCCAACATCCAGACCTTTGAGCGCAAACCGAAGGAACCTAAGCCAGAAGCGACGGCTGTGTAGCGACCTCGCCGCTAAACGACCTTGCGACCGACACTGCACAGTACAGGATAGTAAAAAAATGACAATTTCTTTGCTCAAATGGGTAGCTCTTTTTTACGTGTGCCAAGATGTTGCCTACTCAAATTTCAGTTGTCAGGGCGCTGAATTAAGCTTAAAAATCAAACGTCGCCTAATTCGGGACTATGGCTTTGATGGCGATCGCCTCCTAGACCAGTTAGAGTCGTCCGAATTTCATCACACGTACAATCACGAAGTGCGAGAACTTATCAGAAAGTGGAGCAAATATCTGGATAGACTCCAAACACCCTCAACAGAAGAAAACAAGGTGGAATAGCCACCTAGTATGGAGCCGCATCACTGGAGCCAAGCAGGAAATTGATATTGATGCGAGAGCGTTGCGAGTAGAGCGAAGCGCAGATCACACCCATAAAAATCTATCAGTTCCCGACCAATGAATAGCCATCACCAACTGAGATACTTGCCCAATCCTTTGAGGAAACTTGAGGTTGATCGGCAAGGTCTGGATGATACCAAAGATTTAAGGCAGGTAAATAAGTGTTTTATCAAATTAGCGCTATTACAAGAAGCGGTGAAAAGCCGATACTTTCGTTCCCTTTAAGCCGAGAGTCGAAAGCTTTCATGAATGCTTTCGGTCTAATTTTCAACTCGATTATTGTCCCCAATAGCCCAAAAACAGTTGACGTTGCATTCTCTGCACTTAACCACAACCGATGGGTTATTGGCATGATGTGGCTTGCCAAGGATTATTTCAAATTGTGGAAGGCGGCAGATCCACCTTTTTGCAATCCAGAGGTTAGAGCATACAAGTCTTTCGGAGATGAGCTAATCGCCCTAGTGAACCTCTGTGAGTGGACACTGGATTATGCCCCAGATCTGTCTACTGATAGTCCTCTTGAATTTGCTGGAAAAATTCTCTTGGAAAAGAAAGAACTAGATCTATTTCGCTCCCATTACTACCAAGGGGTTATGGGGAAAAGTGACTGGGACAAATTAGCCGCCAAGGGTCTAGCCAATCTCAAGAAGTGGATTAATCCCTATAGCTCAACTGAAACCCCTCAGACCTTCAACCTGATTAACGCAGCGATTAGGATCGCTAAACCTGACAATGGCTATGAAACAAAACGACTGAAGAAAGATCGGACTAAATACCACGAAAAAGCCTGGATACCCTACTTAAAAGCAATTCGTGACTTAAACTCGGACGCCAGGAACGGAGTTGATCTAGGAAGAGGGCATCAAGTTAAGTATGGAACTCCGCAGATACGAGGAGATGCCGTAGTAATACCTTCCCCAAAGAAAGGCGGCAAAAGTTTTGTAACGATTTGTAAACCCCGCAAAAAAAACTTAAGTGGTAGGGGGCGAAAATCGGACACAAAAATCAAAATAACCCTTTTACAGCAAGGTTTTCAACGCCTTGAATCAGGCTTTTGGGAAGTTTGAGAGTCGCATTCTATAGTTGTCTCTAGAACTAATTATCGAAAAATGACCAACGCAATCCAGCTTATTCGCAATCTCGACACTCCCGCATCGCGGGAGCGAAAACAACCACTTAAGAGCCGTCGTCTTCGCCGCCAAGAGATGCGCTCCCAATCCACAAAACCCAATTCAAAGAAAAACGGTTAGCTATCTGCGCGAATTTCTGAAAGCGTTAGCGTTGCAGTGCAATTCCTGTCCTGCATTCACTGAAAGTCTTGATCGCTCCCAAACGGCAGAGTACCACCTCTAGCCAATCCGCTCAATAACCAACCGAATACAAAGTTCATTTCAAGACTAACAAGATTCCCAGTGATTTCATAGGAATCTATGCAGCGTAAGTAGGAAATAAAAGCAGATGGCTGACCCCGATTACTACAACAAGGTCAGCCCCTATGCAAAGCTTCAACAATAAGCATAAGCGAAAGCTTAACAATTGTCAATCCAATACTGGGCAGGCACTTCAGCCCAAGAGTGAAGAGCGATCGCAGCAATTAGAGCAACAGAGATCGCAGCAACTGGATTCCGCCAGCGGAAGTGGGAAAATCTCCCAACACGAGCGATCGCCACTCACGGAGTTTCACAAACAACACAGGTTAAGCGACGCGCTTGATTGGCTTGAGGCCAGAGGGATCGTGGGAGAAAGCGCTCTTTTCATCCTTGCAATGGTAGGGGGTGAAGCATGAGTCTCACCCCCACCAACAAGAGCAATCCCTGTCAGGTATGCGAGGATACGGCTGGAAAGTGCAGGCAGGGTAGAGAAGATCAGGACTACTGGCAGTGCATGACCTATCCTGATAGCTGCAAAGGGGAAATTGTCAACGGATTTAAGTCCTTAGGCCATACTCGCGATCAACTCTGGGGTCAGTTCAAGCTGGACAACTCCCAGGAATGGTCTGAGCAACAACGGCTCGAATGGCAACGGGAGAATCAACGGCGGCGGCAAGAGAAAACCAAGGCAGATGACGAGCGGCAGCGGCGGTCATTGACGGCGGTACAGCGACACGAACAATACACTCGGTTGCTGAGTGAACTGACCTTGCACCCGGATGATCGAGCGGATCTGGTTCGACGTGGCTTTACTCATGAGCAAATTGAGTTAGCGGGCTTCAAGTCGATTGGACGCTACCATCAGCTTCAATCTCAATATAGTGAGCTATTACCAGGAATCAGCAGGGGCAATCGGCTGATTATTGCCGATGAAGGTTACCTGTGTCCGGTCAGAAACGCTGATGGGCTTCTCGTCGCTTGTCAGGTACGGTTGAGAACCTTACCAACCACTGAGACTAATCGCTATCGATGGCTGAGCGGCGGCGGTCAAACACTTCACCTCTATCCTGAAGGGTGCAAGAGTGAGGGTGAGCTACCCTTACCAGTCTTCAGGCCACAGGGTAAGCCGGAGGGAATCGCACTGGCAGAAGGCACCGGGGCTAAGCCGTTTCTCGTCAGCCAACGGCTCAACCTATTCACCATTGGGGCAGCCGGTGGACAATGGGCGTCTAGTCCCCAGTTGTTCCACTCGACTCTGGAGAAAGCAGAGATTGAGGTAGGCACCAAGTCAATCAAGATTTTCCCTGACGCCGGGGATGTCTTTAATCCTTGTGTGATGAGCCGATGGCAACGGGCGATAGCCCTGCTAGAGGAGTGGGGCTGGGAAGTCGCGGTTGGTTGGTGGAATCAACGGGATAAGTCATGCCCGGACATTGACGAGCTGGATTCTCTTGAGGCGATTGAGTTTATCACCCCTAAGCGCTTCTGGGACATCTGCAACCACACAAGGCAGCAAGCCGAAAGAGATGAAAAACTCAGGCAAGAAAGGCTGAAGCGAGAAGCCGAAGACGCCATCTATGAAAAACTCACAACGATTCAGGAAAAACCTTGGAAGGTCATCAACACCCCCCAAATTAATCTTCAGGAGTTGTTAACAGAGCCAGGGGCAATCTACATTGTTTCCAGTGCCAAAGGCACCCACAAAACCAACGCTCTAATCCCAGTAGTGGCAAGCCATGACAGAGTTTTAGCTTGGTTTAACCGGGTCGCTTTGGGACGTGAGGAATGTAATCGAATTGGTGTGACCTGGAAGGATGACGTCTCATCTTACGGCAATAAAAACAAACGCGGATTCTGTGCTGATTCAAGTTTCCAATTTGACCCTAAAGTCCTCTCATCCAAAGGTCTTTTACTAGGTGATGAGTGCGATCAGGTGTTTGCTCACATGTTCGGCTCAACCTGCAACCAAGATGGCAAGCGTCCGCTCATTTTAGCCACCTTGGAAGCGCACATTGATGCCGCAATTCACGGCGGCGGCATGGCTTTATTTATGAGTGCTGATGTGACCCAGCGAGACATCGATTATCTCAAGGCGCTTGCTCCTGAAGGTTGCCCAGTGAGGCTAATCGTGAACGAGTACGAGCCACTACGAGGGAAGGTTTTCTTTGACATGAGTGAAAATCCAGACGGCAAAGTTGAGGAGTTACTGATGACACTCGAAGCGGGAACACCCTGTTTTTTGATTGACGATATCAAAAATGGCGTTAAGGGGTGTAAGTCGATCGCTGAGTACGTGCGTACTGTTCACCCGGAGTGGTCTGGTAAAATCGTTGAAATTAACAGCGATACCAGCGGCGACCCGTTTATCATTGATTACCTGAAAAATATTAATAAAGCCAGCAAAGAAACATTACTACTGGCCTGCTCTCCCTCCGTTGTGTCAGGTATCTCGATCCAGAATGGTCACTTCGGCGGAGTGTTTGCCCTGCTCAATGGGATTCTAACTGTAAGTGATGCTTCTCAGGCGATCGCCAGAGTTCGAGGGGCAGAAGAGATACATTTATGGGCGGCTGAAGAAGGATTGGCTTACGAGGCCAACCACTCAACAGACCCGGATGAAATCAAAGACTGGTATCGACGTAACTATGAAGCTAACTGCAAGCACCTGTTGAGCTTCCAATCTAAATATGAGCCGATTACGGGGGAATGGGGTAGCCCTCACTTTGATCTATTTTGCAAGAATGCGGCCTATCGTAACCTCTGCATGAGCCGCTTACGGGAACGCCTGCAAACCAGATTGATCGATGAAGGTTATGACGTGATCATCCAAGAAGATGCAGGCTCGGATATGGTCAAGGAAGCGCTCAAGGATTCCTGGCATAAAATCGAACTGACCGAAGCCTACGCGCTCGCCAACGCTAACATCCTGTCAGAGGCCGAACTAGAAGCCCTACAGTTCAAAACCATTCCCCTGACTCCAGAGGAAAAACTAGACCTGCAAAAGACTCTGTTACTCAAGTGGTTTGGTCAAAAGCTGATCGATGCGACCACTTATGAGCATGATTCAGGCGTAGTTTTAACTGGCTACGCAGCGATGGCTCTCAAGAATGAGCGAGGCGTCTACCGTCAGCGGCTGGAAAACTTTTATTTGCTGGCATCGGATGAGGGTGAGGCGATCGGTAAAGATATCGCAGCGGAAATGAGCCAGCTAAAGCATAATCAGGGTCGCTTCCCTGGCGATATCCGTTGGCGTTCTCGCCAGAGGAAAGCACGAGCATGGCTGGGTCTTCCCCAATTCCTTAATCCAGAGAAATGGTACGAACCAAATGACTACCGAACGATGGGACAAAAAGCCAAAAGTAAGGCACCCATGATTAAAGACTGTCTGAACCTGACAGTCGATAACATCTCAGACGGTCAGATCTTTGGTGAACTCATGTGTCAGCTTGGATTAGAACTCGATAAGGAATGGGCAACAGTCAAGCCTGGACAGCGGCGATTTAAGCGGCGGCGGATTTCTGCTTCTTCGTGGAAGTTTGCTCAAATGTATGTTGAATATCAGCAGCAAATCAAGGCAGAAAGAGAGGCATCGGCATCACCTCAACTGTCACACGAGGGAGTGTGCCAATCTGATCACCCCCCCCAGAATATATATACAGACTCCTTTTTTAGGGGGGGGGTGATCACAGAAGAAAGCCAGGTAGAGCAGGTAGAAATGTTTACTCTACAGTTGGATGGGTCAATTCAGTTATGTGACAATGCAGTATGTGACGGTGATTGTGTCAATCTGATCACCCCCCCCAGTATTTATAGTGAGACTTCTTTTTTAGGGGGGGGTGATCAGGATTTAAGCCAGGGGGTAGATGAGCCGTCTGGCGAACTCGTGCCAACTGCTGAGGAGGTAGCTGAAGCGATGGCCTATTGCGAGTTACCTACTAAGTTCGTCTCCCTAGTTCAGGGCTATCCGCTTGAGATTGTCGAGGCCGCGATTCGGCTTCAACCCGACCAACCACGTCGTAGGGAGCTATGGAAGTGGTGGGAGCAACTACAAATTTCATCGGTTCAAACTGAGGTGTCGGCGTCCGTAGAACGGGGATGGGGATGGGGCATTACTCGCCAACAAGCTGAGCAATGGGGAGCCTCATTTGAGTGGATTCGAGGGGGGTTGGTGCAAATTAGCTACGCCGCTGCTGATTTTGTCAAGCTAGCGAGTGGTCAGTATGTGCCCTATCAACACCTGAGGATTTCGACCTAATGTGCTATGGGTAGGGCGATCGCAACTAAGCCCAAAGTTAAAATAGAAAAAGCCGTAAAAATCCGGAGATTTCTGTAATTGAGCGAACGTGAGCTTAGCGTCAAACAGCAATTAGCCCTCCTTCGCCTTGCAGCCGGAGATAGCAACCAAGAAGCGGCTCTGGCGGCTGGAGTAAGCCTTTCGTGCCTAGAGAAGTGGAAGCAAAAACCAGGCTTTCAAAGGCAGTTGCAAATGGCTGTAAGCAGGGTTTTTGATGCGGCAATTGCTGAGCTGGTTTCTGGCGCTCGTGATGCGGCGATAGAACTGAAGCGGATTATCACCGAACCAGAAATAAACGATAAAACAAAGGTTGCCGCTATTCGGTGTCTATTCTCAACTGCGGAAAAATGCAAACAATGGGAGCTGGAAGCTCGGTTAGAACGTGTTGAGGCGTTGTTAAATGAGCCTGACCCCTCAGAAGAT
>DATNPV010000318.1:0-34330 GCA_036703055.1 Waterburya sp.
GCACTCATAACGCCAATCTCTCCACCATGAGCGTTAATAATTTGGCGACAGTGATACAACCCCAAACCAATGCCCGTTAAATGCTTCGTATGCAGACCTCGAATGTAGAGTTTAAAGAGGCTCTTCTGCTGTTCTTGGCTCATTCCCACCCCATTATCCTCAAGCGTGCAGCGAATTTTCTGGTCTTCAACTGCCACTTGCAGCACCAAGTTCAGTCCTGGGGGGTTGTGTTTCAAAGCATTCGTCAGCAGGTTTTCCAGTACCCGTCGTAGTTGAGTGGGATCGGCAGTGATGAATGGACAATTTTGGGGAAGCTTGTGAGTTAGTGTTGCCTGGTTTTGAGCCAGTAATGGCGAATATTGAGCAATTAAGTCTTGTATTAATTCGTTCAGCTGTATGGATTGGCAGTTCAGTTCGAGTTGGCGCTGTTCATTAAAGTAGTCTTCTAACAGGGAGTTAATTAAATTTAGCTGACGCTCGTTGCTCGTTATCAGGCGCTTTAGCAGGGGGCGACACAGGGTTACCGAATCCTCTCCTGATTTATACAAATTGTTAAAAACCATTGACACACCGAGTAAAGAGGTGCGTAAGTCATGGGAAACGGCTTGCAAGAATACATCTTTGAGGTGGTTCAGTTCTTGAAGTTCAGCCATTTTGGCACTCAGTTCTTGGGTGCGCTCCTCGACTTGGGATTCTAGGTGAGTGTTGAGTTGTGTAATCTGTCGATAGAGTTCTGCTTGCTGGATTGCGATCGCAACTTGTGTAGCCAGAGAGGTGAGCCACTCAATTTCCCACGACTGCCAATGACGGGGCTGGTTACATTGATTAACAACCAACGCCCCATATAGCTTATCTCCTACCCAAATCGGTACTCCCAAAATGGCTGCCACGTTGTATTCACAGTGGTACGCGGCAATTTTTGCAGAGCAAGCAATCTCCTTAGTGTCTTCCACGACGATAACGCGACCTTGGTGAAACAGCGATCGCCACTCTTGTAATGTTGTCTCATCATCAACAACCATACGGCGCAACGATGGGTAACAAGGGTCTACGGATTCAGCAATCACTAGACCTTGTAACCGGGTTGAAGACGTAAGGGTAGAAAAATTGGCAGGGTGTTTACCGTTTGTATCGCGTTCTCTGTTGCCGTTAGTGTTAGCCGCTTTTTCCGGGAATAAGTGGGATGCGGTGTCCAATGAGGAGTAAGCGTTCTCACTGGCGTAGCATTCCCCACAGGAGTGGGACAGGTTGAAGCTGTGAAGATAATGAGAATAATCCAGTTGGTTGACCTGCTCGTATGAACTTCGACGCCGTGCTAACAACCTGCTAAGGTTCAACCTATCAACGTTCACGCCTCCAGAAGCACCATCAAGTTGACCGATAAAGACACGATCAGCTTTGAGAAATTCCCGGACTTCCGCCACCGTGGTGTTAAGAATTTGATCAAGATTGAGAGAGCGCCGAATCCGCAGTGCCATCTCTCCCAATAAGCGCTGCCTTTCAGCCGATTCATTAACGTGTTCAACGGCTGCACGCAGTTGAGCTTCAACCCGCTGGCGCTCAGTAATATCCTGCACCGTGCCCCTGATACCACCGTTGTAAATCTCGGATTGTTCACAAACTACCCGCTCTGAACCATCTGGCAGTACGATGCGATAGTCCAGGTAGTAAGGTTGATTTTCTCGCAAAGCCCCTCGAATCGCCTGCCCCACCCGTTCGCGGTCTGCGGGATGAACGATTTGAAAGAAAACTTCCCAACTCGGTTCAAACGCTTTCGGGGTGAAACCAAACAGGCGATACAATTCATCAGACCACCGCAATTTTTGTTGAGTTATAGATGTGCCGTCGCGCCTCTCCTGAAAATCCCAGCTTCCCAGTTGGGCGAGGCGTTGAGCATTAGCTAGACTCGCTTCTCGCTCTTGAAGTAAACCTACCGCACGCACCCGCTCTGACTCAGCCGCCGCGAGGACTAATGCCGTAATCGAAACGACACCCATAAAACCTTGTAAAAAGAGGACAGCTTGCTTGATATCCGTCTTGAGCGTAAATGGGCCAACGCCGTGGACTGCTCCCCAAATGGCAATCACTGAGACAATGAGCGTTGCCGTAACCGCCCCTTGCTCCAAGAAGCGAATCGCAGCCCAAACGACTAAAGGAAAGGGTAAATATTCAATTGGGTATCGCGCTATCTCAATCCCTGGTTTTGAGCCGAAGACTAACCAGCTAATAACACACAGCAGGGTAAAGCATATTAGGACTTCCGTTTGATTAAAGCAGCGTCGAAGGTGAGATTGAGTTGTAGGTTGGGCGTTAGATTGAGTTACAGGTTGAAGGTTGTCTTCCCGACGTTCACCCTTCAACTTGCCAACGCTCAGCCCATGCTTCAAGGCGTGTTTGTACCCCCTGAGGTTTAAAAGCCAAGGCTGAGTGACCAATAACAGTGGAGTGACCACTAAAATTCCCATTCCGTCACCGACCCACAATGTCCACCAGTTTTGTTGCCAATTGAGAGGTGCAACTGTACCCCACAAATAGCCAATTAGTGTACTGAGGGTGGCATTGACGAGGGTGGAACCCCAGGCTCCCAAGACGACGAGTTGTAAGACATCTTGCAGGCGTTTGAGAGAGGGATTAAACCCTGCCCAGCGCAATATTCGCTCTCCGACGAAAGCTTGTAACGTAATACCGAAAGCTAGGGCGCAGGCCATTACCCAAGATACCTGGGACTGGCACCACACAAAAGACCCTAAAGCCACCCCCAAGCGGCCCCGTTGTCCCTGCAAGAGCAAGGCGGCCAAAGCAATTCCAGCAGCAGGCCACAGGGGCGAAGCTTCTAAACCCAGCCTTAGAGTTGAGACGGCGAGTTGAGCTGCACCGTAGTAAGCTATTGCGATGATGCTGATTACGGTGAAATATCGCCAGAAGCGTCTCTGACTCAGGGGCATAAGGTAGTGTAGATTCATTTGGCTGCGACCCTTGAAATGCGGGTTTTCATTTGTGCTTTCTTGGAGTAAATCACCTCTAAAATTAGCTTCGATCATGGCTTAGTATTCGACTTCCCCCAGGTGGATGACCTAAAGGACTGATTCAATAAAGCTTTAATGAAGTTCTATACTTCAGTTAAGTTTAATCATCCATTTGGGGGATTTAAAAGTATTTGACTCTATTAAATTTTCATAGTAAAAGTTGAAAATTCCTCTGGTTCATCGTTCATGGTTCATGGTTCTTTGAAAACTGCCATGTTGAAAACCGCAATTAACGATGAGCTATAAACTATAAATCCTACTTAGGTAAACTGAGTCAGTGATGATTGATTCAGCGTTCCAGGCTTAAAAAAAAGAGTGGCTACCGCTCAAATAGTGACTCGTTATACTTATTCACACAAGGCTTGATAAAAATACTGAATGTCCAGGTTTCATTGCTGGTGTCTAATGGCTATGAATCCTTAATCTACTAAGTCATTCTCTAAGGCAAATCGAATCAGCTCTGCTCTGTTATTCGTTTCTGTTTTTCTTAAGAGACTACTGACGTGTTTTTCGATTGTTCGGTCACTAAGATGCAGCTTTTTGCCAATTTCCACATTGGATAAACCTGTAGCTAACAAATCCAAAACTTCCTTTTGACGCTCGGTTAGTTCGATGTCTTTGCGCCTAAAAGTACTCTCCTTCGCTGGAGATCTATCCATTCTCGATTTTGATTCTACATCCAGCGTGTTTTCTGACAGCGCCGTTGAGTCGGAGTGGGCAATTCCTAATCGTTCTGGAGCAGAGAATCGTAAATCGGAGCGAATTAGCTCTCGCTCCAACAGATTACGAATCACTGCACCCAATTCCTCCATTTCAAAAGGCTTAGGCAGGTACACATCACACCCTGACTCATAGCCCTCAATCCGCGACTTGGTACTGGTGCGTTCGGTTAACAAAACTATCGGCAGCGAGCGGTATAAAGGGTGCTGACGCAATTTTCGCAGCAGCTCGTAGCCGTCCATTCGCGGCATGTTAATATCCGTCACAAGTAGGTGAGGATGGAAGGTTTCGACCATCGAGAGTGCCTGTTGGCCATCTTCAGCCGCAATAACTGAGTAGCCAGACATCTCTAAATAATCACTTACTGATAGACGGGTTCCCAGGTTGTCGTCTGCAACCAGGACAATCAATGGCATGGGGTATTGAATCTAAGCGCCAATCTATTCTTACGCTAGGTCATATCTGCCTAACTCAACAGAAACTGTAGGACGATTTTCCCTGATTCTATTAGCTAGGACGCAGCCCTACCCCAGTTTACAGCGACTACCTACCAAATCTCATAGCTGTCTGACTAAATCAGACTAGAGTTGTAATACACCTCTAGAAGCTCTGATTTCGTAAGGGCGGCTTAGTCCCCTAACTGTTGCTAGAACTGCTCCTAAATCATAAGGGAAAGGGGGTTTCATCGGTCGGTAATCTCGCTCGTGAGGCTCTCCATGACGTAGCACCGCATTCACAAGGACACAGGGTTCTGCACTCAGGTTAATCGCCCCGTGAGGAACACCAGGGGGAATGGTAACCACCATTGGCTGGGTTTCGGTTAAGGGAATATACTGATACCGACGGTTTTGCAACACTATGAGTACAAAACTGCCCCGTACCACTAATAACTGGTCAGTCTGAAATCGGTGTACAAACAGATCTTCTAGAGTTCCGGGCGGAATCTGTACCAGTATTGTCTCATGACTTGATTGGGGTGTGTAGAACTCAGTCATGCCGCCTTTGACCGACTCTAAGCGACGAACCTCTATACCCTGGATTAAACCCATACCAGCATCCTCAAGCGAAGCTTTATTCCTCAATTTTAGGGATGCTTTTTTTAAAAAATGTTGCTATTGCAACAGTAGTCACCATTTTATGGTATTGAAGTCCATTAAATTTTTTTACGCTTTGTCCTACGTAAGGTGTAGGCGGGAATGGGTAGTGGGTAGTCAGTGATGGGGAACGAAGAAAGGCGAAGAGGATAGGGAGGAGGGGAATTTGTTTTCTCCCCTATCTTCCTCCCCTTACTCTCTCAGCCAGTCTGTGTTCAAGTTGCAGATGCTTTCAAGCTGCTCGGTTGTCCCAGATTGCCGTCTAAAACAATACCCCGCTTGTTGGCTTGAAGATGACGCACCACGATATAAATTGATTCAATTTGGTCGGGTACTCCGACTTTTTGGGCCAACTCCGAAAGAGACAAGGGTTTATCAGCTTCCTGGAGTGTCTGTATCACCCGTTTCTGTAAATCCAAAACCGCCGCCGCTGCTTTCTTTCCAGCTTCTACCCCAGGCTGATGGTAAGCGTTGATATTCACTAAGAAACCATACAGACCCACAGCGCGGTCGTACAGGGCAATGAGAGCCCCCACTGTCCGGGAAGTCACACGGGGAATGGTCACCGTGATAGAGTCCCGCTGATTCTCGTACAGCGCTTTGCGAGTGCCCTGTAAGAGACCGGATAGATAGTCGCCAGAGGTTACCGCTGGTTCTATATCCGGGGATGTCCCTTCTCGGTCTTCTAGAACTTCTATAAAGGTTACGAAGAAATTGTTGACGCCTTCGCGTAACTGCTGCACGTAGGCGTGTTGGTCAGTACTACCCTTGTTGCCATAGACCGCAATTCCTTGGTGGACAATATTGCCCTCTAGGTCTTTCTCCTTGCCCAGCGATTCCATGACCAGTTGCTGTAAGTAGCGTGAGAAGAGTAGCAAGCTGTCCTTGTAGGGCAACACTACCATATCTTTCTCACCCTTCCCATTTCCGGAAAAGTACCAGCACAAAGCCAGCAAAGCGGCTGGATTTTCTTTAATTTTGGGTAGGCGAGTGGCGGCATCCATCTCCTTTGCACCCGCTAGCATTTCACGAATATCAATGCCTTGTAGTGTAGCTGGGAGGAGTCCCACGGCTGACATTTCTGAGGTGCGCCCTCCTACCCAGTCATACATGGGGAACCGTGCTAACCAACCTTCGGATTTAGCAAGGTTATCCAGGTTGCTGTCCCTGCCTGTGATGGCGACAGCATGGGTGGCAAAGTCCAAATTTTTGGACTCGTAAGCTTTTTTGACCTCAATCATGCCATTCCGGGTTTCCGGCGTTCCTCCAGACTTGGAGATGACTAAAACCAGAGTGCTATCCAGTCGGTCTTGCAGCTTGGTGAGGATGCGGTCAATGCCCGCTGGGTCGGTATTGTCAATGAAGTGGATGGTTAGGGGTGGGGAGTCTGGGGCGAGGGCTTCAGCCACAAACTCAGGCCCAAGGGCAGAACCTCCGATGCCAATGGAAAGGACATCCGTGAATTTGGACGTTCCAGGGGGATGGATGGCGCCTGTGTGGACTTTTGCGGTGAAGTCTTCGATCTGTTCTAGGGTGGTGAGGATTTCTTGCCGGAGTTCCGGAGTCGGCGCTAGGTCGGCATCTCGTAGCCAATAATGACCGACCATGCGGTTTTCGTCAGGATTTGCGATCGCGCCTTTCTCTAAAGCGTCCATCTCCTGAAACGCCTTCTCGAACTTAGGCTGCATCGTCTCGACAAAGGCATCATCAAACCGCATCCGGCTGATGTCGAGGAAAAATCCCAAGCCTTCGTGGTAATATAGCCAGTCTTGGTAGCGTTGCCAGAGTGTAGCAGCGTCCATAAATTGCTCTCAAACTTCGTGTTTTGACCAATCACAAGTTTAAGAGGACTCAAATGTAAGGGTTAGGTAGAACGCGCAAAAATTTCACAATCTGGCCTGTTACTTCAATCCCGACTAGGTAATTGTCTAGGGTAAGGCAGAGGGCAGAGGATTTTTATGCTTATTACTAGTACGAGGTGGTTTCAGCCGTTGAATCTGTCCTAACCTTTATGGCGGCAGCTATACATCTGTCGCCATAAAGGTTAGGTTGCTGACTGAAAAAGCGACAATCATCAGCGTGAAGCGCAGCTATAGCCGGAAAAGAGCGTCGGAACAAACGCTGTCGCCTATTTCCTAAACAGCTTCGGGATTTAATTGCATCATTTGCCAAGTGGTAAAAGTACCGATCGGACTCCAAATGACGTAGGGCAATAGCAACACAGACGCCCAAAAGGAGATAGGGAAGACAAGCACTGCTAGGATGATGCCAATCACAGCACCCGTAGCGCCGATAATTGTACCGACTTTGAGGCTACGAAGTCTGCACATCACTGGTGTGTAGGCAGTGGTAACGAGTTCCAGTAGGAGATACAAAGCCATCAGCCACCCAGTTCTTGTGCTACCTGGGTCATGTTCCCAAACAATATATGCTGACCAGCCACCGCAAATATAAATAACCGTCCAGATAAAGGGAATTGCGGCTTCAAACGTCAGCCATCTCGGACGCTGGAGACGGTTGAACCATCTAGCACCGTCAGGTGTAATTAAGCTACCACCAAACGCTACTAGCAGGGCTACAAGCCCAATGACCATCCAAGATTTAATCATTACCCGACTCTGTACTCAAATTCCATTGACTGCCCTTATAAAGTCAGGGTAAGTCCTATAGCTTGATTGTCCCAATTTCAAAGTTGGACGGAATCAGCCATTGGTCTGAACAAGGATTCCTCTTGGAGTTTTGTAGCGATCGCGCTTTACTCAAGTACGTGTAGTGATTTTTGGCGATCGCTTCGTGGTAGCACGGATGCGCTAATGATTGGTATCGCTCTTACGCGATCGCATCACCCCATGACTGAAGCAATTGCTGTAACCTCTCAATCAGCGCCAGAGTTTGTTGATAAGCGGCTTGATTCCCCTGCTCATTAAACCGTTTTGATGCAATCTTTAAATCAGAAAGTGCTGCCTGTTGAAACCCCAATTCATGACGAATTAAACCCCGATTCACATAGGCTTCCGCATGATTTGGGTCGAGTTGTAGCGCGAGGGTAAAATCTCGAATTGCCGCCAATAAGTCGCCGTTACGATGACAGGCACAAGCTCGATTGTAGAAAGCTCGGTGATTACTGCCATCTAAGCTGATGGCAAGCGAAAAATCAGCGATCGCTCCTTGTGCATTCTCCAACATGAGCTGGGCTAACCCACGATCATTGTAGATTTCCACCAATTCACTCGCGGGCTGTCTATTGCTCTTACTTAAGGCTTGATTATAGTCTGCGATCGCTCCTGCAAAATCCTTCAGTTCAAAACGGGCTAATCCCCTGTTATAGTAGGCTCGTAAATCATCAGGTTGCCGCTCTATTACCTGTCCATATTCATAAATTGCAGCTTGATAATCACGCAGTCTATAATACGCTAATCCTCGGTTAAGATAGGCTTCGGTGTTGTTAGCATTGAACTGTAATGCAGCCGTGCAATCTTCGCTGGCTTTTGCGTAATTCCCTAACTGAAGATAAACTAAACATCGATTACTGTAAGCTGCTGCAAAGTTGGCATCTAACTCAATTGCTTTGGTAAAATCCTTGAGTGCTTGTTCGTATTGGTCGCCTCGAACTTCTTCTACTCCAATCTTGAAAAATTCCGTTGCCATCACAGACGCATCAGATAAAACAGTGGCTTTTGCTGGTGTCATCACTGGCAAGAGTACCAGAGTTACTGCAATGCTTAAGCCGAGCAGAATTTGGATAAAGCGACTCATATAGCGCAGTTTTATTGGATTGATGAATAATAAGGAACCACAGAGCCACAGAGGCATAGAGAATATAGAGAAAGAGAAGAAATAATTTCACATCTCTTTGAGGATTGCTCTATTATTCTTCTCATCCAATGCAATCAATAAAAACTAGTAGTAATGAGTAATAGTAAATTGCCTTCAATCTAAGCACTTCAAGTTTTGATTGATGAATTTTACCCATTACCTATTGCCTATTTAACTCCAGCCCTTCTCCGCTTGTTCTAGAACATAGTTAGCGACATCTTCAATTTGCTGGGCGTTCAAACGTCCCTTAAAGGCAGGCATAGCATTTTTGCCATTCGTGACTTGAGTAATAATGGCATCTAGGGAGTTCATGCCATACTTTTCTAGAGCCTCTTTCTTCAAGGTTTTATCTGGCATCACCACGTTGCGTCCACCTGTATGACAGGCGGCACAGTTGGCACTAAAGACTTTTGCACCGTTTGCCGTGTCAGCCGCAAAGGCAGGACGCACTACGGCAAAGGTCAATAGTGCGATCGCAATCCAGACTACTGATAAAATTTTCCTCAATTGTATTCTCCCGTTCTCAAACCAGCCGTTGTATCGCTTCTTATTTTGAGTAGAGGAACACAAGTGCGTCAAAAGACAAGCTGTCAAACTTCGCGCCTATGGGTTATCAATGCTGATAGGTAGACTTGAACAACGTACTCGTCAACTTACATGACTTCAGAACCTCAAAAGCCTTCCACCCTGAGATTAATCCTATTTTTCTACACGACTTTATCGGCAACTAAGCCAACAACCTAAGTCATCCATGTTCGCTCTGCCTCACGCTTGGGAACCTCGGACTTGGGAGTGAACCGAAAACGCATCGAAATGATTCGGTCTAAATTTAGCAGCTAAGGGATAAAAGCCAGAAGTCAGAAATCAGAATAAATGAGAAAAACCAAGGCGTTTAACGTTTAATTTTATCTACTTACTTAAAAAAACAACAGAATTTGTTGAGATAAATCAGCCCTGGGATAAATGTCTAAACTTTTCATCTATCTTAGGGTAAATTAAAGCTCAGCCTAAAGGAGTGTCGGTTATCCTGCTACAGACTCGTTTCATGCTGAAACTAAGCCGTTCTCTGCTACGTTCCTATGGTATCGCAATCTTGAGTGTTGCTAGTGCGTTGTTATTAACCTGGCTGCTTCAGTCAGTGCTAGCACCAACTGTTTTTCTCCTGTTTTATCCGGCTGTAATGGTTAGTGCTTTGTATGGTGGTGTACAACCGGGAGTGGTTGCCTCTATTTTATCTGCCTTAGTTTGCAAATACTTTTTTCTGACTCCCATCTATTCCCTGACTATCCCTGACTTGAGTACAGGTGTGCGGCTGTTTGTACTCCTTGTCGTTTTGCTCCTAGCCGGCACAACCACTGCGGCGCTACGTACATCCCGACGACAGACTGAATTGAGTTTGTTGAAGCTACAAGCGAGTGAGGAACGCTATCGAGTACTGGCAGAGAATGTCCCGCAATTGGTGTGGATTACCCGTGCTGATGGCTTCGTGGAATACGTTAATCAGCGCTGGTTAGACTACACGGGGCTCAAATCGGATGAAACGTTGGGCTGGGATTGGCACAGAGCGATTCACCCCGACGAGCTATCAGCAACCTTGGAACAGTGGAAGACGGGTTTGGCAACTGGGAACTCAGTTGAGGTGCACTACAGGCTGAAACGGAAGGATGAGTTATATCGTTGGCACATTATGAGGGCGATGCCACTCCACAATGCAAAGGGCGAGATTGTCAACTGGTTTGGCACATGCACAGATATTCACGATCAAAAGCAGGCAGAAGAAGCCTTATACCGACGAGAGCAGGAGTTTAGAACCCTAGCGGAAAATTCACCCGACATCATTGCTCGGATTGATAAAGACTTGCGCCATGTCTATGTCAATCCAGCTATTGAACAGGCAACGGGTATGCTGCCGGAAGCCTTGATTGGCAAAACGTACCTTGAGTTAGGATTTCCTGAGGCAATCTGTAACCCCTGGCAACAAATACACCAAAACATCTTTGCTACAGGGAAACCCAACTTTGTTGAGTTTGATTTTCCAGCACCGGATGGCGTCCGCTCCTATCAGTCTCGCCTCGTGCCAGAATTTGGCGGCGAGGGTTCAGTTGAATCTATCCTTGCCATCACCCACGACGTGACAGATTACAAACGGGTAGAACAGGCACTGCGGCAAAGCGAAGCCAGGTTTCGCCGTGTGGTGGAGTCGAACATGATTGGCATTGGCGCGTGGAACCGGAATGGGCAAATCACCGAGGCGAATGAAGCTCTACTTCAGCTTGTCGGCTATACCCAGGCGGATGTAGAGGCGGGAAACTTGTACTGGGAGGAATTGACACCGCCTGAATATCGACATTTGGATGAGAAAGCGCTCAGAGAAATCGAATCATCTGGAATTTGTACCCCCTTTGAAAAAGAGTACATCCATAAAGACGGTCAGCGTATCCCCATTCTGATAGGAGCCGCAGCGTTTCAAGACATACCGGATAGTGGAGTTTTCTTTGTTCTCAACTTGATGGAGAGCAAACAAGTAGAAAAGGCATTACGGGATGCGCTGCAAAAACTGAACTTCCATGTAGAAAATACACCTTTAGCCGTGATTGAGCGCGATCGCCACTTTAGTATTACCCGATGGTCACAAGGTGCACAGAGGATTTTTGGTTGGCAAGCCGAGGAAGTGATTGGTCGAGGGCCGGAAGAATGGCAAACTATTTATCCTGAAGATATAGAAGTGGTCAATAATGCCAAAATTCGTTTACTCAATGGTGACGAACAACAGAATATCTGCCGTAACCGGAGTTACAAGAAAGATGGCTCCATCATTTATTCGGAGTGGTACAACTCAGCTTTATTAAATGAATCGGGTAATTTGGTTTCGGTGCTGTCTTTAGTCCTAGATGTAACAGAACGCAAGCAGGCTGAGGAAGCCTTGCGATGGAGTGAAGAACGGTTTCGCCAGTTAGCCGAAAATATCCAGGATGTCTTCTGGATGTTAGACTTTAGCACTCAGCAGTTACTTTATGTCAGTCCGGCTTATGCCCAGATTTGGGGACGCTCCTGTGAGAGCTTGTATGCTAATCCCCACGACTGGCTCGAAGCCATTCATCCCCAAGATCGAGAGTGGGTTAGAACCATCTTCTATGAACAAGTACTGGAAGGAGGGTTTGATGCCGAGTATCGAATTGTGCATCCTGATGGATCGATCCGGTGGGTACGCGATCGAGGGTTTCCGGTAAAGGACGAGTCAGGAGACACCTACCGCATCGCCGGTATTGCAGAAGATATCACGGAACGCAAGCAGGCAGAAGAAGAACGAATTCATCTGCTTAAGCGAGAACGGGAAGCACGCGCTCAAGCTGAAGCCGCCAACCGAATTAAAGACGAATTTCTAGCCGTCCTCTCCCATGAACTGCGATCTCCACTTAACCCCATTTTAGGCTGGTCGAAGCTGTTGCAAGATCGTCAGTTTGATGAGAAGTCGATGGCGCGTGGCTTAGAAATCATCGAGCGCAATGCCAAGTTACAGATTCAACTGATAGAAGATTTATTGGATGTCTCTCGGATTTTGCGAGGAAAGCTTAGCTTAACAGTTTGTTCGGTTAACCTAGTATCGACGATTGAGGCTGCAATAGAGACAGTGCGTTTGGCAGCATCTGCTAAGTCAATTCAGATTCAAACCGTTTATGAACCCGATATCGTACAAGTTTTGGGTGATTCAGCTCGCTTACAGCAAGTACTTTGGAATCTACTGTCCAATGCGGTTAAGTTTACCCCCAATGGGGGGCGGGTAAAGGTTCGCTTGTCAGTCGAGAATGAGTTGAACGCTGGATTTTGGGAAGACAACCTGCAACCTTCAACGTCTTATGCCCAAATTCAAGTCATTGATACTGGTAAAGGTATTAACCCCGACTTTTTACCCTATGTGTTTGATTACTTTCGCCAGCAAGACAGCACCACCACTAGGTCATTTGGTGGATTGGGGTTGGGACTTGCAATTGTACACCACTTGATAGAATTACATGGAGGGACAGTCTATGCAGACAGTCCAGGCGAAGGACAAGGAGCCACCTTTACCGTCCAACTGCCACTAATGACGACGCGCATTACAACCCAAGTGGATCAGCCATCTGACGATAACTCTCCAGATCTGAAGGGCATTAGGGTTGTCGTTGTGGATGATGAGGTGGACATGCGGGAATTCCTCGCTTTCATGCTTAAAGACTATGGAGCACAAGTAACTGTCGTTGCATCAGCAAAGGAAGCACTAGAAGTACTGCCTCAAGTGATGCCAGATATCCTATTGAGTGATATTGGGATGCCTGAAGTGGATGGTTATATGCTGATGCGTCAAATCCGAGCTATGCCACCAGCGCAAGGGGGGCAGATTCCTGCGATCGCGTTAACAGCCTATGCTGGAGAAGTCGATCAAACCCAAGCTCTCGCCGCAGGATTTCACAAACATGTTGCTAAACCAATCGAGCCAGAGAAATTAGCGGCCTTGGTTGCTAGTCTTGCTCGAAATCCAGGGAACCGCTAAGCTCAACTATATTCCCTAAATGCAACCTCTATCATATTTAAAGCTATAAGTCAAGGATATTCCATAGGTTTATGATGAAGATTGCATAATCCCCCATGCCCCATGCCCAGTCTTCACAGATGCGTTCAATGTAGACTAACTTAAGTTTGACGTTTTATGACTCCTCTGCCCGATCATCGTCCGAAACAACTGTCCCTCGGCCCCTTGGAAACTGAGATTTTGCAGATCATCTGGGAACTGGGTTGTGCCACAGTAAAGGATGTTCACGAACGAATTTTATCTGACCCAGACCGAGAATTAGCGTACACGTCAGTCACAACCGTGCTGCGTCGTCTCACTCACAAAGGTTGGCTAACTTGCGAAAAAGACGGGCGTGCTTTTTTGTGGAAACCTGTAGTGTCTCGCGAGGAGGCACAGGTGATTAAAGCTCATGAGCAACTCAACCGATTTCTCGCCGTGAGTAATCCCGATGTAGTGGCGACTTTTGCCGATAGCCTAGATGCTGCCAGTCTAGATCAACTTGAGGCGATCGCACTTCGGATTCAAGCGGCACGACGAGCCAGAAAGGAGCAAGAATAATGCATCTAGTCATGATTCTGACGGTATTAGGCTGCGCTTGGTTGTTGCGATGTCGTTGGTCTAAACCCGTAGGCAGCTGGGCACAACGTTGGCAACGAACACTGCTGTGCTTTCTCTTCTCCCCACTGCTCCTGTTGATGAGTGCGATAGCCGTCCTCTGCATGGGGCCACAAGGTCAAATGATTGGGCTACATACGGACGGGTTCAGCTATGGTTTAGTGCTGGGATGGGTCATTCTGTCGGTCGTGTTTGGCTTCAAGTTAGCGGGTGAGGGATGGCAATCGTTGCAACAAATTCGCGCTTATCCCCAGATCGACCTTAACGGTAAACCGACCCGTCTTCTCGATAATTTCATGCCTTATAGTGCTCAGATTGGCTTTTGGCAACCTGAACTAGTGGTGAGTCAGGGACTGTTGCAAACGCTACAACCCGAACATCTCCAAGCTGTCTTAACCCACGAACAAGCCCATTATTATTATCGGGATACGTTCTGGTTTTTCTGGCTGGGTTGGTTGCGCCGGATAACGGCTTGGTTACCGAATACAGAAGCCTTGTGGCAGGAACTCTTATTATTAAGGGAACTTCGGGCTGACCGATGGGCAGCAAGACATGTGGATAGCTTGTTATTAGCAGAATCGTTGCTGGTGGTTGTCAGTACTCCCATGATGATGCCGGAAACTTTCAGTGCTGCATTCAGCCACGTTGTCCCGCCTAATCGCTTACAGGAGAGAATTGAGGCACTTTTGGAAGAACCAGAATCTCCGAGTTCGTCAAGCTTTTGGACATGGAGTTGGGTTCTGTTGGCGTTGCTACCCCTCGTTGCAGTGCCATTTCATAGTTGAGGTGTAATCAACTGCGTTCCTTACAGAGGTATCTAGTTGAGTGAAGTCCATTCGTAGGGGCGAACCGCCGTTCGCCCTGACAGAGCGTCTATTCTGATGAACGCCAAGGAGCAAACATGCATACGTGTCATAACCCTCTGCATTGTTACATTCCGCCTCACGTCCTTGATCGCCTGATCAATTCTGACGACCCAGAGGTGCGAGAACTCGCCCTTGACACAATTAAGGTAGCCTCTGCAATTCGCAGTATGCGACTCACACTGGCTCGGATGCCAATGATGGCAGCCATCCCTTCACCCGCAGCCACCAAGCATCGTCTCGTCTACGACATGGAGCGCAATCGATTCCTGCCCCTGCCGGGAAAGCTCATCCGTAGCGAAGGTGAACCCCCGGTTAGTGATGATGCCGTCAACGAAGCTTACGACCACTCGGGAATTACCTACGACTTCTACCAAGAGATATTTAACCGCAACTCTCTAGACAATCAGGGAATGTCCCTCATCTCCAGCGTTCATTTTGGCAGGAACATCAACAACGCTTTTTTCAATGGCGAGCAGATGGTTTACGGTGACGGGGATGGCAAGATTTTTATCCGATTTACCAAGGCATTGGACGTAGTGGCTCACGAGCTGACTCATGGCGTCATTACCCACGAATGCAACTTAGAATATCGCAATGAGCCTGGGGCACTTAATGAACACTTCGCTGATGCCATGAGTGCATTGGTAAAGCAGTGGCACTTGAATCAAACCGTCGAGGACGCCGACTGGCTTATGGGTGATGCTATCATGGTGCCGACCCTTGGAATTAAAAGCCTACGCACCTTTAAAGCCGAGAAGGCTTACGAGAACCATCCACTGTTGGGCACCGATCCCCAGCCCAAACACTTCAAGGATAAAAATACCGAATCTTTTGATTTTGGGGGTGTACATATTAATTCAGGTATCCCCAATCACGCCTTCTACCTTGTTGCCACTGAGTTGGGTGGCAAGTCCTGGGAAAAGACAGGCAATATCTGGTACAAGACACTCAAGAATTTAAATAAATCGAGTAATTTTCAAGACGCTGCTGCCATGACGTATCAAGTTGCTGGTGCAGAGTACGGGAGTGGCAGTTTAGAGCAACAAGCGGTGCAAAAGGCATGGGAGGCTGTTGGCATCACTGTTTAAGACAGTAGACTTCTTGCACAAATCGGGACTTGCCCCCCTAACCCCCAACTTTAGGGGAACGTTAAGAGAGCCTCCCCCAGAATTGAGGGACGGGAGGGGGCGATAAAGTATTCATGCAAGAGGTGTAGTCCAAAGGGGGTGCATAGCTTTTACATTGGCTTAACCCAAAATTTGTCTATCCATTGGCTGATATTGCTGGTTAATATTTTAAATATTATTAAAAATAAGCAGACGTACCTTTTAAATAAAAAGGAACATCTGCGAATCACTTTTTGGAGCTGGTGCATTCGCCTACAGCTAAGTGTAAACCTGAAGCGTCATTAGGTGAACTATCGATGTAACGTCAAATCGCTTCTCGAATTCACTCTTAAGCGGCATCGTGGAGCCAGTTCTGACTCTTCCTACCCAGTTAAGCCAGCTTTTTGTTCCTTAGCGGCTTAAACGATAAAGTCCGCGAGTGTCCCAATTGGAATCCCAAGCGTGTACTCCAACTCTCCATCTGCTTATCCTGCTACTGCTCAACATCCTACAGCAGAGCGATTTAGTAAAATCTCGCTCCAACAGGGAGAACACAAAAATGGATTTTCCCTCTTTCTGCTTCTTTGCGTACTTATACCCTTGCCATTTGTGACCGGGTGTGATGTGTTTTCCAAAGCGGAAGCCGAACCCCCATCGAAGGCTCCTAGCTCGAAACGAGAGGGAAAGAATACGTCGGTGGATGTAGCGATCGCCAAAACGGAAATTCTTGAGGAACCCATAGAATACATTGGCACCACCCGACCCGTTCGGGAAGTTTCGCTGCGCGCACAAGTGGAAGGACGCCTCCTCAATCTCCAAGTAGATGTTGGCAACGTTGTGAAGCAAGGTCAAATCCTCGCTCGATTGGATGATTCCTTACTCGTTACCAGCGTCACTCAGAGCGAAGCCGAACTCGCTGCACTCCAGTCTGAAGTAGCTCGTGCTCAAACTCAGGTGCAAAATGCTCAAGCTCAAGCCGAACAGGCAAGGGCAGAACTCAAACAGGCACAAGTGGATGCCCAACGGTTGCAGTCGCTCTCCCAAGCTGGTGCGATTGCCAAACAACAGGCTGAATTGGCTCAAACCAATGCCGCCACTGCCCAACAAAAACTCAATTCCGCCACAGCCCAAATTGCGACCGAACAGCAAGCCGTCGCTGCCGCTAAACGTCGAGTCGATGCTCAACGCGCCGCTATTGCTCAGGCACGAGAACGCCAATCCTACACCCTGCTAGCGTCCCCGATTACTGGCGTGGTTGTCGCCAAAGTCAGCGAACCGGGAAATCTCGTACAGCCAGGAGGCGAAGTATTGCGGCTGGCAGATTTTAGCAGTGTGAAAATTGTCGTTCCAGTATCCGAGTTGGCACTCTCCAAAATTCAGCTCGGAACTCCTGTGCAAGTGCGCTTGGATGCCTTTACCAATGAGGAAATTACCGGAAGAGTCACTCTCATTTCCCCAGCAGCAGACGCCTCGGCGCGTCAGGTACCAGTAGAAATTACCATTCCCAACAGCAACGGCAGGATAGGCAGTGGACTATTAGCGCGAGTCAGCTTTGAGCCGAGGACACAGCCTCGTGTTGTCATACCCGAAACGGCTCTGCAAGGAGAGGGGGAGAGAGGGAGAGGGGGAGAGAGGGAGAGTAGGAGCAATCTAAAATCCACAATCCAAAATCCCAAAGCCTCCCAGGTGTTTGTGGTTACCGGAGAAGGAAACCAAGCCACAGTCCAAGCGCGTGCCGTCAGCATCGGGACGAGTGCGAATGGTAAAGTAGAAATTCTTTCAGGGTTGCAGCCAGGAGAACGCTTTGTTACCCGGAGTGAGAAGCCGTTGAAGGATGGCGACAAGGTGCGTTTGAGTATACTGTCAAAAACTTCTCAAAAGCAGGAGCAGCGCTAATGCAGAACTCTGCAACGTCTGGGTTTAGCATCAGTGCGATCGCGATTCGCAAGCACATTGGCACCCTGATGCTAACCCTCACCATGATCGTGCTGGGGGTGTTTTTCCTCACCCAGATTCAGGTCGATTTGCTGCCGTCAATTACCTATCCCCGGATTGGTGTGCGTCTCTCTGCACCCGGAGTCTCGCCAGAGGTGGCGGTAGAAGAGATTACCAAACCCTTGGAGGAAGCCTTAAGCGCAACGGAGGGAGTCGTACAGATTTATTCCCAAACCCGTGAAGGACAGGTGAGTTTAGACTTGTTCTTCCAACCGGGGGGTAATATTGACCAAGCCTTGAACGATGCTACGGCTAGCTTTAACCGCGCTCAAGGTAGGCTACCCGATATTGTTGAACAGCCGCGCTTGTTCAAAGCCGACCCCTCCCAGCTGCCAGTTTATGAATTTGCCTTGCGTGCTCCGTCGTTGCGGGATGTGGATTTGCGCGTGTTCGCCGATGAAGAACTCAGCCGTGAACTTGGCGTCGTTCCTGGAGTGGCATCGGTGGATGTTGCAGGGGGAGTCCAAGAAGAAGTCCGAGTTAAAATTGACCCGAATCGCTTACAAGATTTGGGCATTGGTTTGACCGATGTACTCAATGCCTTAGAAGAGCGTAACCTGGATGTTTCCGGTGGGCGTCTGCGAGGGGAGAGTTCAGAACCGTTAACCCGCACCGTCGGACGCTTTCGGGATGCTCGAGAAATCCGCAATCTTTCCTTTGAAGTACCAGCAAGAGGCGAGAACACTCTCCCCCTTACCCCCTCACCCTCTCTCCCCGTCCCCGCTACTCGCCGCGTCTACCTGCGAGATTTTGCCGAAGTTATTGATGGAACCGAAGAACAGCGAGTATTCGTATTCCTCAATGGTGAACCGGCGGTTAAAGTCAGCATCACTAAGCAGCCAGATGCCAACACGATTGAAGTGGTAGAGGGCGTAAAAAACCGCATCGAACAACTGCGCAAGTCGGGTTTGATTCCCCAAGATATGACGCTGGTTTCCACCCTAGATGAGTCTCGCTTCATCCGCAACTCCCTGGCTGATGTCACCAATTCGGGAATTTCTGGAGCTTTGCTGGCAGCAGGAGCGGTATTGTTGTTTTTGGGTTCCCTGCGGCAAACGCTGATCATTTCTCTGACTATCCCGCTGTGTACGCTGACTGCCATCATTTTGATGAAGCTGTTTGGCTTGTCTCTCAATCTGTTCAGTTTAGCGGGTCTAGCTTTGGGGATTGGTCAAGCGATCGATACCAGCGTAGTCATCCTGGAGAATATTTCGGAAGGGACAGGCATGACCCCAGGGCAACACAAACGGCGGGGCTTGACGCCTGAGGAATTCAGGCAAGAGTCGATCGCACGTAGCCAAGAGGTAGAATCCGCCCTAGTTGCTGCCACGGGAGCTAACCTGGTATCCGTACTGCCGTTTCTCGTCATTGGTGGCTTTTTTTCGCTGCTATTTAATGAGTTAATTCTCACGATTAGCTTTGCGATCGCAGCCTCACTTTTGGTAGCGGTGAGTGTGGTGCCCATGCTCACGTCCAGACTGCTGGCGATTCGTTGGTCGAGTCGCATTAGTCAGTTTTGGCTCTTACAGCAGTTTAACCGTCGGTTTGAGGACGCCACTCTAGGCTATGCCCGTACTCTAGGCTGGGTATTACGTTATCGGTTGTTGGTGGTTGCGATCGCCCTCTTGGTTCTGGGTGGGGGCAGTGTGTTTTTAGCCGGTCAAGTTCCTCAGGAAATCCTACCGCGGATTAACACCGGACAAGCCACATTGTCGGCTCAATTTCCTCCCGGCACCACCCTAGAAACCAACCGTAAGGTGATGAGCATCGTTGATGAGCTTCTCCTGAAACAGCCAGAAACGGAGTATGTGTTTACCACGTCCGGCGGTTCTCTGTTTGGCAGTAGCACGACAGAAAACACCCTGCGCGGTTCCAGCACAATCACCCTCAAACCCGGTAGCGAGGTTGAGAAATTTGTGCAGCGTGTCACTAAGGAGTTTGAAAAGCTGAATTTAGTGGGGATTCGGCTGCGCTTGAGACCGGGTGAGGTTCGGGGTATTATTTTAACAAACTCGCCAGTTCGGGGGGCAGAAATCGATATTCCGCTCCAGGGAACCGACCCCCAAACGCTACAACAAGCGGGACGTCAAGTGCTACAAGCCCTAGATGAGCGAGTCACTCTAGCCCGTTTCCGCCCAGATGCTGACCCCCGTCAACCGGAAGTGCAGATTCGCCCAGACTGGGAACGTTTGGGAGAATTTGGTTTAACGGCACAGCAGATTGGTGACACGATTCAAACCTCAATTGAAGGTTCGGTGCCGACTCAGTTACAACGGGGCGACAGGTTGGTGGATGTGCGGGTACAGCTCAATCAGGAAACGTTGCAGCGTCCAACACAGTTACAGCAGGTACCGTTATTAGTGGCGAACAACCGCCAAATCCGCCTGGGAGATGTGGCAATGGTTGAAAACGGGGAAGCGCCGGGAGAAATTCAGCGGATTAACCAGCGGCAGGTGTTTCAGATTGCTGGGAATTTAGCTGAAGGAGCGATTTTGAGTGAAGCGATCGCACAAACCAATGCTGTTATTGCTTCCTTAGAGTTACCCGATGGCGTCAGCGTGCTACCCAGTTCCGCCAGCGAGACGAATCGGCAGTTGCAGGACGCCCTCAAACTTCTGGGAGGATTAGCGGCGTTCTTGGTGTTTGTGGTGATGGCGGTGCAGTACAACTCGCTCATTGACCCCTTAGTCATCATGTTTACGGTACCCCTTGCCCTTGTCGGTGGGCTTTTCGGGCTTTATGTCACTCAAACTGCGATCGGTGCAACCGTGCTCGTCGGTGCCGTACTACTGGTGGGGATTGTGGTCAATATTGGTATCCTCATGATTGAGCTCGCTAACCAAATTCGGGAAAAAGAAGACATTGACCGCCACACGGCGATTTTGAAAGCTGCCCCCCAGCGCCTGCGACCGATTATGATGACCACGATTACCACTGTCTTAGGCTTATTCCCCCTAGCCTTAGGCATTGGGGAAGGCTCAGAGTTTCTGCAACCTTTGGGTGTTGTCGTGTTTTCGGGATTATCCTTGGCAACGATTTTGACGTTGTTTATTATCCCTTGTTTCTACGTTTTGCTACACGAGTTTCCAGGAGGTAATATGCCATTTGGTAAGCGGCGGCGAGTTATACGGGAGGAAAAACCCTTAGAAACGGCTTATCGAAGTTCGCCTAATTGAGTCAGGACTTACGCAAATTTTCCTCTAAATCACTATTTGTAGGGGCACGATATATCGTGCCCCTGCCAGATGTAGCGTCTGTGCGTAAGTCCTGTGCGTAACATAGCAAAAGGCATAAGGCAGAGGGCTTATTACTAGTACGTGGTCGTTTCAACCCTTCATGCTTTTTAAGCCGATTCTTGAGCGTCAAGCACTCCTTCGATAAATTGTTGCATCCGTTCATAGTGCGACCCTCTCCAATAAACCTGCCTACATTCACCACACCGATGAAATTCATCAATTTCTAAGCGTGTCTTTTCTGGAAGTTGGTCGAGAATGGAGTCTTTGGCTACAGGTTCCAGCAACCCGTTACAGCGGATACATCTCTGAAACGGCAAAACTTTCGCGAATAAGTCGAAGCGTCGCAGCACTTCTACTACTTGTTGCTCTGGGTTAGTCGCTCTGACATAGTAACCATAAGTCACTAAACTACGCATCAATAACCCTTTGTCACGAGTTAAGAGCATCCGTTGTTGGTAAGCGGAAATCTCAGCTAGTTCTTCGTCGGCGTAGTCGTTGCGGTACAACGTATCAAAGCCTAAAAGTCTCAAAGATGAAGCTAATTTTCCTAAATGAACATCTAAGACAAAGCGAAAGATAGGCGGTGGTTCTGGTCGGACAGGGATTAGAGGTGCGGCTGCAACGGTTGTGGAAATTGGGTGAACCTCGATGCGATCGCCATCTTGAACAATATAGGAAAAATTCACCGCTTTTCCATTCACTAAGATGCCGTCCACTTCCGTATGCGGGATACCCAAGGATTCGATCATATCTTTGACCGAGGCTCGCTCTTTAAAGCAATGGGTAAAGCTGACCTGCCGTTGGCTGGGTGGCAAAAAATCGTTTAGTTCTGCACTAAAGCGAAACACTGCTTTAGCCATAGGAAGAAGGTTTAGACCAAACTCTTCCTAAACTGTAACGCGACTCAACGGTAAATCATACTGAGTTGCATCTCTTAGTAGAATTTAACGAACCACTCCAGGCACTCCAGGACGCTGAGGTAAGAGAAAGAGAGAGTGATACGTTTGAATGCAACTTGGTATCAGGAACTTCTGTGCTCAAGTCGCGGTCACGCTTAGGAGTGGGAGATGGGGTAGACGTACCCGCAATTTTCTTCTTTTTTGGTCAACGGAGTATTGATGTCTGGACGTACAACGGATGAAGACCAGTTGATAAATTGTCTATTCTCAACTAGCCAAAACCTCTAAAAACGAGCCAGATTTCCTCCAACCAGGCAGTCACCTGAGTGACTGGCATATTGTCGTACTTGGGTCTAACCAGAGTTTTCTATCGTCAGAGTATAACGGGTCAAGGGTGAGAACATGGAATTAATTCAAAGTTTTATTTCTATAGCAGAAACAGCCGCCAAACAACAAGCGGGCCAACTCAGTGCCGCTTCCAACGCTAACACTCAACACCAACCGGAACCCAGCACTATTGCTCCGGAAAGGGATACGGAAATGGGGCCATACTGCTTAATTAATACGTTTGTTACTTCCTTCTTTTATCATCATCAATAAACCGTTGTACTAAGCAGATGCCCTAGCATAGCCAATATCAGGAGCAGAGTAGATAGAAACGAAGACAGCATCTTCTTTTCCTTCATTAATCGCTCCGTGAACTTGACCTTGGTCTGCAATGGCAACTTGACCAGCACTCAATGTTTGGCTCTGACCATTGCCCGAATAGTAAGTCAGGGTGCCTCGCTGCATAAACCATGTATCTTGACCATCGGGATGAACGTGAGCCTCAACCACTTGTCCTGGTCGGACGCCCCAAACAGCAATACTCGAATTTTGAGTCTTCACAATTTCAGTTACAACTGATTTTTTATCGGAGAAGCAAGCGAAAGCTTCAAGTGCAAAAATTCTTGCATTCATAACTGATTATCAGAAATTTCACCTTAACAAGTTGTATTAAACCAAAGTGTATTCAAGTTACATTGTGGCAGCGGCTACAAGTCTTGCAATCCATCACTTACAAAATTATGGTTTACAGAGGTTGGCAGCTTTTGTGAAGTATATTCGTAGAGATGAACCGCCGTATAGCCTTCGGCATGGCTGCGCTAACGCCCCTACACATTTAATGAAGCTGTGCAGACTGAGCATGGGGCATGGGGCATGAGACGACAACCCACAACAAAGGAATGAAAAGCCCTCTCCTCCTCTCCGGAGTCTCCCCATCAGCCACCAGTAAATTAAATACTTAACAGCTACTTACTGGTAGGGCGATTTGGGGAACGATAAAACGGCTTTTTGACGACTAAGGCGGGATAAGACTTACCCCGAATTTCGACTTCTACGGTTTGACCAATCTTCGATAACGACGTTGGTACGTAGGCAAGTGCGATCGCTTTTCCTAGAGTGGGTGATAGCGTCCCACTGGTAACCTCTCCCACCTCTTGCCCTTCATGCTTCACTGGGTATCCGTGACGCGCAATGTGACGCCCCTGCATCTCTAGACCTACAAGACGTTTTTCGACCCCATTGGCCTTTTGTTGCTCTAGCACTGAACGTCCGATAAAGTCACCCTTAGTATCCAAATGAACTAACCAGCCTAAACCCGCTTCTAAGGGAGTCGTCGTTTCGTTAATGTCTTGCCCGTAGAGTGCCATTGCTGCTTCTAGTCGCAGGGTATCTCTTGCACCCAAACCGCAGGGAGTGACGCCAGCAGCCACCAGAGATCGCCACAATTTTACTCCAACCTCCGAATCGACCATTACCTCAAATCCATCCTCACCCGTGTAGCCTGTCCGAGCGAGAAAGGCGGGTTGATCGAATACTGTTGCCTCGATATGTCCAAACGCTGCGATTGGTGTTAAGTCCTCCTTGACAAATTGCTGAAGATGCGAAACGGCTCTTGGCCCCTGCACAGCTATCAAAACTTTTTGTTTAGAAAGGTCGTCCAAACTCACGGGAGAATCTTCTAAATGTGCTATCAACCAGGCTTTATCTCGTGTGCGGGTGGCAGCATTCACAATCATCATTCCCCGTTGTTCACCCACTTCATTTTCACCTTGGTAGTAGACGATAATGTCATCGATGATGCCGGCTTTGGGATTCGATAATACCGTGTACTGCGCCTGACCTGCTTGCAACCGCGTCAAGTCTGAAGGGACTAAAGGCTGTAAGTGTTCCAGCAGTTGTTTGCCTTTAAAGGCAAATTTCCCCATGTGGGAGATATCGAACATTCCTGCTGAAGTTCGCACAGCTTCATGTTCCGAGGTAATGCCGCTAAATTGCACGGGCATTTCCCAGCCAGAAAAGGCAGTCAGTCGTGCTTTTTGGTCTACGGCAAGTTGATAGAGAGGGGTGCGGAGTAGGGTGGATGATGATTGGGGTTTGGATGCTTCAGATTGAGCCACAGGTCGTCTTCAGTCGCTGGTGGATATCAATATCTTACGAGATGCGATCGCGCTAAAGACGCACCTCCCTGGCAATGGCCTTGGTTATTCTGAATCCTTGCTGGTAAGGGAATCACGCGCTGAAACTTACCCTCATAAAATTCTTAGCAAACAATACTACGTTCTTCTGTTTTTGCCTTCGAGCGACATTCCCACTCCTGGCAACAGTGCTTCTGTCGCCTGAACCTCAAGATCGCAGTTCTAGTTCAGGGCTTTGTGATTTTACTGAAACGTATTTTAGCCCAGTCTCTACGCTATCAATTAAATTTAGCCTAATCACAGACCTACCAGTCGGTAAGCTCAATTCCTACCCAGAAGTCAAATTCATTACCGTGCCCTCAACGGTACTCTCAATTTAAAGATCGTTGAGGCTCTGATAACGATAAAAGGCGTAAGTATCAAATAAGGCTCCTACAAGACTACAGGTAGAGCCAATGGTCATGACTCCTTGGAAGGGACATCCACTCCCAAAGACAGCGAGAAACTGCAACATCTGTGTAGTGCCTGTTTGACCAAGAGTTTCTAAGCCGGGAACGTAGCTAATGACACCCAAAGCGGCAAACAACGCTGTAACTAATACGATGGGGGCAACGAAGCATAGAAGGATGGTCAATATTAAAGAACGGAGATAGTTAGGCAGGAGGCTCATAAAACAGACCTGGATGTAGAAAATCGGTTGCCAGTAGGAATTTAAAATTGCCACCTTCCACAATAGGCTTGATTGCTCACTTCAGACCTAGATGTCAAAAATCTTAAATCTTCATTAAAAATCTTGGTGAAAGTCTGTGAAACTTACTTATCCACCCATACTGTATTGAAGCTACCATCGCAGATGCATCTTCTGCCGCTTGCAGAAACGGCTAGCAAGCTCTGCAATTACTGAAAATTTTCTCATAAAAAGTTATCATTGTCTGGAGCAAGATGGCTAAGTTTGGGGATGTCTGTGTGACATCCCCACCACGAAACTCCTCTAAAGTGCTGCAACCGAACCTGCTATCCAGGAGAAAATTCCTCAGAAGAAGTAGAAGGCGCGATCGCAGGTGATTTTAGGACAGTGGGAATTTCGGTAAAAATGCGTGAGGCAATTTGTTCGGCTGTATCCTCAGCGCTGATAGGGATGTGCAGATCAGCTTGGGCATACAGATGGCGTCGTTGCTCAAGCAGTTTTTGTAGTGCTTGTGCGGGATCGGCCTCTCGCAACAGAGGGCGAGTGGTATCGTCCTGTAGGCGAGCAATTAGTACCTCTACAGGAGCATCCAACCAGACGACTAAACCGTGACGCAGATAACTCCAGTTAAAGCGCCGCGTCACAATGCCGCCGCCTGTAGCAACAGTCAACCTAGTTTCAGCCGATACTTGCGAAAGTACCTGAGACTCCAGCTGACGAAAGGCGTCTTCACCCTCATCGGCAAAAATCTGATTAATCGTTTTATGGGCAGATGCTTCAATTACAACATCTGTGTCACAAAAACCGTAACTTAGCTGACGCGCTAATAAACGTCCTACGGTCGTCTTCCCGGCCCCCATCATGCCAATGAGAAAAACATTGGTTCCTTTTAATAAGTCATTCACTGGGATAATTGCACCTCGGCAAACGAGCAGCTCTGTGATATTACATCCTCTTAGGTTTCAGGTACTCTGGCAAGGATGACTTGTAACGTACTTTGTTTAACAGTCGTTATCAGCTGATGTGCACTTAATTTATACCCATCTTCCCAGAGAAAAATTGTCACGCAGCTCCAGTTTTTCAGGGCGGTGCCTGTCTCACCCTGTTGACTCACCCATGCCTGAATATGCTTAATCAAGGCTAATGAATTTGATAATAAATGTTAGAGGATACAAGTTGGAGCTTTAGTTATGCTAAAGTTCTGACCAAGTTTATCCCTACTGTATTTGAGCTTGGCATCGAGTTCACCATGGCTGGTGTTCCATCAACCGATGAAGTAAATAGTTCCTGATGATGTACAGGTACTCGCCACTAGATCAACTCTACGGAGTGTACTGGGCGAAGTCCGTAAATCTGCTGCCAAATTCCCAAGACTTAAACCGTGTAGATTGCTTTAGATTAGGGTGTCAAGGCATATGCTCCTGATTCGTAACGTTGTCCAACAGGCACTGACTACTGGATATCTGACGATAGAAGCCGAAGAGCAATTGCGGCAAATGCTAACCAAAAAGTATGACCGAGAAGATTTGAAGGCATTTATGAAGTTACAGCAAGCCGCCATGTCGGGTCGAGTGAAGCAAGAATCTCGCGAGTTGTTGCGCTTGTAAACTTGATGATTGTCTCTAGTTGAGAGCAGCGCTTAAAGGCTATCGTCGTCTCTTGCTCTCAACTTCATCATCAAAATCTTCATCATCTTCAAATCCCCAATCTTCTTCGTCCTCACTCGGCTCAGCGGGTTTCTCATAGGGTGGCGTAATCACCCGATAGTTCGCATCGTAAACTACATCAGACTTGCCAACGCCTGACGGCTTCTTGTCCGTTTCTCGGTAGCTGTAGGAGTAGACAGAGCCACTTTGAGAGTGAGTTCTTGGTTCTTGCGGGACTTCGTAATTGGAGCGCTCCGGTTGAGGTATGTCGCTTGAGGCTGAAGCGGCGCGATCGCCTTTTTGCCCGCCGTCAGTACCTTGTGCTGTTGATTTGGGTATGGTGGATTCTGTCTCGAAGTCCCAATTCTCGTTGCTCGTTTCCTCCCAATCCGAGGTAGTACGGTTGGGGGGTGTTTCTGAAGGAGGAGGGGGTGGAGTGTATGCAGTTTGAGGTGTAGGCTCCGGGTTTTTTTGAGGTTCGCGTCGATAAGTACTCCTGCGGGGTGGCACTTCATCAGGTTCCTCAATCCTTGGAGGTGAGTAACCGGGTTGTAGGTAGCTCAACAGTTGTAGGAAAATGCTGGTGAACGCCCCCGCCGCTAGCGCGATTCCAATCCAAGCTGCCGTCGGTAAGGGAATTGTTTGCATCCCCAAAAACACTAAGGGCAAGACTTGTGACAAATTGGAAACTGCCAATAAAGCCAGTCCGCCCCCAACCAATACCAGTAGTACTATCTGAATTGCAGGCATTTCAGGAGAGTTTTGAGGCTTGAGTGCTAGTTCTACGTTACCGCTTTCTCTCAATACTCAGGACAGACATAAGGCTCTGCCCTGACAAAATTAAAGATTATTTAACGTCCTTGCCAACGATTAATGGGAATACAGTCAATGTCTAGCTGGTCAAAAACCCGTGCTATGACAAAATCCACCAAATCTTCAATGGTTTGAGGGTGGTGATACCAAGCGGGGATGGCAGGGACAATTCTCGCTCCAGCCTCCGCTAAGGTGGTCAGATTACGCAGATGAATTAGACTAAATGGCGTTTCACGGGGTACTAACACGAGCTGACGTCCTTCTTTAAGTTGAACATCAGCCGCGCGCTCTAGTAAATCAGAGCTTAATCCCGCCGCTAATTTGGCGACTGTACTCATACTACATGGTACAATAACCATCCCTAATGTGCGAAAAGAGCCACTTGCGATCGCAGCCCCCACATCTCCCCAGCGATGACAAATTAGCTGACCGCCTTGGGGTACCCCCGCTTGTTGACGCCAGAAGTGTTCCTGTTGATCGGGTTCTGGAGGCAAACGAATATTCTGTTCTGCCTGCCAGACAGTGTAGGTTGATTTTGAGGCAACCAGCTCGATGGGATAGTCAGCCTCCAGCAGAAACTTCAAAGCTCGTACAGCATAGATTAAGCCGGAAGCTCCGGTGATGCCCAGAATTAGAGGTTTCCTCATTGGTCAGGTGTCAAGTGTTAAATTGGAAAAGTTGAAGATTGAAGGATTAAAGGGTTCAAGGGTTGAACAGTTGAAGGCTGGAACCTTCGAGTTGGTAACCAGTCAACCTGCTAACGTTCCAACCCTTGTGACCAATCCCTTACTCTTCTAAATCTTCATTACGGGCAACGCTACCTCCACCGACGGTAACTAGGTCAATTTGCTGACGGTAGTAATCAACACTCTTAACTTGGACTTCCACGCGATCGCCCAGTCGGTAAGCAGTGCGATTTTTGCGACCGACGAGGCAGGCGTGTCGAGAACGATACTCGTACCAGTCATCTTTGAGGGAACTGACATGAACGAGTCCTTCGACCAGCAAGTCTTCGATTTCAACGAAAAAGCCGTAGGACTGAACACCTGTAATCAGTCCACTGAAGACATCGCCAGTACGTTCTTTCATCTGTTCGGCTTTCTTCAAGCCTTGCAAATCGATTTCAGCATCCTGCGCTAACTTCTCCCGGTCATTGAGATGAGGAACCAAGGCCGTTACTTCAGCTTCCAGATCTTGCTGAGTATCGGGTGGCAAAACATTCCAGTTGACGTTACCGTGACTGCTACTATGGTTGAGGTTGACTCGGTCTTTAGAACGGGTAGAGCGGCGATCGCGTCCTTTCTCAAATAGCGCCATCAGTACCCGTTGCACAAACAAATCGGCGTAACGCCTCATTGGGGAGATGCAGTGAGTATAGCCTGTATCTAACGCTAGACCGAAGTGAGAGCCCGGTTTAGAACTATAACTTTCCAGTTTTAATGTTGATTGCAACAAATACATCAGCACTTTGGGCGCTGTTGAGCGGGCAAACAACTGGGTAAATCGTTGATAGTCTTGAGGTGTAACATCCTCTTCCTCTTCTAGCTCCATATCAAGCTGGAGGTTGTTGCCTAACTTGATCAAATCCTGAAGCTCATCCAAATCGGGTATAGACTGGACGCAGTAAATTCCTGGCAAAGAGAGCGCTTGCACATGAGAGGCGACGGATTGGTTGGCTAAGATGACTAATTCTGTTAACAGAGAACGCACTGGATGCGCCGAGGACAGGATAATGGCTCCAATGCGCCCTTCATCTTTATAGGGGTGCGGAATCTCCACCCCATTCAAGTCAAATGCTCCTCGTAGCTTCCTTTGAGTGCGAACTGCCGAACTTAAATTACCAAACAGATGGTTGAGGGTTTCCACTACAGGCGCCAAATCTGGGTCACTCTCTTGTTCCTCACCTAATAGCGACTGCACCTGTTCGTAACTGAGCAAATGGTCTACCTGGATGACGGAAGGGTGAATCTCAAATTCAACCAGTTTACCTTCCTCGTTGAGGGTCAAGAGTATAGAAATAGCCAAGCGATCTACACCGGGAACGAAGGCGCAACGCTCTTGCAATACTTCCGGTAGCATGGGCAGCACCGTATCTCCCAGATACACGGCAGTACTTCGCTTTCTGGCTTCTCTATCCAAAGGAGAATTCGCAGGGATAAAGCTTGCCACATCGGCAACATGAATGCCCAACTGCCAATGTCCTGCCTTTGTTTTTTCTAGGGTAAAGGCATTTTCTACTATCCCCCTCTCGTGGGTGAGTTGTTCGTCTTCAATGGCAATAGTCAAGCGCTTGCGCAAGTCAAGGCGTTTTTTTAAGTCTGTTTTGCGTAACTGTTTAGGTATCTCCTCTGCCGCCTTCAGGGCGTTGGGAGGGAAGTTACGGCGCAGATCATGCTTACAGCAGACGATGTCAGTATCAGCCGCATCTTCGGCATCACTCCCCAGAATGCGGGCGACTCTACCAATTGGGTTGTTTTGTCCCAGAGGGTAGCGTATGACCTCGACATGAACGAGGTGATCGACGGCCTGATCTAAGTTTTCGTGATTTGGCTTCAGTTCTAGTTCAAACAAAAGCCGATCATCCAAGGGAACTGCTTGGAAGTTGCCATTGGTGCGCTTGACTCGCGCTAACACTGAAGGATTCGCTCGCTCTAGAATTAACTTGACTTGTCCTTCGGGACTGCGGCGTCTACTCCCTTCTTTAGTAATTTTGACCAGAACGCGATCGCCATTCCAAGCGGTACTCAAATGGCTCTTCTGAATGTAAATATCATCGGCTCCCTCTACATCTTGAATGGCAAAGCAAAATCCTTTACTCGAACAACGCAGCTTGGCCTCCACCACATCATCTTCATAGATGCGCCGATACCTGCCGCGATCTTTGATTAAAACTCCAATTTTTTCCAGGGCATCCAGAGCAATCTGGAATTTTGTGAGGCTCTCCTCGTCTTGGCAACCTAGTTTTTTTTCCAAAACTTTGGGAGCCACTAACTTGTCATCGGTGAAATTGGAAAGTAATGTAGCGATTGAAAATTCCATCCAACAATCCTTTTGATTGATCTGATCGGTTTTTCTGACTCTTGCCTCGTTGGCTGTTGCGCTTACCTACAGTGACAGAACCCTCTGTAGAAGAGTTGTTGGGCTTAGCCCTTCGGTGTTCCACTAGCGCGGTAGCTCCGCTAGGCTTTAACGCCCCCCTGCACTAACACAGCGTTAGAGAAGCGGTTTTTGAAGGAGCGGCGTCGCCGTTCCCCGTTGGGGTTGCCGTTTGCGTAGCGTCGGGTAGGTTGAACGAAGAGAAGCTGTACTCCGAAGGAGAACCCGCAGGGAAGGTTAGAACTTTCAACATTCAACCTGCCAACTTTTAACCCCGACAAGGGCGTTCACCGGAAGCGGCACGTTCATTGCCCAAACCGGTTTGCCGACTGTATCCGTTGTGTTCCTATCGTGAGACTGAACTGCAAGCTACTCTTTTCTTGATTAGGGGATAACTCGCTGTGAGATTTACCAGATGCTGAGGGAAGTACCAACTTTTAGCCCTGTTTGACAACCCTGGCCCATTCTCACCAGCGCTCTTCCTACCTAGGATGATTACTTCTCTTCTAGGACAGCCGTCATACAACGGAATAGATTGAGCTGTCTTTGGAGAAGCATCTGATACCCAGTCAAGAGAGCTTGACTCACCCAGTGACTTGCAGGAACACACGTACCTTGACTCACTGCCGTTGATGAATTGTTGCTGCTCTTCGTCTGACTCGTTTTGCAGCAATGGCAATGAGTTACAGTGACAATGGACTGTCTTTAATTATTTTAAGTTCTAGACGTCCGTTCAAGGAATCTGTTCTGGAAAAGAGCGTATATACTTTAGGGCAAGGTACGCTTTTCTAGGGCAGTGGTGTGTAAAAGCGCCCCTTTTGAAAGGCGATGAAGCGTTTATGTTTAATCAGTTCCGAATTCATTACCCCAAAGGCAGCCTAGTTACTGAGTTATCAGCGATTGACCACGGTCAGTACATCGTGCGTTGCCTGGTTCAAGTGGAGGGAACCACCCTAGTTACAGCGCTGGCAGCTGCCCAAACCGTTGAATTGGCAGAAGATCAAGCAAGAAGTCGAGCACTAGCCGTTTTAGGGATTGACCTAAACCAAGCCGCTGACGAGCAGGAACTCCCCCATACCCCTAGGGAAATACCGCAACCGTCGGCAGCAATACCAATGGCTCCTGTCGCTTTTTCCGCAGAAAGTCGGCATGAGTCGCCATCCATCCGGCTTCCCGAACTGTCTTTCGCTGAAGAGACTAGCAGTTTCTCCTCCCGTGAATCTAGGCAAGACGAGTTTCCTGACCGATTGGTAACCGCTACACGGGTTGCCGATGAACTCACGTTGAGCGATACACCCTCCACGGCAGTGACCACATCTCTAGACGAGGAAAATCCGCTGTGGACGACAGACAAGCAGCCGTCCCTAGGCCAACCCGATGAAGCGCCTGTTGCATCTTCTACCCCAACTCAACTGCAATTGGAGAAAGACACAAGCCGAGTGCCCCCCCCTGACACTCCCATTGATTTTTCTGACATCATTGCTAGAACTAATGTGGAGCTTAAGCGTTTGGGGTGGACAACTCAGCAGGGGAAAGATTATCTGCTCCAAACTTACGGCAAGCGATCGCGCCAACTTCTCACCGATGATGAATTAAAAGACTTTCTACATCATCTAGAATCTCTGCCGACGCCGGAGTGAAGAGGATGATGGGTTGGAGGTTGGAAGGTTGAAGGTTGAAGGTTAAATAACTTTCAACCTGCTAACACCTTCAAACCCAACCGAACCCTTCCCTTAAGCGACGCTAACAGGGGGACGTACGGCTGAAACACGCCGATCAATCACCTGATCAATCAAGCCATACTCCTGCGCTTCTACGGCTGACATGAAAAAGTCGCGTTCTGTATCTAGCTCAATCCGGTCTAAAGGCTGACCAGTATGTTGAGCCAACAGCTCATTGAGCCGCCGCTTGTGATAAAGGATTTCTTTGGCTTGAATTTCAATATCCGTAGCAGCTCCTTGTGCACCGCCCAGTGGCTGGTGAATCATAATTCGAGAATGCGGTAGGCTCATCCGCTTACCCTTAGCACCCGCACTCAGCAAGAAAGCTCCCATACTGGCAGCTAAGCCCACACAGATTGTGCAGACATCTGGACGGACTTGATTCATCGTATCAAAAATCCCCATGCCCGCCGTCACCGAACCTCCGGGAGAGTTGATGTAGAGATAAATGTCTTTTTCGGGGTCTTCAGCCTCTAAAAACAGCAACTGGGCAACGATTAAGTTAGCCAGATCAGAATCAACGGGTTGTCCTAAAAAGACGATGCGCTCTCGCAACAGACGAGAGTAGATGTCAAAGGCGCGTTCGCCACGACCGGATTGTTCAATAACTGTAGGAATCATGCGGCACAGCTTTGTTCGTATCTCTTTAGATTGTAGCGATTGGCGATCAACAGGTTGCAGGTTACCGGGTTGAAGGTTAGCAGGTTGAAGGTTTTTTAGCCCTCAGCTTTCCAAGCTACCTTTCCAGAACGGCTACGCTCAACGACTTTCCCCCCTTCAACCTTCCAACTTTCAACTCTTCTTCCCCATCCTCTTTTTCTCTTGTGACACTTAAAAAGGCGGAACGTGAGTGTTGGGGACTCCAGTGATCCTTCGGTACGATTACCAACAAGTCGCCCAAGCGGGTGACACGACCAGAGGAAGAGTGATTTCCGTCGTCTATCCTAGACTAAAAATGAAGCTAGAAATTGAGGAGTGTTCGTCATGTTCAAAAGACTTATGCAAGCCGCCACCCTAACTTTTCTGCTGAATTTACTGGCTAATTTGAGTCCGCCAGAGGCTAACCAGTCATCAGCCGTATCGCCCTCGCCCATGTCGCCCAAGTTAATGGTGAGTTTCCGCTAGTGCCTCCGTGACATTCTGCCAGCGCTGCTTCTATAGGACAGCGTAGGTTTCTCAACTTGACAATTGGGATATTTTGTGATGCATGGAGAACTAAGCAACTATATTGCTATAGCTTGCCCTCGTTTCCAAATTCGCTTCCTCCACAGGCCGTTTTAAAAGATGTGGGTACCCACCCTTTTTATTGAAAAGTTTTTATCGAAAGCATTGAATTGATTTTTGTTTGACTGGGTAGAGTTTGCGCCGTTCAGTGGCAGTTTTCGAGGGAATTAACTAGGGCTTGCTGATTACACTAACCTAAAATTTATCAAGCTATATTTTACTAGAGAAGGGTTCATGATTGTAACAACCACCGATGTGATTCAAGGCGCCGTCATTGAGGCGTATTTGGGGATTGTGACGGCGGAAGTTGTCTATGGAACCAATGCCTTGCGAGATTTCTTTGCCGGAATTCGCGATGTCATTGGTGGACGTACTGGCAGTTATGAGCAGGTGTTTGAGAAAGGCCAGCAGGAGGCAATTGCGGAACTCAAAAAACGCGCACAACGCTTAGGTGCAGATGCTGTTATTGGCATTGAAGTTGACACGGGCACGATTAATGTTGACCAAAAAGGTGCATTGCTACTTATTACCGCTATTGGCACAGCCGTTAAATTAGCCAGTCGGCGTTAAAGTTAGTGAGAAAGTGGCAGAACAAAGGACGCTCACGATACGACGAAGATATAGCGTTTCTCAAATAGGTGAGATACAGTAGCAGGAGTGAGCAAACCAATTACGAATGTCTTTAAGGGAGACTTGACTAAAAGCCTCACTAATCGCTAAATCTAGAGCCTTATAGGTTCTTGCACCTAGGGAAC
>DATNPV010000001.1:0-45708 GCA_036703055.1 Waterburya sp.
AGGACAAATGCAATCCAAAACAACATAACTTGGGAAATTTTGGAAAAATAATGCCCTGCCAATACCAGAGCAAGCAAACCAGCGATTAGGAGCGCTCCTCCTGCAAATCCTAGTCCGGAGCTATCGGCTAGGAAATCGCCCAAGGCAGTACCTAAAGTATTTGACAATAGAATTGTGATCCAATAGAGTAGCTCAACTTTAGGTGTTCTGACGTTAGTAACAGAGAGAGACCCAATACTGAATCGCCAGAAGGCCAAAATAGCCAAGAGAAGGGTAACTAAAATCATAGACCCCTTAGCATAGCCAAGCCCTAAAGTGCGATCCATATAATCTGACATCGTTGTGCCAGCCGTGCTGGTTGAAAGGATGACAGTCCAATAAAGTAATGGGTGATAGCTTTTCAAGTTTAATTGAATCATAAGAGTGATTAAAAACACTCCAATCAATATAGTGGAACTAACTGCATAGCCCACATTTAGCGTCATTGATAAAAGGTCTCCTGCGGTTTCTCCCAAAGTGGTTGCACAGATCTTCATGATCCAAAAAAACGCATTGATTACTGGAAGTTTGCTCATTTGTTTCCAATTGATGCAGATAAGGAGCGCTAGGTTCAAGTGAAAGCCGAATTACAATTCCAGCTTTTATTTCATGCCTTCTAAACCCTAATTGTCTTAGGCATTAATGTTAAGATTTTAGTTAAAGGGTAGCCTTGAAATGTATTGCTACTGTAAGTTAGATTTGTGTCAATGCTACATCAAATATGTGTCGGCAATGTGTCGATAAGCTAGAGAGCCCCCCGACTTATGCAGCGATTGGGAGTTGAGATCTATTCTGTTTACCCAACATCACTTTTGTGTTTCTTCCGTCGCGAGGGGACGAGATAAACCCAATACTAAGAATAGAAAAAACTATTCAGTCCCCAGGAATCGCTAATATCTTGAAAGTAGACTTTAAAGATAGAAGTTTAATAGTCTAAAACTGAATCGGTAACACCAAACCCGCCCCAATCGCCAGATCATTATCAGCTCGAACTCTAAGACTACCAAACGGTGTTGTGCCAACTCGATTCGTTACGTAAGCTTCCAATTGCAAACCAGAAATTGCACTTTTCTCTGGAATACCTAACACTGAAGCCGGACGCCACCGAAACCCAACAGTCCAGGGAATCACCGTTTCCCGTTTGTTTCCAATAAAAGCATTGCCCTTACCACTTAACTCTAAACCCGCCTCTGCGATTACATCCAAATCTTTAGCCAGAGGAACTGAACCGCCCAAATTCAATCCAGCCACATCCAATCCACTACGCTGTACAAATCCCAAGGTAGGTGTGAACCAAATTGCACTTCCCCCCTTAAATTGATAGTGCATTGGGGTAGAAAGAGTGAGGATGAGTACTTCCCCAATCTTTTCGTTACCAAATACAAATCCACCCTTCTCTAAACCTCGTTTTTGTAGTTCGTTGCGATTATTACTAATCAGGTTGATCAGTACGTTATTTGCCCGTGCAACAGTTACTAAACCACTCAATGTAAAGGGGTCACCATCAGCTTGATGCAAAAAGCGGATTTTGCCGCTAACCCCTAACTCCGACTCATCGACTTGGCCTGGAATACTGTCTAGAAAAGCACCAATTTCAAAATCATCTAGCAGTCCATACCGAAATCCTGTTAATAGCCCCTGACTTCCTCCTTGGAAACTGAGCAGTAGTTGTTTATTCGGAACTGTCCCACCATCTAACAATGCAAATCCAGCGAGAGTATTAGGAGGCGGTTGCTGAGTTGAACCAAAATGTTGAGAATAGCGGCGATTCGCAGCAGTGATTCCTGGTAAATAGGTAATCCCTAATCCCAGCGAAGGATAATCTCTATCCGCCACTAAGGACAAAGCACCTGTATTACCTAGTGTGTTAGATACAAATAAATCGGTAGCCAAGCGAGGATTGACAACATACCTTAACCCCGCATTAAAAGCTACTGTGCGAGTCGGTAATCCTGTCTCTCGATTAATGGTGTTATTTCCTGTCAACGGAACAAATGCATCGCCCCATAAAATTAACCTAGGATTAAGCTGATAACTGATGCCTCCTGCCAAACCAAACGTAGTCCCAAAAGACCTAGTTTTGTCTGAAGGAAGCCTGTTGAAATACAAAGCATTATCGTCGGGCAAAAAGGCAACTTTCGGGGACAGGGTAAACTGCCAACGGCTATCAGGTTTGATGGTAAAGGGTAACTCTAAAGATGGAACGATCTGATGATTTTGCCCGTTGGAGATAGGGTTAGTTTCCGTAAAAAACCGGAAAGGGCGTCCGGCATTTCCTAAAGAAGCCGCCGCTACACCGCTAAGGGCTAGCGTCCCTTCCTCGTTTTGCCACAGTCGTTGCTTTCCCTGCAAGGTGAATTCTTGAAAAAAGTTAGGACCAGTGCCATCTGGATTAATTCGTTGTGCCTTAAACGGCCCTTGACGAATTGGTCCAGAATTATCAACTGTTTGTGCATCTAGTGTTAGTTCTAAGTTATCAGTGACACCCCAATTAATCCCAAATGTCGGTTGACCTGTAAGACCAACACTAGCCCCTGTCCCCGGTGGAAAATATTGACGGTAACGAAGGTTTGTGATTACCTCCCCTTGCCGCAATTGCTCGGCTGTTGTCAGGGTAGGATGACGGTGTTGTAAAAGCTCAGCTGTTGCAGGATTTTTTGTTACATCTTCAGTCTCTTGAGCAGATTCTTCTGCTGCTGTTAGAATTACGGGTTGGTTAGAGGAAGTTTCAGTCCGTGTTCTTGCATTTTCAATGGGGACTGTCTCAGCCATTGAATTAGCTATATTAAGTAGCTGATGGCGTAATGAAGGGTGCAGAGTAACAGTATAAAATTGGTTATCCTGCTCCCACATCACAGACGGTAATTCAGGGTTTAATGTTAATTGTGACTCTTCCAACAAATAGCCTTGAATCTTATTAGGCAGCGCGATGGGAGTGGCGACAGCCTGATAGTGCTTGAATTTTCCTTGAGCCTTTAGCGAACTCTTCGCCGTAGCGGCAAAACTGCCGACTAAACAAGACGGTTGTGGCTCGCCACAACTGAAGACACTCACGGTTAACCCAGGTTGAGAAACGGAGGGAGAGACTATAACACTATATTTACGACTCGATACATCCCAGTTGTCACTCTCACTCACTTGAGATGGCAAGCGCATCACCAACCCTGGCGGCAAACTTTTTCTAATTTGCTCTAGGTAGGAAGTAAAAATATCAGTAGGGACGATAGACGCTTGTCTGGATGTAGAGATAGGGAGACGTAAAGACGCTTCCTTGGACGCCAAGAGACTGGGTAGACTTAAAGAATTCCCCACGTTGCCGTCTCCTCTTGCCCCCTTGTCTGCTCGCACTCTTCCTTTGATTGAGGTGATGGCTTCAGGTTCCTCTAGCATCTCAGGCGGTGCGATCGCGTGCTTTGCGGTTGCTGGCTCCTTTTTGATATTATTTGATTCAACCCAGTTATTGGCATCTAATGCCGATTCAGGATGTGCCAATCCAGAATTAGCCTGAGATTTATCGCTGAACGCTGATGCTGTCAGAGCTGCCAACGTATACATAGCTACATTTGATACAGCCATACACTTCGCCCTATAACTTTGAGTCACTACTCAGCCTAGAAATAAACCTTCAATGAGTATTTACGCAGGCCAAAACAACCGGAACAATTGCTGTTACCGTTAGAGAATTACTCATTGATACGTAATCTTCTGTATTTATCCGGATAAATTAAGTAAAGGTAGTGGGTCATCGCTAATGGGGAAGACATTCCAATTACCGATTAGCAATTACCTATTACCACTCTTGCGATTTTCACGAAGGAATTAGACGAGGTCTATCGAAGCTTCTATTAATAATTACTGGAAAAAAGGAAATTTTGCCATCTATTGAGTATCATCAAGAGTATTAAAGACAAAAATTAAACAACACAAACTCGCCGAAGAATTCGTGTGAATATTCCAGAGTCAGTGACATTTGAAGAAGCAATCGCCCTCACCCAGTCGTTGATGTCTCAAATGGAAGCGGGTGAACTCTCGCCACAAGTCAGCGCTGATGCGATCGCTCAATTAGTGAAAAGTGAAAATGGTGCAAGAGGTTTTTTTGTCACCTACCTCACCTCTGAAGGGACATTAGCCGATAATCCCTCCCCTGAAGTGGTTCAGGCACTACAGTCATCGCCCGATATAGTGGCAGAACTATTAGTGAAAAACTTAGCCATGTCAGCCGCACAAGCTGTTGCTCATCGTCGCAAGGGTAACGAAGAAATGGCTCAAGGCTCTGAGCGAGTGCGATCGCGAACGGCACATCTGATTGAACAGCTCAAACTGCCTCAGATACGAGATCGGGCTGTAGCCTTACATGAAAGCGCTGCCACGCAAGAAGGCGCTTACAAAACATTTCTCCAACGCTGGGGCTACGATGCCCAACAACGGCAGGTCATGTGTAAGGCTTTAGAGCAGGTACTGACTGAAATTGACAATCCTCATCTTGAGGAATGACCTTAGGGTTCAGGAGTCTGTGAGTCAGAGCTAATGACCAATTACTCATTCCCCATTCCCAAACTCGATGATTAAAATTCTTCACCTATCAGACATCCACATGGGAAGTGGCTTCTCCCACGGACGAATCAATCCAGTAAACGGCTTAAATACAAGATTAGAAGATTTTGTCAATACCCTAGAGAAATGTATTGAGCGAGCGATCGCAGAACCGGTGGATCTAGTCTTGTTTGGAGGGGATGCCTTTCCCGACGCCACACCACCTCCCTATGTTCAGGAAGCCTTTGCCGCTCAGTTTCGTCGCTTGGTGGATGCGAATATTCCGACTGTGTTGCTCGTCGGCAACCATGACCAGCACTCACAAGGTCAGGGAGGGGCGAGTTTATGTATTTACCGGACTTTAGGAGTGCCTGGTTTTGTCGTAGGAGATGCGATCGCAACTCATCGAATTCAAACCCGCCACGGACTCGTGCAGGTTATGACTCTCCCTTGGCTCACTCGCTCTACCCTGTTGACTCGCCCAGAAACAGAAGGACTGGCTCTTGCCGAGGTCAATGACTTACTCATCTCACGCCTCGACCCCGTATTAGAAGCCGAAATCCGGCGTCTTGACCCGGATGTGCCGACGGTTCTCCTCGCTCACTTAATGGCCGACCGCGCTAACTTGGGAGCGGAACGTTTCTTAGCAGTGGGCAAGGGCTTTACTATTCCCCTGTCCATGCTCACGCGACCCTGTTTTGATTATGTGGCATTAGGTCATGTCCACCGACACCAAAACCTCAACCCCTCTAATGACCCACCTGTGATTTATCCAGGTAGCATCGAGCGAGTCGATTTTAGCGAAGAAAAAGAAGATAAAGGCTATGTGTTAATTGAGCTAGAACGAGGGCATGTTCAGTGGCAATTTTGCCCTTTGCCTGTACGTCCTTTTCGTACTATTGAAGTGGATGTTTCTCAGGCAGCTGAGCCTCAAAGTGCTTTACTCAAAGTTATTAAGAAAAAGGATATTAAAGATGCGGTTGTGCGGCTGATTTACAAGCTGCGTTCTGAACAACTGGACTTAATTGATAACGCAGCCCTACACCAATGCTTAAGTGACGCCCACAGCTACACCATTCGCCCAGAGTTAATCAGTCAATTAGCTCGTCCTCGCCTCCCCGAACTTGGCGTCGGTAGTAGTATGAATCCGATGGATGCTCTCTCCACCTACCTAGAGAACCGGGAAGACCTCAAGGATATCTCTGCTGAGATGGTGGAAGCTGCACAACGGTTACTTGCCAAGGAAAGTGATAGCTGGTTGAACCTAACGGAGTCTGAGCCGGTGCGTAAGTAAGCTTTCAGGCTTCTAAGTTGCCTACTCTTGCTGAGGAGAGATGGGGGACGAGAGGACGGTTCGTTGAATAAACTGTTCCACATCTAATTGGCACATAAAAAACTACTTTATGCCCCATGCCCAGTCTTCACAGCAATGTTTAACCTTACCCACCTCTTGAAAACTGTGAGTCTGAAGTTGCCATAGGCTGCCTTTGCCTGGTTGGTAAAAATAGCCAACAGTGGGCAACACGGATGCCCATCTGCGGCTGTTTAACAGGTTTTGAGAGAGTAAATCTCTACAACAGAGAAACCGTTGTAGAAATTACGAGATCACGAAGGAGAAGGAGAAGGAGTACTCTTGGTTCCCTTAGTCGTCTTGCCTGTAGTCCCTTTGCCCGCTGGGGTTTCTCCCGGAGTACTGAGCCCTGCCCCTGCGGGGGTTTCTGCTGGAGTCGTGGTTTCTGCTGGAGTCTCGGCTGGAGTTGTGGTTTCTGCCGGAGTTGCGGCTGGAGAAGTGGTTTCTGCCGGAGAAGTCGTTTCCGTGGGTGTATTTTGCCCTTGGCAGGCGGCTAGCGTAGTCATCAAGCCCAGTAGCACTAAAGCGAAGACTTTTGATTTCACTGTAAACATCCTCACAACATTAGGTTTCAAGTTTTCGGCGGCTCTCCTATCCTTACGGAAATGTTGGTTCCATTTCACAGCTATAGGAAAGGACTTTCTGGCGTATTCTCTACCAATGAAGTTACATATCGCAATACCTTTGTGGAAATTGCCTTAAATTTTAGGCAAATCAAGTGGCGAGGTTAGCTTAAAGCCAAGCCACGCGCCAAGAAGGTTAGCCCTACATAACTTTTTGCATCTCTTTTGCACACACAGACGCTATTACATACCAATAGTCATGGTATCCGTCCGGATTTTTTCGGCAGTTATCCTCGGTGAACTACCAGCGCTTGACCCTAAGGTAGTCTTCGTGGGATTTTCGGGGGACTTGCTAAAGGAGAATCAGCCAAGGCGAAAAAGCTAAAATCAATGCTCCAAACCAACGAGTGTTCATAATGTCTAAACTCTTGCCAACTATCTTAGTAACCACTAGTCTTCTGATTGGCTTCACAGAACTCTGCCCAATCGCTACCGCTCGCACCTGTGTGGCAGCGACTAGTTGTGGTCGCCAGCCGATCAAGTTTGTACCAGGGCAACGCATTACAGTGGAGGTGGCTAACTTGACTGGACGTGTGGTCAAGCTGCAAAAAATATCGGGTGCTGACCCCGTTACCATTAATCCGGGACAGGTACTGTCTTTTGTGCGGGGAGGCAGGACAGAACCGAATTTATCGGTAGCGTTTTGGGATGCATTGGGAGAGTCGCTGAAGCTAGATATCCTGAAACCCCAAGCGAGAACTTTGCGGATAGAAGTCCGTCTCGGTGGGCGTCCTCCGGGTGATCGCTCTGTCTATCTCAAAGATGATGGTCACGTCTTGGTTTTCTAGATCAAGACCACGCGATAAGAGTCTACAAAGGAGGGATGACAATTACTCTCTCCTGACTCCTATCTTGAAAGTCTACTTTCATCCTTGGTTTTGAACGCCAGTTCATGAAGTCTCTTGTAAGAAGAGAGCAGCTACTTTCACCAAAGTAAAGTTATTTATCTTTTTTTAAGCGTTAGGAAAAAGACGTAAAATTCAGTATGAATATCTTGTACATTTCAGGAAAAGTAGTAAATTAATAATTAAAGCCACTAAAGCTTTCATGGCAGATATTCCATTCAGTTAAACCTTGTTAAGGAGGAAATAAACACTTATTCATTTAATATCTGGCTTATTAGCTGATCTAACAATAACAGCACTCAACAAGACAACTGATACTTCCTCAAATAGTGCATAGGGAGCGATGTTTCTAAATAGAGTAATTTAGAGCAACTCTGTCTCAAATGAAGCAGGAGAGGAAGCCCTTCAGCAAGTCCAGTTTGGGTGCTGTTGTTGTTTGAGGGCTTGAGACGTGGGCGAATTTTCCTTTGAGGCTACGACAGCATCCTCCGTTACCTGGGTTGATAACGCTAAGAAAATACTTTTATCGATAATCCTTCTTAAAGCTGGTGTGCTATCCCTATTCAACGAGTTTAGTACTGAGAAAGAGCTGATGCAAGCGAGCTATTCTCCTGCGAAATGGGATATATACAGATATACAGAAGGAGTACCGTTTGATGGTTAAACCAATTGTTCTCACGAAACGGCATCGGGTAAAGTTCATCCGCTGGTTGCTCGAAGAAGAGCGACACGAGAGCGAAGGACGACACCGCCAGCATCCTTGGTGGCAGGTCATGTGCCTGACCGGTGTGGATTATTTTTCTACGCTTGGCTATCAACCAGGTATTGCTGCCTTGGCCGCAGGCACGCTTTCTCCTATTGCCACCCTGATTCTGGTGTTGCTGACGTTATTTGGAGCATTGCCGATCTATCGGCGCGTTGCTACCCACAGCCCTCATGGTGAAGGGTCTATCTCCATGCTCGAACACTTGCTCCCCTGGTGGCAAGGCAAGTTATTTGTGCTGTGCCTACTCGGTTTTGTGGCAACCGATTTCATCATCACCATTACCCTCTCAGCAGCTGATGCTACCGCCCATATCACCGAAAATCCCCTTGTGCCAAGCTTCCTGCACAATCAGGAGATTGGGATTACTCTCCTGCTGGTAGCTTTGCTAGGGGCTGTTTTCCTGAAAGGGTTCCGAGAAGCGATCGGGATTGCAGTCTTTCTGGTGGGAAGTTATCTTTTGTTGAACCTTGTTGTCATTGGCGTCGGTTCGTATCAAATCCTAACGCACCCCTCGGACATTGCTAATTGGCAGAGTGCACTTTTTACCAGCCATAACAACAACCCTTTGCTCATGCTCGGCTTAGCTATCTTACTATTCCCAAAGCTGGCATTAGGATTGTCAGGCTTTGAGACGGGCGTAGCCGTGATGCCCCTGGTGACGGGTAGCAACAGCGATACTTGGGAAGAGCCCAAAGGACGCATTCGTAATACTTATAAACTGCTCTCTACGGCGGCTGTGATCATGAGCTTTTTCTTGCTCACCAGCAGCTTGGTAACCATCCTACTGATTCCAGAGGCGGAGTTTCAACGTGGAGGAAAAGCGAGTGGGCGCGCCCTTGCCTATCTGGCACATCAGTATCTGGGTGATGGATTTGGCACAATTTACGATTTAAGCACCATCAGCATTCTTTGGTTTGCAGGTGCATCCGCCATGGCAGGACTCCTCAGCATTGTGCCCCGCTACCTGCCACGCTATGGCATGGCACCGAATTGGACACGGACAACGCGGCCCCTGGTGTTAGTGTATACAGTGATCGCCTTTGCTGTCACTATTCTCTTTAAAGCGGATGTAGACGCTCAGGGCGGGGCTTATGCAACGGGTGTGTTGGTGCTGATGTCTTCTGCTGCTATCGCTGTGACGTTATCAGCTCATCGCCACAGATCGAAGGGAGGAACAATCGCCTTTGGTCTCATCTCGCTGTTGTTTATTTATACCACTGTTGTTAATATCATCGAGAGGCCCGAAGGGATTAGGATTGCTACATTCTTTATTGCTGCCATTATCCTTACTTCGCTAATTTCCCGCGTGTGGCGGTCTACCGAACTTCGAGTCGAGCGGATCGAAATCGACGAATTTGCTCGTGACTTCATTGAGCAAGAGAGCAGAGGTGAGATACGGCTGATTGCTCATCGCAGGAATACAGGCAGTGTGCGAGAGTATTTTTTAAAGGAAAAAGAAGTGCGCGAGGATCATCATATTCCGCCTACCGATCCCATCTTGTTTTTGGAGGTTCGGGTATCGGATGCTTCGGAATTTGAAGGTATTATCCGAGTCAAAGGGGTGCAAGTCGATCAATATCGAATTCTGCGGGCTGAGAGTGCAGCAGTTCCTAACGCGATCGCTGCTATCCTTCTCTATATTCGAGACCAGACCAAGGAGATTCCCCATGCTTACTTCGGCTGGGTAGAGGGCAACCCAATTCAATACTTGTTGCGCTTTATCTTGTTTGGCGAGGGTGATATTGCTGTGGTTACCCGTGAAGTACTGCGTAAAGCTGAGAAGAATCCCGATCGCCGTCCTGCCATCCATGTCGGAGGTTAAGGGAGAAAGAGGACTAGATTAGCTGAGTTCGATCTTAGCCTCTATCAGGTTAGGCTTCACACGTTTCAATGCGAGAGAACACAGTCCAAACCCCCCCTAATAACCATCCCCACCCAGCAATCCCACCGCCTACAAAATAAGGCAGATATCCCTGAGGTGCATTTTGAATGAGGTTAGAATTATGTAACCCTTTGTGATCCGCATTCCACCCAACGCAATTGCGGAACTGTTGGAAGATTTGATAATCATGGCGTCCGGGCTGTCCACCAATACTTTCCCAGATACGCTTCTGGACGCTAAAGCCGAAATGTCCATCGCTGAACTTTACCCAAAGCTGGTCAAGCGTGCGAAGATCTGTACAGGGAAAATTCTTGATGTCTTCCTCATCTATATAGCCTCTTCGTTCTTGACCCGCTGCCTTAACCATGAGCATGGCTGTTTCTTCATCAGCCTCTTTCCACTTCCCTGCCGCGAGTAAGTCGTGCAATCGAGTATAGTCCACCCCTTTTTCAGAACGCACTTCAACATTAGGTTCTGGCTTAGGCGGTTGCCTCAAAGCGATGGCAGAAGCCGTCGCTTTTATTGGATATTCAAGTGTGGTTTTAGACGGAGAGTCTAGAAGTTTACTAGTCTGTGTCCGAGACAAGAGAATGACGTGCTTTGTCTCTAAGATGCCATTGGGACCAACCTTCCAACTCCCTGCCATATTCACCGGAAGGTGTCCCTCCGGCGCAGTTCTCGCGGCTGCTTCGTGCCAGGTTAGAGCCGCGTAGCTCAACCAGTTTCCTCCCACAAACCAGCCGACGCGCTTCGCTAACTTCAAATAATTCTTTCCCTCTTCCTCATAAATACGCTTCTGAACGCTAAAGCCAAAGCGTCCATCACTGTAGTGTGTCCACAGTCGATCAATGGTGCGAAGATCAGCACAGGGAAATTTTTCAAAGTCTGAGTCGAGTAGGTAGTCTTTCTCTCCTTTACCCGTAGCTTTGAGCATAACAGAGCCTGTTTCTCGGTCAGCTTCCTTCCATTGGTGTGCCGTGAGTAAGTCGCGTAGCCGAGTGTAGTCAACGCCTTTTTCAGAACACAATTCGACTTCTGATGCTGTTAGCTGTTGGAGAGCAGGCTTAGACTGTTCTAAATTTATCCTAGTTTGAGACTTGGCTCCTGAATCTGTTGTCGATGAAGACGGTACTGGCTGTCTGGGCTTGCCCCACAATCTTTTAAGTGCTCTCAATGCTTTGGGATCGGCAGGGGATAAAGCGAGTATGCGAGTCCATAAATGTTCTGCTAGTTCCAAATCTGCTTCTAATTCTGCTTCTGCCGCATCTTCTCGGAGCGTGGCGATATCCTGGTACGTTGCCTGCCTTGGCAACAAAATCAGATGATATTTACTCGCCGGTTCCGCGATCGCATAAGGTGTTTGTTGGGGCTTCTTGTAATAGTTATTAATTTCAGCTACTCGATAGCGCAGACGTTGATATAACCGCTCCACTGTGGCACAATTGCCCTCACCTTGGATTCGCAGTGATTCTAATAGGGCATAAGTAAAGGCACCTTGTTGGATTTCTTCAATTTCATAAGATTTTTCACTTGGACTGCAAGAGCAAATTGTAATGACTCCTTGGTGTTTCTCCACTCCAATCCCTAAACCTGCCTTATCCCCTTCATTGCGACAGGCATCTAAGAGTAACACCACATTATCCGCACCACACCGCCGCAAGCGTTCTGTCACATAGCTGATGGAAATAGCTGTATTTTCTATCGCTCTGGGATTCGCATCACAAGGCATGAGATAGTCTCGATCTTGATGACGAATACCATGACCGCTAAAGAAAAACCAAAAATTATCTCCGGCTTGTAGCTGAGGCTCTTCAAAAAAGTCAAATAGGAACGACCAGAGATTGGTGTAAGTTGGTCGAGTGGATTGCAGCGAACCATCTGGGGCGTAAAAATCTGGGGAGGTATCCGAGAAGTAGAAGATTTCCTCAAATTCCGCCTCATGCTGGAAAAAATCCCGCACCAATTGAGCATCGCGCTCGGCATAGTCTAGCGATCGCAACCGATGATACTCATTGATGCCAATAACCAGTGCCCAATTTGCCATCTTGCTTAAGTTTCAGCCCGTCTGAACCTAAGAGTAATTTCTCTTTTGATACTAAGATTAGGTTTGCTATCTTTAAACGCAACTGGGTGTGAGTGGAGTAGACTATCTATCCGTAGCCCAAAATCAATCTCTCGACAAAGCGTGCTAAGCCCCAATCCCGAATCATCCAGAACTCCTCAGTCATTGCCCAATCAACGCTGGGAAATCGCACCGCCGCAGGTAGAACAAGCGGCTCAACTCGCCCAAGCTACAGGACTTTCGCCGCTGCTGGGTCAAGTACTCATTAATCGGGGACTCGAAACACCAGAAGAGGCACAGGTGTTTTTACATCCAGAATCTCAGGTGATGCCCTCTCCCCTCGATGAATTTCCTGATCTGGCGATTAGCGTGGAGATGCTCAAAGAAGCGATCGCCAATGAAGAGAAGATTGCCATCTGTGGGGACTACGATGCAGATGGCATGACTAGCACCGCGCTGTTACTTCGGGCATTGCGCTGGTTAGGGGCAGAGGTGAATTACGCCATTCCTAGTCGCATGAAAGACGGCTACGGCATTAATACGCGTATTGTCGAGGAGTTTGCGGAAGAAGGGGTTGGGTTGATTTTGACGGTCGATAATGGAATTTCTGCCCATGAGGCGATCGCACTAGCTGTAGAACTCGGTATCACCATCATTATCACTGACCACCACGACTTACCTCCCGAACTGCCAGAAGCGGATGCCATTCTGAACCCGAAACAGCTTCCAGAATCGTCCCCTTATCGCAGTCTCGCTGGTGTCGGGGTGGCCTACATTTTAGCCGTAACACTGGCGCAAGAACTAGGACAACTTCAGGGTTTGACCAAGCAGCTATTAGAACTTTTTACGCTAGGAACGATTGCAGATTTAGCCCCCTTAACGGGCATCAATCGACGCTGGTTAAAGCGGGGCTTACAACTTCTGCCGCAGTCCCAATTAACGGGTATTCAGGCATTAATTCAAATGGCTGGCGTAAGCGACGACCAAAAAGCTCTCAAACCAGAGGATATTGGCTTTAAGCTAGGGCCGAGAATTAACGCGATCGGTCGCTTATCAGACCCCGATATTGTGATTCAATTGCTGACTACAACCGACCAGGGCGTGGCGCTGGAACAAGCCATGAGGTGCGAGCAGATTAACCAACAACGTCAGCAACTTTGCGAACAAATTGAACAAGAGGCGATCGCGTTTATCGAACAATCTAAACTTAATTGGCAACAAGAGCGAGTTTTAGTTGTTGTTCAACCCGACTGGCATCATGGGGTGATTGGTATCGTCGCCTCTCGTCTCGTGGAACGCTACGGTGTACCCGTCTTCATCGGCACCTATGAAGACGAAGACAAGGAACACATTCGCGGTTCAGCGCGAGGCATTCCAGAATTCCATGTTTTTGAAGCCTTGGAGTTCTGCAAAGATTACTTAGGAAAGTTTGGTGGACACAAAGCGGCTGGAGGCTTTTCCTTACCATCTGCGAACTTAGAAGCGCTGCGTCAATCCCTCAGTCGCTTTGCCCATCAGTGCTTACAACCTGAATATCTCAAGCCACTGATTCCCATTGATGCTCAAGCGGATTTTAATCAAGTTACTTCCCAACTCTACCAACAAATTAACGCCTTCCAACCTTGTGGAATTGGCAATCCTGACCCCGTTTTTTGGACGCCTAATGTTAAGGTTGTTGAGCAAAGAATTGTGGGAAAAGGACACCTTAAACTGGCGTTTAGCCAAGATAAACAACCGATTAAACTCAATGCTGTTGCATGGCGTTGGGGTGAATATTTTCCTCTACCATCGCGAGTCGATATTGCCTACAAACTAAGAGAAAATACCTGGAATGGCAACACCTCTATTGAATTGGAATTAGTGGGCATTCGCTTATTAACCTCTCCTAGCTCTTCTATTAAGAAAGCTGAGTTTTGTCACAACGAACGCCGCTATACGTGTAGCTTGTTGGAATCATTGAACGAATTACGAATTAAAAACTCTGAAGGGAAAGTTTTAGCCGTTCAAAAGGGGCAACGCATTGGACTTTTAGGAATTAAACGAGAAGATGCTAAAGAGGTTGATGTCACACAACCTCACTATTATCAGCTCATTAAGGCCGCCACTCGCGCTTTACAAATCAATTAAGTAGTCCTCATGAATGGTGTATACCAGAACGGATGAAAATTCTTATCCCTTCTGCCGTCTGCCGTCTGCCTGATTTTCAAAATGTAATATAATTTGAGTAGAAGAATATAGCCCGCACCAGCCTCTAAAAAAGCAAACAAAATACTCGTAATGCCTGAAGAAACACGAGCAGAATGTAGCCTAAAAGAAAGGACTCAGCGAAATCGCGATGGAACTTACCACTACACACGCGCTAAAAGAATGGGCTGTTGCCGTTGATGCGTTAGAACGGGGCAAAACGATGATGCTGTTACGCAAAGGCGGTATCAAGGAAGAGGGTAACCGCTTCAATGTGGCTCAAAATCAGGTTTTGCTTTACCCCACCTATGAGCATCAACAGCCTAACTTACTCAAAGCCGAGTATGCTCCTCAGGTAACACCTGTAACCTCAGGTTGGCATCCAGAAACGGTTCGGATTGGTAGTTGGGCTGAGATTACGGATATTTTGCTGGTGAGTGATGAGTCGGCTGTTACCGCACTGCTACCCTACCACATCTGGAATGAGCAATTTGTACGCGATCGCTTGCGTTGGAAACCTCGTCAATCCCTGTTCATCCTGCTGTTGCGAACTTACCAACTACCCCAACCCCAATTTGTGCCCTACCGTTTAGAATACGGCGGTTGTCGCTCATGGATTGAGATAGCTGAACCGATTAGTCTCGAAGGTAAGATACCTGTTCTGGATGACGCCACTTATACCCAGCAGGTGACTCAAATTCGTAATCTGCTTGCAGTATCCGGACAACCTGACATTACACACCATCCGGTATCGTCCTGAATTTAGACGAAACTTACACAGGAAATTTTTCGTCTCAATAAAGGTAAACCCAAGAAGGTAAATGAACCGAGCCTGAATAACCTAGGCTTTCTATTCCAGCTTGGTATTAGTTGTCTGTTGGGACGACTAACCTTTAAAAAAAACTCAATAAAATTTATGTGGAATGTTAACAACACTTTATCCCGACACTCCCTAATCTTGGGGAGTGCGATCGCGCTACTCACCGCCTGTAGTCAACCGATAGCTAGCAGAGCTAATGAGCCAAACTTTAGTGTAGCAAACACGGGTGCATCCTCATCACCTGTGAGTCAGCCAATTAAGGAAACTACATCAGTATCCCAAACCAAATTTCGCTCTTGCCATGCCAATGAGTTAAAGGCAGTTCTCAATGAAGTGCAAGGCGCTGTTGGTTCCAGGTATGGCACTATAAAATTCACCAACGCCGGGGAAACAGCCTGTATTTTGCAAGGACATCCTCAGATTGAACTGCTCAACTCGCGTGGGCAGTCTTTGCCAGTGAATAAAGATACTCTGCGATCGGATGAGGTTGGGTCAAGGGTAACGTTACAGCCTAGACAATCAGCTTATCTCACCTTTAAGTGGAGCAATTGGTGTGAGACAGTGCCGAACAACGAAATCCAGTTTGTTGTCAGCCTTCCTCAGAATCACGAACAAGTCCCCATAGTTCTTCCCGATGCTCCTGAATATCATAGTACCCCTCCTTGTAATGGGCCTACTCAGCCTTCGATTCTGTCTGTAGGACTCTTTAACTCAACACCATCTCCATAAACAATGTTGTGAGAATTATCTATAAATAGCCATACAGATGAAGTTCTGTTTGAGCCACTTTCTCAGCCGCTTCAATTTCTTTGGGATGACGTTTTTTATGGATACCAATTGAAAGACTATGAGCTTTTTGCAATTGCTTTCGTAGATGAGGGTTCATCTTCCCTCCAAAGTGGTCCGCAATCATCTCTCCATACAGGAGACTATCACTGACAAATTCCTCATATTTCACAAATAATACTCGACCTGTTGCCACCACCTCTGGCTGAGTAAAGAAATTGTGACACCGTCCAACCATTTCCTTCCACATCCAGATGGCTCGAACATAGGGGGTACTCGCCAGAAATTGTGCTTCTCTTCCTTCTTCCACCCACCAGGGAACATAGCGATCATTATATTGGCGACCTATGGGCACTTCGGACGTATTAAGAGTTTTTAATTTTTCATCGGTGAGTACATTATAAGTTCTGACAAGAGAGTCGGCGGAATCTCGACCATCTCGGTAAAGGTGAAGAATACGACAATTAGGGAGTACACGATAGATAAATTCTGGCGCAAAACTTAAAAAAGGTTCTTTATAAATGAGACGTTCAATAACTCGTTTACGTCGTAGAGTTTGCAACAGTTCTTGATGTTCTATATAGCCTTTAAGCCATTTACGCAACGCAGATAACCGTGAATAAGGAATTCCCGAATCTAGGTAACTTTGTAGGGACGCTTCTACCTCAAAAGCCAGCGTGTTATAGATATAGGCGGGTAAGGAATAGTTAACTAGATGGGGAATGGAAACAGGAATAAGTAGTCCAGAAACACACTCTGAATTAGCTAAAGCATTCAGAGCTGTCATTAAAAAAGTTGTTCCTGATCGAGGACAACCAAGAACGATGCAATATTGAACTGTCATGGATAAAAGTAAGGTGAATAAATTGGAGCTGAAGCAACGAAACTTAGTTCCTTTTTTTGTAAAACTAAGCTTTTCTTGAAATTGATATTTTAACAAATTAAAGAGACTAACAATTATTATAGCGGCTTGTATTTGGATGAGGTACAGGGCCGATGGTTTTAAGGCAGAGGGCAGAAGTTAGTTTTACTACACTCAATCTAAAATCGCTATATATTTTAAGAATTAATTTACGACTTCCAGAGATTTTTAGAAGTTGATGAGTTGACTTAGTGAAATAATCGACGATAATTTAGGCGATATTGCAGGTTAGTCGTTCGCTTTCCTATAGATTTAGCTGGAACTCCAGCCACAATTGTAAAGGGAGGGACGTTTTTAGTCACGACTGCCCCCGCTGCCACAGCACAGCCTTTACCTAAAATGACTCCCGGTAAAATCATAGCTCGTGTACCAATAAAAACATAATCCTCAATAATGACTGGACGAGTACGGCCTTCAAAATCAGAACTTTGTAAGTCATGGTCTGCTGTCAAAATACATACTTCAGCAGAAATAGAAACGTTATCTCCAATAGTGATGCCTCCCCGATTATCTAATCGACAATTTTGATTGATAATGCTATGATTCCCGAGCTTGAAGTTTTTAATTGTATCAAACTGCGCCCCCATAAAAATCACGCTATCTAAACCCAGCTCAAATTTAAGAAATGCTCGATAAAAAGCTAAACGTAAACAATGGGAAGGAATATGATTTGCCTGATGATTAGTGATGTATAATAGGCACTCTGATATAAATTGCTTAAGGAAAATTTCCCAAGGTTTTATCCTGCTTAAAACCATAAATTTAATTTATTTAAAAAATATTTCTTTAATTCGATAGTTAAAATAAGGAAAACCAATTAAAAAGGGTTCTTTAAAGAGTTCAAGACCGAGCTTTAATCTATCCAGCAAATTCTTCTCTTTTTGGGATTGATAATTCATATTTTCAGTTCCAAATAAGCGTTTCCACTCTCTTGCAGCCTCCTCTCTTCCAACATTAGGCATTGTGCTACTTTTGTGTTCCGAATAGCAACGGAAACAACCTAAATAGTCACTAAGTTTAAGAAATTTACCAACCTGGTAAAGACGACCAAAAAACTCTAAATCAACAGCGAACTGAAGATTGATATTCAAAAGGCCAACTTGTTGCATGGCAGCACGTCGCCAGAAAGCCGTTTCTGAACAGACGTTATAAATAAATGTTTGGGGCTCGAAAGGAGGTAGGCAACACCAGCCTGTCACCTCTCCATCATCATTAATTAAGATTCGATTGCCATGAACAACACTATAATCAGGATGGGACTGAAACGCTTTGATAATCTTGTAAAAAGTTCCGCTGGCATATACGTCATCACTATTAATCCATCCCAAAATTTCACCACTACTTTTCTCTAAACCTTGATTAATTGCATCCGCTTGTCCTCTGTCTTTTTGAGAATGCCAGTAAACTAAGTAGTTCTCATATTTTTTGATAATTTCAACAGACTCATCCGTGCTGCCACCATCAATAATAATATACTCAAGGTTAGGATAACCTTGTAATAAAACTGAGCGAATGGTTGCCTCCAAAAATCGCCCTTGATTATAACTAGGCGTCACGATGCTCAGACGAGGCCACTCAAATCCATTCGCCATTTTGTCGGGAAGTAGTCTCTTAGACGTTGTCCAAGGCCATCCTGATTTACCAGGTGGGGGTGGCGGCAAATCTTGCAATTGTAGAGCAGTCGTCATTGTCAATTTTGCAGTATAAAACACTTTTCGGCTGACCTTTGTTTGATAAATCAACTGCAATCAGCCTTTTATTAAGAAGGCTCAGAACCCCAGCATAATCCAAGCGTCTAGGAAATCTTGGGAATTTTTCATCTTATAGAGAATCGGTGGAAATAAAAAAGGGATGAATAAATGGGCTCTAGGTATTTTACAAGATTTTAAGAAATTCCTTGTTTTGGTTATGGAGTTGTAGTATCTATCGGTTTCAATATATAAGTTTTTCCAGTAATCTGAAGCAAATTTATTAACAATATCAAGAATTTCTTCTCTCCTTTCTTCTCCTCCATTACTAGTTTTATGGAACGGATGAAATCGACAGACCGAATAAAAATGGGGAATGTATTCAAATGTGGCTATTTTAGAAGCTCTGATAAACCAATCCCAATCGAGAACATATTTATAGTTAATATCTAATTCTCCCACCTTTGCCCATAGTTTTTTGGTCCAAAATGAGCTAGGCTGCACTATATAGTCGAAATAAGTTAATTTAATTGGGTCAAAAGAAGCTGTATTCGCCGCCGCCCCTTGTAACTTATTCCCACTTTCGTTAATCACAACGGCTGCTCCATAGACTAGGTGGTATTCATCCAGTTTTTCCCGAAAGTGCTCGCTGATTGCCAGCAACGTTCCTGGTAAATACATATCATCGGAATTCAGCCAACACAAAATATCGCCGGAACTCATCTGCATTCCCTGGTTGATGGCATCAGCCTGCCCATTATCTTTTTTGGAGTGCCAGTAAAATAACTGGTTAGAGTATTTTTCTAGAATTTCAACGGTATTGTCTGTACTGCCCCCATCGATGACGATGATTTCTAACCGAGGATATCCTTGACCTAGAATTGATAAGAGAGTTTTTTCGATATATTGACCTTGATTAAACGAAGGAACTACTACGGATATCAGAGGATATTTATTAGGATTAGGCACCAATCGATTTCCTTTAGTAACCCCAACTGCACTGTTTATTATTTCATACAAATTGAGTGTAGGGGCACGGCAACATCGATACCTTGACTTTAGACTTGGGGTTGATCATACCGTGCCCCTACTGCGGTATCTGCCACTGAAAACTACTGTAAATTAGAAGAAATTTACCCTTTACCAGGCACGATTACGATTTGCACTTCGCTGTTGAGCCTGGGAACGCCTCACCTCTGCTAAAAAGGTTCTCGTTTCTTCTACTAATTGATTGAGCCGTTGGCAATCTGGACTGAGTGCAACTTGACCCGGACGCCTAGCAAACCGTCGTGGCCCCATGGGTACAGAGGCGTTACTGCAACGAGCAGAAACTTCATCGAGTTCTTGGGCAAGCCGTCGGGCATTGCTGAGAATCTCCGGTGAGAGTCTGCCATCCATTTTAAAGATGGGTGCTACACTGTTCCAGATGTTGGTTCCTGTGATATCGGATTGGTTTCCTGCGGCTGGGTTGCCAGCAGTAGCGGGAATGGCGAGCAACCCACTGCTGAGTACGGCGGTGAACATTACCCAACCAATCCATTTCGTTCTAAGCATGATTCTTCTCTCCTATTTGAGTGACTTAAAACTTGAAGGCTAAGCCGGAACCCAAGACAAATCGAGGCCCATCACCCGCGCCAACCACGTCTCGCACGGCAGGTGTAATCGTCAGAGGAATGTTTTTAAAGGGTGTAACGGAAACCCCAAATCCCAAGTCTTGCCCACTCCACTCGGCGATTAAACTCACGGGTTGAGCAACGCGCAGGGCTACATTGCCAAAAACGTTGACGTTGTTAGTCCCTTTCGCGACAGCATCCTCAGTACGGAACTGTCCATTCCCGACACCCGCTGTGACGGCGACTCGGCTAAAGGGCAAGTTGATGTCGTCTCGCGTCCGGAAAATTTTGGTAGCCACCCCATAAAGGGATTGTTCAAAGTCATTATGACCACCAAGATTTAATGCACCATTCCAACCTGCGGCGACGGATAAGTCATCACCGAATTGACGATGGACTTTGGCATTAAAGCCGCCACCGCCAAAGTCTCGACTTCTGCCAAAGCTGGCAGCTGTATAAGAGAGCTCAACACCGACCGCTTTACGGGCATCCCCCAAACCAATGCCGACACCCAAACCGCCATCACTCACGTTGCTGTAGCGGGTTCGTTGCTGATAAGTCGCACTGAGAAAACCGGTGTTGTTATCAGCGCCAAATCCGGTTGGAATATAAATGCTCAGCGCGGGTGAAGCTTGAGTGATTCCCTCCACCTTCTCATTCTCCAAACCCCGTAGCTCATCTTGCAGCTCTTTAGCCTGTCGTAGACGTTCAGCGGAGGGACAAGCGCCTGTAGGTACGCCTTGAGCGATAACAGTCCCAGACTGGGAAGCTTGGCTAGGAGCGTAGGCGAGACAGGTTGGTTTGGGCGTAGCTTGCGCTACGACGTCCGGCTGAGACTTGAGTGTTTCCTGGGCGGTAGGAGTGTCCTGCTTAGCGGTTAGCGTTGCACTCGACTCCGGTGCCGGAATGGCTTGTAAATCCGACGCCTTGTTACTTTGTAGACTTGCCGACGTTGAAGTCGATTGGGGGGTGGCTGGTTGCAGTACTGGCAATGAGCGCTCATTCTGCACGGATGTCCGCGCCAGGCTCATCTCGCTTTCTGGAGGTGCAATGCTGCTCGCACGGGTGGCTCCAGCCGCAGAATGATTTAAGCTTGGCACAACGGCATCTAGAGTACCTCCTCCAGGCGGAGTTATGGCAGATTCTGAAGCTCTAACGGCGAGCGGTGCGAATTCTTGTACCCCTAGTAGTTCGGGTGAGGCGACGGCTCGTTGCCCCTGCTGCAACTGCGCTTCTTGGCTGATAGCGTCTTCCGTTGGAGCTGGAACCACTAAATTACCCGCTTGTTTCAGTTGCGGTTGATGGGCGAAGTCTCCTACAGAGGCTGCCAACGTTTGATGCGTCAAATCTTGGGCCGCAAGGGCGGCTAAGGTACACATCGCAACACGGGGAACGTGTCGCAGCGAGGCAGCCAATCGAGATGCGGATTCTTGAGGCAAATCCGTTAACTGGGATTGGGCTGCATCGGTATCCGGTCGATGATCAGAAAAGAAATCTCGATTACGAGAGCTAGAGACAGGCTCTGTGGGCACAAACAGCCTCCTAATAAAAGATGCTGTCCACTTCTACAAAAGCTCTGTTAACGATCAGGATAAATTAAGCAAACTATTCTTGACAAATAGTGGCTAATATGTATTGTTTGGGTAAAGGAAGCTAACTTCTCTAGTTGCAGAGAGCTAAAAATTGACTTGTCCAGTCTTCTTGCAGAGCCAAGACTCGACATTCCCGTTCACAGGGCACTTTTTGTCGGCAAACCAATACATTGCGTTGTGTTGTTCAGCGTTTCCCAGCGAATTGGCTTTGAAAAAAGTACTCCATGCCCCATTTTTCATGCCTTGTCAAGAGCAGGCAAGTCAATGGTGGAATCGCTGATTAGTTTTCGATGCCTAAGTTCCCTGATTGAAGTGCGTAGCTTGGTTCACCGACAATATATGAAGCTCAGTCTCCTCGGACTAAAGCGCGATCGCTACCGACTAGCCAGAGCTGCATTGAGCATGATCGACAACACAGCTCGAATCGCTCGCAGTGAGTCGGGATTGTTGACAAACACCTGATCACTACAGTTATCGATAAAGGTGTTGTAACTGCGTGTGACAACTTGGAACTTCGCGGCTCTAACTTTGCCACGAGCGGTCAGCCCCCTCAGACTGTACACAAAGTTCTGGGATAGGGTGCGATCGGCCCCAGCATTAACCAGATCGTTCACAATGACGACCACACTATTGTCCACATTGCCAGTGTCTGCCAGGATAACTTGTAAGTTTTGCTGGATTGTGACAGAAATTGCGGTGGTCGTGGGATCAGTAGAGACAATCGGTAGACTCCCGGCAACCAGCTGCTGGTTGATGGAAATCGCTGAAGTATTGACAGCATCCTGAATCGCTGCCGAACGGAAGGCGATATATCGGCGGCGATCGCTACTAAAGTTGAAGCCACCAGCAATATCACTGGTAGTGATGATAGCGCCCGTCACATCAGACTGGTTCCCTGACTGAGCTTGAGCGAGTGGAGTTTGAGAAACGATGCCCGAAATCGCCAGAGCAAAACCCAGTCCCACATGGAGAGTAAGATTTTTAATGTTCATAACTTTACCTTGATAAGGATGACTTAAAACCTGATACCGTAACCTACACCCAGGATGAAGCGAGCACCATCCCCTGCATTACCGGTCACATCCGCTGCGGCTGGAGTAATCACAAGCGGTACACCCGGAAAGGGATAGATGGAGGCTCCGAGGTTCAAATCTTGACCCGTCCATTCCGCAATTAGATTAACTGGTTCAGCCACTCTAATCGCAGCACTACCAAACACATTGGTACCACCCCGGCGTGCGATCACATCCTCTTCTGGGCGGAAACGACCCCCGCCTGCGCCAATTGAGACGGTTAAAGTACTCAAGGGGTCAGATGGATTTTCCTTGAGCGGGAATACTTTTGTCACAACACCATAAACACTTTTACCTGCATCGGTATTGCCCCAATCAATCACATTTTCGACGCCAGCGGCAACCGCCAAATCACCGCCCGCAACATCGGAAAACGTCCGGTGTACCTTAAAGCTGACACCGCCATTTTCCCCAAAGCCTTGCCGGATCGTAGAGTAAGACGTAACCGCCACTTCTGCCGCCACCAGCTTTCTAGCATCACCCAAACCAAAACCGGCTGTGACAGCACCATCATCAATATCTGTGTAGCGAGTGCGTTGCTGATAGCTCAGTCCCGCAAAAAAGTCGCCCTGTTGAGCACCAAAAGCGGTCGGTGTACTAATACTCGTTCCGCCACCAAAAAGTCGCCTGACAATTTCAGCCACGGGCGGTTCTGGGAGGCGATACTGTTGTCTTAAAGCCGCCACATCGGGAGAGGGAGGTCGCTCTGCGACCGGGGGTTGATAGCCCACAATATAGCGTGAGGCCACGTCGTTTGGCCCAATCGCGGGCGCTGCACCCTGTTTCACCAAAGCTTGGTAGATAAAGGCGGCAACGTCGGCGCGAGTAGCATTCTGATTGGGATTTAATAGCGCCGTATTGGGATAATTAACCACCAACTGATTGAGCGTTGCGGCTGCCACTTTAGGACGGGCAAAATCCGGAATTTGAGCCGCATCTTGATAAGTCTGATTTAAAACATTGGCCACCTGGGTGGGGGGAGACAGCTCCAGTCCAGTCACCAAAGAAACCAACACTTGCACACGAGGAATATTTTGCTGGGGGAGGAAAACATTATTCGGGTATCCTTCCAAAAATCCTAGGCGATAGGCAGCCTCAATAGCCTCATACCCCCAGTAATTTGCTGGAACATCCACAAACTGAGTTCCCGAACGTTTGTCAGGCCCAGGAAATGCTTTGCGAATCATGGCAGCAAACTGAACGCGTGTCACTGGGTCATCCGGTCGAAACGTACCATCGGGAAAACCGAGAATAACACCCCGTTGTGCCAAGGCTTCAATAAAACTCTGTGCCCAGTGATTTTGAACATCAGGGAACGAGCGGCCTTGCGCCAGCTGCACGGCGGTAGGGGTTGCAGGTTGTTGCCCCACACTAGGGTTGGGTAGCTGGGTGTTGTAAGGATTCCTGAAACTTGGGCTGGAAGGTTGGGGACGAAGCGCATCTGCTCCCAACATATTTCTCAGTAACGATTCACCCATAGACCCGCCGGCATTAGCATTGCTTGCCGTTTTAGTGGGAGTCGAAGGCGTGGGATTGGCAACACCCGCCGCAGCAGATAGCATAGTACTGCTTATGATGGAGCTGAGTAAGATACACCCCCAAGAGCGTAGATTTTTGCTGAGTTGATAGAAACGACCCGTGCATCTGGCTGTCCTCATCACCATTTCCTACGTATGAATGAAGTTGAGTTAATACCTCAAAGGTACACGAGGTTAGCTAATTTTATGCCATCACTATATCTTCCGGAACTTTCTGCAAAACTAGAGTGACTTTGTGTAGAGAGAGTCAACTTTTCTGTAATGGATACTGTTTGAAAGTGAGCGCAAAAAGACCTATTGAGATGTTTAAGCGAATCGGTATAAAGGGAAATTATTCAAGAAAACGCCTGAGTCAACCGATCGCGAGTTTGACCCTGTTAGCCGTATTTGCCACGGCTGTCCCTGCCCCTAGCCAGGCCCAAATGCCGTCGTTACCGACTCCTCCTCCTGCTCCTAAGGATGTGCCAGTCCCCCCGACACCCCCACGCAGCGGTGTTCAACCTCCCCCGTTTGTTACCCCTTCTACCAGTCCTGAAGTCCCACCGATTCCCTCGTCGCCTCGGCCCTCAGGATATAGTAATTTACCTCCGGCAACCGCTTACACCCTTGGAGCGGGCGATCGCGTCAAAGTGGATGTCTTTGATGTGCCTGAGTACAGTGGTGAGTTTGTCGTTTTAGTCGATGGCACCCTCAACTTGCCCGTCATCGGCAGCGTGTCTGTTGAAGGCAATTCACTACAACAAGCGAGTGATACGATTTCTAGACTTTATTCTCGCTACGTTAGACGCCCCTTGGTAACGGTGAGTCTTTTGGCTCCTCGTCCCGTCACGCTTGCCATCGCCGGGGAAGTTAATCGTCCTGGCACCTACACCGTCAACGCCGGTCAAGGCGGTGGGGGAGCTGGCCCCCAAAGTGGGCAGTTTCCTACCGTAACGCAGGTGATTACCCTCGCGGGTGGCATTACTCAATCGGCAGAGGTGGGTCAAGTCAAAATCCGGCGTCGCAATTCACCCACCACTTACACCGTCAATCTTTGGGCTTTGCTAAGGAATGGCGACTTGTCTCAGGACATTCCCCTGAGAGATGGAGATACCATCTTTATCCCCACTGTGGCTGATGTCAACAAAGACGATACTCGAACACTAGCCGATGCCAGCTTCGCAGCTCGACAAGTTCAGCCCATTAACATCGCGATCGTTGGAGAAGTTTCTCGTCCCGGCCCTTATGAAATCACGGGTGGAGGAACTGCAACCGGCGGCGCAACAGCTGCTGTTACGGGAGCCACGACAGGTGTAGCCGCCGCTAATAACACCTCTGCTGGCCCCCCCACTGTAACTAAGGCCATCCAGGTTGCTGGAGGAATTACCTCCATGGCGGATGTTCGTGCGATCACCATCCGCCGTCCAACTCGTTCTGGCGACACCAAGATCATTACTGTGAATTTGTGGGAGATGTTGCGCACCGGTGACATCTCACAAGACGTGATTTTGCAAGATAGAGACACAATTACGATTCCCACAGCGACAGCGATTGACCCAGCCGAAGCACCTGTACTGGCTGGAGCAAGCTTTTCTCCCAACACGATTGTTGTGAACGTGGTTGGAGAAGTGGTTCGCCCCGGTGCCATCCCTGTACCTCCCAACACACCTTTGAACCAAGCAATATTAGCAGCCGGTGGATTTAACACTCGTGCTAAGAAGAGTAAGGTTGATGTGATTCGCCTCAACCCCAATGGCTCCGTTTCCAAACGGGAAGTGGAAGTAGATTTGGCTCAGGGCATTAATGAGCAAGGTAATCCGACCTTGCGTAACAACGATGTCGTCGTAGTCAGGCGCTCTACTGTCGCTAGCATTGGAGATACTCTAAACACAGTCTTGTCGCCAATTACCGGCTTCCTCGGGTTCTTAAATCTCTTTGGGTTTTAACTCTCTTTGGGATGTCTTAAGTTGCCAGTTGGTCTTTTGAGATCAAATTCTTGAAGGAACCACACTCAACTGGCAACTGACTGAGTGGTAGCTGGATAGGTTCGCTGTGCAGCCCATTGCAGCATCAGGCTTGGAACCCTGATATCAGGTCAGGTTGAATGCCCGTCATGAGGACAGACGGGAGGACGAGGAGAGAGGGAGAGGTTTGTATTAGGGGCAATCATCCCGACTTGATCTAAAGTCCTAACCTACAGAGTTGGGATATTGTAAATATTCCATAAAGCATCACCGCCAGTGTGAGCGATGCCATTGGATGAGACAAGGCTGGAGCCAAGAAGGTAAGGATTCCGGCTGACTTCGAGTAAAGTAGCAGCATAGGGAATACAAATCCATGCTTTTACGAACTGTATTATCCTAGGCATACGGGATACACAATGAGATGAGCAAGCGGATTTGTTTTCAACAGATCTCAATTAACAACCAATAGAAAATGGGGCCAGGGGGCAAGATGGAGATGGGCAATTTTCAGGAGCCGTTACCACAAAATGGGAATGGTAAGCATTTGCCGTCAATACCGCTCATCTACCCGACTAAACCTCTAGACAATGATGATGAGCTGAATTTGCGGCAGTTATTGACGGTACTCAGCCGTCGTGTGGTCGTGATTGCTGGAGTAGCGATCGCTGTTACGTCAGCCGTTGGGTTTTGGACATTTCGTCAGACGCCCAAGTATGAAAGTAGGTTCCAGTTGCTTGTGGAACCCGTCACAGCAGAGGCGGGAAAGATCGACAAACTAGCACAAGTCCCTGGTGTCACAGACGCCCCTTATTCCGTTCTAGATTACGACACACAAATTGAGGTGTTGCGCAGCCCGAATTTAATGAGTCCCATCCTTCAGGAGATTCAGAAACGCTATCCCGATGTCACCTATGATTCTCTGATCTCCCTGAATCGGCTCAAGGTGTCGCGATTCCAAGAAACCAAGATTTTAGAAGTTCGCTACCGCGATACCAACCCGAAAAAAGTTCGGGAGGTCTTGCACCAGGTCGCTAGAGGGTATCTGCGCTACTCCCTGCTAGAACGGCAAATGAATTTGAACAAGGGAATTGAGTTTGCCGATGCACAGTTGCCCATTTTGCAGGCTCGTGTAGACAAACTCCAGGGCGACTTACAAAAGTTTCGGCAGCGCTACGACCTCCTCGATCCAGAAAGCCAAGCCCAGCAACTCGCTACACGGGTGAATGCCATTGAGCAACAACAGATAGATACTCAGGTCAAGCTCAAAGAAAGCCAGTCCCTTTATAGTGCCCTTTCGTCCCAGTTGCAGTTATCACCCGATCAGGCGATTTCTACCACTAGTCTCAGTGAAGCTCCTCGCTACCAAGAGTTACTCAACGAACTGCAAAAAGTTGAATCCGATATTGCTAAACTCTCAGCACGCTTTACTGAAGCAGACCCCAGAATTGTGAAACTGCGCGACCAACAGCGCAATCTCATGCCCCTGTTGGAACAACAAGCTCGAAAAGTACTGGGAACTACGGTACAAGGGGCGGGGGTCAAAAAAGACTCACCCAGCTCGATTCGGGCTCAATTGTCCCAGCAACTGGTGGATGCCGCCAACCAAATCCAAGTTTTGCAAGTGCGACAAAATGCGATCGCGCAGGCTGAACGCTTCCTCAACATGGAAGTCAAACAAATGCCGATCATTGCTCGCCAATACACGGATTTACAGCGGGAACTGAAGGTGGCGACCGATAGTTTAAACCGTTTTCTCGGTGTACGGGAGGGGCTGCAAATTGAAATCGCTCAAAAATCCCTGCCCTGGCAGATTATTTTGAAACCGCAAGTGCCCAAAGAGCCCGTTTCTCCCAAGATTGAGCGGAACCTGCTTTTAGGTGCGATCGCAGGTTTGTTACTGGGTGTTATGGTGGCCTTAATGGTCGAGCGTTTGGATAATGTATTTCATTCACCGGATGAGCTAAAAGACCGCACGAAACTCCCACTTCTGGGTGTAATTCCCTTCTGCAAACAACTCAAACAAATGACGCCAGTGGCAAACTTGGGCGACATGGCGGCCGATCAGGAAGACACCCAACCCAAGCCGAAAAAGCGTCGTCAACCCCAATGGTACACAGCGTCTCCCTTTTTAGAATCTTTCCGCTCTCTGCATACCAACATCCGCCTACTCGGCAGCGATACACCCATCCACTCCATTGTGATTAGCTCGTCAACCCCCGGAGACGGGAAGTCTACCATCTCCGTTCATCTCGCTCAAGCCGCCGCTGCGATGGGGCAACGAGTTCTGTTGGTTGATGCCGACTTACGACTGCCTCAGGTGCATAAAATTTTGGGGTTAGACAACCAAGTTGGGCTGAGTAATGTCATCGCCACCGGGTTCACCGCCAAACAAGCCATCCAGCGCTTACCGATGTGGGACCATTTGTATGTTTTAACCGCCGGTCAACTGCCACCCGACCCAACCCGCCTTCTTTCCTCTAAGAAGATGCGGTATCTGATGGAGCAGTTTCATGCGGTTTTTGACCTGGTGATTTATGATACGCCTCCCGTCCTAGGGCTGGCGGATGCTCAAATCTTAGCGGCTAATACCAATGGCGTGATTATGGTTGGGGGATTAGGTAAGACGGATCGGTCAATCCTCATGCAAGCCTTAGATCGATTGAAAATTTCTAACGCGACTGTTTTAGGTGTGGTTGCCAACGGTGTTAAACGCTACACCACAACGTCTTACTATCACTATCAGCACTACTACGCCACTGAGTCAGAAGTGATGAAGGCAAAAAAACTTTTGCAAAAAAGGATGAGTTAAATCAGAACGGGATGAGAGATGGAGGACACAAGAGACTTGAAGAAGGCAGAAGGCTCTTATGTTCCATGCAAAACGGAATTCGAACCCCTCCTGAAGGGGAGCCAGTGAACAAAGCTCACAGCAGGATTGATACCCTTACTGCTTTCAGTCGTGGGCAGAGGTACGGAAAGCATTCATAAAAGCCTTCTGACTTCTACCCTCCGTCTTTCTTGGTCATCCCAATCCTATTTTTAACTTCAATGTCCCCAGTCCCGGACTCGAATTCCTATTTCCAAAAAAAATCGCCTGCACCAGGGAACCCCCGTTACCCAAAACAGCGTCATTCATCAATAACTATTCAGATGTTAAGACTGAGAGTCTAGTTTATTTGAAACACGGCTTAGGCTAATGCCCTAACCCTAAATTCGACATTTTTCCCTCACGTATTCTTTGTTTAAAATTGACTGACTTGGCTTCAAAGTAGGCAGACCCTACAAGCCCTAAACTCTTAAGAGTTGGATGAATTATGGCAGTCGCCGCCATGCTATCTCTAGTCTGAGGCGCTCAACGAGAAGAACATGACCAACGCCCCCAACCCAGGTAACGAACCGGAATCAACACCGGGGAATGAACCCGAACAGCCTTCTACTCCTCAGGTTAGACAGCGACAGCGGCGTCACTTGGTACTCGCCCTCAGTATCCTCCTGCTGGCTTGTCTGGGAGGCGGTGTAACATGGGTTTGGTTTTTTGTCTATAGGCAATTAGCACCACAAGTGGAAACAACGGTGACAAAGCTGCTCAATCGTCCCATCAAGCTCGGAGCCGTGGAAAGCGTTTCCCTTAATGGATTGCGGTTTGGGGCCTCAAGCTTACCGTCCACTGCTACAGACCCCGATCGCGCCTCCGTAGAAGCGGTGGATGTCACGTTTAACCTGGTGCCTCTGCTGATGGATCGCACACTACCTCTAGATGTCACGTTGGTCAAGCCCAAGGTGTACATCGAACAGGCTCAAGATGGAAAATGGTTTGACCTCAAGCTTCAGAAGCTACCGAAAGGAACCATTGATATCAAGCTCCAAGTCTTGCGAATTCGAGATGCGAATGTCTCTCTAGTGCCTAGGGGAGCAGGGGGAAATTCTCGCCAACCCGTTGCCCTGTTTTTGCCCTCTGGCAAGGCACGTTTTCTCAATGACAACCAGCTGATTAAGTTTGATGTAGGCGGTCAGCTGTTGGGTGGGGGAAATCTTAGCATCAACGGAGAAAACCGTCCCGCCAGTGGCGAGATTAAGGCCGCCATTTTGGGCAATGATTTAAGTGCCCCGGCAGTGGGTCGCTTAATCCAGTTGCCACTCCTACTACAAGCTGGAGCGGTTAATGGCAATCTGGAAGTAACCTCACAACCCCAGAAACCATTGAGATTTCTGGGAACGGCAGGTCTGAAAAACGTTACAGCCCAACTCAATCCCCTGCCCAAGCCATTTGCCAAAACCACCGGTCAGTTACGTTTTCAAGGAACACAAGTTCGATTAGAAAACGTTAACACCTTGTTCGGTCAAATACCTGCTCAAGCCAATGGGACAGTAGATACCCAGGCAGGCTTCAATTTAGTCGCACAAACTCAACCGATTCAACTGCCACAGGTTTTACAAACCTTTAATATCAAAACCTTGCCCGTGGCAACGGCGGCAGAAGTGAAAGCTGAACTTCAGGTTACCGGCACTCCGAGTAAACCAGTGGTTTCGGGTAAGTTTGTCACCACCAAAGTTGCTCAAATTGATAAAGTCAAATTTCGGGCTATCAGTGCAGGCTTTGGTGTTGTCGATTCTACGTTATCCGTTAACAACCTCCGAGCCTTGCCTACTCTGGGGGGTCTAGTCACGGGAAATGGCGAGGTACAACTCGGTCAAAAGGGCGGCGGTGTAAAATTCAACTTCCAAGGCAATAACCTGCCCGGAGATGCCCTCGCTCTCACTTACAACATCAAACCGCCTGTTCCCATTGGTTTAGTGTCTGGCAACACACAGATTATTGGTTCCCTGAATAACGCTCAGAACATTCGCGCCACCGGTTCAGCTAATCTTAATGTGGCAGGGGGTGCCGTCGCTGTTCGGGATATCCAAGTAGCCGGGAAGCGCTTCACGGCTCAGGTACAAGCCTCTGGAGTACAATTGGGTCGTTTGGCACAGGTTCCCCCGTCGTTTCGGGTTCCCGTTTCAGGCAACATTTCCCTATCTGGCCCTCTCACGGGGTTGAGCGCTGCGACTATCCAGGGGAGTGGTTCTGGTCGTTTAAATATTGGTGGCGGAAGCGTCAGGGCTACGAGTATCCAACTGGCTAATGGTCGCTTCAGTGCCCAAGTCCGAGCCTCTGCTGTGCAGGTGGGAAGTTTAGCGCAGGTTCCCCCGCAGTTCCGTGTGCCCGTTTCAGGTAACTTTACCCTATCTGGCCCTCTAACAGAATTTAGTACAGCCAAGATTCAGGGCAGTGGTTCTGGCAGCTTGAATGTCGCTGGCGGAACTGTTACAGCCACGAATATCCAACTGGCGAACGATCGCTTCACAGCAAAAGTCCAAGCCTCTGGCGTGCAAGTACAGCGTCTAGCTCAAGTACCGCCTCAGGTACGGGGGCCGCTTTCGGGTAACTTTACCTTATCTGGCCCTGTGACGGAATTGACTACAGCCAAGATTCAGGGCAGCGGTTCTGGTAGCTTGAATGTCGCTGGCGGAACTGTTAAGGCTACGAGTATTCAACTCGCACAAGGTCGCTTCAGTGCCCAAGTGCAAGCCTCTGGGGTGGAGGTAGAACGTCTGGCGCAAGTCCCGCCCCAGGTGCGAGGGCCGCTATCTGGCAACTTTAATGTAGCTGGTGCGCTAGCTAATTTAAGTGCTTCCACGATTCAGGCAAGTGGTTCTGGTCGTTTGAATGTAGCGGGTGGGACGGTTAACGCAACGAGTTTCCAACTGGCGGATGGTCGCTTTCAGGCGGTTGTGGAACCGAATGGCGTGCAGTTAGCGGGTTTTTCCCCGCAATTAAAAGGACGCTTGGGAGGTCGGCTGAATGTTGGGGGGTCTGTAACCGCACTCTCCCCCTCGGCAATCCAGGCAACCGGTCAGGTGAATTTCAGTGAAGGCATTGCCTTAATTGACCGCCCTCTGAGTGCTTCCATTGCTTGGAATGGTCAACAGTTGCAAATTCAACAGGCATCGGCAGAGGGTTTCAGTGCCAATGGTCTGGTGGAGGTTAACCTGGCAAATCAGGGTTTACAGGCCATCCGTGCCTTAAACCTCAATGTCCAAGCCAGAGACTTGGATTTGCAAAGACTCCCGGTAACGTTGCCGAATGGGGTCAAGGTAGCAGGACGAGCGGATTTTGCGGGCAATATTGCTGGTACACCAACGGCGCCAAATGTCAATGGGAATTTACAACTACGGAATTTTGCGGCTGCGGGTCTAACCTTTGACCCTCTGCTCAGTGGACAAGTGACGGCACAAGCTGGACAGGGGGTGAATTTACAGCTAACGGGGAATACGGATCGGATTCAGGTAGCGCTGAGTTCGGACTATCGACCCGTTTCGTTTGATATTAAGCGAGGCGAGGCGATCGCGCGGGGAACCCGGCAAGGGGAACAACTGCTAGTTAGTACGCAAAATTTCCCCATTAGCTTGATTAAAAGTGTCGCTCCTCTACCTGCGGCGATCGCCTCTCAACCGTTGGATGGGCGCCTCTCTGGTGACTTAGCGGTTAACCTCAATAATTATGGCGTTTCGGGTACCGTTGCGATCGCCAATCCCGTTATTGGCACTCTCAGAGGTGACTCTTTCACTGGGACTCTGGAATATGCGAATGGCGTTGTTGCCCTGAACAATGGGAAGTTCCAACAAGGCAAGAATGAATACTTAATCTCCGCTAATCTCAATCAAACCAGTAATGGCCCTCAATTCCAAGCCAAACTCGATGTTCCCAAAGGAGACATCCAGAGTGTTCTCACCGCGCTGCAAATCTTCGATATTTCTGATTTGAGTCGGGGTTTCAACGCTCCTACCTACGGCAGAGCGACCAATGTCGCAGAAGTAGCCGCCGGACTCCCCCAATCACCTCTGCAAACCCAACTCCGCCGTCTAGCAGAAATTGAGGCCCTTTTACAACAACAACAAGATCGGGCAGATGCCGCTCCCTTGCCCCCATTAACTCAAGCAAAAGGGGAATTTTCGGGAACAGTCACGGTGACAGGCTCCTTAGCATCTGGCATCAATGCTGATTTCAATGTTAAAGGCCAAAATTGGCAGTGGGGGCCGTATAGCGCTAACGAGGTGATTGCTGAAGGCAAATTCCAAAATGGCGTCCTTTCCCTGCTACCCTTGCGCTTCCAATCAGGAGAAAGCTATGCCAACTTCTCCGGTACGATCGGCGGCGAAACTCAATCCGGTCAGTTGCAACTCACGAACATTCCGATTGAACAGTTGCAAGCGGTTCTCTCCAGAGTGAGCAATGTACCACCCAATCTAGTTGGACTCACCGGGTACTTGAATGCCACAGCGACACTCTCCGGTAGCATCAAAAATCCCCAAGCTAGGGGGGTTGTCGCCCTAACCGATGCCACACTCAACCGGACAAAAGTTCAGGCCGCTCAAGGGAGTTTCAGCTACAGCAATGCTCGTCTCAATTTTGGTAGTACAGTTCAGCTTGCCAATGCCAACAATCCCCTCGCCATTGGTGGGACGATTCCCTATAAGTTACCTGTTGCTACAGTAGCACCCACGGACAACAAGTTAGCGCTCAACATCAACGTCCAAAATGATGGACTCGCACTGTTAAATCTGTTTACGGGAGGACAGGTTAATTGGGTGAGTGGTACTGGCGATGTGCAGTTGAACATTTCCGGCACGGTTGACCCCCAAACGAACCGACCTACACAACTTCTGGCTCAAGGAACGGCGACTGTAGACCAGGCCACCATCCAAGCTTCTGCGCTTCCCCAACCTCTAACCAATGTTACAGGCAAAATCTTGTTCGACTTTGACGATATTCGGGTCGATACAGTAACGGCTCAGTTTGGTGGAGGGACAATCACCGCCGCAGGAAATATTCCGATTTATAAGGAAGCCACCCAAGAAAATCCGCTCAAGGTGGATATCGGTGAGTTAGCTATCAATCTCAAAGGACTTTACAAAGGTCGTGTCCAAGGTGATGTGCTAATTTCAGGTACAGCTTTATCTCCCAAGATTGGCGGTCAAGTTAACTTGTTTAATGGACAAGTATCCCTTGCCGATCCAACGACTGCCACAGGAGGTGGCGAAGGGGGTAATAGTACTCCTGCCAGTACGGGGACAAGTGATGGTACTACTGTGGCTGTTAGTACGAGTACTCCTAATAGTGACTCGTCTTCAACCAGCCGCTTTGAGTTCAATGACTTAAAGCTCAAGCTGGACAAAAACATCCAAATCACAAAAGCCCCGATCTTGAGTTTCCTTGCCGATGGAACGCTAACCTTGAATGGCCCTCTAGGTGGCCTTAGACCAGAAGGAACGATTTATCTCAAGCGTGGTCAAGTTAATCTTTTCACGACCCAATTCCGGTTAACACGGAGTCGTAACAATACTGCTCAGTTTGTTCCCAGTCGAGGACTTGACCCCATCCTGAATGTACGGTTAGTGGCATCAGTAGCCGAAGCAACCCAACGACGGCTGCCCAACGACCCCCTGTCTGCTGAGATTCAGGATGTCCCCTTAACAGCGGCTTTGGGCAATGTACAAACAGTACGCATTCTGGCTAAAGCAACCGGACCCGCCAGCCAGCTAGCCGATAACCTAGAACTAACCAGTACTCCAGCCCGCAGCAAAACCGAAATCGTGGCACTTTTGGGTGGTAGCTTTGTCGATACCTTAGGCCGAGGGGATACAACACTCGGCTTAGTCAACCTTGCCGGTTCCGTGTTACTGAATAATGTGCAAAACATCATCGGTGACGCTTTAGGATTGAGTGAGTTTCGTCTTTACCCCACAACAATTATCAACGACAAAAATAGGCGCAATTCCACCTTAGGACTGAGTGCTGAAGCAGGGGTTGATATCGGACGTAATCTCTCTGTTTCTGTGTCGAAGGAGTTGACGACCGATCAGCCGGCCCAATATGGTCTGCGTTATCGTCTCAACAATAAGACAATTTTGCGAGGTTCAACCGATCTTTCGGGCGATAGTCGCGCTGAGGTACAGTATCAAACGCAGTTTTAGAGGGAAATCGGGTCTTTTATGCAACTGATGAGTTTTGACATCACCGCCGGATTCAAACAGATTGTGAGCGGTTCCCTCCTTAGCAATTAAACTTCGTAACGTGGCACGAGCTACTTCAGGATGATTGGGGACTGATAGTGTGGCTGGATGTCCTTCTTTTGTAAGAATAATATGACTTTATAGTAATGCCAACACGAGAGGATAAGATTATCGTATCTCTGGTGGTAGAGGTGGTATCAGAGGCTCCAACTGAGCCATCAGTGTGGGAATAGCTGAAGTTACCACAGACCAAAGCTGTTCTAGATCGAAATCATCTTATTGATGGGTTATGGCATTCCATTTTACGCTTCTGTTTCAAATACAACACCTTCATAAACCAGTTCAATCGGAAACTCAAATTCAATACTTGATAAAGTAATCATGTCTCCAGCCGTGTAGGGATAGTAAAGCCACATTCTTCCCTCTCCTCGGCAGTAACGCTCGACAGAAAATTTTTCAGAATCAATCAAAATATACTCTTGTAAAGTGGGAATGGTCAGATAGTAAGTGAATTTTTCCCCTCTATCTTTAGCACTTGTACCAGGGGAAAGGACTTCGACAATGAGTTTTGGATTTTGAATAAAATTGCGGGCATTGAGGTCTTGAGGATCGCAACTGACGATAACATCAGGATAGTAGTAAGGGCTTTGAGGACTGACTTGCACCTTCACATCTGACACGTTCGCTCGACAGCCTCTAGAACGCAGATGCGGATACAAGGCTCTGTAGAGATTAAGAGCAATGTCATTATGAGGAATTGTACCGCCGGTCATGGCCAAGACTTCACCATTGACATATTCGTAGCGAACGTCTTGTTGAGGTTCCCATTCGAGGTATTCCTCAATAGTCATTTTTTGCGGTTGTTGTGAGATGGCTATCATATTTACTAATTGGTAATTGAGAAGACGTTTTAATTCCCATTCCCAATTACCTGTCAGTTTTACGAATGATTTAATCTCATTATATTTCCCTAAACTGCCACTCCTTCCAATTCCTCATCCGTCAACTCATACAGTGCCCGCAACTTCTGCAACTTCTCCTCACTCGGTTGCCAGAAACCTCGCCCATGCGCTTCCAACATCCTGCCCACAACATTGCGAAACGCTTCAGGATTTGCCTCTCGCAACTTCTTCGCCATCTCTGTATCTAAGGCATATGTATCCGCCGCTTGGTCGTATACCCAAGAATCGGTAAAATCAACCGTACCGCCCCAACCTATTAACGCTGTCATTCGTTGCGAGATTTCATAAGCACCGCCAGAACCTTGATTTGCCATTGCATCTGCCCACTTGGGATTTAGCAACTTCGTGCGGTACTCCAGACGCAGTAAATCTTCCAATTTTCGGGGTGTTGTATCTTTCGAGAAGCTTTCCACAAAACTGGCGTTTACCGTTTTGCCCCGCTGTTTTTCCGCTGCCCGTTTCAAACCGCCCGTATTGGCGTAGTATTCCTGAATATCAGTCAGTCCGTACTCTACCGAGTCGATTTCCTGAACAATGCGGCTGGTGGTTTTTAGGAGTTGGTTGAGGATTTCCGGACGCGCTTGCCCTTTATCTTGTCTGCCGTAACTAAATGCATTACGCGTCGCCCAAGTATTCCCCAACTCATCCCCAGATTCCCAGTTACCATCTACAACTTGGTCATTTACTAAAGAACCAAAATCCCCAGCTGGGTTAGAAAACAATCGCGCAGAGGAATTATTGACACCTTGCGATCGCAAAATCAAAGCATGTTTTCTGATAAAGTTCTGATCGTCCGGTTCCTCTGCCTCCGATGCCCGCTTAAACAAATCATCCAGCAATTCAATAATATTGACAAAGCTATCCCGGAAAATCCCCGAAAGATTGGCCAACACATCAATCCGAGGATGCCCCACCTCTGCCAACGGTTTCAACTCATAACGGACAATTCGCCCCGTCCCTTCTTTGACTGGTTCTGCACCCACCAATTCCAGCAAAATACCCAGAGATTCGCCCTTCGTTTTAATCGCATCCAACCCCCACAACATCACCGCCACCGTTTCCGGATACTCACCATGTTCTTGCAAATGCTGGGCAATAATTTTTTGTCCAATTTCTCGCCCCCGTTCATACGCCGCAGGCGACGGCATCCGATAAGGATCTAACGCATGAATATTCCGCCCCGTCGGCAACACACCCAACCCATCCCGCAACAAATCACCCCCCGGTGCAGGCGGAATATACTCCCCATTCAACCCTCGTAAAAGATTCGTCAACTCATCACTCGTTTGCATCAACAACTCACGAATCCTCAACCCCTCCTCCAACCTCTCCAAACCCTCCTCTCTGCGTTCTTTGCGCCTCTGTGGTTCGATTCTTCCCTCCGCAATCGTCTCCACCACCTCTTCCGATAACTCCTCCCCAAAATAAGCTTGCAAATACGATGCCAACTCTTCAGCATCCGGCGGTTCGCCCAGCGTATGCAACCCAGAGGAAAACAAACGTTGTTCCACCACTTGCAAATATTCGTACAACTTCACTAAATAATCATTAAACGCATGGGCACTAAACATCCGGGCATTCTCCGGAGTAAAAGCAATTCCCAACTTTTTCGCATCCTCAAACGGGCAATCTGCCTCTAGCCCCGTGTCCGCAATCTTCTTGCAAATCGCCTCTTTAAGAGCGTAATTCTTTTCGGGGTCTTCTCGATACTCCGAAATTAAATCCCGTAGTGCCATTAATTCCTTATACAACCCAGCACGACCATAAGGCGGTACATTATGGGAAATGAGCACACCATAGCCCCGACGTTTTGCCAACATTGATTCAGACGGATTATTGGCAGCATAAATATAGAGATGAGGCATATCTCCTAGAAGAATATCCGGCCAAGAATAGCCCGTATTTCCTAGCGGAGAACCCGGCAACCATTCAACCGTGCCATGCATTCCAAAATGAACCACAGCATCAGCTTGAAATTTATTTTGCAACCATTTGTAGAACGCGGCATATTGTGGATGAGGCGTCATATCTCGTTCAAACATTAGCCGCATCGGGTCACCTGAAATACCGAGAGGCGGTTGTACCCCAATCCAAACATTTCCTAACTGAATGCCACCAATTTGGAATTCATCGCCGTAAGTTTTGATGCCAGTCCCAGTGAGGGATTTCCACTGCTTCTCGATGCGGGTAGTTAGGAGGTAACCCAGCCAGTTTTCCAAGGTTCTAGCATTAACGGTGGAACCCCTCCCTGCCCCCCCTTGGTAAGGGGGGGAGATTTCCTTAGCCTCCCCTTGATAAGGGGGGGTTGGGGGGGTAACTTCGTCTGCCTCTTTCACCCTGCGAATGAGTTCTTCGCCATCATCCGGTAATTCCCCAACGTTGTAGCCTTGGTCTTTGAGAGCATGAAGGAATTTAAGGAGCGATCGCGGTACATTTAATAAAGCGGCTGTTCCGACTGCCCCATACCCAGGCGGGAAGCCATAAAGAATAATCGCAATTTTTCTCTCCGATGGCGGTGTCTTCCGCAAAGCAATCCAGCGCTTGATGCGTCCCGTTAACCGCTTCACCCGTTCGGGAATTAGATAAATGTCTTCTCCCACCAAACCACCCAACGGTACAGGATCGATCGCTCCATCCAATTCAGGCAATGCATATAATACGACACTTTGCAACCCCCCAATTCCCTTGCGCGTCCAGGAGTGAATATCCTGAATCAGTAGCGGTGCGGCAACGAAATAGGGGACGTTTTTAGCGGTTAGGATGCGCTTGGCAACCTCCACCTGACGCCCCGCTTCCATCGAACCCGCAGGGCCACCGACTAATGGAAACCCAATGGTAGAGACAACTGCATCGACTTCTACCGCTTCACGCGATAAGGAAGGAGTTTCCACATTACCCAGCTTGCGTTCCTGTGTTTCGTGGGTAGATGTCATCCAATCTCGTACCGCAACATGCCCTTCAACGCCATTGATAAAAATGGGCAGTGGCACTAATCCCGATTTCTCAAACTGGCGAATCATCTGGGGAATGTAAGGCTGTTTGGTGATGACGTGCTTGCGATACAGCAAGATTCCTACTATGGGTAAATGCCAAGTTTCTGGCTTGCTTTGGCGATACCATTCCAGATAGTTTCGGGGAGATTCAAAATACCCTGTATAGTCGGGATGCAGCAAGCCCATGTTGGGAGTTTCTTGCACGGGCGGAATTTCTCCCACTTCTAACCCCAGATATTTCTCGGCTAGCGTCCAGAACATCGAGGCTACGTTATCTGCACCACCTGCATTCCAGTACCCGTAGATAATCAGCCAGTTGCGTAAGTCTTGGACTTTCTTGGCAGGAATGTATTTCAGCAGCTTGGGGCCGGTTTTCAAAAAGCTGATGTAACCCGCGAGTTTGTCCTCTTCCCGTCCGTTGCTGAATTTGTCGAGGATGAATTTAATCGGCTTGGGCATCCCTTTGGGCTTATCCCCAATTTTGAAGTCACCGATTTGGGTGAGACTCATTAATTCGAGGGCGGACTCAAAGACTAAGCGGATGGGGATGGATGAAGTGCGACGCAAGAGCCACTGTACCTGATCGTAATCAAATATCAGACTGGCGAAGAAGACATCGGCGTCTTTCAGGGCTGCTTCGACGGCGGCGGGTTCCGTTGTGAGAGCGCAATCGCTAAATACTCGAATATCTAACTCAGGACAGCGCTGTTGTGCTAAATGAGCCGCTTTGCGGTACAAGTCGGCGTTGAAGGATTCAAACCCAGCAATTAAGACGATGCGTTTCATAACCCCAACCCGAAAACTTTCTTCATACTTCGATCTTAAGGGGACTCTCAGACGATTGGGGTGAAGTAAGCTGGCAGAGGCGATCGCTTCTCACTTATCTTCTGTATTCATCCCCGCAATCCCCAATCAACTGATAAAGATTGCGTGATTTTCCAAGCACAGCATTAATTCGTGCCTCATCCTCTGCATCAATTGTCAAGTTAAATACTCTAGCGTTATCGTCCCAATGCTGGGATACACTCAGCCTTGCACCGACAATCACACCAGCCACTGTCGGTTTATCCAGGATGTAACGCACAGCTACATTGGGAATACTCACACCCTGTTTATCGGCAATTTGCTTGAGTACAGCCAGCAATTCTTGAAATAAACTCCAACCCCCCCATGCATCGATCATGTTTTTGTACTTTCTCAGGCTAGCTGTAGAAAGCTCTCCACCTCGTGGCTCAGGTTGTCCCAAATACTTCTGTGACAGTAAGCCACCGCACAGTGTGCCGTAAGTGAAAAGTTTAATGTCATGCTCTTGACAAAACGACACCATGTTGACTTCCGGACGGCGATCGATGAGGGAAAACTGCACCTGATTTGATACGATTTTGATGCCTGCCTCAGTAATAATTTTCAGGTGTTCTGTATCAAAGTTAGTTAGAGCAAGATGCCTTATTTTGCCCTCCTCCTGAAGTTCCGACAGGTACTTGAGGGCATCCAAGTAATTTTTATCCCGATATTCCCACCAGTGGAATTGCAGCAGGTCGAGGGTTGCAACCCCCATTCTTTTCAGGGAGATATCAATGTTTTGTTCCACCAACTGCCTCGTCATTCGGGTTGGTCTTGGCACCCACTTGGTAAAGGCTTGAAGATTAGATAAAGCATCTTGACCACGAGTATTGATGAGTTGACGCCTGAATTCTCCGATTAAGTCTTCGGCTGGGCCGTAATGGTCGGCTAAATCCCAAGTGGTAAAGCCTGCATCCATGTAGTTGAACATACTCTCAATGGCGCGTTTCGGGTCGATGCGTCCATGCGCACCCGACACTTGCCACATTCCGTTTAAAACACGGCAGATGTTTAAATCTGGGGTGAATTGAAGTCGGCTGGATGCAGGTAGATTCATCTGGCAACACGATTTTGAGGATGGCGTGAAAGCGCAAGTACTAGCCTGCTCTTTGGTGACAGGCTACCTCTATTGTTACAGAATGTTACAGAAAAGTTAAGCGATGCTTCGGTGGTATCTCCTGCATAGAACTCTGGAAACAGAGAAGAAGTTCACTGCATTTGGCTAGGCGATCGCCCCTCTTATAAATCAAAGTTTATACACCACCCTTGTGAGATTATAAGTAAAAATGGACATTTTTGTTCCGGAGAAAAGCAAGTTTAATCAAATTTCAACAGAGCCTTGAAGGAAATAAAAAGCTTTCATGAAGCCTCCAGAAACCGCTTACCGCCTCAGTAATCTATGGCAGTGATTTCACTCACCCTACCTAGGGAATTTTTGAAGTAAACCCCTGAGTCTTGAGGAAAGTGTTTCTTCACGTAGCTCAAGCCTTCGTCAAACTATTCGGTGCAAACCCCTACTACACAACGACCAGTTGCTCTCGAAACAGCACTGTGTACGGCGTGTTTTAACTCATCAAACACTTTCACCGTCGAAGTATCAATCACATTGAGGCAGAATAAATGGAAATTTTAGCGATCGTCGTTCTTGGTGTTTCCGCTCTTGTTGGTTTTTCCACCTCTGGACGCAAGTCGAAACTCAACAATGTTGACCGTCGTAGTCAAGAAGATCCGGATTGGTCTTTCACTCAAGCCTACGACTCTGAGGGCAGCAACTCTCAATAGTGAGATGACCTCAGCGTAGGTTAGCACCTGGCTTTTGAGGGAGAGAGTTCTTGGAAATAATCACTCTCTCCTAGCTTCTGACTCCTGACTCATAACTTTTTTATTTTAATTTTATAATTTAATTGTTAATAATATTAACTTTAATTAAAATTTGCCCAAAAAATTCAAACTACCCCCTAAACTTTACTGGATTGGCGTAAATTAAAACCTTAGGAAGTTTTACCTATTAGTGAGTAATTTCAAGGGAAGCTAATTACTAGCCGTCTCTAAACTATACACCTCTGCTCTTAACCAAGGAGGGAATAGGTATGTCTCTAGTGTTCCTGATTTCCCTGACTATTGTTTTGATTTGTGCCTATATTTGTAAGCATTCACCTGATGAAATTGCCGAACTTGCTGCCTCAATTTTACTGCTCAGCTTAATTGGAAGTTTGGTTTTGGCGCCTTGGCTCCTTCAGTTCTTACTTTTAATCCTCGTGGTTGTGAGCAATAAACGACAATTGTTACCCTCGGAACGCAGAACTGAGCCTCAAGCGGAGACCAAGATTCAACTGATGTATCGCGGTGTCAAGTACGAACCTACTTCTTCCTCGGTTGAAGGTATTAACAGTGAGTTTACAGGAAAATATTGGGGTCAGGCTTGGAGAGTTCGCACCTAGGACGTGTCTGCTCTCGTGCATTTTTTACGTAGAGGCGTAACGTAACGGCTTGCCGCAGCGTCCCACTCCAGGCAAAGGGTAGGGATAAGCTGAGTTTTTCTCTTGTTCACAAATTTGCCTCTAATTTTGGATGAATAGAAGGATTTTTAGTCTTTATTGTTCATCATTTCAGTCTTTATCCTGGAGTAAGGAAATACTATGGTAAAAGCAGTCACACCTCGTATGCTTGATGCTAAAACGCCAGACGATGTTAAGATTCGAGCCGAGGCGCGTGAACCCATTACAGACCCAACTCTTGGCATTGCTGTTAAGGTCAACCGACAGGGAACTCCTCCACATCGTCTCGTGGCAATTGGGGATTCTCTAACTCAGGGTTTTCAAAGCGGAGCGATTTTTAATACAAGGCTTTCTTATCCTAGGATTATTGCTAGAGAAATGGGATGGAGGCAACTACGTTATCCCATTTATAATGGCCCAGGTGACGGGTTACCAATCAACTTAGAACATCTGACGCGACAGATTGAACAAAAGTTTGGTGAAGATATACAGTGGTGGGAATTCGCCTCTTTTCTATCATTTGTACGCAACTACTTAGACCAAGTCGAGGATTATTGGGAACGTGGAGATGGCTCTATTGCACCTGATGCAAAGGGATTGATCAATCACAACCTAGCGGTGTATGGATGGGATTTACGAAATACCCTCTCCCGCACAGCCCAGCTCTGTCAAAAGATATTAGATGAACACCCACCAAAAGATGATCTAATCCGGCAGACGGTGGAGTACCACAACGAACGTGCTGCCATACGGGTTTTGAATTCAGCACGCGATGCACAGGGTAATACCCTCACGCCTCTGCAAGCAGCCGCCGCACTCTCGCGGGAGGGGACGCCAGAAAACCCAGACGAAGATGGCATTGAAACGTTAATTATTCTGATTGGTGCTAATAATGCACTGGGCAGCATTCTCACATTCAAGGTGGAGTGGACTGCCGAAGGCTATGACAATATGGACGTGAATGATCGCTATACGGTTTGGCGTCCGATTCACTTTAAGGCGGAACTCGACAAGATCGTTGAGGAAGTCAAAAAAATTCGTGCGCGTCATGTAATTTGGGGAACAGTACCTCACGTTACGATCGCGCCCTTCGCTCATGGTGTAAATAAAGATCGTGAAGGTAACAAAGTCAGGCCGGATTCTCGATACTTCCCCTTTTACACCTTGCCTTGGATTAATGACGACGATTTTGATCCAAATAAGCACCCAAACCTGACTGAACAGGAAGCTAGGGCGATTGATAGCGCGATCGACCAGTACAACGAATTTATTACAGAAGTCGTGCGTCAAGGCCGAATGGAAGGCAGAGATTGGTATGTGTTTGAAGCGGCTGGGTTACTCGATCGCTTAGCCTCCCGGCGCTATCTTGATGACCCGGATGCCAGACCGAGTTGGTGGACTAAAGTTGGTGGTGAGTATAAACTGCCGCCTGAACTACAAGCACTTAAACCTGTGCCACCTGATTCCCGCTTCTTTACTTCAGGCCCCAATGGTCGCACGAAAGGCGGCTTATTCTCACTAGATGGCATTCACTCCACCACCATTGGTTACGGCATCATGGCGCAGGAATTTATCAAAGTTATGCAATTAGCAGGCGTCAAATTTTATGAGATAGATGGAAAAACTGAACGTAAAGGTGAGGTGAAAGTTGACTTCAAGCGTTTGATTGCTGAGGATACACTAATTTCTAACCCTCCAAAAGTCCTCTCGGATGCTTTGGGTTTAATCAGTACACTCGACAAAAACTTCAATATCTTTAGCGGTATGATCATGGGAAGCTACTAACGCTAAGTTGGGTAATAGGTCAAGGTTGAAATTACCCATTACCCATTACCCATTACCCATTACCCATTCCCTTTGAACCATTACCCAAAGAATGAGCTAAGCCCAAAGTAAAGCTACCCAAGTTTTTAGGCCAACAATCCCATCAGCTTGGAGCTTCTTCGAGTCTTGAAAAGCGATAATCGCGGCTTTTGTGCGACTATCAAATATCCCAGTAACATTACCTGGATCAAATTCTGGTTTTTGCAGGTCTTTCAACCGTTGCTGAATATCTTTAACTAGTAAGCCAGTTGAACCTTCTTGAAACGAATTAAATCGGTTGAGGTCAGCTCTCTCACTAACACCGGGGACGTTCTTCACATCTCCTTTGTATTGATGGATGAGCCAATTTCCTTTTCCCCAACTGCTCGGAATCGTGGGCGTCTCCACGTCAAAATGAGCAATCCAGAGAGGGTAGCTGGAAAAGTCAGAAGGATTTTTCAGCTTATCAATCCAAAAGCTGGGAAAGGTATAAATGATTGGCTTGATTTTCTTGCCTGTTTGTTGCTGAAGTCCTTTTTCAACCACCGCTAGCCATTCTTTCATTTTTTTGACTATGGTAGCGGCATCGGCATCGTCTGTTACTTCCACATCAAAGGCTGGCGGTAAGTCGCCGGGCTCTAGTTTACCGATTGTTTTGAGAAATTCTTCGGCCTGTTTAGTGGCGTCAGATTTGAGAGGATGAAAGAAGTGGTAGGCACCGCGAATAATGCCATTCATCTTCAAGACTGACCAATGATGAGAAAAAATCGAGTCTTTTATACTAGTACCTTCCGTTGCTCTAACAAAAGAAAATGTTTTGCCATAATTCTTAACTTCCATCCAATCGACTCTTCCATCCCCTTGAAAAACATCAATACCGTACATGTTGATTCTCTCCTGATTGGTGTGTTTAATTAACGAAAATATGCTGTATTTGGATATGGATATAGACTGCTGCTCTAAATTAGCTTCTCTACAATAACTCCTACGGTAACTAAATATCTCAAGCTTTAAATTTTTTATAGAAAGTTGTATTACTCTAAGGCTTGTTAAAGTTATTTGTGATACTAAATTAGTTAGTTTTCAATTTAAGGATTGACAAATGTAAGGGCTAAGGACAACATTTTAGAAACCTTGCTCCACTCGCCCTTATGTATGGGTACAGCCAATTACGCTAATGCAATCCAACAAGCTCAACGGCTTGGTTTAAAAGGTAGGAGGCGGGTTCCGTTTGTCCAGAGGTGATTAACTCACTAGCCATTCCTACCAGTGTTGAGGCTTGAGAGTATTTA
>DATNPV010000054.1:0-11963 GCA_036703055.1 Waterburya sp.
TTTTCTCAACAACGAGATTCTGATTCATCGGCAACCGCCAGCGAACTGCATAACGGATTATGGTCAGGTGTATTATCGGCAAGATGGCTTGATTGAAAAGGTTTTCACCAGCAACATTGATAAACTCTGTGCAGAGTTAGAACACTTTGTCAGCTGTGTGCGAGGCGGGAATCAGCCTTCTGTGGGTGGTGAACAGGCGCTCAAGGCTCTCCGTCTGGCGAGTTTGGTTGAGCAAATGGCTCTGGACGGTCAAGTTTGGCAACCGTTGGACAGAGAGCTGCGTGACCTCAATGTGCGCCCAGTAACAGCAGTCAGTTATTAAAACCAAGTTCTGAAGGTACAACTGGGAACGGGGCGAATGGGATTGACAGGGTAGAGGATAGAGTGACGGTAAGGGTAGGTTAACAGAGGACTCTTACCAACTCCCTTACCCTTGCTCTCCCAAATGCTCTCTTCGCAAAGGGCGAACGGCGGTTCGCCCCTACAAGTGTACTGAACTCAACGGGAAACCCCTTTATTACTCTTGAACCGATGTTGCTGATAGCCGTAAGAGTTGCTGGAGTGAGTGTGCGATCGCTTCACTGACAGCTTGATTTCCTTGAGGACTCAGGTGAATGTGGTCACGATACCACCTATGAGGTGTTTCCCAACCGTTGAACATTGGCAGAAAATCTAGATAGCTAATGTGTTGGTCTTGAGTCAGTTGAGTGAGGTGCTGGCGGGCTTGGAGTTCATCGTCGCGCGGTTCCGGCTCACCAATTTCCCGCAATAGAGGCGTCATGGCAAGCAGAAACTGAGCATCTGTACTAACCACTAGGGCGTGAATTTGACGGATGGCATCCAAATTAGACACTAACAACTCATCCCTCGATACAGAGATTTTTGTCTGTGCGAATTCCACTGGCTTCAAAGTAGTCGCTTCTTGGGTAAAAATTCCTCTCACCCCCGTGAATACGGCCTTTATAGTGAGACGAGGTATCCTTGGCAACAGGTAGCGATTGAGGACTTCGGCTAAAGCTGAAGAGGGTTTACGGTTCGGGTAATTGAGATCGCGCCCCACTTTCTCGGAAGTCGGTGCAGCCGCAAATAAATCATCGGTATTGAGCAGCAACACGACGGCTTGAGCTTCAAACGTCCCAAAGCGTTTGAGATAAGCTAACTCATTCTGGGGCCCCCAAGAATTAGCAGAGGCATTCATGACTTCTACACGCTCAAATGGCGTTTGTAAAAGTAGACCTTGACCCGATGCTTGCTGGACTAGGCGTTCAAGTTCAGTGCTCATCCGTGCTGAAATCGTTCGCTCTTGGTCTGTCCATGAAGCGCCGTTGGCAATAGAATCTCCCAATAACATCACCCGCAGCGTTGAGACAGGTCGCGTCCTTGTAATCGCTGGACTTCGCATCGAATAGTCATTAATCAAAATGCGATTGCCAAACCGCCTCATGCGTTGGTTAGGGGCTAGCAAGTACCCAATCTCCTCATCCGCCAGATAAAGCAGGGGATTGCCCATGCCCAGTAGCCACCGTAATCCCACTTCTAAGACAATCAACAGCCCAACCAATATGGCTAAACTTACCAGCAAGATGTTCACTGAATACCTCATTCCTGAAATCAATCGGTTGAGTGATGGATTCATCTTCCGTTGATCGCTAATCTAGACCAGGATATATTCGAGTTGTTTGATCGCTTGCATTAAAGAAGGATAGGAGCCAAAGCGATATGTCAGACCTAAATCGTGGAATCATGAAGTTTAAAGGCGCTGATAGCCCAAAGGCGATCGCTATTTCGACAGCGCTGGTTTTGGGTAGTATCGGTCTGTTGCTGTGGTGGGCACTTCACACCGCTTACACGGTAGGTTAATCACGGAGGGTTCGAGAAGAACAATCTATCAAGAGCCATTTTCTGCCCTGCTAGACGGCGAGAATATGTGAATAACACAAACTGGGTCAGCCTACACTACTTATTGAGCCAATTCAGCCACTGGATAATGCCCAGCGCCCCCATTTCTGGGCTGGCGTTAACAAAACGGAACCCAGTTAAGCGCTAGTCTAGCCGGCGCAGAACGTGTGTCACTTGAGAGAATGCTTCTTGTCCCCGTGATAGATAGGGCAAATCAAAGCTACCGATTGTGTAAAAATTTAGTCTCTCGCTGCGCTCACTTGAGCGCTTCAACGCTAAAGTAAAAATTCAGCCATTTACATTCACTGACCTACCAGCGCTATCTGGTAAGGCAGTCTTCTCCTAAGTTTTGCAGTTAAAATCGCTGCACTCTCCATGTGATTTCTTCGTCAGTCACATTTGCGCTCTACTTTCTGGCTACTACTGAGATTGGTCCCCTGTTGGGGAGTGTGTGGCTTGATTTAGCTGTGTTGGTCTTGATGCTAATCCTATCAGCTATCTTTTCCGGGTCAGAAACAGCCATCACAGCTCTCGATAACCTCAAGCTTAGGGCACTGATTCAAGACCAAGGCGACCCAAGCGGCATGTTTCGCCTGGTTTTAGACAAACGTGCTCGGTTCATCACCACGCTTTTAGTGGGCAACAACCTGGTCAACAATTTTTCAGCCATTCTCACCAGTAACATCTTCGCTCTTTGGCTAGGCAATGCGGGTTTGGGAATTGCTACGGCTGTCGTCACCATTCTTGTGCTGATTTTCGGAGAAATTACGCCTAAATCTGTAGCGATTAACAATGTATTGCCAATTTTTCGAGTAATAGTACGTCCGATCTATTGGCTGTCTAGGCTTCTTTCTTTTTTTGGGATTACCTATTTTTTCGAGATGATTGCTCAAACAGCGATTCGATTGTTCCAAGGAGGGGTTGTCCAGGAAGGAGAATCGTTAAAAGACCTAATGTTGCTGATTGAAGTTTTGGGTGGCAAAGGCAAATTGGATCTCGATAAACATCAACTGCTCTCAAAAGCGCTGATGTTAGACAGTCTGAGTGTTCGCGATTTGGTCAAGCCTCGGATTGAGATGCGCACCATTTCCCATGAGGAGACGCTGCCGAATTTGGTGAATTTCTGTCTGGAGACTGGCTATTCCCGCATTCCTGTGCAGGAGGAGTCAAAAGACCAAATTGTGGGGATTGTTAACCTCAAGCGGGCACTACAGCAGCTGACCTTAGCCCAAAAAGAAGGCCACAATCACATTTTGGTTACAGAGGCAATGGACCCACCTGTGTATGTTCCGGACACGAAACGAGTTGCCAATTTGCTTAAGGAAATGCTGCAACAGCGCTTTCACATCGCCATTGTTGTTGATGAATATGGGGGCACAGTCGGGCTAGTAACGTTGGAAGATATTCTAGAGGAGCTGGTGGGCGAAATTTACGATGAAAGTGATTTCCCCAGTCGGCTAGCCAAGGCCAGAAATGCTAGTGCTTCTAGCAAGGTGATGCGAACAGGGGGAAGCTGAGGCCTAGGGCGTGTTTTCAAAGTACTTGTTATTGCACTCATGGAAAGGAATATCCCCCTAAATCCGAGTTAAGAAGGGGGACTTTGAGCAGATTCTCCCCCTTTTTAAGGGGCTGGGGGGATCTAAAGGAAGACAAGGGAAAAGATTTTGAATAAAAAACCTTGGAAACTAAAAAAAGCTGTGCTAACATTAGTAATCGTGGTTCAAATGGGTCGGTGCCCGAGTGGTTAATGGGGGCGGACTGTAAATCCGCTGGCTACGCCTACGCTGGTTCAAATCCAGCCCGGCCCACCACTAAGACTTTTGGATTTCAGGTTTTGGGTTTTAGATTAAGCTAATCCAAAATCGAGAATCTAAAATCCAAAGTTACTTGCCCGTGTAGCTCAGTGGTAGAGCACACCCTTGGTAAGGGTGAGGTCACGAGTTCAATCCTCGTCACGGGCTTTTTTTCCTGTCTATGTTGTTGTACTGTACAGCGGCTAATCAATTGTCGTTGGTAAAAAGCGAAGCAAGGAAACACTTTGGGTAATGGAAACGACCAACTTCATGGACTTAGTAGCAGGTGGGTTAGCCCTGGCTATCTTGATCGGCGGTCTACTCATGCTATTTAAAGGAGTATCTGCCTTTAGCGATAAAGATAAGTGAGCTCTAAAAATACAAATGTCCTACTCAAATTTGACAGGCCGCTGAGCTGTTAGCGTCAACTGAGAAATAGCGCACGAATTCCAGCACTACCAATTTCTACTGCCAATGCTGCCAACAGAAAGCCTAAAAGTTTCATGACAATCAGCGCACCTTCTTGACCAAGCCACGGATCGATGTGACTTGCCTGACGCACAATCAACCAACTGACAAGCATGGCAGATACAATACCAACCACCACGCTGAGGTGAGCATCTGGAGATTCGGACATTAACAACATTACGGTACTCAGTGTTCCTGGACCTGCTAATAGAGGCAACGCTAGGGGAGTAATCGCTACATCATGCCCCTGTTCAACAAGGGGCGTATTCAGTTCTCCCTCTAGCATACGTAAAGCAATGAGCAACAGGAGTAGTCCACCAGCTATCTGCAAAGACCCCATGCTGATGTCCAAGTATTTCAAAATCCATTGACCCCCAAAGGCAAATGCCAGCAACACGAATGTCGCCACTACACTCGCTCGATCTACAACACTATTTCTCTGCTCTGGTTCCATGCCCTTAGTCAGAACCAAAACAATGGGTAGATTGCCCAAAGCATCCACCAGGACAAACACAGCTACAAAAGTTTTGATCAGGACAGAGATTTCTACCACTGGAGATTAGAGGCTGTTGCCTCAACTGTAACGTTATTACTATTTCTCAGTGTCCCACATCTCAAGATTTCCTTCTTGACATCCTATAACACTAGAGGAGTGTAATTCTGCGGCTTTAGGTAGCGATCGCCACCTCTTCATTGAAACTCCTCTCGGACACAGGTCTAGATTGCAGCAACTCACGAGACTCTTGCCGCACCCTACCTTCCATGGCCTCTTGTTGTAATCTAATAAAAGCTTGAAAGTCTTCCCAGTCGTACTTGGTCGCTAAAAGCTGACGGAGTTGGTTTTCGTCTTCTAAAGTGAGATAACCAGTTGACAGAGCTTGCTGGACAATTTCACGGATTAGATTCATGGTAGATCTCCTTGGGGTTTGCGAAATGAAGGTATTACAAGAACCTGGGGCTAGCTAAATCGAAGACAAGATTTCTAGCACTACGGACGTATCTACTTAAGTTTTGTTTCAGGTTTCCGGATTTTTACTTCAGATTGCTGTTGTTGTTACATTTATTTACATTGCACCGTTCAAAAGTCAGTAGTTTACCGCTTTCATCGGAAGTTTACAGGACAGGTAGAACCAATGGGTCTGCCTGGGGTAAGATTAGGAACAATATTCTTTCAAAACCAAATAGAAACCTAACTCTCTTGCCCAGTAACGAAGCCTACGCTGCTGCTAGAAAGGCTGGTGTGTGGAACTATAGAAAGTGTTCATGTAAAACATTCATTCGTTAAAGGTTATGAAACTGAGCCGGAGTACTCTAGCAGCGAATACTGTATTTGGTGTAACGCCTTGTCAAGCTCACAAAACCTAGTAAAACCATCGCTCCTGGCTCGACGGAGCGTGTAGCCTTTAACGACACTGCCTGCTATAGTTAGCAAAACTTAACTCTATAAGTGTTCCTTCTGTAATCAGTATTTGTTGTGTAGTCAACATGAAGTCTTATCTCGCCGCCGCAATTCAAATGACCAGCCTGCCTGACTTGGAAAAAAACCTAGTTGAGGCAGAAGAACTGATCGAACTTGCCGTGCGCCAGGGGGCTGAACTTGTAAGCTTACCCGAAAACTTTTCTTTCATTGGTACAGAGCAAGACAAGATTGCTCAAGGTTCGGCGATCGCTTTACATAGCGAAAAATTCCTCAAAACGATGGCACAGCGCTTTCAGGTGACCATTCTGGGCGGTGGCTTTCCAGTCCCTGTTAATAGTGAAAAAGTTTACAATACAGCTCTACTGATTGCTCCCAACGGCACTGAACTCGCCCGTTACCAAAAAGTCCATCTTTTTGACGTAAATCTCCCCGATGGCAATACCTATTGCGAATCCAGTACGGTGATGGCGGGTACCGAGTTGCCGACAGTCTATCATTCGGAGCAGCTAGGCGGATTAGGGCTTTCGATATGCTACGACGTTCGCTTCCCGGAACTGTACCGACACCTGGCGTACAAAGGTGCTGACGTTTTGTTTGTCCCTGCGGCGTTCACCGCTTACACCGGGAAAGATCACTGGCAAGTTCTCCTCCAAGCGAGAGCGATTGAAAACACCTGCTATGTGCTTGCACCCGCACAAACCGGGCGTCACTATGCCATGCGCCAAACTCATGGGCACGCAATGATAGTCGATCCTTGGGGGGTGATTGCAGCAGATGCCGGAGAAAAACCAGGAGTTGCGATCGCAGAAATCAATCCTGTTCGTCTTGAACAAGTCCGCCGCCAGATGCCTTGCCTCCAACATCGGGTGTTTGTTTAACAGATCAACCGTTAACCGCCCTCATCGTTATTCTTCGACACGATAACCGAACTCTGCTAATTGCAGGCGAGATTGCCGCCATTTGGGCACTACTTTGACAAATAATTCCAGGTAAACTTTACCCGCAATTAATTTTTGCATTTGTTCGCGGGCGGCGCTGCCAATTTGTTTGAGCATACTGCCCCCCTTGCCGATGAGAATCCCTTTTTGGGAGTCGCGTTCGACGTGAATTGTGGCGAGAATGCGGGTAATTTTCGGTTCCTCTTCGACCACATCAATGGTAACAGCGACAGAGTGGGGGACTTCTTCGCGAGTTAGCAGTAGAATTTGCTCTCGAATCAATTCCCCCATGATGAACCGTTCCGGTTGATCGGTGACTAAGTCGGGGGGATAGTAATACGGCCCTAGTTCAAGGTTATCTATTAATAATTGTTGTAAGATATCGAGTCCGTCAGTCGTGAGGGCAGAGAATTTGGCGACTTGCCAGTTGTGGGGGGCTGCGAGTTGGGCGTAACTTTCATCCAATTGCTGGGAATCGGAGGGCTGTTGGTCAGATTTGTTGATACCGAGAATTACGGGAGTTTGGGTGTGGGTTAGGAGTTCGACGATAAAGCGATCGCCGCCTCCCGCCTCTACGGTTCCATCCACCACAAACAGCACTACATCCACCGAGTCAATGGCAATTTGGGCATTTTGTACCAATACTTTACCCAGTTGGTGATGCGGCTTGTGAATGCCTGGGGTATCAACAAATATCATCTGCGCTTCGGGTGTCGTTAGGATACCTCGCAAGCGGTTGCGCGTGGTTTGGGCAACGGGTGAGGTGATGGCAATTTTTTGCCCCACCAATTCATTCATGAGGGTTGATTTGCCGACATTGGGGCGTCCAATGATGCCGATAAAGCCGGATTTGAAGCCTTCAGGGGCTTGGGGAATACTCGACCAGTTGAGGATGTCTTCTTGGTCGTTGTCTGAGAATGGGTTGGTTTTATCGTCGTCTTCCATGCTGTGCGAGGTTTTGAGTTTAAAGTACCGATTTATTACGGGCGATTGGAAAGAAGCTGTTGGCGAATTGATGAGGGGTTCGACCCCTCCCCCAGCCCCTCCCGCAACGGAGAGGGGAAGCAGATAGATTCAGATCCCCCTAAATCCCTCTGTTCGATCCCCCTCCCTGCCCCCTTATCCCCAGAGAGTGCCCCGAGTTCCCCCTTTTTAGGGGGGAAGCCAGAGGATGCTACGCTTTTTTTATTTGGGGGACTGTGAATGGATGCTCCCCCCTTTTTAACTCTGGCTGGGGGGATCGAAGGGTTTGAAAACACGCCCTAAGGGGGTAAAAGATACTGGTGAATTGAGGCGGGTTAAGCCCTTCCTTGATTCGCCAACAGTATCATTCCATTCACCCAGTTGCTATGAATGTCCATCTCCTTCAATGTACTGCTGTCTCTGGCAGGATGAGCGGAAAATTTGGCAGAAGTCCTCCTAGCCGCAGAGATATAAGAGAGTGAGTGAGGTTCTGAGCTTCGTTCACATGGTTCTAATACTCGCCTGAGCGTTTTTGACGTTTGACTTAACACTTAATATTTATGCTTTGCCGTCTTCATCGCTAGGGCTTAGTAACAGCAACTCTGCTATTGTCTCTAACTCAGACCATTTACATACGACCCTTATGGTCGCCCCTACCAAGAACCCTTCTGGGAATAAACGCAGCATCGGCACAAGCAAAAACTCCTCAACAAGGAAAAGACGAGGCCTTGCGGCTGTACAAGGTTGGTCTTCAACAGTTAAATACAGGCCAGTTGGGAGCAGCGTTACAAACGTTTGAGCAAGCTTTAGGTATTTTTAAAGCGATCGGTGAGTTGAATATTCTATTGTTAAGGATGCTTCAAATGCAACAAAATTCTGATAAAGCCGCTGCACTACGACAGACAATGTTAACGACGATGAAACAACACCCAAACCCCAAAAACTGGGCAGCCTTTACCCTGATTGGTGAGACGGAGTAATAAGAAAGTCAAAAGTCAAAAGTCAAAGAGCTATAACCCAATGTAGCCCCAGGTTTCAACGTATGAGCTATCTACATCACCGATAAAACATACTCTCCCTCATTAACGGCATGATTGGTGGAAACATCAAACACTAACCCATCCGTTTCAGCACAAACATCAACTAATTTCGGTAACTCCCCGTTTTTATTAAAACTTAGCACCTGATACACTAGCTGCCCTGCCTGAATTGAACTTCCTAACGGCACTCTCGATTGAATCATTCCACCAGCCGGAGCATAGTATTTTTTAATTTTACTTTTGAGTGTGAAAGTGATGGGATGAGAGGCTGTACCTTCTAACGGAAACCCTCTAAGTTTTAAAATTCCTGTTTGAGCCAAGTAGTTTTTAATTCGAAAGATGCCCTTTTTCACAGAGTCGGGATTCATTTGCATCCCTGAACCGAATTCTAGCGTCCATGATTCGACATCAAACTTACATTCTTTTCCTAACTCTGCTAGTTTCTTCTCTAAAGCCAACCAAGGCTTCATAAATGCCTCATCAAAGGCATCGCCATCATATTCATTCATTAAAATTCCATAATCTAGAAGAAAACCCTTGGCACTCTCTTCTCGACTTTGGAAGCAATACAAGTAATCAATCGCTTGGTTACTCGAACTATGAATATCAATAACGTAGTTTGCATCTAAGCATAGAGATTGCAAATGATATCGATATCGCTCACTCAAAGGTAATCCGCTAGGAGCTTGAATCTTTTCTAATTGTTGATTCAGGCTAGACTGAATGCGTTCCAGATAATTCTTCCTAATCTCAGGGGGTTCAGAATTAATTTGAGACTTGGCAAATTCCTCTAAATCCTCACACTCCTTCTCATAGTCCCAGAAAATCCGATTCCAGTCTTTGCCATCATAACTATTAAATCTTCCTGTGGAAAAGTAATGATTCCGCTGATTTGCGCTGATGGGGTTACAGACAGGAATAAGCCAAATTTCTCCTAAAATTTGAGTGTCATCAAGAGACATTAAAAACTCAATTAACTGGTGGATGACACCATTTCCAACAATTTCAGCGCCATGCAAATTAGCTTGCAAGTAAGCTTTTTTTCCAGGATTAGCCCCAATAAATTTATAAACTTGGATGAAAAGGCGATCACCGGAAGTTAATTGCTGAATCGGAATAGTATAAATAGTTGGAATCATCGTCAAGATTGAGTTGTGTTTAACTTGAGGTTGCCGCCTCTAAAAATTCGGATTTATCATTACAGTTCAAAATCCAAAATTGAAAATCTAAAATTGTTTACGTTCCCGGTAAAGTACGTAAATGCTCACTCAGATGAGTGCGATCTGCCAAAGTGTGAAGTAAGGGCCCATGAGAGCCAAATTCAACCATACTAACAGACCCAACGGGACATCCCAAGCGAAAGCGAAAACGTCCTACATCAATTCCTAAAAGACTACATAGCATAATCCGGATGGTTGCCTTGTGGGATACCACCAAAACATTACCCGTTGAGCAGTGATATTTTATTTCTTCTATCACTTGTAAGGAGCGGTGCGCGATCGCAACGGCTAATTCTCCGCCTGTGGGGGGATACCAAGCGGGGTCAGCTTGCCAGCGAATGTAATCATCGTGATAATCCTGACTAACCGCTTCTGGAGTTTTGCCCTCCCATTGGCCATAATTGATTTCTTTCAACCCATCCCGCAGTTCTGGCTGTATGCCAACAGCCTCACACAAGGGTTTAGCCGTTGCGATGGTTCGTCCCATTGGACTGCAATAAATGGCTTCCCATCGTGTTGATTGATAGGCAGTGGCAAACCCCTGTGCCATCTCCCTGCCTTCTGGAGTAAGTTCGGCGTCGATCGAACCACAGAAGGCATTCACTCGGCTACAATCAGTTTGCCCGTGACGTAAGAAATAAAGTTTGAGACTCAAAGTAACCTGTCTCCAATCCCTCAGTTAAGGTTACAACAGCAAGAGGTAAACGTGGTGTGATGTGAGTGACTTGATAGGAATACCATCCGATCTTTTGCGTCGGCAAAACCCCAACAGCACATGAAATTGAAAAATTTTCTAGCTACTGTTGCACTGCTCAGTACTCTGTGTTCCGCTTGTGCTAGAAGTAAACCTTGTATCACAGGAACGCTTGCTGAAATTGCTATCACTTATGCGGTAGCCGGACAAAATGAGCAAGCGCTACAAGTTGCCCAGAAAATCAATCGTTCAACTCCCAAAGCTGACGCCTTGAGTCAAATAGCTGTTCAGTTGGCGCAAGCAGGACAGGCAAAACAGGCGGCAGACGTATTTACCCAAGCTCTACAATTTGCCCATAAAATCGATTCACCGCCTGACAAAGTGATGGCATTGGCAGAAATTGCAGCCAGGTATGGGAAAGTAGGACAAAAAGACAAAGCTGCTGAAGTTTTGGCTCAAGCTGTACACGACACAAAGGCTATCTGGGGGGCTTCCTCGGTTAAGGATACCGTGTTGGAAAAGATAGCGGTTAATTATGCCCAACTGGGAGACTATGAACGAGGAATTCAGGTTGCTAACAAAATTTTGGGTGATATTACCAAGGGTAGAGCCTTAGCCCAAATAGCTGTTCAATATGTAGTAACCAAAGATTATAATCACGCCCGACAACTGGCTAATACGATAGAGGCTAAAGCTTCTCAGGCTAGAGCGTTTCTCGAAATTGCCGCAAAAACTGGAGACTATCAACCCGCACTCTCTGCTGCCCAACAAATTGATCAGGATGAAAGTGCACCCCTCAAAAGCCTGGTTTTATGTAAAATTGCTAGTTCATACAGCAAAACTGGGCAAAAAAAACAAGCCAGTCAAGTTTTAGCTCAAGCACTGAATGCCACCAAATCCATTGAAGAACCTACTCGCCAAGTGGAACAATTAACTCAAGTTGCTCTCTTGTATGCGGAGCTAGGTGAAAAAGCGCAAGTGGCTGAGGTATTTTCCCAGGCACTTCAGCAGGTAAGCCAACTTAAGGAAAGCGATACAAAAGCAGAACGCTTGGCTAGGCTAGCTGTTAAGTATGGGCAAGCTGGAGAAAAAGAGTTAGCTACCTCAGTTTTTAATCAAGCGCTTTCAATCGCTCAATCTCTACCAAATAAGGACAAAAAAACTCGTGTTTTAGCGAGTATGGCGATTGCCTCTGCACAAATAAATCCCTACAACCAAGTGCTTGAGTTTACCCACACTATCACAGATGCTAACACTCAAGCTTCAGTGCTGATTCATATGGCTAAGGATTACACACAAGCTGGAGATAACGAGGAGGCACGTCAGGCTTTAAACCAAGCGTTGGCAATTGTTCAAGCTGCCAAAAATACCCCAGACAAAGCTCAAAAGTTGGCGGAAATTGCACTTCAGTTGGTCAAAATTGCTCAGTATGACCAAGCCCTCACCATTGCCCAAACCCTTGACATGACAGAAAAAGACTCTCCTAAAGCCGCTGTATTAGCAAGAATCGCCAAGGCTTATGCCAAAG
>DATNPV010000055.1:0-26696 GCA_036703055.1 Waterburya sp.
CACGACTCCTTCACAGCAAGGCACAGGAGGCACAGGTACAGGCACAGGCACTACTCCGTGATAGTGGCTGTAATCCTACGGGGGGCAAGCTCAAGAAGATTGCTCCTCAGTAGGTAGGCACGATTCAATTTAAAATTAGAACGTCTTCGCCAACCCTTCTTCTACCAGGAGAGGGGTACTTTCCCTTGGCATCACCGCTGCTCTTTGACGCTAACACTCATACTGACAGGACTTACGCATTCGCCCCCCCATGCCCCCAAATCTGATACCGCTGGCGAAATAAATCTTGCTTTACACAGAGGTCAAGTTGGAGAACTTTTAGTCCGGACTCCCCCAGAATTGGGGGCTGGGGGGCTTAAAAAACCTTTGTCTCGTAGCCAATGTTTCCAATTGTTAAATTCGCCAGCGGTATCAAATCTGGGGGGAGTGAGTTCTTGTTCCCCCAAAGTTGGGGGGTTAGGGGGGCTAATTGACGGAAAATGCGTAAGTCCTGACTGAGTTGCAGTCTAACGTAGAATTTAACGAACCACTCCAGGCACGGAGGACGCTGAGGTAAGAGAAAGAGAGAGTGATACGTTTGAATGCAACTTGGTATCACGGAACTATTCGGATGATGCTTAGTCAGCCACATATAAAGTAATATTTGTCAAGATACTGTTCGGGTTACAGGTATGAGCTTCGCCTCAAAATTGAGTCACCACCTTACTGGAGTAGGCTTGCTATTCAGTGCACTCGCCATTTTGACACCTCAGTTAACAGTGGCACAAATGACATCGATACCTACTCCTTCGCTTGAACCCTTAGAAACGAAACTGCTAGAGCAGGAGACATTACCCCCAGACTGTAATTGTGTAACTGCCAGGACCATCTCGCCAACCAGCCTAACCAACCCTAGTCTTTGGTGGGCAAAGGAACAGTTTAATGAGTTTAATGGCAAACTCATCCAAAATTGGATTGCCTATCGAGATAAGAAGAGAGTGGATTTAGTCGTTAATCGCCAACTCTGGACTCTCCTCGACTATTTAGGGCGATATAGTTTCTTAAGCAAGTATGGTACGGCTGCTAGAGACTATCAGTACAATGTCCGGGTTTTTAACGAACGAGCAGCCCTTGTAGCAACCTACAGTTGTAACTACAACAGTACAACCCTACCTGAGTGCCAGCTTAAGGTGTTCGATGCCTTTGGTAGAGATAGTCTACGCAAATAAGGATTTAAGCCCATCCCCCGCTTAAAAGACGGGGGATTTCGGGTTCATTGCTCATTGCTCATTGCGATCAACCATCAGCCATGAACTATGAACTATGAATACCCCGCCGCCATTCCTCCCCGGCTTAAAAGACGGGGGCAACAAGAGCGGGGTTCTGTGAACTTAGCTAACTCCTAGTCTTAATGCTCCGGATTTCTTTCCACAGCTTTTGATACTGCTCAAAAACCTCCTTGGGTAAAGGCTCAATAAACTCACTCTTGTCGAGTACTGAAGTATCTGGTAAAAGCAAGGGATTTTTTTGCAGATCTTTCGGTAAATTGGCAGCCATGCTCGTAATTATTGGTGAGATGGCATTGCTCAATACAGAAATTTCCCGTGCGGCTTGGGGCTGCCAGCAAAAGTCAATCCACTGCTTTGCTAGAGATAGGTGAGTTTCAGCGTTAGCCGATGGTGTGGGCGAAGCCTCCTGGGCTGATGCTGCTAGCGCTACACCAGGGGACGACAACGTGCGATCACTTTTCTTTTGGGAGTTAGATCCAGCCGCGAGAGTAGCCGGTTGCACCCACATATCCGTCCACAACGCCGTTCCAGAAAGAGGAACTACAGTGGCGATTTGGCGGTAACTAGAGCGCAGTGATAATACATCAGTAGACCACCCCAACGCTAGCCAAGTATCTCCTAAAATCAAGGGTTCTAAATAGGTGTCAGAGCTATAGTATTTGACTTGTTGATGCAGCTTCAGCAGTTCTTGTTTGAGGTTAGGCACCTGACTCAAATTCTGAGTATTGTAAGAATGCCCAAGTTTTTTTAAAGTTAGACCGATCACTTCACGAGGTTGATCGAGAAGCGAAATGCGATCGCGCAACTCCGGACGCCACAAATCGTTCCAATCTTTAGGTGTCCAACCTAACTCCTCGAACTTGTCTTGGCGATAAGCAATCACCGTAGTGCCCCATCGGTAGGGTGCGCCCCATACTTGCCCATTTGTATTAAGCCGCCCTTGGCGATCGCGCTTAACAATCTCCTGCCAGCGAGGTGGTAACTTCTTCCATCCTTCTAACTGTTCTATCTCCAGAGGTTGAATCAGTTGCTGCTCAATCGCTGCTTCTAACCAATAATCTCCCAATGTTACTAACTGAGGAACCTCTGGCGTTCTACCGCCTACAAAAGGCAAGGGCATCCATGACTGATTATCTTTTTGTCCAGCCTGCTGCTTCCAGGTTTTCAACTGCTCCCATAAATCTTTTAACTGTTCTTCTGGGTCAAAATTAAGCTTGACCTTTTGTTTTAATATCTTGCGAAACTCATTCAGCATCTGAGGTGGGATTGAACCTTTCAACAGCCGCACATTTAAGGATGTTTGTTGCTGAGTGTTACATCCAGATATCAGTTGACTGAGTAATAGGGCATTGGCACCCACGAGAAAAGAACGTCGCTTCATCATTTAATCAGTTCATGAGCTTGAGGGAATGGAGAGGTGAGCTGTACCACCGTAGGAGGAGTGGAGGAGTGGGGTGTACCCCCGTAGGGGGCGTGGGGGAAATTCACGACTCACGTCATGGCTATATTTACAAATCGTGCCCCGTCTCCCCGTCTCCCTGTCCCAAAAGTCCCCCATCTCCTCTCCTCCTCTCTTCTACATAGCCTGCCGCTGCTCAACACCAAAACCTACTAAATCAATAACCGTGGGAGCTTCCCCGGCTTCCGGACGTTGGTAGGTGATAATCGTGCGTAATCGTAAATCGGGTGCAACTAATCGCATTTGGTCAATTGCCACCGAACGACGATAGTAGGTTGTCATCTCCAAAGTCTGACGTGTCGGCAGATAAGTAAAACGACTCGCTACAGCCCCAGCTTCGGAGTATCCCTCATCCCGCAGATAATACCCTTGTATCACTTCTTGGGCGGCTGGAACCTGAGCCGCTAAGGGTGTGGGTGCTAAATTTGCGGAAGTTTCATCTTGGATGACATAAGCATCGGGGATAAACAGGGCTTTGAGACGCATTGATACTTGTTCTCCCGTTTCCGAGACAGTATCGAAGGCGATCGCAAATCCTGGACAGGCTATCTCCTCCGACTCCATCTGTACCTTGTTAAATTTGATACCTGCCAAGGGAGCGCCAGACAAAATTTGCTGTTTTTGGTCAGCGGTTAACGATTCCACACGAAATTCTGTATAAGAACGTTCAACTTGGCCTTGGAGAACCGAATAATAAATTCGCTGTGTTTTCCATAAACCTGTGCAAGCGGTAAAGAATTCCTGAAAATCAAGCATTTTTGGGGAAATGAGCTAAATAATATACGCAAGAGGAATTAGTTTATTAAAGCAAATTAACAATGCTTTTGTTACGCCTTTGACAGACGACTGAACAGCTCAGTGCCATCATGGTTGTAGCCTTGCAATAAACCCCTTAAAGCCAAGGTAATCAAGTATTCCAGCGTTATTGAAAAATAGCTCTGCTTTTTGGAGCAATTTGGCGAGTTTTAACAGGAGAAATCTTTGAAAGTTGTAGCCTGTTATATCCTTGTATATATCCACTTGAGAGGGGTGACCTACCAGAAGAGTATTAAGTATATTTGCGGATAACATGAGTTGCCAATTTTCTCATTTGAGCGCTGGAAAAACAACTCAACGGTTTTATCCGCTCATCTTCTGCAATAGTTAAATCAATCAGCAATCAAAGCCGATTTTCCCAGAGAGTGAATAGCATAAAAGTGAACCAAGTTTTGGACACTAGGAGATCGCATGGATGCCGTTCAAAAGCAAATCATCGCTCTAAGCCATAAAATTGATACACTCTACCAGCTTATCGACCAGCTTAATGGCAAAGTTTCAGAGTCTCTTGCCCAAATCAAGCAGATGCCTTGTAAGGAAAGTGACTCCTTTGCGTCAACTGGACACATCAGACCACACGCCTATCAAAGCCCAAGCCTTCTCGACTCAGTGATGGATCATAAAGACGTCCTGATTGATGGTAAAAACGAACTCACCAATTCTCATTCCAACAGTGAAAATAATCTGTCTGCCGACATTCAAGTCCAACGCCTAACAGCTCAGCTGACAGCCGCGTACAATCGCATTGCTGCCCTAGAAGAACAGCTGTTAGCTCGGAGAATCCATTCTTAGGCTACTAACCCTTGAAGCCCTCAAAAGCAACCCTTGGGATACCTGTGAGGGTACAGCGTTAATTGCCCATAGAAGATTTACCTCAAGTCAGTGTAGGACTTGTACGAATTCGCCTCAATGTCTTTCACGCCCTTAATTGCAAGTTCAGCCATAACTGTACAGCTATAACTCATTAAGTAAAGCGTACTTAAACTAGACTAAACCTTGGCGTTGTACTCGTGTAGTGAGTCTTTTTTCACTAACTTCGACGAAATTAACCTTAACTTTGGCAGTATCGCTCTACTAAAGCTTCAACGGCTTGCAGCAATTGCACTCTAGTCCAACCTTTGTAAAGATGTGCTGCGATCGCACATCCTCCTGCCCCGACTCCTTCCTTCACGTATCCCTGCTCATAAGCTTGTAACTGAGGATAGCCAGACTCGGCAAAACTCAACTGTGTTGCTAAAAGAGGAACACAACCTATAGCTTGAGCTAATCCCACGGTATCACCGGTAGGGTCTTCCGCTACCCAACGAGTCGTTCCTACAACGACTTGTTGGGGTTGCCATGCCCAGGACAATGGCACAGGAGTACCTGGGTTCGACGGTGACCCTAACGCCTGTGCTAGAGCATAAACCGCTAGCATTTGTGTACCACCAGCTAGTAAAACACCGCAGTGGCGACTTGCGGCGAGTACTATCCCGGCTGCTGCAATTTGCATCGGGTCTCCTACGGCTGCTACTAGTTGGAAAGGGTCAACGGGAGTAGGGGCGTGGAGATGGGGCGAAATTCTCTCGCTCTCCCCCTCCCCCACTCCCCCCCTCCTCCACTCTCCCCATCTCCTTATCCCCTCCTGCACAATTTCCCACTTTTGAGCATGATTACAGCTAGGGTGGCTGCTGTTGACCTTGCCAGCGGCGGGAATACCCAAACCTGTAAGGACACTAAGAGCTGTTGTGGTTCCTCCCACCACGCACTCACTGATAATCAAATACCCTTCGGCAGCCGCTTCTGCCAGCTTTTGCCCCCAGATTAAGCCTTGCTCAAACAGGTGTTTTACCGTTACCAAAGGTAGGGCATCTCCGGACGTGAGACACTGAGCAGGTAAACCCCCTAAATCAATGGCAGGGACTGCTGGAGGTTGAGGTAAACCTGCATTGAATAAATAGATGGGAATATCCAAGGCTTCAACAACAGCACGGGAAATCAGCACTGGGGAGGCTCCAGCCGAGAGAGGAGGTAGGGGATATTGAGGGTGGGGCGTGACGCCATTGACCAAAAATTCTGCATCCGCGATCGCGGTGTATTTCCGAGCTTCCGGTGTAGCACCTGCGGCTGAAATCCCAGGAATCAACCCTGTGGCGGTAAATCCTAAAATGCAAGCAAATATCGGTGGGCGTTCCTGATACTGCTGCAACCATCGATGTCCCTGAGTGAATTGAGTATAGACTCGAATCATTAATTAGATGTTGAACGTTAGCAGGTTGAAGGTTAGTAGGTTGCAGATTAGCAAGTTTTACGGCAAAGCAGAATCCGCTGCGTTAGTTAAAAAATTGGGTTTAATCTTCAACCTTCAACCTTCAACTATTTTTTGTCAGCCCTCGTAATCCAACAAAACTTGTACCCATTCTGGCGGTCGAGGAATGGGATTGCCTAAGCGATCGAGCATGAGCAGGGCTACCAAATGAACAACAAATAAATAAACGATATTGTTGATCACGATCATGACGAGTGCGATCGCCTGAATTAACGTCAGACTTGGCTGAGCGAGTAATCCCAATCTCATAAAGCCCCACTCGGTTAATTGAGTGATTTGAGTCATCACGTAAACCCACAGATCTTCACCCAAGAGCAGAGAGAGTAACCAAAACCGGAAAAAGAATCCTATGGTTCCTAGCAACGTTCCTAAGGTAATGGAAAAAAGCCAGTTAGATTGCCGTTTCCACATTGCTCCCAATTGAACACCCATCAGACCATAAGGAATGAAAAAGAGGATGCTGCGAGTTGGCCCCATGAGTACCGAGAGCAATAGCCCTGAAACTAGTGCTGCCATCCAAGAGGCGCGGTTCCCCCACCGCAGATAGACTAAAGCAATGGGTATGGGAAAAAACATTCGCAGCACTGGCCCTACAGGAAAGTAATAATTAATTAACCAAATTAAGCTAGCGGCACTGGCGAGAAATGCCGTTTCCACCATGGCTAACGGCCCTTTGGTTTTAAGCTGTGGACTCTCTTGGCGATTGTATTCGGGAGAACAACTTACGTCTTGTGAAGAGTCGGTATCCTTAGTCTCTGCTTCATCAGCTGAGTTAGATTCGCCACTCAGGGATTCCGCTTCCGGCTGTACAGGTTCGTTTTTGGGTTCCTCAGGGTGAATCATCTATATTGATTTAGGTTTTTAACAAATCTGAGGTCATTTTGACCTCATAGATTGGGTGCTTAAGTTTAACTGAACTTTTAACTTCACAGAGGATTAATTTCCGCCGACGAACGACCAGAAGCGCCTGGTTCAGAGGGGTCTGTCTCTATGGATTGAATGACCAACACTGAACAGGGAGCATGGTGGACGACATGGTTACTCACGCTTCCCCTAAACGCTTCTGCCAATCCTGTACGACCTTGACGTCCCACAACGACTAAATCTGCCCTCCAATTTTTCGCCGCTTCACACAACAAATAACCAGGGTTTCCGACTTGGTAATCTGTTTCTGTTGCCACTCCCCGGTTAATCGAGTTTTGGCGGTAGGACTCCAATAGTTTCTGTGCCTTCTCAATCCGCCTTTCCAACAGAATCTGTTGCGTTTGATAGTCGTTGATAGTCAAGTTTGGCTGCAAATTCATCTCATAAGTCATAGCCGTGGTTGATTCACCCACTATTTCTGGATGAATGCAATGAAGCAGCCTGATGGCGGCTTGATTGGCTTGGGCTAATTCCAGCGCTGCCGCAAAGACATGAGGGCACAACGGTGAGTCATCAATCGCAGCAAGGATTTTTTTAAAACTCATAACGGTTAGCTTCCTTAAGTGAGTGAAGGGCGTTTTTGACAATCAGCGCTCCATAACCCAGGAGTTAATCAAATGCGCACTCCGTTCCTGTGATTGGAAGTGAGTGATAGGGTGGGCAATGGCTACCCACACAGAAGAGGTGCTTTTGTTGTGTTTGGACAACACCTAAATCCTGGCTATGTAATCAGCTTCTCCAAGGCAGACACATCAGGGATAAACAAGATATCGTTATCACGCTTAATCAGTCCCTTCTTCTCTAGCTTAGTCAGCACTCGTGTCACTGTCTCTCGCGCCAACCCACTGAGGCTGCTTAACTCCCGGTGGGGTAAATTGGGAATCTCAGTTCCTTGCTGTTTGAGTTTTCCTTGTCCTTCTGCCAAGAACAATAACGTGTCTGCCACTCGTGACTGACTATCCGACTCTCGCAGGCGGAGACGACGATTAACTTGACGCAAGCGCTTGGCCATTAGCTGAGATAGGCGGACACCTGCCAAGGGTTCATTATGAATTAACTGAATGAAATCCTGAGCCGGTATACTGCCAATCGTTGTGGGAGTCAGGGTAATTACATCTGTTGAACGTGGCACCTCATCGAGAGCTGCCATTTCCCCAAAAATTTCTCCTTTCCCTAAAATGTTGAGGGTAACCTCTTTACCGTCGAGGTTATAAGTCCGAATCTTTGTCCAACCCTCCAAAATGAAGTAGACAGAACCACCCCAGTCATTCTCTAACAAGATTACGCGATTGGCCGGATGACTACGGGTAACAACGTGGGCCGTTGCTTGCTCCACAATAGTCTCTGGTAAGCCAGCAAAAAAAGGAGCCGCGCTAATCAACTCATTAACATTAGAACTCATTTCGTGTGAGTTGTATCGGTCTTCCATGAAATCACGAGCACATTGTAAACGTGGTGGACAGATAAATGCTTAGCTGTCCCCGAAATTGAAGTAGAAGGCTTTTCTCGTTTTGACCCATCTAAAGAGTAATCGAACACTCGGGTACGGACACCTCACCAATCGTTCAAAACAAGCCAAGATAATGGAGGCAAAGGGTTTTGCCTTACAAAAGACGGCTTTTCCCCAAAGGGAGATACCTTCGATTGCTGATTTGGTCAGAGTTTGAGGCACTCATTGCGTCATGTGTCCATTATTATCCTTTATCATCGATCAGCCTCCAAAAATCCGGATTATGCCAAGGGTATCTTGGTTAATCCAGAAGTGGAAGCCTTAATGAGTTTATGATGATGACAATGAAGCTGAGTATCGATCAATTTTTTTAAAATACCGGATTTGGGGTGGAAAACTGGTAAAGGTATTTTTCTGCAACTGATTGCACGGAGAAACCCGAGTTTATCCGCTCAAGCCATCTCAATCGCGTTAGTCGCTCCTGTTTATTTAACATTAAAGGCAGGGGAATCATAACTTACTCCTGTATCAGTGCACTTATTTTCGTCAAGGGTTTCACCGTGACTTCTCTGAAGGATATTCAAGCTCTAATCGCTGATATTGACAGCATCCTCCCTAAATCTGATGCCCGTCTCCCCTGGTCTAAGCTCGGTGATGTTGCTAGAGAACGCCAGGTTCTAGAGCGAGTGCGTAGCTACCTGGTTTCCCAGCAGCAAAATTTTAACGCCACAGCGCCAGAGTCCCCTAGACCGACAACGCCAGCTCAGCAACAACAAGTAGTACAGCAGATTGTGCAAACGGTGACTCAAGAAGTAAATGAGCGGCTGACTGACCTACTACAACCGTTACACTCAGACGTAGAAGCGCTACGTCAACAGCGGGAGGCTCTGGTTCAAGAAATTCGGCAGTTAGAACAAAAAAGACAGCAGATTGATTTGCTCAACCAGCGTGGCGCTGTTCAGCAGCAGATGATTTCAGAGTTTTCCCAGAGGCTAATCCACCGTTGTACCGAAAGCTTAACGCAACAGCTAGCTCAAATTTTAGCGAATTTTGAAGCTAGCTTGGTACACGCCCCATCCACTCAGCTCCCCCTGAATCCGCTCGCCTCTCACTCTGCCCTCGCACCCGCTGATTCTGACCTGAACTTTTTTGGCCCAGGGATGCAGCCACCAGGAACTAGCGAGCAGATGCGGCAGCTCCAAGAGCAATCTGATCAAATGCTAACAACTCTGGATGCTAACCAACGAGCTATCTTTGAGGCGTTACAGAGCAATCTTCATGCCTACCAAGAATCTTTGTCTCAGGGATTAGAGCGGATGCACAGCTTGGGCGTCCAAGGCGAGATGCTGTTTACCACTTGGATGAATCGCTTAGCTCAGCCGTTAGCCAGCGATGCCTCCTCATCCCCTCCCTCTCCTCTACAAAAACGCTCGGATTCAGCTTCGCCAACGCCAGGGACATCTGTTAGTTTCACCCCGCCCCAGACACTGTTGCCTAGCGACACCATCTGCCGAACCGAGTACTTGCCATCACCTGGCGTTGTTCGTGGCGGACAAATACCACTGCAACCACCCACAGTCCAAGCAGCGCCCCTGACTCAACCCCAAAGTACCCGGGATGACGGAATCCATACTTTTACCCCAGAGGAACAAGACGCGATCCCCCAAACGACACAGTTGCCGCTGACACCACAAGCTGACTCTAGCGCCGAAGCGCCGAAGCTCCCTACGGCAAGTGAGACTGGAGCCAACGCCCTCACAGAATCCCCATCCCAGCCATCGGTGTCATCCTCATCCAACAGGGGTTTAGAAAATCTCAACGCAGAGGATTGGGAACTGATTGAAGGACTGGATTCGGACGATTTGAACTTGGCATTTGCCGATGATGGTGAGTTCGACACCTTTATCCAACTCGACATTGATGAGTCAGCGCTACTCCCTCCGTTAGAAGAGCTTGGTACACTAAGTCCTCCAACTAGTCAAGAGCCAGATTTTCTCTTGCGTGGGGTGAATCAACAACAGCCAGGCATCGCATCACCCGAAGAAAACACACCAACAACAGCCAGTGAAAAAACAGGCATAGGCGATTCAGACATCTTGGCTGATCTCAACTTGCTGGCAGAACGAGTTAGTGCAGAAATCGATGATTTATATCAAAGCCTCTTTGGGACGGACACGTTGACCAATGTGGCAAAGTTGGATGCATCCGATTTACTCGGTGCAGTAGACTCAGAGTTCAAAGAGCCGATGCAGGCGTCAGAGGAGGTTCATCCCCCCAACCCTGACTCGATGGCTAGCTTCGATGCTGCCACACCCTTATCCCCTCAGGCGGAAGATATTTTGTTTGACGGACTTGCAGCTTCAGATACCGAGTTCCCCCAAACAAACCCTTTAATAGCCGCAGAGGGAGAGTTGGCAGAAACATGGGAGGCTTTGTTTGGTGAAGAGGCAGAGCCTCCGCTACTGAATTCAACCGATGTAGCGTCAGACAGCGATTCCCAGTTTAATGGACACAGTCCCCGTGAGAGAGAAGACATTAAAACCATTGCAGCACTGACAGATTTGTTTGAGGAGATGGGATTGAGTTCCTCGCCTTCGACCCCAGTGAGTCAACCCATAGAACACCCAATATCTGACACTCCTGCTGAAGGCAGTTGGATTGAAGATACTTACATCCCAGCCTCACCCGAAGAAAATTTGCTGGAAACGGCTTCCTTAGACAGTGATTCAGACCGGGATATTCGCCTAGACCAAGACACACTTCAGCAGTTACAGCAAGACCTCTCCAGCTTTGAACACTCTTCTAGTCAGAACCCTCCAAGGCAGGAGGAGCAGAGGTTCGTCAGTTTTGAGAGAGACGAGCCACCCATTGAACCCGACACGGCTCAATTCAATCAGCCTCATGAGCCATTCCCCAGTTGGCAAGAGTTATTGGCAGAAGATTGGGACGACTTTATCCTCAAGGAGTCGGACTCTCAACACGATTCGGCTAACGCGGCAGCACCAACAGCCGCCGAATCCCTGCCGTCCGATTTTGATCCAGATTTGTTTCCCTCTGAAGCACTGGAGCTCAATCACGAGAGTAGCGTAAACGCAGATGCAACCATTTCCCAAGAGTTAACGCGACCTGGAGAGCTAATCGCGTTTGAGGATGATAATTTTGTTGAGATGCAGTGGGATGAACCAACGGATAGCACCACAGAGGAAGCGATGGCGAAGCAAGAAGAGCAACAAGACGCTCAACGACTAGAACACTGGGAACGGGAAAACACGAGTGTCACTGAGCAGACGTCAGTTGCACCATCTGCGGAAGGATTGCCTCAAGATGTAGCATCAGACAGCCTCAAACAGGAGACACAGGGGTCAGAGGCATCTAATTTTGATGTAAACTTCCCTAAACCCGAAGTGGTGAATCCGGAGCAACCCGATCAGCCGAAAAAGAATAACCCTGATTCCACCTCACAAGCGTAACTCTCCTATGAAAATAGGAGTCAGGGGAGAACAATGTTCAGCCTTGGTGGCGACGAACCTGCCATAACGCCTGTCTAAGCATTACTCCAAAGGCGAAAGCAACCGCTGTTTCTGTCCAAAATCTGTATCTACCTGAGCCACATTCAATGTCTGCATACTCAACGCCACCAGAAGCGACGGTTAGCAACGCTATCTGGTACTTGGGAATTGACTTTGGTACCACTGGTGTTTCTGCCGTTCTGCTTAATTACTCGACGGGTCAGCGATCCCCTGTCTATTGGTCGCCCAAAAGACCGATAACCCCTGATCCATTAGCAACGGTGAACGCCCAATCTACTCCCCTTAATTCTGGCAAGGCCATCTTTCGTTTACCTGCTGTTACCTACCGTGATTCAGTGGTCAGTGAGCGTTTAGTTGGCCTACCGACACCAAGGGTTGTAAGTGAGTGGGACTCTACCTTGGGCAATAACCAGCCAGGACTAGTGCTAGAACATGTTAAGCCCTACTTAAATTTGGGTATTCCCTTCTATTGTCCAACCCGTCGTGAGTGGGAACCGAAATTACAGTTACCCGGTCACCCACCAGTCTCCTTGTACGAGATACGGAGGTCTGTCCAGGCTCTATTCATGATGCTGACGCCGCAGAGTGACCGTTCTCAGTCTATGCTCCAGGTAGAAGCGGAAGGTCTAGAGAGCGAAACTCTCACAATGGCCTTACAGCAGCTAGAGGGCGTTATTCTGGGTTGTCCAGCCGCATGGGGGGATACTTACCGCTTCAATCTGCGGGAAGCTGCACTGGAAGCCAATCTGGTGCAGTCCCCGGAACAAATTTTCTTTCTGGAGGATGCGATCGCATCTGTCCTAGCTGTTTTACCCACATTTAAAGCTGAAAGCTCAGAGAGTGGGGGAGTGGAGGAGTGGGAGAGGTTTTCTACTCATATCGGGGAACTGTCCAACAAACCTTCCCCTCGTCCCCCCGTCTCCCCGTCTCCTTCCTCCCTCACCTACCAGCGCGGTGCTACTTTAGTCATCAATGCAGGTGCAACCACAACGGAACTGGCTTTAGTGAATTTACCCGATGACCTGCGGGATTTAACCTATAGTGACTTTAGTCTTTGTAGTTGGCCTTATGCAGGCCATGCCATTGACCAAGATATTTTCTGCCAATTGCTATATCCCCAACTCTCTCGGGAGCAACAGCAGCAACTTTCACAAGGTGGTGATTTAGAACTCCCACAGCCGGGTCAACCTGACCAAGTGAAGCGTGATCGCTTGGTCTTACAGTTGCAGACTTCTCCTTTAGGGCAAGCACTCCTGAAAGCGTGTGGATGTCTCAAGGTCATTGTGCAACATAAAGATGAATTTACCCTAGAGCTGGGCACAGAGAAAGAGCGATGGGTACTCAAGCGTCTGGATTTAGAAACCCGTGTTCTTCGACCCTTCATACAACAGCTCCATCAAAAGTTGAATTCACTGCTGATTGCAAGCGGCCTATTGGAAGCCGGAATATCTCAAGTTTTCTTGTTGGGTGGCACAGCTCATTTCAGCTCGCTTGCCCAGTGGATACAGCGACGACTCCCCAATGCTACGGTCATTCAGGATGCTGAGTCATCCAGCAACAGTTGGGTAGCAACGGGACTCGCTACATTGCCTGTATATCCCAACGTTTTAAATCGTCTGCGGCACCAGTACAGTGACTATTTCCTCCTGCTAGAGCTTCTAAGTGCTTTTCCCGACACCGTAGGTGAATTGGCGACTCGTTCCTATAGCCTTGAGGAAATTATGCAGCGGCTAGAACGTCGAGGTCTGAATACAGAGGCTTGTTACGACCGATTATTTCGATTGGTGGAAAATCAGCTACCCGATGGTTTGATCCCAACGCTTGGCGACCGTAACCTGTTATCTCCAAGCTCCAAATCAAATCCGCTTTACTTGCAGATTACCGCAAGTTCAGAACTTTTTTCTAGAGATGACAATCAGCTTTATCATCCCCATCTTCAGCATCAGGAAGACTTACGCCAGTACTTAGGGTTGATTTTGTCAGGCACTTATCAAAAATTTGAGGAACCTTTGCTCGTTACTTGGAATACAAGATAAGATGCCCCGCCCATTATTATTGGCTAAATAATCTTATGATTCTAGCAAAATAAAAGATTATTTTCCAACAAAATAATCTAACATTCATAATAGCTTTAAAAATCTGAAAGCAATTGTAAAGACTCTATCAAGCTATTGAGGTTTGAGAGCTAGGTTCTTAAAGAAGATTAATATCAAGGGTAGGAAATCAGTTAAAAAGTCCAAGGCATCTAAGCAGGCGATCTAAAGCCGTGTCTACCACATCACAGTCTTCTAACTCCCTATCGATTGACTCATCACTTCTTAAGTGCTCTACCCAGAGTTATAGAGTCCATCAACATGTGCATTACTCAGCGAAAAGCAAGCGCAAACGCTTGATTGATATTGCCGGGGCCCTAGTCGGGCTATGCATTACAGCTATTCTTTTTATCCCAATTGCCATCGCTATTCAGCTCGATGATCCAGGCCCAATTTTTTATAGCCAAATCCGCTGTGGCATGAAAGGAAAGCCCTTTCGGCTTTGGAAATTTCGCTCCATGATAGTGAATGCTGACCGCTTACAGCATCTAGTCCAAAATCAGGCAAAGGGTTATATCTTTAAGAATCCAAGTGACCCTCGTGTAACTCGCATTGGTCAATTTTTACGTCGCACCAGTTTAGATGAATTACCTCAATTTTGGAATGTCCTTAAGGGAGATATGAGCTTAGTTGGCACTCGTCCGCCGACAACAGCAGAGGTAAAGAAGTACAAGAAGCATCACTGGGAGCGATTGAATATTAAGCCTGGGATGACAGGAGAGTGGCAAGCAAATGGTCGCTCCAGCATCACCGATTTTGAAGAGATCGTTCGGATGGATGTCGCTTATCAACAAAAGTGGTCAGTTGCCTACGACTTAAGGTTGATTTTGAAGACACTTTTAGTAGTAGTTTGTAAAGATGGCGCTTATTGAATCCGAGAGTTTTTATCTGGTCAATGACACAAGAAACGGTAAAAAGACTGGAGTTGCGCCCGAACAGATAAAAAACGGCTAGCTACGTCTAAAAAAATGCAGATTTGACGAGATATGAGCTATGAGTTAAGAGATTAGCACTTTAACTCATAGCTCTTTCGTTTATGACTTTACCCAACTGGATTACCTTTTCTCGTTTGTTGGGATTACCGTTTCTCTTATACGGATTGGATCACCCAACCAACCAGATGCGCTGGATCTGTTTGGCTGTCTTTCTGGTTGCTGCCGGAACCGATTGGTTGGACGGTTATTTGGCTCGGAAACTGAACCAAATTACCGATTTAGGCAAATTCCTTGACCCTTTAGTGGACAAATTTTTGGTCTTGGCTCCACTGTTAGCCTTAATTCAGCTCGGTCAAGTCCCTGCTTGGGGCGTATTTCTCATTTTGGCACGGGAGTTAGCGATCGCAGGTTGGCGGATTAACCCAAACTTAACGGGCAGTACTCAGATTAGTGGAGCCAATCTCTGGGGGAAACTCAAAACCGTGAGTCAGATTTTGGCGATCGCGCTTTTGATTGCACCCACTCCAGACTCCTGGAAAACGCCTTCGTTATTCGCCTTCTGGATATCCGTCGTCCTCACCTGGATTTCCGGTGTCATATACCTATGGCCTCAAAAAAGTAATCTGCCAGCCGTAGAGAGTAGTGGTTTAACCGTGGATAGTTAAGCCTTGATTTCTCATTCATTAGCCAGAGGAATCGAAGGCTATAGCTTCCTAGTATGAACATACTTGGATGTAAACGACGCTGGAGACAGGAGTATGCCTCTTTTCAAAATTGAGGATTTTAATCCACACTATCGCGAAGAATCGTTTGATGGTGACGACATTAAGGGACTCGATGTCTATGCAGGGAGAACCAATGAGAAAATTGGCTCCATTTATGATTTGCTCGTTGATGAGACAGGGCGTTTCCGATATTTCGTCATTGACACAGGCTTCTGGATTTTTGGAAAGAAAGTCTTGCTTCCAGTTGGTCGTTGCCGTGTTTCTCCAGAGGCACAACGTATTTACGCCCTAGGAATTGCCACTAAAGAGCAAGCAGAAAAATTACCTGAGTATGACGACAGGATGACGGTTGATTACGATTACGAAGAGCGAGTACGCCACGTTTACCGCACTCCGGTTGTAGAAAGATCAGTCCCTGCGGAGTCATCAGACGTTGTAGACGTACCGTCTCAAAGGTCTACACAACCCTATGTCTCGCATCCAAGTCACCCTGCTCCTTATGACCGGAATACCTACACTTACGAGCGAGAGCCTTCACTGTACCAAATGAATGACCAAGAGCATCAAAAGTTCAGACTGTATGAAGAACGACTGGTTGCTAATAAAACCCGTCGCCAAACTGGGGAGGTAGGCATTGGTAAGCGGGTTGAAACAGAAACAGCACGAGTTTCAGTGCCTGTAGAGAAGGAGCGAATTGTGATTGAGCGCAGAAGTCCTGAAAACGTTGCGGGTGCGGTTACGCCTAGCGAACTAGAGTTTAGGGAAGGCGAAGTAGCCCACATGAACGTCTATGAAGAAACGGCTGAAATCGGAAAGCAAGCGTTTGTGCGTGAAGAAGTTACCGTTAGGAAAGAAATTGAGCGGGATACGGTTGATGCGACAGAAACACTTCGTCGCGAAGAGTTAGAGGTGGACGTGAACGGGAAACCCGTTGTGAAGCCACAGTAATAACGATTACCTCAATGTTTGCTACAGATGTAGGGGCGAACTACGGTTCGCCCCTACGAAGGTATTTCACTCAACGGCTTTTAAAATCTCGTCATCCACCGAGAAATCTACATCAGCTTCATGACGCCCAGATGCTTGATAATCATTCTGGAAGGAATCTTTAAGGCCCGAAACAAGGTCATATTCCGGCTGCCAATTCAGTTGATTCATCGCTTTATGCACATCTGCAAAGAAGTGCTGCACCCGCATCGGGAAGGCTTTGCGCTTGCCAAAATCGAATTGCTTGGGGTCGTAATGCACAATCTTTATAGAGTCAGCCGACTTACCGACAGCTTGTGCACAGACGCGTGCTAGACCATCAAAGGTAACGTAGCGATCGCCTGATACATTGTAAATTTGCCCGATCGCCGTCTCATTGCCTAAAACAAGAGACATTGCCCTAGCTAAGTCTTGACAATGACCGAGTTGGGTGATATGCATTCCATTTCCGGGGATGGGGATGGGGCGATCGCGGACAATGCGGTCAAAGAACCAGGCTTCTAGGTCATTGTAATTCTGGGGGCCGTAAATATAAGTCGGGCGAATCGATGTCCAGGGTAATCCTAACTGTGCCAGGAAAGCTTCGGTTTCATGCTTGCCTTTGTGGCGGCTTTTCGGATCAATGGGGTCACCTTCAATATGAGGCAGTTGGTCAGATTTCAGGTAAACGCCAGCAGAACTCATATAGACAAAGTGTTTGACTCGGTCTTTAAAGATTTCGGCTAGGGGTTGAGTATCGCTGAGTTCCCGACCATTATTGTCAAAGATGGCATCAAACTGTTCTTGTGATAATTTGTCTTTAAGTTGGGAGGCGTCGGTGCGATCGCCATGAATTTGTTGAATGTCTTCTACGGGTGCTGGCTTTTTACCTCGATTGAACAGCACCACATCATGCCCTTGTTCTACCAAGATTTTAGTCAGGTAGACCCCGATAAACCGGGTGCCACCCATGATTAAAATTCGCATAATTTCTTAATAAACGACGCCCTAAAGTTATCTTACCGGGTAAAGGCGTCGGGATTATGGGCCATGAGTTAGATCAGGAGCGGTACTAAGCGGTTCCACATCTAATGCAGCACATAACTAAAACAGCACGCTATGCCCCATGCCCTATGCCCAGTCTCCACAGACCCGTTAAATGTAGTCCCTGATCTGTGTTCTAAAGACGTAACCTCGTTACGGCGATGTGACCTGAGAAGCAGACATCAACATCACTTCCAGGCGTGCGATCACGTTTGGCATATTCTCCGATGTAGTAATAGGAATCGCCCTCAACTCTGTACTCTACAGGTAATGGCTGTGTACAGGGATGACAAAACACCACCTCCGGATCAGGGTCTCCTGGTAATAGATGGGGGAGATTCACATTCCAGAAGCATCCCGGTTCCAAGGGACAATTGAATAACTCATCTAAAACCTTCGCTGTCCACCGTGCCGCCACATCCCAATCTACATTGAGCTTGCTTCTACGGTAGTGGGAAATGGCGATGCCTGGGATACCATGCATCGCTGCTTCTCGTACAGCGGCTACGGTTCCGGAAATGTAAACATCGACACCCAAGTTGCCACCCGCATTGATGCCAGAAAGTACCCACTTAACATTTTTACAAATATGTGAATAGGATAAACGGATACAATCGGCTGGCGTACTACCAACTGCATACTCAGTCTCAGAACGACACTGAACGTGAATCGGTCGAGTGGTAGTCACTTGATGCCCGCAGCCCGATAAATGGTCTTTGGGAGCAACAATAACGCCCTTGCCATTCACTGCTTTCTGAAGCGCCCGGATGCCGGGAGCGTCTATTCCGTCGTCATTGGTGATAATTAAGGTCATAGTGGGTCGATAAGGACGCAACAGACAAAACCGCTTTTTAAGCATATCTGCAAACCCTAGGCTTAGATCGTCATTTTCGCTCAACCGTAATTTGCCAGGTGTCTAAGGTGGTACCAAGGATTTGATCAAGTCGCGTTAAGGCATTGAGATAGTTAATAATAGCATTCAGTTCGACATTTCTAGCTTGGACTAAATCATCGTGCAGTCTTACTAACTCAAAAATCGTAATATCTCGCCCCAATTTTTGTTTTTCTCGTGCAATATTTAGTTGTTTTTCAGATGATTCAGTTAGTTTTTTAGCTAATTCTACTTGGGAAAAAGTTAGGCTAACATCTCTAATTCTATCTTTTAGTTTAATTTCTAAACTTTCACTCTGTTCTTTTAGCGTATTTTCAGCTTTGAGTTTGTTGATTGCACTCCGCTTGAAGTCTCGTTCCACTGTTAAATCATCGAATTTATGGCTCAATGCCAATCCAATCCTTAAATCTCTATCGTTATTCAAGTCATAGCTGTAACTGGTATTAACGTTCAAATCCCAAAGTCGGTTATTTTCGGCTTCTAATAAGGCAAGTTTGGTTCTTTCTAGATCTAACCGTGCCTTTAAATAATCCGGCTGATTTTTAAAGACTAATTGCCTCAACTTGTCTGGATTCAGAGAAACAGGTACTGCGGCAGGAGGGTCGGTAGCGACAATCACGGCATTTTTGTCAATATCAATAATATTAAGTAGCGCTAACCTAGCCGCCTCTAGATTATTCTCGGCTTCTACTACACTAACTTGTCGTCTTGCTACTTCGGTCTCACTTTGGACAATATCAACAGGGGCTAGTCTCCCTGCTTCTATTAATATCCGGTTATTGGTTAATGATTCTTGGGCGCTTTTCAGGGAAAATTGGGCAATTTTTAGACGCTCCTGTGATCGAATTAATTCTCGGTAAGCAATAACTGCTTCTGTAATCGTGTTAATTAGAGTAGACTTTAAATCTAGAATATTAATTTGTTCCGTGAGTCGAGCAATATCCATCGAAGCTCTATTAATGTTAACTCCAGCCCCTCTGAGGAGAGGTTGGTTAAAACTTAACTGGAGATTTTGCCCCCAAGGGTCATCATAACTATTCAGCAGATTAAGACCATTGGGAAAAAATGCTTGGCCGTTCGTTGACCACCCAAAACTTAGCTGACCTCCCGTTGGAATTTTTACAGAAACAGTTGCGCCAATCCCCACATCTCCATCAGTATTTCTAGTTCGATTTGAGCCAAATTGGGCGAGTGAAATTGATATTGTTGGGGTAAAATTGGGAATAAATTTATTTTCTGCTACTGCCAGTTCTTGGCGTTGGGCAATTCGTTCAAGGTAAGCATTTTTCAGAGGGCGATTGTTTTCTAAAGCTAAAATAACAATATCAGAGAGAGTTAGTCTGACTTCCCTTCCCTGCGATACAGTAGGCTGTGTTTGATTGGGAGCTAAGAGGGAGACAGAACCTGAAGGAGATTGATAAATTTGCTGCGATAGAGGAGAAATAAGTTGTTTCTCTTGAGTCTGATTTGGCATCGAGGTCAGAGTGGAAGGTAAGCTTGGTTTAGAGAATGTTGGCAATTCAACTGATATCCAATTCAGGTTAAATTCAGTATTGGATGGGAGTTCTTTTAATAGGGAGATGTTTCCATGAATGGGGCTAGAAAACTCTCTTCGTTTCCGTATCTCCGTATCTTTGCATCCCGCAATTTTGAGCGGCTGATTACCTTGACTGAAGATTTTGGTGAGGGATTGTGAGTAGTTGGGTTGAATCTTGGGTAGTTTGAGTGTTGTCTTGTAACTGGTAACTGGTTTGGGTGTCTGCTGAGGTTTAAAAGCGAGGGTGAATGTCCAAGCTGTACCGAAAAGGGCAATGAGAATACCGATTACGGTGGAAATAAAGAGGCTGATAGAAGGAAAAGACAGATAATCGCGTTGGTTGGGACATTTAATGTCTGGGGATTTTCGCATGTTAATGTCGGTAGATCACCTTTGATTGGCAAGCCTACACCAAAGCGATGCTTCTAGGAAAATAAGCTATTCCACATTTAACGAAGCTGTGGAGGTTGATACCGAATTGCGTTCAAACCTAGTAGATAGAGAAGACAAGGGGGACAGGGGGACAAGTACTATATGCGTTAGCGCAGCGGCTCCGTAGGAGCAACGCAACCTCGTATGAGCATAATGTGTATTTGTAAAAATCACATGCTACGGAGTGCTTGTACTGGATCGATCTGGCTAGCTCGCAGGGCAGGAAGTAATCCAGCACCGACTCCTCCTCCCCCCTCCCCCACTCCTCTTCCTAGGGAGGACTGAAACTAGAGGGATTGGTTTGAGGAATGATGGGGGTTCCGGGTTTGAGGATAGCCTCAGGTGGAGGCAGTATGACTTGTTCGCCGGGACTTAAGCCAGATTTCACTTCTAGTGTTGTTGCTCCTTCTAGTCCTAGCATGACGGTTCGTTTGCGTGCTTTACTGTGGTTGTCTCGAACCCAGACAAAGGGTTCAGAGCCAGAGCGATTAATCACAGATGGGTCTACAGCTACTACATTCTGCCGTTGCGCTTGAATAATCTCGACACTGACTTGACTACCTGGAATTAAACTTCCAGTGGGTGCATCGAGTTCGACAATTGCAGGGACTTTGGTTTGGGCAGATTGGCGTTGTCTCGATGAGCTTTGGTCGTCGTCTTGTGCGATCGCTTGGGGATAGATACTCTTAACTCGTCCAGCAAAGGGCTGAGCATCGGGACTAATGACTTTAATTCGAGCCATTTGATTGACTCGGACTTTGACAGCATCAAGGGTGGAGAGTTGGAGCTTTACCAGTTCTTGTGCAGGGTTCCCTAGTGTCAGTAAAATATCACCTGGCTTTACCCCATCCCCATCTTTAACTTTCACGTCGAGCACCTTCCCTGGAATGGGCGCACTGACAATATTATTCTGAAGTTGCTGCTGGATGCTTCCTCGCTCCACCTGAAGGCGCTGGAGTTCTCGGCTATCGGTGTTGACGGCGGCACGAGCCTCTTGTAATTCAGATTGCGCGTCCATGACTTTGTCTTGGAGTTGTAAGGGTTGTTGCTCTTCAGCTTGCAGGCGCTGGAGTTCCAATGTATCGGTGTTAACCGTTGCCTGAGCATCTCGCACAGCGAACTGGGTATTACGAACTTGTTCTTTCTGTTCTTGCAGTTCATTACCAGGAATGAAGCCTTTTTTTGCCAAAACTTCCAGTTGCTCAAGTTTTTGTTGGGCATCAGCTAACTTTTGTTTCGCTTCTTCCACTTTCTGGCGGCTGCGCTCCAAAATTAGTTGTTGTTTGCGAATTAGAAATTGTTGGTTGATGGGCTGTCGGAGTTCCTGTTGAACGGCGGCTAACTTTTGTTTCGCTTCTTGAATTTTCTGGCGGCTACGAGCTAACTTGAGTTCTTGTTTGCGAATCTCCAACTCCTGGTTATCCAGGTTCGTTTGTCGCTGTGGATTCCGTAGGATGAGCAACTGCTGACCAAATCGCACGCGATCGCCAACTTTTACCAACACCCGATCCACCGTAACTTCTCCGGGAGACTTGAGCTGTTGTTGACCACCGAGTTCAACTGTGCCGCTCTCATTGATGGCAATTTCTACGTTGCCTCGCTGCACACTCACCAGACGTACCGACACGGGTTTGCCAGCTTGCTGAAACGTCTGAGCATACACTAGCCAACCTCCGGTGCTAGCGATCGCCAAGGCTCCGGATAAGGCTAGCCATTGAACTCCGGATTTGAAATTTTTTTTTTCCTGAAGATCCATCATCAATACGTTATCTCCTCAGTGGGCTGGAAACATCAGCGGGTTAAGAGGAGGTACTCGACAGAGCACTAGTAACTCAAAAGGTCTTCCGTCTGTTGTTGGCATTGTCTGTGGCTGGGTAATGCACCATCTCCAAATGCTATTCGTTCCCAATCGCCTCGGCAAGCCATCATCAGTTGAGTTTTCCCAAAGTGGCACAAGCGGATTATTGTGCTTCTAAGAGTGCATTGCTCTATCCCAACAGGACTAATAAAAAGATGTCCAGTTTAGGACAACGGGTGGCGGGTGTGGCTCATAAAATTAATAACCCCGTTAACTTTTATCTAGCTAGTCTAAATCAATCGTGAAAAAGCTCCTAAATAGGACAATTTAGCGGCGACTTATCAGCACAAATCCTCGTGTTTTTCCAGAAGCAGGGTCTACAGTTGCCATTGCCTTCCACAGGTCTTCTGCTTTTACCCAGACGGGAGGATATTTGTAGCGAGAGACATCAAGAATGAGAAAGCGGTCTGTCTCTTTGTTATAAGCCGCTACAGGAGAAATATGGCCCCCGCTTTCTTCTCCTATTACTTTTCGTAAGTAATTAACAACGACAAAATTTCCAGGTTCTTGCAAATTCTTGACTACCAGAGAACGAAACTCATCTAGAGTTAAGTCACCCGCATGATAAACCTGTGCTTTAACGGGATAAGCTTCTAAAAGTTGACCGAGTTGATCTAAGGTCATACCCTGACGAGCAACGACTTCAGGTTTTATGACTGTTTGGGCTTGTGAATTAAAAAAGTTGTCCTGAGTAAAAACGCGAAATTGACCAAATTCAGGGGCTTCAGGTGCAGCAATACCGAGAGCGTTGAGTACCATAACACTACTGGCAACGCCGCAGTAAGCTTGGTTTTTCTGGGTCACAAACTGAATAGTAAGGGGAAAATAATCTTGTCGAGATTGACTGTCTAGCAGTAACTTTTCTCCCTCCGCTGAGTTAAAGTTAATCAGGTTTGGGGGAAGTGGTAGAGTCTGCGCTAGTAGTCCCCCCCTGGACAGGCAAAGTCCTAGAATAAAGGCTTGTAAAGGGGTGCGAATTAGCTGGAGTAACCGAATTTGAGGCGTACTGGCGTTCATGGCTGATTCCGAAAGTAGTTTGAGTTAGATGCGAAGACTGGGTCTAACTCCTGGTTTATTTGTGGAATTAATTATAAAGTTTCGGTGGGAAACAGCAACTTAATTTTCTTTTTATGTAAGAAAAAGGTTTGATAGGCGATTCGAGCCGATTAGCGTAAAAATGCCAATTCCGAAACACACAGAGTAGTTTTTAGTAACATTATAATTTCTCAAAATCGCAGTCCTAAATAGCTATTTTTTTAGGCTTCCATGAAGATTCAGCAAAGCCAAGTATTACAGGAAAAACATACATTGCAGTTGAGAAAATATCTTTGAGCAAGAAAGATATTAGCTTTTTATCCACTAAAACCTTACATCAAGAAGTGGCAGGATGCGAGAGTAATACGAGAACGTTCAGCCTCCAATGTAGCGTCAGGGGTAATCTGTGCCAGCGCAGGGGTAATGGGAAGGGCAACAACCACTGATAGTTGAGCCAAAGTCCCTAGTGTGACCCTAATACCAATCGTTTCCATCTCAAAACTCCACTTTTACTCACAATAGACCCCTTGAAGCAAACAAATCCAATATGTCCTCCGTAGGGAAGGTTTTGTTTAGACAGAATATGCTAAAGTTGCTTATTGTTTTGGATTTGGCGTAGAAGCCTCAAGGAATATCGTCCTCGTTGACACCCCTCCCCCTAGTGCAAGGCGGCGAAAGTTTCCCACCAGCTAGGTGAAAGGAGGGGGAGAGGGGGGGAGGAGGAGAAACGCCGACAAGAAAACTGGTGGATTATTTCTGCCAGTCTGCACTAGTTATTCGCTCTTAGCCATGCCGCAATTGATCGAACAGCCCATCCGTATAGAGGCAGCAGGCAACAAGCCCAAACTGATTGACGAGTACATCGGTCACGTATCTACTCAAACTGAAGGGGTCAGTATCGCTCATATGCGTTCCCCTAGTGGCTGGGTGGAACCTGGTCAACGCCCTGATTTCGATGAATTTACCGTTGTGCTAAAAGGGATGCTGCGTGTTGAGTATGAAGGGGGACAGATGGAGGTTCAGGCAGGGCAAGCTGTAATTGCACGCAAAGGGGAGTGGGTTCGCTACAGCACGCCCTCTCTAGAAGGCGCGGAGTACATCGCTGTTTGTTTACCAGCTTTTTTACCTGAAACGGTGAATCGCGATTGCCTACGGCACCAGCAAAGCTGATCGCATCAGTCAGTTCAGTAACCATAAACTTACCTAACGGAGGCTTCGATCATGGCAGAGCCTGTTCATGGCACGCTCGATACTACCTGGCCGAGTCTGCCCCTTGCAGCATGGCAAGATACCTATGAAACGCTCCACATGTGGACTCAGATTGTCGGCAAGATTCGGTTGGCGCTGGTTCCCCAAATCAATCACTGGTGGAATTCTACTTTGTACGTAACGCCGCGTGGATTGACAACCTCTACAATGCCTTACGGAACGCGGACATTTGAAATTAGCTTCGATTTTCTCGATCATCACTTACAAATCGAGACTAGCGACGGCATCACGCGCAGGATTGCGCTTGTTCCTCGCTCTGTAGCAGACTTTTACCAGGATGTTATGGGCACGCTGCATGAGATTGGCATCGAGGTTCGGATTTGGACAAGGCCGCAGGAAGTACAGGAACCAATCCCCTTCGAGCAGGATTACAATCATGCCGCTTATGATCCGGAGTACGCACAACGGTTATGGCGTATTCTTGTGCAAGCAGACCGGGTCATGACAGTGTTTCGATCGCGCTTTATCGGTAAATCTAGTCCTGTACACTTTTTTTGGGGCAGCTTCGACCTCGCCGTGACTCGCTTTTCCGGACGACGTGCCCCAGAACATCCAGGCGGAGTCCCCAATATGGCGGACTGGGTAACGCGAGAGGCGTACTCACATGAGGTGAGTAGCTGTGGCTTTTGGCCTGGGGGTGGGGCAGTGGTGGAACCTGTGTTTTACGCTTACGCCTACCCAGCACCGGAGGGATTCCAAGACTATCCCATCCAACCCAAGGAAGCATTCTATAGTTCCCAGATGCAAGAGTTCATCCTGCCCTATGAAGCAGTACGGCAGGCTGACAATCCCGATGAAATACTCCTCACCTTTCTCCAAAGTACCTACGAGGCAGCTGCCAATTTAGGCAATTGGGATCGAGCAGCACTGGAACGCGCTCCAGTCTTACAAACTTAAGTGGGGTCTATCTTTACCTCACTGCACTGGATTTTTCACTTTTCACATGCGAGAACTCTATCCCCCCATCGAACCCTATAACCAAGGAACCCTAGCTGTTTCCGACCTACATACCCTCTACTTTGAAGAGTCAGGTAATCCCCAAGGAAAACCAGTGGTCGTGTTGCACGGTGGACCTGGAGGCGGAACCATTCCTCAATATCGTCAATACTTCGACCCCACCCAATGGCGCATCGTCATGTTCGACCAACGGGGGTGCGGGAAAAGTACTCCCCATGCCGAACTCCAAGGAAACACAACCTGGGATTTAGTCAGCGATATTGAAAAACTCCGCGAGAAGTTGGAAATTGAGCAATGGGTCGTGTTTGGGGGGAGTTGGGGCAGTGCCCTGGCTCTAGCTTACAGCGAGACTCATCCGGAACGCTGCAAGGGGCTGATTTTACGTGGCATTTTCATGCTCAGACAAAAAGAACTACAGTGGTTTTATCAGGAAGGCACGAGTTACATCTTCCCCGACGCTTGGGAGGAATACGTTAAACCCATTCCAGAAGAGGAACGCCACGACTTTATTGGTGCTTATTACAAACGCTTAACGAGTCCAGATATGGAAACACGTTTGGAAGCGGCGCGTGCTTGGTCAGTTTGGGAGGCGAGTACGAGTAAACTGATTCAAGACCCCAACCTGATGCAACGGTTTGGTGAGAACGACTTTGCAGATGCCTTTGCCAGAATTGAGTGTCATTACTTCGTCAACAAAGGTTTTTTTGAACCGGAAGACCAACTGCTGCAAAATGCCGATCGCATCCGTCACATTCCTGGTGTGATTGTACAAGGACGCTATGATGTCGTCTGTCCCATGATATCGGCTTGGGAATTGCATCGCGCTTGGCCCGAAGTGGAACTCATTGTCGTTCCTGATGCGGGACATTCGATGTCAGAACCAGGAATTCGCAGTGCTTTGATTGATGCGACGGATAAGTTTCTAACCTTGTGAACTAGCGATCGCATCCCGTCCCCTCATCAGTCAAGAGCAGGTAACGTCAGAAGCGTGACAGCTTACCGATTCCCCTACTCATCCACAGGCAGCGTGAACCAAAACGTTGACCCAGCCTTTGGCGCACTCATAACGCCAATCTCTCCACCATGAGCGTTAATAATTTGGCGACAGTGATACAACCCCAAACCAATGCCCGTTAAATGCTTCGTATGCAGACCTCGAATGTAGAGTTTAAAGAGGCTCTTCTGCTGTTCTTGGCTC
>DATNPV010000011.1:0-4966 GCA_036703055.1 Waterburya sp.
AAAGCAAGCAACTGCATTTGGGCATAAAAATCAGGGGAAGAATCTTTCGAGGGGATGAGGCAGGTTAAGCCATAACCAGGAAGAATCTTAAAAGATACAAAACCAATCAAAAAAATAGTTTAGTTAAATTTATTGTTTGCCTACTAACTCATGAATCCTTCGGTTCTAGCTCGCTCTTCTAAACCTGATCACATTCTGGTTGTCGATGATTCTCAAGATAACTTATTCCTAGTACAAACGATTTTAGAAGAAGAAGGATACGACATTACGTTAGCCGAGGATGGTCGCACGGCGCTAGCGCAAATTGAACATTCCCCACCCGACCTAGTCCTACTGGATGTGATGATGCCAGAGATGGATGGCTTTGAGGTCACCAAGCGCATCCGAGACAATCCAACGATACCGTTCATGCCGATTTTACTGATCACAGCCTTCGATCAGCCGAGTGTGGTCAAAGGATTGGACAGTGGTGCGGATGATTTTATTCGCAAGCCGGTGGAAGTCGATGAGTTGTTGGCGCGGGTGCGATCGCTGTTGCGCCTGAAACATGCGATCGATGAACGGGAAAAAATAGCCCGCCAACGCGAAGAATTCGTATCTTGGATGGCGCACGACTTGCGCACGCCGATTGTGGCGGCTGAACGGATGCTGATGCTCTTTCAACAGGGAGCGTTGGGAGAACTTTCGCCAGGGATGGAGGAAGCGATTGTCACCATGGCTCGCAGTAACCGCAACTTACTCGCTATGGTCAATACCTTGCTCGAAGTGTATCGCTATGAAGCAGGGCGCAAAACTTTAACCTTCTCTCCTGTTGATATTAAAGAAGTGATTAAGGAAGTCATCCAAGAACTTTCTCCTCTGGCTGAGGAAAAAAAGCTATCTTTAAAAGCTAGTTTTGGCGAGAAACTCAACAGTACAGTGGTGGGCGATCGCTTAGAACTTCACCGAGTGTTTACCAACTTAGTTGGGAATGCCATTAAGTTTACAGATAGTGGCTCCGTCGAAGTCCGAGTAGCGAATAGTCCTTACATCGGTAACCCTAAAACGACTGGATTGCTCATTGAAGTTGAAGACACCGGCCCTGGTATTTCTGCTGAAGACCAAAAAATGGTTTTCGAGCGATTTCGGCAAGGCAGCCACAAGCGTGCTGGCAGTGGTTTAGGGTTACATTTGTCTAGAAGGATTGTCGAAACTCATCAAGGAACCTTGGAGGTTAAGTCGGAGTTGGGTAAAGGCAGTGTATTTGTCGTTTGTCTACCTACCCAAAAATCTGCCGCTTAAAACCTCATTCGATTTTGGATTTTGGATTGTCCCTACGGATGCAAGCCGGGGGCTTGAAATACTGAACCAATTTTCTGTTTTCCACAACTGAAAGTCGGGGACTTGAGACCTTTTTGGTTTTTGGTCAAAAGGCCAAAAAGTTTATGGCAGGTGCTGCTAAGGTTGAGAAAAAGCCAGCTCTGTGTGAGGTATGACCTGATGCCGGACTCCAAACCATTGCGACAGCAGTACTTTGAGTTAATCGACGAAATTGTGCAAGCCACTCTCAAAGGGAAAATCCGCTCTAAAGAGCAGGTTTATCAAATGCTGTTGCAAGGGGTGAGTACAGGCACAGGGGAGATTTTTGAGCGCTGTTTGGAAGAGCACAGGAGTAGCACCCAACAGCAGGTGGACAATCCCGTCAGCGAAATCAAGCAAGCTAAAGCCATACGCAGCCTCAGGGCGCTGCAAACGATTAGTGCTGAATGGGAACGGGTACAGAAGCAAAACCGTATCTCAGAAGCGATTACAACCGCCATTCAAGCTATTACTACAGCCCACCCTCCCGATCGTCTCGCCGCCTTATTGCGGGTGATTGACCCTAATCGGCAACAGGTGCTGAACTTACAACAATTGGCACAGCTAGCTAAAGCCTTACAACAGCAAGCTCAACAAAGTTCTGACTCTGACACGGCGACAGAGATGCAATACCTCTCCCAAGGCATTAGCGCTGGGTTGGCATCTTGGGAACGATTGGAAGATTATTTGGTGAGCTGGATTTATGACCAAAGCCAAGGAACGTTAGGATTTGAAGGACTTCCTGAACAACGTGGCCCTTGGGTGCTGTGGGCCCAACAGGTCAAGAGTCCCTTACCGCAGTCTTTATTTTTAGCGATCGCACGCAATCTTCCCTTGAATGAATGGGCTGATCAACACCCGAGTCTGGAATTAGCGGCTTGGGTAGAGTTAGCCGTAGTTCTCCAGTGTTTGCAGCGCGGGCTAGTGGCTTGGTTTGACAAAATGGTGTACGACTCCAGGGTGGGGGCAAAGCTGTCGATTTCTACCTTTATCGTGTTTGCGGTTATTTGGTCACAGTTAGCGATCGCCTGGAGTCAGGCGCTAATTAATGCCCAACGTGACGTATTTGTCAATGGCTGTTTTCAGGTAAGTTTGCAAATTCTCCGCACCTTTGCTCAGCGAGACTACTTCCCTCTGTATGGAGGTGTCTTTGCTTCCTTAAGTGGGAATTATCTGAGAGATGCGCTGAATTATTTGGATGAACCCTTGCGGCGAGTCGAGGGGACTCAGGAAAAAGCACGAATTCTCACCTTATTAGGTTATTCGCTCAAGGCGCAGGGTCAATATGAACGGGCGAACGCCTTCCATCAGCAAGCTATAGAAATTGCCCGTGAGGCAGGTGATCGCATCTGTGAAATTGCCAATCTCAATCACCTGAGTCGGCTGTGTGTAACTCGAAAAATTTACAATGACGCCATTGACTACAGTCAACGAGCATTGATTCTCTCGCGGCAAACAGGGGATCGATTAGGAGAAGCCAACGCGTTGGCTAATTTAGGCTACAGTGAGGTGTTTCAGGCCAAAGAGCAGGCACAGGTTGAATCGGACGTATATGAAAGGGCGATACACTACCTAGAACAAAGTTTGCAAATATTGGAACGACTGGGGGATTCCGTGGGCAGTGGCTATGCTTCCCACCAAAGCCAAGCTTTTTGTTTCAGTAGTTTGGGCATTGCTTACGTTGCGATCGAACAGTCGCAAACGGCAATCTCCTACTTGGAACAAGGTTGGCAAGCCGCCCAATTTTCGGGTGACTTGTACCTGCAAGGGGTTAATTTAGCTTATCTCGCTCAAGCTTCCTATCGGCTCCAAGACCTAGAGACAACCATTTACACAGGTAGCTTAGGTGCGTATCTTCTGGAGCAAATTGGTTCTAGTGATTGGCGTCAACCCGCAGGATTACTAACCATTTTGCAGGGTCAAATGGGACTAGACGCCTTCCAAACTTTATTGAAGCAACAGCGACCAAAAATTATTGCTGTCATTGGTGTGGATGGCTACGACTATATCCCCCAACTGCTCAAAAAATACCGAGATTCAATGGAGTAATCTTTCCCTCTGCTGTGTGTTCTTCTACACCACTAGCCTTAACACAAATGCCCATCTATGAGTAGACAAAAACGAACTGAGGGGAATGGTACTGTCTGAGTGGTGAAAAGGAAGCGAAGCAAATAGGCTCCTGGGTACCCCAGTCAACCAACTGGGGTTTTTTCTACGGACGCAGTACTGTTTCTACGTATATTCCCCCTTGCCGCCATCAGCATTGCCTGCCATCCTGGATGGTATAGCTTATTTCCATCAAACCTGCTGTATTCCCCGATACCTTTTTCTTTAAGGAATGTTGCAAATTTTTAATGATAGTTCTCGAAACTGAACCGGGAATTTTATACTTAGCGGCTTACTGTAGCGTTATAGCATCCGTAATGGAAACATAGTTACATAGCTACTCTCAGTGAGTCAAGCCGTTCAACAATCAGAGGTGGTCTACAGGAGATAAGGGGGCACTATTGCAGAAATTCCTCTTAACGATTTTTAACGTAGAGACTACCGAATGCAATTACACAAGTTAGCTCTTACCTTAACCCTGTCTGCCCTCTGCTTCGGTTGTCGTGTGCGCGTTTCGCGATGGCACGCCACCCATGTCGCGGCTTCCATGCCTCAGCCCATTCTCACAACGTCTCTCCAAGCCGCCGTTGAGGAAGTGAAAGTGCTGAAAGTCAAGATTGAAAGGGATGGGGGCATTCATCCCAAAGAATATGGTGAAGATCTGGCGGATTTGGTGAATATTGTTGAAAAAGCTTATGGTGACTCGAAAACGGTAGAGGCGGTGAAATCAGTGGTAGAAGGGCACGAATTAGCGTTACAGTTCATGCGGTGCGATCGCGTTGATGGTTTTGACGAAATGCACCAATGCCGAGACAGGGTACTCAAGAAGCTATTTGTTAAATACCCTGATTTTGCCGCCGCTGCCAAGGAAGCCGTTGAAGGTGAAGAATTACCTTACCTCAGTGCTGGACTGGATAAAGAAGCGGTTCTGCAAGCGATTTGGCAAGAAACTGGAAAAGACACGGATGCATTAATGCCATCGGTTAATCCAGAATTTCATGCAGAGGAAAGTCAGCAATCCTACTAAATGGTGATAGGTAATAGGTAATAGCTAATAGCTAATAGGGCATCTTCCCAATTCCCACTCATCGACAAATAGATTTCACAATTCATTTAGACTCACTATAGTTTCTTTGTAATCTTGCCCAGCTAGACCTGAAGATGCTGAGGCGATCGCTGTTTTATTGCCGCTTCTCGTGAGTTTGAGGTCGCTTATGAAGGGTTTAGTAGTCATCAGTCCGCCACCTAAGATAAAAAGTGATGGGACAATCATGACCGATGACTAATCTCAATGCCAAATTCTCGCCAGTTCGCCTTTCTAGCGCTTCAAGACATCCAACGGCGGGGTGCCTTCACCGATATTGCCCTTGACCGGGTGCTGCGCAATGCTCAATTAAATAGTGCCGATCGCGGTTTAGTGACCGAGTTAGTTTACGGGACTGTCAGACGACAGCGCACCCTCGACGCCATCATTGACCAACTGGGTAAGAAAAAAGCCCACCAGCAGCCTCCAGAATTCCGC
>DATNPV010000056.1:0-23940 GCA_036703055.1 Waterburya sp.
ACCCACATCAGCAAGCAGTAAATCTCCGGGTTGCAGTGGGTGGTGATATTGCTCATTGTGCAACACTTCACCCTGAACTGTAACGATGCTGCCATAAGCCGTCGTCATGTTGTGGGAAATAAAAATACCCTCCATCACCCCTCGCGCCTCGGCTTCAACCTTAGCGCTGGGAGTTGCCCTCATTCCCGCTTGATGAGCCTCTACCGTGACGGCAGCCGCTTTTCGTAACTCGGATAGCGCACCTGCATCGTGGCACAATCGCAATAACGCGATCGCTTTGGCTAACGCCCCATCAATCCCTTCTGGCGCATCGGCTGCGGCTACAGGTCGGTTCAAGATTTGAGCTTGTTGTCGGGCAGTGGTAGCATCCTGAACAGGTACTGTTGCTGCCCCCGTTGCTCTTGATGGTAATTCTGACAGGGGAAAGGCGGCATCAGCCCCTATGAGCTGAGCAATTTCCTCCCGTTTCGGCATCTCGCCATGCCAGAGAGCACTACCAGGGGGTGCTTCGTCCATAAACAGTTCTAGCTTTGCGCGATCAAGGAAAATTGCCGCATGTTCTAGAGGCAAACCTGCAAAGTACAAAAAGTGACTGCTTGCCCGAAACGGAAACGAATTGGCAGGAAAATTGCGCGGACTTCTTCGCCCTGACCAAAGAATTACGGGAAAACCAACGAGTTGGGCAAGGCGTTGACGCCGCTCGTGCAGAGTTGTTGCCAGTGTACTGTTAGGCTTGAGGGTCTCCATGATATGGAGGTTAACACGAAATTCTTAGAACAAGCAGCCTTTATTCGGGATCATCATCATCTGTTGTATCTTCCCCAGGACTTCTCTTAGGGGTTTTCTGTTGAGTAGACTGGGTGGGCTGATTTTTCTTGAGGCGTGCATCAGACTTCTGCTTCGCCGTATTCGCAGGATGACTTTGTTGAGTTTTTTCAGGAGATTTACTGCCTAAGCTTGGGCTTTTGCAGGCAGAGAGAATGAATCCACTAGTAAGCAGGAGTAAGGTTACAACTGCAAAATTCATCCCAGCGGGTCTTCTCAAGTTCTTGTTTTGTTGAAGCATCAGTCCCTTTTAGCTTTGCATTTTCAACGTCCTATCTCCCTGAGTTCGAGATAGATTGGTAACCCAATTTAACGAGAGTTTAACGGAGGATAAAAAGCCCCTTCCCTAATTCCTTGTGAGGTACAAATAGGGGCTTCAAACCCTATCAATATCGTGACTCACCCTCGCCACATCGTAGGACGGGCAGGAGGGAGAGGTTCATCGAACTCATGTCAATTTACGCCCTACAATTAAAATAAAAACTTCTGCTTTCGAGCTGCGGCTTGCTATCGAATTCATGGTTGGTATTGGCTAGCAACCGACTGAGCTAAATTGAATAGATTTTGAAGTTTAGAGTTCCAGACTCAGTTCGATATCTTTTGGTTCCCGTGATGGCTATTTTTTTACGACTATAGCGGCTTTCAATTGATGCAAGACAAATACATAGCTTATATAGCTGTGTTCAACTCATTTGAGAACCGCTATATTTTTGCACAGCTCTTGAACGAGGCATCAAGGCTTCAGAGCGATCGCTGTTTGAATCATCAAAGATCGCTCCCCGTCTGATCAAGACATGTTTTGTCTCAGCAGAAATTCCCACATTTCTGGCAAACTGGGCATTTTCGACATTCGCCCCTCTAAAGTCAGCCTCGCTGAGGTTGGCATCGATCAGGTTAGCACCACTCAATTCAGCAATGTTGAGGTTGGCACACAGCAGCCTAGCATTGCCCAGATTAGCAAGACAGAGATTAGCAAGGCTCAAGTCAGCAAGACTGAGGTCTGCCCCTCTGAGATCAGCACCACTCATGTTGGTGCGGATAAGGTCAGCATTTCTCAGGTTGGTACGAATTAGTTCAGCATTACTCAGGTTTGCCCGGATGAGGCTGGCACTACCCAAGTCGGTAAGGCTCAAATTAGCCCCCTTCAGGTTCGTTCCTCGGAGTTTAGCATTGCTCAGTTTGGCTTCACTCAAGTCAGCTTCTCGCAAGTCAGCACTGTCCAGATCAGCGCCTCTGAGATCAGCACTGCCCAGGTAAGCACGCATGAGATACGTTCCTTTGAGCTTAGCCTCCCGCAGGTCAGCACGCCCTAGGTTGGCTCCTCTGAGTTTGGCATCCCTCAAGTCAATTCCCCTCAGGTTCGCATCTCGCAGGTCGGCTCCCCGGAGGTCAACCCGACTTAACATTGCACTAAACAGTCTGGCCTCGCTGAGGTTGGTATCACTCAGGTTAGAGTTGTTCAATTTTGTATAGTTGAGGTCAGCTTTCCTGAGGTTAGCACCCCGCAGGTTAGCGCCTCTGAGGTCAGCACTGTCGAGATTAGCGTCCCGAAGGTCAGCTCCCCGAAGGTCAGCTCCCCGGAGATTAGCTTCCATAAGATTAACCCCCCTCAGGTTGGAGCCTGTGAAATCTGCCTCAATCAAGTTAGCTCTACTTAAGTCCGTATGACTCAAGTCAGCCTCAGCAAAATCTTCAGCAAGGTGTAGGCCAGCTATTGCCGCTAATTGCTCAAGATTTTCCGTTTCTGCTTCTAAAACGCGCTGGATCAGGACTGGCAGATCCAGTCGAGATTTGTCATGTGTCATACCGCAACTCCACTCGACTGAGATAGGGCTTCAATTTGGGTTCCAGCAAACGCTGAATAATCAGTCTGTCTAACACAGCTCTTTTATTGCGACTAATGTCTGGCGGCCATAATCCTTCAGCTGCCGTCAGACATACATCTCGTTTAGAAACTTCAAACGTAGCTTCTACCCGGCAAGGCAGCGTCAATACATGTAAAGTGGCAAGTTTGACCTTCTTGAGTAAGCCCTTTAATACAGGTTCTTCACCCATTTCCTCTTCAAAAATCCAAACGGGATTTTCTTCTGAAACTTTGGTTGTGATATGGCAGACTGTCACAGGCATTGGCTCAGTTTGCTTTAACTTCGGCTCTGTACCAGCTGTGGCTTGAGTTCGAGTTTTATTACCATTTAATGCAGACTTGAGTACAAACGCACGCACGTCTTTACCCTTTTGCATCTGCAACCCCTTAAACGCTTGCCGTTTATGAGGCATCTCAAGTTCAATGGAGCCTACTAATTTGCGGGATTCATAGGGAATTTCACTGTTTTCTAGTTTGAGTCTAAGTTCTCCACCCTTAAGACCGAACTTAACACGACCCTTATTCAGGACTTCCCACTGCTCATTAAAGTTGAGGGTCAAGTGCAGATCAATGTAATAGTGTTGGCTTGATGCTATCCAGAACTCTAGAGGCTCTTGAGTGTCTGGTTCAACTGGAATTCCTTCCAACTCGATATATAAACAATCTGGGCATTTGTTTTCAGGCTCCGGCTGAGGCTGTGTAGAAAGGGGAGGTTGCATTGCCAAGCTGGAATCAGGTAGTGCAAGGGGTTATTTAATAAAGGTACCTGACACGGTAAGCTCTTGGATGTGTAGAGTATTTAAGCTTTACAAAAATGGTAGGTGGCAAGGTGGCGCATGGAGTACTGTTCTCTAAGCTGTGTTGGACGTGAGGAAGCCTAGAGTTTAATCTCTCAACTATGCCAGTTAAAAGTGGAATGGAAAAACAGACTACTTCGCCGTCATTTTGAGTTGGCGGACGCTCCTCAATTCAGTGCGGTGGAACGCCTCGGTACGCGAACTGTTAACATCCGAGAGCGATGGCTAGCTGCTTCCTCGAAAATGGCCCCTCTCCGAATTAAATCCAGCCGAGTTTCCTCGGTAAGTCCCAGATTTCCACCAAACTTAGTATTTTTAACCGTAGCACTTCCCAGCTTAGTTTCACTCAGGTTAACACCCTTTAAATCAGCACCACTGAGGTTGGCACCACTAAGGTTGGCACTACTGAGGTCAGCACTACTAAGGTTGGCATCACTGAGGTTGGCAATACTCAGATCAGCACTGATCAAATCAGCTCCACACAGGTTACTGGACCTCAGGTCAGCGCAAATCAAGTCTGCAAGGCAGAGATTAGCACAAATTAAATCGGCACGGCTCAAGATAGCTCGAATTAGGTTGACTCCGCTGAGGTTAGTCGCGCCCAATCGGGCACCGCAGAGGTTTGCCCCCCCTAAGTTGGCTCCCCCCAAGTTGGCTTGGCTCAGGTCTGCCCCCCCTAAGTTAGCTCCTCTCAAGTCGGCATGACTCAAATCTGCGCAAAGCAGATTGGCTCGAACCAGATTAGCACAAGCAAGATTAGCATGGCTTAGGTTCGCATCGCTTAGGTTGGCACGGAGCAGATTAGTCGCACTCAGATCGGCCTCAGTAAGGTTAGCCTCACTTAAATCGGCTTGGCTAAGAATGGCACTTCTAATATTGGCTCTCCTCAAGTTAGCTCTACTGAGATTGGCTTCACTCAGAATGAGACCTTTGAGTTTAGTATTTCTTAGATCAGCTCCAGCAAAATCATCAGCAGGATTTAGACCAGCAATTTTCACGATTTCTGAAAGATTGTCGGTTTGGGCTTCGACAATTCCTTGGATCAGGTTTTCCAGTTCTTGGAGCGATGGTTCGTCAATCGTGTCAATCATGGGGCAATGACTTTCTACGGAGATTAGGCTAGGCTTTTGGTTCTCATTATGATACAGGTAGGATAAGTAGCCCTCTCGAAAGTCGGGTCAGCAAAAATGTCTCTACTGCCTTCTCCGAGTGCGATCAGCGTTGGGAGCAATGATGCAAGCTCGCTAGATCGGGACTGAAAGGGTGTCACTTCCCCCGTTCCCCATTTTTCCCAAACCGTGTCTCTTGCAAGGTACTACCAATACCCTGAATGACACCGCGAACAACTAAACCAATACTTCTACCAATCACTTGGGTAAGGACGTAGACGACACCTTTACCAGCCCAGGCAACTGTAGCTCTTAGTCGAGGCGCGATCGCATCTCGTGTTTCATAAGCTAACGTCACAGCTAATCGAATACCTCGTAGTTGTTCTAACTCTTGACGTCGAGCTGCATAAATAGAGGTCTGTTTGATACCCATCTCATTCAGAAACAACAATTTATATTGGCTCTCGAAGATGGATTTGGGTTCTTCTAACCATTGGTAAATACGATATCTCCACGATAAATTGTTGCGGAATTTTGCAATTTCTCGTGATGAAATTAGCTGCCTATCATAGAAAGATTGCTTGATTATTTCAATATCAGAAAATTCATTCAAAAGCGGTTGAATAACCGCATTAGCAGCTTGAATTATAATATTTTGGAGCAAGAGTTCTGCTCGAGCCAAGGCTTCAGGAGATTGAGCTGAATACGCTATATTGTCAATCATTAAAGGGGTAGCAAATAACTGGTGAGAGAATAGCTCAATAACCAAGGGGATTTTATCCAGAGTAGAGGTTTGAACCACTCCGGCGTAGCCGAGTAGAACGTTAACAACTTCTAAATCTTGGTTTCCCAAGGGCAACGTATAATATTTGCCTAAAAAATCGGTAAGTGAGGCTTGCCACAAATCTAGCAAAATTGGTGAGCGCTTTTGAGAAAGCTGTTCAGAGGTTACTTGAGAAAAGCGCAAATCCTGCAAAATATCCTCAATTTTTTGTAAGACTATGTAGAGTAAATCCCGTTTTTTTTCAGTAGCAAGAATATCAATTTCTAGCGGGATACCGCTAAGGTTCAATAAGCCCGACTGAAGCTTAGCAAGTGTTACCCCAAATGGCGCATCTAGCTGAGGGATTGGAACTTGGGGAGAATCAGGGAGTGGGGAAACACGGTATCTCTTGGGGAGATTGGGGGGGAGGGTTCCGCTGACTGGTTCTCCCTGTCTGCCTTGTCCCAATGCTCCTGCCACTAGCTTCTCACTCTCGCCTACCACGATAACATCAGTGGGTAGGAGCTGATTGACAACCCAACGAGCTGCCAACAGTTCTCGGCGGCGTCCACTCCAAAACACCCAGTCAAAATTGGAAAGGTTTGGTTTTTGAAGTTCTTGCGTCACTAACGCCAAAGTTGCTTCGATTTGTCGCAATCCAGAACTACGCAGTTGGTGATGCCAGCTTGGAGAGCGTAGAGAATGAGGTGGGACTGGTGGCAGTTCCGGTAGCATCTGCCAGTAAACTTGACCTGATACAAGCAGACGTATGGCTTGAACAATCTCAGCAATAGCAATGCCCTTAGGGCAATACCCCTCAAGACCCACCTGTTTCGCTGACTGAAGTAAGAAGGGGTCTGATTGGGCGGTGAGTAGTAAAACTGGCAAGTTTGGGTACTCGGCCTTCAGGTGCTGGCACAAAGATAATCCCGACAACAGATTGGGATTCAATCGATCGCAAGCCAGCTCCAAAACAAGTAAATCTACAGCATCCTGAGGCAAGCTTTCCAGCATTTCTAGCGCCTCTGCCCCGGTATTAGCTTCTGCAACAATTTGTAAATCTGGAAAAGCTGCCAAAGCTGTACGTAAACCCAGGCGAAAGATTGGGTCATCATCAAGCAGGAGCAGGCGAATTAGTGTAGCTGGCTCTTGGGATGCTACCCTGTCCCACCTGGCTAACGAAGTTGCTCCGGTAACGCTCTGCTGGGAAGGGGGGGGGATGGGGGGAGGAAAAGAGGACTGCACGGCTCAATGTGAGGAAAGGGGGACAAGAGAAAAGGAACGAGGAGGCGAGGTAAGGGATTAGGAAGAGGATGAGGGGACTTGCTATTACCTCCTCATTGCCCCATCTCCTCGCCTCCCCATCTCCTCATCTCCCAAGTCTCCCCTATTCAGTTCGGCTCAACAGGAGCAACTTGCTCTGATTGAGCGTTAGCAGCTTTTTGAGCTGTCCAACCTGCAATAGCAGCTTGAGCTTGCTCATAAAGTGCTCGTTCTGGTGGAATCTGAGCAGCGGTTGCGATCGCAGCGTCATAACGACCTTGAGCCGCCAACGCTGCTGCGGCATCTAGAATTGGGCGGTCTTGAGCCGTTTGAACTTGGGCGACCCAATTGGCGATCGCTTTTTGGGCTTCCGGATACAGGGGTCGATCCGAACGAATTTGTCCCGCAGTCGAAATAGCCGCAATTAAATCCCGACGCTGAGCCAACGCCTCGGCTAAATCCAAAATCGGTTGGTCTTCGAGTGCCTGAATCTGCCGATTCCATTTCGCAATCTCAGTTTGAGCTTCGATCCGCAGGGGCTGACCTAGCTTAATCTGACTGGCCAGTTCCACGGCTGATTTCAGTTCAGCCATCGTACCTCCTAAAGCTAGCTGTCTGCCGTTGGCGAGTGAATTGCGGTCATCAATTTGCTGAATTTCCTTACGCCACTGGGCAATTAGCGTTTGAGCCATTAGGCGTTGGGGCCGCCCTGGAGCAATTCGAGCCGCTTGGTTAACAGCATAGGTCAACCCTGCCCGTTGCTGGAAGCTAGCAAATAATCGTGCCACCTGTAATTGCTTGAGGTCTTGCAACTGTTGCTGCCAGCGAGTGGCTTGGGATGAAGCCGCCTGATGAACTGGGCTTTGCGGCGCAATCGAGCGTATCGCTGATAGGGCGTCTACTAAGGCGAAAATATTGTTTTTATTAGCCGTTTGTGCCGCACGAGAAAGCTGAATCCAATCCTGAGCTGCCGCGTATTGGGGAGCCGTTGTCGGGATATGTTGAAGGATATCAATCACGCTAGCGAAATTGTTCTGCTCAAACAGCTTTGCCGCGATTTGCACGAGGGTGTGGCTCCAGCCTGACTGTTCCACGAGTGCCTGAGCTTTGACATAGCTGTTGGCATTGATTTGGGTGGTTAGGGCGATCGCTTGTTTAATCGGCTCCAGGGCATTGGATTTCGCCAGTTCCCGTGCCTCCTCTAGCTGCTCCCATGCCTCTTTTTCATCAGACAGCTTCTTGAGCAGGGCATCTACGCGAGACAAAGTCCAGGGTTCCTGATTGAGCTGCGATAGCCGGGAAATGAGCTGCGAGGCTTTTTGCCAACTTTGGGATTTCAGGGCGTCTGTTACCTGAGCCGTAATTTCCTCCACCTGCTTGACATTTTGTTTCCAAGCGTTAATTTTTGCTTGCGCTTCCTTATAAAGGGGGCTGCTAAAGGGAATGTAACTCGCGATCGCGATCGCGTTGGATGGGTTCCCCTGGCGAATTTTCTGCTGAGCGAGATTCAGAATCGCTTGCGACCATGCAGTCATCTGGCGCTGTGCCTCTGGGTAGAGGGGGTGTGCCTGAGGCCAATGCTGAACTAACCGAATGGCTGCTACTAACTGGTCTAATTTCCCCGACTCTGCCGCACGCTGGGCACAGTACAAGCGATCGCCATCAGCGGACAAGGCAGAAATTTTGCGGCAATCAATGGGAGGTGGTAACTTGGTCAGCAACAATACTCCAGAGGTAACAGCCACTCCCATAATGGAGAAAAGACTCAGCCAAAGCAGCATCCACCGCCAAGCACGAACTCGGAGTCGGCGTTTTTTCACAGGAACAAGAGCCGAGGATGTAGAACGTCGAGACGCTTTATCACTCCCAACGTTCAACTTTCCGTTAGCTTCTACAGACGAGGCTTGAGTGTCCCTGAGTCGGATGACCAGCTTGCGTCCCCGTTTTTTACGGTCTTTTTGGGGCGCTTGGACACGGAATCGGTGCAATTCTTTTTTTGGCACGGATACACGATCGCTCATTGGTCATTGGTCATTGGTCACTGGTCATTGGTCATGAGTCAAAGGGTTGAAGGAAGGTTGAAGGTTGAAGGTTGAAGGTTGTTCGCCGTACTGCAAAGCAGAACTCGAAGAGTAGGGGTTCCCGAAGGGTAGGGTAGGGTTGAACTTGTAACCTGCTCTCCTTTCAACCTGCAACGTTCAACCTGCCAACTTTCCAACATTCAACCCCTCTCCGGACTTGTGGATGACTAATGACATAAAACTAAGTAATTCGCACTCATTGTATAGGGTTCACAATAGGATGAGTGAGCAAATTTTGGAGTGACTAGGGTGGCATGAGCCTAAGCATTCGGCATTGGTTAGCGGAGCGCCACATTGAACGCCGCCAACTGGGACAAGACAGTGCCCAGATTGCTGGCATTGCCTTCCGCCTCGCCCAAGACATGGAAGTCAAGAGCTTAAATCCCTTCGCGATTAGTGCCCTGACTGACGTTTTGGAGCTGCCTTTAAAAGCAGCCTGGGAAGCAGCACCAGCCATCTCCCAGTTGAGTGTTGGACTATTGCGGATTCTGAGCCGGAAAAAGCCCTTAAAGCGCAATGAAGGCACCTGGCTCACCTTTCAAATTGCTTATCTCAATGCCTTACAAGGCATTTTAGAGCAAGAATCTCAATTGAGAAGACCGTGGGTCAACCGAGCTTTAGTTCCAGCAGGCCAAGATGCTGATCAACCGCTCAACGATCCCCAGCTTGTGGCTGTGCTAAAAACGCTGCGACCCGGTCGCCTCAGCGATAGTCAGGCAGAACAAGCACTGTCGTTGGTGGCTCAATCATTTTTCGTTCAGCAGATGAATAACTTGACCGTTGTTTGGTTAGTCGCCAATGGTGCGGAGGAAACCGAAGCCAGATTACTCACCCAGCGCCTGAGTAACGGACTATTCGGTTATCTGCTCACGGTGATTGCTGAAAATCCTCTGCCTTTAGCACAACTGCAAAAGTTTGTCCGTTTAGGCAATGTCAGCAGTGTACGCGACACGGTAACCACTCCAGGTCTAGGGAAACCCCCGGAATCCTCAACCGCCTCGCTGCCGTTGAACCTCAATCGGGAATATTACCGGGCAGAATTAGCCTATACCCTGAGTGAACCTCTACTGGCAGAACCGTTTTCCTTGAAGGATTTATACATTCCCCTAAAAGGGCGAGTCCTGCAACAGGAGGAATACCAGAGTTCAACTTACTCCCCCTCAACCTCCAGTTCCTCGCAGGTGTCACGTCCAGTGGATTTAATGCAATGGGCCATGTCCCAGCTGGAGGATAAAACTAATATTGCTGTCATTGAAGCTGATCCCGGCGGTGGCAAAACGAGTTTTTGCCAAATTTGGGCCAACCGAGTGGCTCAGGAGAGCTATCCAAACTGGATGCCTGTGTTGATTCGTCTGCGAGATGCAACCTTAGGCCGCACGTTGGAGCAGACATTAGAATCTGCCTTTCCTGTAGGACGCTTTACGGATACCGATGGCTGGCTCTCCCCCAACTCGCCCCCCTGTTTACTTATCCTCGATGGTGTGGATGAACTCCCTCGTTCAACTCAAACAGAGCGCCACCTGTTTTCGTTTATAGAGCAGGTGATACGCTTCCATAATCAGGACAGCGATACTACTGGGCTACCCCGCCACAAAATTGTGCTGACCAGTCGCCGTGCGACATTAGATGGTTTGCTGAAAAAGTACAGGCAAACTAGTACCCTTTACTTACCAGACCGACTCCAGCGAATTGTTGTGGAACCGATGGGACAAGATGAGTTTCGCCAATGGTTCCAGCAATGGGCGAAACTACAATCCAAATCGATCGCTCAGTCTTTGTTTAGTTTTTTGAAGCATGGGGGAGTCTTTAAGCCACGTTCACCGATTAATGACTTGGCCACTCTGGTAACACGCCCTCTGATGCTTTATTTGTTAGCTATCCTACATCGAGATGGCTGGGTCGATGAGCGCATTTTTCAGATGGGTTCATCTCAAGTTCAGTTTGAAATTTATGATCGGATGACCCGCTGGCTGTTGGGCGAACCCATTGCTGGGGATGGCCCACTACCGGAGTTAATTCGGGAAGGTCTGGCCCATGCTAGCCGAAGTTCAGAAGCCATAGCCAATCTTCTCCAAGGTCGCCATCCCCAACAGTTGCGCCACCAAATGCAAATTGCAGCACTGACGATTATGCAAACCGGTCAACATCAAGTATCATCTGATGCGATCGTGCAACGTCTGATCGGTGAGCTGACACCGAATGTTTCCCCACCCATCCTTCCCACCTTGTTCTTCCACTCCCAGCTGCCCAAAGGGTTGAATGTTGGACGGTTAAACGTTGAAAGTATTAAATACAACCTTCAACCTACTAGCCTACCTTCAGGGAAAAGCTTCGCCCAACAAACTTCAACTGTTTTATCCTCCCCAACTCCGGCAGCGAATATTGAATTCTCTCACCCCAGCTTAGGAGAATACCTAGGTGCTGAAGAAATTGCCCAGCAGTTAACTATCCTGACCCAAAAGACTCAAGACCAGTACAGTGAAGTAACGTTTGTGATCCACGACCCAGCTCAGGTGGCTCACCATCTTTATAGACTGTTGGGGTACGGAATTTTATCACCTGAAATTGAAGCATTGGTGGTGGAGCGCCTACGACGAGAGCAAATGCGGAATTCTGAAGTTTTCTCGTTTGCAGTTCTCTTTCAACAACTCTATCGCTTTTATCGAGCATACTGTCGAGGGCAGTGGTTAGATGAAGGGCTTGCCCACCAAGCTCATTGTCAGCTCCAAACCCTCAACAATCCCTTAAATGTTTTACAAGTCGATGCCGCGGTTGGACTGAATGTCTTTTTATTACTTTGCTGTGCTGCTAAAGAAGCACAAATTCTCTTCTGGCCTTGCGGTAACCCAGAAGCTCCGCAAGAGTTTGACCCTGACCAACTATTAACGTTTATCGGTCGAACCGCCGCCCTGTCTCCAACAGCTTTTTGGCAGCGGACACGCAGCAGTTTAAATCAACTCCAGTTAGCAGAAGCCTGCCTCAATCAAGCTATGCTAGCTGAAGCCAACTTAGGAGGAGCCAATTTAACAGCAGCGGAGTTAATTGGCATCAACTTAGCCGCCGCCAATCTGCACAAGGCAAACTTGTCATGTGCCAGTCTAGCAGGCGCTAATCTCTCAAATGCTAATCTCTTAGACGCGAACTTAGAAGGAGTCGATTTGTCCGGGGCTAACCTTAAAGGAGCTAATCTTAAATCTGCAAACCTCTCTCATGCCTGCCTGTTCCAAGCTCAGTTAGATGAACAAAGTAAGAACTCTGCGATTCATGGAGGAGCCATATTTTCATCCGAAGAGTTCCAGATTTACAAGCAATCTTTGACTCCAACCAAAATTATTGACAGCTCACAAGAGGATGAATTTTTAGAGGAAGAAACACCCATCTTTATCGAGAGTGCAGAAGGAGAACTGATATTACCAGAAATTCGGTATAGGAGTGAGCGTGATGATACTGACTATGAAGGTGATACAGCACAAATAGAAGACCTTGAGCAGGCCAAGTCAGCATTTTCGGATGTTGGGTATAGTACCAATGAAGATGACTATACAGATGAGGAGACTATGATTGCCAATCCACTGGATTACACCTCCTAGTAAAATAGGAGTCAGGAGACAGTAATTTCTATCTTTTCATCCATTACGCATTACCCATTACCGAGGAACTTCAGGCGTATTCGTTCGGTAACCGTAAAAGTCAATTTTGTACTCAGTAATCTTGACTCCCGTTTCTTCCTCAATCTGCCTGAGTACCTCTTCAGGTAATTGAACATACACATCAATAATCTGATTCGTATCTAAGCAGTTGACATGGCTATGCGCATCACAGACATTACCGTACAACCGTCCATCAGAACGCTCAATACACTCGATAATGCCTTGACTGGATAACGCCTCCAAATTCTGATACACGGAAGTATGACCAATCGCTTTACCCTGCTGATTTAATCGGTCATATATTTCTCTGGCGGAAAGATGTTCTTTGGCCTGCCAAAGCAGTTCTAAAATAAAGCGGCGTTGACGACTCAAACGCATTCCCAAGGTTTGACATTGGTTGAGGGCGTCTTCGAGTGAGCGAATCGGTTTCACGGTTGCCGCTTCAGGCTTCATATTTGATGCTCTTAACGTATTGCTTTGCATATCGGGGTATTCCTTACTTTTCATTTTAGCGACGAGGCTCAAGCCCTTGCGCCCAAGCCTCAGCCACTTCAGCCTCGCTTGTTAGTCATTAGAATAATTTCTAGAAATCGGAAAAGACAGTTGGCAACTGCTTAGGAATAATACTGAGTACTCTAATACAAACTCATTTCCACTTTACCTTAGAACCTCAATCTATGTCCACTCTTGCTCTTAGCGGTTTAGGGGTTGTAGTCGCTCAGGTGATACTGCAACGTGGACTGGCATCGGTGTGAAGTACGGTGAAGATGCTAAGTCAGGGTAAAGTCGTTAGACTCCCTCTTCCGTTTGACACTTCATCTGAGAGACAGTCACGCCCAATCTCAGGAAGTTTATGAGCGTCAGCTTAACGCTTTTAATATAAATTGGAACGCTCATCTGTGGTATTTGTACAAGAGTTCCACTTAACTTTATTCGTTGCTAGATTGAATCAACTACTCTAACCTGCTGTTGTTGGGTTGGAGTTTTTGCCGCTTCCGGAGAAATCGCTGTTGAAAAATTGGTATCGATTCAGAGGAAGATAGAGAATGTCGCCTTCAACGATGACTCGATGACTATTGCGATCGCACTCAGTTCAGACTGCATTAACCATTTAGACTTATCCCCTGCCACAACAGTCATTGACAAACTGCTGCAAGAGGGAACGATTGCCTCTTACGAGCAGCAGGTGCGCTTTGAAATCGACTTTCCCCTCGATCCGACCGATCCGCGAGAACTCTCAGAAATCCCAGAAATACGGCTGTGGTTTATTCGCTTGGATGTTCGCTATCCCTGGTTGCTCTTTCTGCTGGATTGGAAATCTGGAGAACTTGCTCGCTTTACGGCGATGCTAGTACCGCACCAGTTCAACCGCACTGAAGGCATTCAGTACAACCCGGAAGCCTTGGAAATCTTCGTGATGCAAAAAATCTTTGTCCTGACGAACTGGTTAAGGGAACAAGGAATTCCCAATCAGTCGCGATCACAGTCGATGGCTCAAATGCTCGGCTATGAACTGGATAGTGCTTTTTTTGACCTCATTCAGTAATGTTGATTATTGGTTGGTGCTTGTAGCACCATAAAAGTAATAATTCGCCCTGTAATTAATTCGTACTTGTGCGCCGTTGTGTGACTGATCACAGCCGTTATTAGGAGCTTGACCAGCTACAGTATCTACTCGTTGAATGCTCGTTACACGGCTGAAAACTCCGTTTCCCTGATGGGATTTCGCTGTAAGCAGTAACCAAGGAACGGCACGTTTATCGGGTGAGTTGGCACGTTCCTTGACTTGACCCACTACCATACTGCCATCGTTGGCTTCCCAAGTTGGACCAGCATAGTGCTTGCCAATCCTCTTGCCTCTGTCATTATATAGAATGGCCTCCGGTGCCTTAAGCGTCCACTCAAACTGACTGGGATTGCCTACCTTGCTTTGACATTGATAAATTTGCACCCCTTTAGCTGATGACTTCAACAGCAGCACTTCTCCTTCTGGTGCTTTTAAGTTATCGGGGACGGTTGGGGGTGTTAAGTTGTTAGCCAAGGAAGGCAGGATAGAGCTTACCAACAAAGGCAAGCTGCCCAAGCTACAGCTCAATAAATGGAGCAATCGTTGGTAACGTACCGCTTTCTGCATTTTCGCACTCCTGCTATGCATGTGGGTCAATCAGATTAAAATTCTTGCCACAAAGAAACCGAGGTAGGGACAGTAGTACAGCGCATCTCACTTGGCCTAGTAGGGCGTCAAGGTAGATTTAAGGGGATAAATATTAAGATACTTCTCCCTTGTCCCCCTTGTCCTCTCCCAACCCGTCAATTTGCGGTTGACAGACTAAGTTGATGTGCATCTAATTAACATAAGCTGGACGGGCTTTCCAGCCCATCCAACAAGGAACAAGCTAAGCACAAACTTGCAATTTAAATGCGCAACAGCTTACTAGTGTCTACCTACAGCAGGTGGCAAAGGCGCTGATGGAGAGCGTTTACATCGCTACTAAGAGGAAGCCCCTAGCCAACCAAACCCAATTCGTTAGACACGAGACAGCAAAACCGCAGCTGATCATTCCCATCACCGCACAGATTGGGCTGCACCAGGAATCAAATGACCATCCTCCACACGGTGGAGGACACCAGCTTCGATCTTCAAGATGCTGTCTCGGTCGAAAAATACTGCAAGTTTAGCCACGCCAAACTTGCTTTAACACCTCTTCGGGTTGAATGTCGGCGATTTTCTGCGTTGGGGATTGAATGGCGATGCACCGCTCATTTTGGGGAAGTAGTTTTTTCGCCTCTGCCAGTCCCAGCAAAGCAATCAGGTAACTACCGACGGCTACAGCTAGATGCATCGGCGCACTATCAGTACCAATCATCAAATCTGCACCAGCAATCATAGCGGCCGATTTTCCGATATCGGGGGGTGAGGTAGTTTTCAAATCAGGATAAGCTTGCAGCATGGCAGCAGAAAACTCTGTATTTTCTGGTGCTGTAAGTATCACAATGGGTAGGTTCGGCTGTTTTTGTTGAATATCTTCCAGAATCTGCTGCCATTTCTTGACTGGATAGACTTGATTGCGGTCTTTTTCCTGATTGAGTGACGCCGAACCGCCATGAATGAGAATGTAGCCACTTTCGGCAATTCCCAGACGTTGCTGTTCGCGTTCTGCCCATTCAATGTCTGGTTTGGGAACGCTGATAGTCAGTTCGGGACAGGGGGTATTGAGTCCGAACCCTTTGAGTAGGTCGTGATATCGCTGAGCGGCATACTGCTCCGTTTTGAGCGGCACACGGTTGGTGAAAAACCAGCTTCCTGCACTGGCGTCGTAACCAATGCGAGTAGGAATGCCGGACATCCAGAGCAACAACCCTATTGTCCATCGTCCTCCTAGAGACAGGGCTGCATCGTACTCGCGATCGCGGATAATTCCCAGCAAGTTGCCAAAATCCGCCAAACCATTGCGGTCTTTAAAATCAAACGTCAAAACTTCATCGACAGACCCCGAAACCCGATACGCCCCCTTGGCTCGCGGTTCCACAATGACATCAATCTCAGCTTCAGGGTAGTTAGCTCGAAGGTCATCAAGGGTCGGAAAGAATAGAAGTTGGTCGCCAATTCCACCAGGGGCAAGGGCTAGTATTCTCATCTGGATTGATTGAGCTGATTGATCAGCTTAATTTTAAGGGAGTGAATCGCTAAAAGAGGAAGATCGTGCATTTATTAATTCCAGCAGCAGGGATGGGACGGCGGATGGGGAGTGATCGCAACAAGCTTCTGCTGACCCTGATGGGTAAACCCATACTCGCTTGGACTCTCCTGGCTGCCGAGGCAGCCCATGAGATTACTTGGATCGGCATTATGGGACAACCCGCTGACCAATCCGATTTTAAATCTATTCTGGCGGCGCTTTCCCTGGCTAAATCGGTGAAGTTAATTCAAGGAGGGGAAACGCGGCAGGAATCTGTTTATAACGGGTTGCAGGCGCTACCCCCAGAAGCAGAACGGGTGTTGATTCACGATGGTGCTAGATGTTTGGCAACGCCCCAGTTGTTGGAGCGGTGTGCTTTAGCCTTGCAGGATTGTCCAGGTCTAATCGCTGCTGTACCTGTGAAGGACACGATTAAAGTGGTGGATGAACTCGGCTTGATTCAAGATACACCCGACCGTAAGCAACTGTGGGCAGCACAAACGCCTCAAGGGTTTGATGTGGAGTTGTTAAAGCAGTGTCATGACCAAGGACGCAGCTTGGGTTGGGAAGTTACGGATGATGCGGCATTATTTGAACGGTGCGAGTTGCCAGTACGAATTGTGGAAGGGGAGGAGACGAATCTGAAGGTGACGACGCCGGTGGACTTGGCGATCGCAGAATTCATCCTCCGCCAGCGCTTGAGTTTGTAACCTTTAAGGCGTTCTATCAGGCTGCTACCTTTCCGATCAAACCTGAGGAATGGCTGCCCTTACAGAATAAGGCTATCTTGTATCTCCCACCTCTTCATTGTTCAAAGCTCAATTCAATGAAGAGGTTATGGGGCTCTCTCAAGCCAGATTTTAGTTAGTGCTTATTTATTGGCCTATAGCGGTTCTCAATTGACTGACGAGAGCAGGTCATTCCTAGGGACACGATAGCAAAGTCCCTATCCTGTGGTGTACGTAACTGAGAATCCTTATAAGGCGTCTATTTTGACATGGTCTTTGAAAACGAACCAGGTGTTCTTGTTCCTGATCAGGCTATCAGACAAAGTGAAACGATAGTGTGAACTTTCTAGTTTATACGCACTTAGAGTGTATGTATTGCCAGTATTTACCAACACTTTTTGGTCATCATGAAGTTGTGAAGCATCGTCTGTGGGAAACTCCTTGAACCAGGTATTCGTTCTAACCGTCAATCTATATTTTTTGGGATTCTGGCTCGGTGAAGTAGGCTCCTGCAATACCGTGATTCGACTCCCATTTACCCAACCTACTTCAGATTCACGCTGTCCATACTTTACGAAATACCAGGTTTGTCCATCGCTTGAACGAGTTGTCTCGATTATCTTGACTTTAAGGTCCGATTGTTGCACAAGAATCACCGCAGAATCAACTGAAGCTTTTGTGCGGATGTTAGTGTTACCCTTCACGATACCAGTTTGTTCAGTACTCATTTCAGCTCTCTTTTGTTTTTAGGTAGGTCAGGAACAGTCCGTCTTTACTCCTTGAATTGGGGGAATTGGCCTCCAGCTTAATTCAGTTTAACTCAGAGACTTTCAGGTAATTTTTCTCGGCTTCATCTCAGGAGTTTAATTAATCAAATTACTTTCAGGAGGCTTGATTGATTTTGCTTAAGGCAAATCGCTGAAAAAATTTAGATGATTATCTCATCTTAGACCTATTTTAGTCATAGTTTAAAGATTAAATTTATCTAAAGAATAATCTTTTACTTCTTAGTAGCCGTGCTGGGAGGGCTGATATTAATGAATGGCAAAGCACCGTTACCTCCCATAACTGTGGGAAATTGACCATCCCATCTTTCAATAGCCTGCTTTTGCAAAAGTTCTGGTGTTAACGTTTGCCGCAGTAATTTCTGAGCTTCTGCTTGACCTTTAGCTCGATTAACCTCAGCCTCTGCATCTTTCGTTGCTTTCAAAGCAACAAATTCTGCTTGTTTAGCCTCTTGTTCAGCGATTTGCTTAGATTCAATCGCTTTACTAAACTCTGGGGAGAAAGAAAAATTGACCAAAGAAACATCATCAACCAGAAGCCCATAGGCTTGTAGGCGAGTTTTGAGATTTTTATCAATTTCATCTTTGAGTTCTGTACGCTTGGTAATAATTTCTTCTGCTGTCTTTTTAGCTGTTGCTGCTTTGAGAACCTCAGAAACGGCAGGAGTAATAATTCCATTAACGATTTGTGTCTCATCTCCAACCTGTTGATAAACCCTGTTAGCTCGACGCGGGTCAACGTGCCAATTAATGGCTAAGTCTGTTGTTACTTTCTGTAAATCTTTGGACGCCGCATCTGATTGAAAATCATTCTTTTGCACCCGTACGCTGAGACGTTTGACGGAGGTAATGATGGGTAGAATTGGATGTACACCCTCATCCAAAACGGTATCTTGAACCTTACCAAGGCGCATCATGACGCCCCGTTCTCCAGCATTGACGATCGCAAAAGGCTTAAAGAGAATTGCGAGAAATAGCAAAACAATCCCTCCAGTAAGATAGAGGGCATAGTTGAAGCCGATGTTGTTAGGCGCGTTTCTACGTGTCATGACTGCCCGACATTGCTCGCTTGAGCAAGAGACTATGCGATGGATAACAATAGAAACACCAAGATTGCTCAGGATTACGGACATGAAGCTCAAGCGACATCACAACTGGCCTACTACGGTTGAGGAAGCAGCCACTATCCAACACCAACTGCAACCCGAAGTAATTACTGAAGACCAGTTGGGCGAGGTGCAGTATGTGGCCGGTGTAGATGTAGGCTTTGAAGAGAACTATGCCATCTCACGGGCGGCGGTGGCGGTGTTAAGTTTTCCTGACTTGCAGCTGGTGGAACAGGCGATCGCACGCCGCCCCACCACCTTTCCTTATATTCCTGGGTTTCTCTCCTTCAGGGAAATTCCGGTTGTACTCGACGTTTTAGAAAAAGTGAACACAATGCCGGATTTGATCGTGTGTGATGGTCAAGGTATTGCTCATCCTCGTCGTTTTGGTCTTGCCTGTCATTTAGGGGTGCTGACAGACATGCCGACAATCGGTGCTGCCAAGTCTTTGTTAGTGGGAAAACATGACGAGTTACCACTGGAAAAAGGGAGTTGGCAACCATTACGATATCGAGGCGAAACGGTTGGGGCAGTTGTGCGATCGCGCACTGGTGTTAAACCCCTATATGTCTCTCCTGGACATCGAGTCAGCTTGCGCACAGCCATCGATTATGTGCTGCGTTGTACTACCAAATATCGGTTGCCAGAAACAACCCGTTGGGCAGACAAACTGGCATCAAACAGAATCTAAACCACAAAAAAATCATGAACTGCGATAGTGGCGATCAAGGAAGATCAGCGTGGTCAATCATAATTATGTGCAGCCGTTGATACCTCAGACGATAGGTAGTTGAAGCTGCTCGAACCAGGTATGCTTGTCAATGTAGCCACGTTGAAACTTAATTTTGCCATCAATAACATGGAAGAAACCACAACCTTGCAATGTGAAACTCTTTCCATTGGGCGGATGACTGCCAAGTTCGCCTAAAAATGTGCCGCCGCCACTCCATTCAAGAATTGCCCACTCGCCATCCTCAAATAGATTTTCAATATGGGTGTAGTTGTCAGGAAAAGCTCGAAAGAAGGCAACGAAACTTTCAAGCAGCGTCTCACGCCCACGCAACGGAGTGCCAAAGGCAACTTGGTGATTTTCAGCATCATCGTGATAAAGCTCGATGAGGGCTTGTGGGTCACGAGCATTATAAGCGGCAACCCAATCCTGAATAACTGTTTTTGGCGACTTCATAAACAAGGATGATGACAACTAATCATATTCCTCGTATTTTTGAACAAGATTTCCTAGAAGCCTAATGTTTTAATGTTGCATTTTAATAACAGATTGCGCCTCTTAATCGGGGATAGGAGAACCTAAAGACAGGTAGCTGATATCTTGCACCATTCTCAATAACCGTAGGGTGGGCACTGCTGACCAAAACTTGAAAACCTGATTCTCTCGTTAGTAAGCAGTGCCCACCCTACATCTAAAAGCCTTGTTGATAAGGGTGCAAGATCTGAGGTAGGAAATTTGACAGGCAACAGGGTGCAACAGCTTTTTTCTTCGTCTTTTTCTTAACCCTCATCCTTAGGGCAATTCAGGCTGATCTTTTATCCGCTCAGCTCTAATCAAAGGTAGGGAACTCAATATGGAACTCAATCAGCAGTCGAGGCTGGGTGATGCTTGCACCCCTGATATCCCTTCGGAACATCCAACTCTATTCAAGACAGTCGAGTTCTTCTCCCAAGAAGCCCTCCGGGCTGGAATGGCGAGGGGACAAAAGATAACTGAACTCAAGCAGGCCGAAGAGTCTCTATCGCAACTCATTCAAAGAGAGCGATTGATTGCAGGAATTACCCAACGCATCCGCCAATCGCTAGACCTAGAGGAGATTCTCAATACCACAGTGGCAGAAGTTCGGCAGCTACTTCAGGCTGACCGAGTGTTAGTTTATCGCCTTGCCGCAGATGGTACGGGCTGTGCCGTGACGGAGGCAGTAGTATCGGGTTGGCCTGCTGTTCTTGGTCGAACGTTCCCGGAAGAAGTTTTTCCGCAAGCATCTCACCGCCTGTACAGTCAGGGGCGAATTTCTGCCGTCTTTGATATCGAACAGGCAGAAGTCGCCTCCTGCCTGGTTGAATTTTTGCAACAGTTTTACGTCAAAGCCAAGCTAGTTGTCCCCATTTTGCAAGGAGAGGAACTCTGGGGATTGTTGATTGCCCATCAGTGTAGCGCTCCCCGGCAATGGCAACCGTTTGAGATTGAATTGCTCAAGCAACTAGCCGTACAGGTAGCGATCGCCATTCAACAGAGTGAACTTTACAAACAAACACAACATCAAGCACTAAGAGAGCAAACACTAAATCGCGTTATTCAAACCATCCGAAATTCGCTCGACCTAAAAATCATCTTTTCCACAGCGGCTTCGGAGATTGCCCAACTTCTAGACGCTGACCGTGCGGAAATCATGCAATATCTATGCGGACGGAAGTTGTGGGTGAATGTCGCCGATTATCGCAAAACACTAGATTTACCCAATGCTCTGGGCTTAGAAATTCCCGATGAAGGGCATGAGATTGTGGCGCGACTCAAGCGTTTAGAAGTTATTCGGATTAACGACGCCAGCACTTGGGAGGACAAAATCAATCCAGACTTTGCTCAAACGTTTGCTGGAGCTTGGTTATTGGTCCCGTTGCACATTGGTTCTTCGGTTTGGGGCAGTCTGAATCTGGTAAGAAACCATCCTTACTCCTGGCAGGACTCGGAAGTAGAATTGACCTGTGCTGTTGCTGACCAACTGGCGATCGCCATCCAACAATCCGAACTACTTCGCCAAGTCCAGCGCCTTAACGCTGAGCTAGAGCGTGAAGTCCGCGCACGAACGGCTGAGTTACAGTTAGCGTTTGACTTTGAAGCGACGCTCAAACGGATTACTGACCGAGTGCGCGATAGTCTCGATGAAAGCCAGATTTTGCAAACAGCCGTGCAAGAGCTAGGAACGGTGCTAGGAGTCAAGTGTTGTCAGGCAGCCTTGTACGACCTCGACGTAGGCACTTCTACGATTTGCTACGAGTACACAACCTCAGGTACTCCGTCTCAGGGGCGTGTACTCCAGATGTCAAACTTGCCAGAACTCTACGCTCAGTTGCTCGAAGGTCAGTGCTTCCAATTTTGCTCCATGTTTGCCACTCTGATTCCAGATGAGGTGGCTATTTTAGTCTGTCCAATTTTTGATGACAAGGGAATCATCGGTGACTTGTGGTTAATTAATCACAAGTACTATAGCTTTCATGAGCAAGATATTCGACTGGTACAGCAGGTCGCGAATCAATGTGCGATCGCCATTCGCCAAGCTCGCCTTTATCAAGCTTCTCAAGCTCAAGTGGAGGAACTCGAAAAGCTCAATCGTCTCAAAGATGATTTTTTGAGTACAGTTTCTCATGAGTTACGCACGCCTGTGGCTAATATCAAAATGGCGATTGAAATGCTAGAAATCGTCCTCAAGCAAGCAGGCATACTAGATAAAGAGCCAAACAAAGCAGCTCGATACTTCCAAATTTTGCATGATGAGTGTCAGCGAGAAATTAATCTGATCAATAATCTCCTAGATTTATCGCGTCTAGAAGCGGGTACTGAACCCTTAATGCTGACTCCGATTGACCCAAGTATCTGGATTCCTAGTATTGCAGAGCCATTCATCGAACGCGCTAGAGAACAACAGCAACAATTAAACGTAGAAATTCCCTCCAAGTTGCCGATGCTGACGACTGACTTATCAGACCTAGAACGCATTTTGAGCGAACTGTTACATAATGCTTGTAAGTACACTCCTCTGGGAGGAACAATTGCGGTATCCGCTCAAGCTACAGATACAAGCTTGCAATTAAGGGTCAGCAATACTGGGAGTGAGATTCCGGAACGCGAACTGACTTACATTTTTGACAAGTTCTATCGTATTCCCAACAATGACCCCTGGAAACATGGTGGAACTGGCTTAGGCTTAGCACTGGTCAAAAAACTAGTAGAACATTTAAACGGCACAATCCAGGCCGAAAGTTCTGCGGATCAAACGACGTTCACGTTGAAATTGCCTCTTTCGTCTCGAACCGTCTGAGTAGGAGTCAAACGAAGCAAACTAGGGCTTGCTGAATAACAAAAAAAAGTGACGCTAATGCGGTTGGTGAGGGCTGCTTGGGTGGTCAAATACCAGCGAAATCAGTAAAATTGCTCAAAACCCGTGCATCTCCCTCGGCGCTCATGTACCGAAAAGTTGAACAAGCTCCGCTCCCAGCAGAGGACAATGAAATTCTCGGGCTAAAGCCTAATATTTGATTCAGCTTTATTTCCTTAGCCCTTACCAAAGAACCGTTTAAAGGGATTTGAGGCGACTTGCCCAAACCTTCCAGGCAGATTTCGTTGAGCCGCTTGAACCGGGTCTGGAGCTGTGAAAATTTGGGCTGCGCGCTCGCGAAGTTTAGAGCTGTGATCCTGAGAAGTGGAAACAAGCGTTGCGCCCTGTTCACCTGCATCTGTTTGGGCCTCAGCTAGAGCGGTCTGATATGCCTGATATAAGTTCGGGAGGCTAGCTGCGATCGTAGGCAGTTCCACAATCCGAGCCTCCAGATTCAGACCAATAGCATGAAGCTGTTGTTGCAGTCCCAATGGCAAAGATTCATCTTGGCGACCAAGGGCGGTCATAAAAGCCACAAGAATTTTTTCATGTTGAGAGTTTAAAGAGGTCATGATTTAAACAACTATTCCAATATAGATAAAAGGATTACAAAAATACTGAAAGTCTATTTCATTAATAGTAGGAGACTTTGTGAGTTTGAACTCAGAGAGTGACATAAATCTAACTTTGGGCAGAGCCGTTATTTCCGCCTTCTAGTGGTAAGCTATATTTTCGGCAGGTTAAATAAATAATCAATCCTCCTTTGGGTTTTCCATTAGTTATTCAGCAAGCCCAAACTAGCTCACCCCTAAAGGGATAGGGCATGAATCAGCAATTAGAAACTCTATCTGTTCCAGGCCAATTGTGGGTGGGGCATGTGCCGATAAATTCTCTTTTCACTTCATCCACTGCACATCAGGCTGCTTCAGTCAAGAGGCAGGATTCAGGAGAAAAGAATTAAATCCTCGGCATTCACAGTATTAAGCCCCGTGCCTCAACTACACGATTGAGTCATCACACTCGTGACTCCTGAACGCTGGTGATAAGTAATTGGTAATCGGGCAATTCTCTTTCTACCGATTACCAATTAGCCATTACCCAAAATTCAGTTACAGTGACGATCCTTAGAGTCACACTCTCTAGACCAACAGCGTTCTAAGAGTTTCACTCTGTAGAGGTAGGC
>DATNPV010000031.1:0-16765 GCA_036703055.1 Waterburya sp.
ACAATTAGTTGCAGGTGTTGCTCACGAGGTGAATACTCCATTAGCTGCCATTCGCTCATCTGTCGTCAACATTGCTGAATTTTTAGATGAAAATTTAGAACAGTTACCCTCTTTTTTCCAAGGACTTACCAAAGAACAACAGCAGTATTTTTTTGCTCTTTTACAAAAGTCAAAACAGCAAACCAGCTCGTTATCAAGTCGCGAAAAGCGCCAATTAAAAAAAGAATTAATGTACCAGCTAGAGTCCCAAGGAATTGACAAGGCAGATAGCCTTGCTAGTACGTTGGTTAATATTGGTGTCTATCACCAGATTGAACCCTTTTTACCTTTATTCAAAGATTTAGAGAGCGAAATGATATTAAAAACCGCTTATCAATTCGCCACACTCCAGAGAAGCACAAGAACCATCTCCACCGCTACCGAAAAGGCTACCAAGGTGGTGTTTGCGCTGAAGAGTTATGCACGTTACGATTGCTCTGGTGAAAAAGTCCAAGCTCAGGTTACTGAGGGCATTGAAACGGTATTAACCCTTTATCATAATCAACTTAAACAGGGGGTTGAAGTTACGAAAAATTATGAAAAGCCGCTGCCCCCTATTTTAGGCTATCCCGATGAGCTCAATCAAGTGTGGACGAATCTCATTTACAATGCTTTACAAGCAATGGATTACCAGGGCACGTTAAAAATTGAGGTAAGGCAGCAAGAGGAAAATTTGTTAGTGAGCATTACTGATAGTGGCAAGGGAATTGCTCCTGAAATTATGCCGAGAATTTTTGACCCCTTTTTTACGACTAAACCCTTGGGAGAAGGAAGTGGATTGGGGTTGGATATTGTAAAAAAAATTCTTGATAAACATCAGGGTAAAATTTTCGTGGAGTCGATACCGGGTCATACCACATTTACTGTATCTCTACCTATTTTTAAGTAAGAAAAGTCCAATAAAGTATGAAATAGAGACTTATAGAGATTGCTGATTCAGTGAGTTACATTTTATCCCTTAGTCTCTAAGCGATCGCCCATTTAACTTGCAACTTCGTGTCTAGTATATTTTTTGTGAGATGGGCATCTTGCCCGTCCTGATTGTGCACATTCGATACACAGCAGTTTCGTCCCGATACCTAACGCCCTGCCTCAACCCTAAATTCAGTCTCATGGAAACGAGGAAACAGTGATGTCTAAGCCAGCCATTTTATGTGTTGATGATGAGGGTGTTGTATTGGAGAGTCTGGAAATAGAACTCCAAAGAGCTTTTGCAGATACTTGCCTCTATGAAATGGCTGAGAGTGCTGATGAAGCGCTGGAAATTATTGAAAAACTCCAGGAAGAGTCAAGTAATATTATTGTAATTGTATCAGGCTGGCTAAATACCTGGAACTAAGGGAGACGATTTTTTAATTGAGGTTCATAAAAAATATCCTGAAATTATTAAAATTATGTTAAAAGGGCAAGCCGATGATTCAGCGATTGAACGAGCTAAAACTCAAGCTAACTTGCAGGGTTGCTTGCGTAAACCCTGGAAAACCCAGGATTTAGTTGAAACGATTAAATCGGGTTTAGCCCAATTATGAATAAGCCTGTCATTCTTTGTGTGGATGATGAACCCACCGTCCTTGATAGCTTGGAAATAGAACTCTCAAAATCTTTGGGAGATAAATATAGTATTGAAATGGCAGAAGACCCTGAAGAAGCCTTAGAGTTATTAGAAGAATTATTAGAAGAGAAGCGGGATATTGCGGTAGTCATTGCTGATTACATTATGCCCAAAATTAAAGGCGATGAACTGTTAAAGCGCATCCATACTATCTCGCCAAAAACCCTCAAAATTTTGCTGACGGGACAAGCCGATTTAGAGGCCGTCACCAATATTATTAATTATGCCAAATTATATCGATATATTGCTAAGCCTTGGCAATCAGAAGACTTGATATTGACTGTAACGGAAGCAATACACAGTTACTTTCAAGAAAAAAAGTTAGCCGAAAAAAACGCAAAGCTTCAGTTTTTGAACCAAGAACTCGAACAGTTAAATCAGGCACAAGCTCAACTCATTACCCAACTTCATCAGGCTGAACAGAAGTATCGCCGTATCTTTGAAAATGCCTTAGAAGGCATCTTCCAAAGTACTGCCGATGGATATTATATTAGTGTGAATTGCGCCTTAGCTCAAATTTATGGTTACGACTCGCCTGAAGCATTAATGACAAGTTTGAGCCACATCCAACATCAACTTTATGTAGAGCCGCAGCGCCATACTGAATTTCTCCAGTTAATGCAGCAGTACGGTGAAGTGTCTGATTTTGAATCTAGGGTTTATCGCCAAGACGGAAGCATTATCTGGATTAGTGAGAGTGCGCGTACTGTCTACGATTCCAATGGATCTACACTTTATTATCAAGGTTTTGTGGAGGACATCACTGAACGGAAAAAAGCAGAAGCTGAGCGGATAAAGTTTACAGAAGAACTTTTTCAACTGAACCAAGCTTTCTCTTGCTTTGTTCCGCGTCAATTCCTGCAATGTTTGAACAAAAATAGCATTGTTGATGTGCAATTAGGTGATTCCGTACAGCAGGAAATGTCGGTGCTATTTTCTGATATTCGCGACTTTACTACCCTCTCCGAACAGATGACACCCCAGGAAAACTTCCAATTTATCAACACCTATTTGTCTCGCATGGAACCAGCGATTATTGACAATCATGGGTTTATTGATAAGTATATGGGGGATGGAATCATGGCGTTGTTTAGCGGCATTGCCGATGATGCAGTTAGGGCAGGAATTGCTATGTTGCAACGGCTAGCCCAATATAATCAACACCGTGCTGATTCCGGCTATACACCCATCAGAATTGGGATTGGCATTAATACTGGTTCTTTAATGCTCGGTACAGTCGGGGGAAAAAACCGAATGGATGGCACAGTGATTAGTGATGATGTCAACTTAGCCTCTCGCCTAGAAACCCTGACTAAAGAATATGGAGTATCGCTACTCATTACTCACCAAACCTTCGCTCGGTTGCACCATCCAACTGACTATAATATCCGTTTTATTGACAAAGTCACTGTTAAAGGAAAATCAAAAGCCGTTGCAGTTTTTGAAGTCTTTGATGGAGATGAACCAGACATTATAGCGAGCAAGTTAGCCACAAAATCTTTATTGGAAGAAGGCCTATTCTTCTACCATCAAAAAAATTTCTCAGAAGCGACAGAGCGGTTTGAAAGAGTCAGTAATATAGAGCCAAGAGATAAGGTGGCTCAAATCTATCGCACACGCTGCCAATCGCAACTTACGAAGATGCGATCGCCCCCTTTATCTTAATCATGGGTAAAGCGGTGATTCACGTTTAGCAATCATTCACTACAGTTCTGCATCTAGCTTAGGTTGTAGCAGTGCTAGTCGGTTCAACCATAGCTGACTTTTCTACTGATGCAGCTATGCAAAAACTTAAAAATATCACGAATTTCATCAGCCTTAATTTTTCATTCTTTTGCTAGATATACCTGATAAAGATTTAATTCTATATTCAAATAGTCAATAAAAATATACGAAACTATGAATAATGTACTGGTAAAACTTATCTTATTCAGCGTTCTGCTAATCATGATTATTGCCCCTTTTGCAGGCATCGCACCCTTGATGCTCGTCCTAGTAGGGCTAGCAATAGCTTCAATGCTTTGGTCATTGGTACAAGCGTTTTTTACAACTGAAGCTCAAGAAGGGGATAAAAAAGTGTGATTCTATTCCGTAGATTGAGGAAGAATCCATAGAATTTTGACTTCAACCATCCGAGAATTAACCTACCCATTGGAGTAGCTAGATTTATTTCAGGCGATAGAGACGAAGCCGCACCATATTTGAGAGCTTAAGGAAATATCGCAATAAAACTTTAACAACGATTTTTTCCAATTATGCTTGGCATCAACCAATTAAAAACAGCAGCGCTACTAGGGCTACTGAGTGGCCTTCTTGTTTTGGGGGGCTACTATCTTGTTGGAAATGAGCAAGGACTTTACCTAGGTCTAGTGCTGGCAGCTATCACCAGTTTCAGTTCTTGGTATTACTCCGATCAAGCGGCTTTGGCAACCTACAATGCTCGACCCATCGAGCGCTATGAAGCACCAGACCTTTATGACATGATTGCCTCTTTAAGCGATCGCGCGGGCATTCCCATGCCCAAATTGTTCATCGTACCCACACAATCACCCAATGCTTTTGCGACAGGTCGAGACCCGGAACATGCAACCGTAGCGGTCACTCAAGGAATTCTCAGCTTGTTGTCTCGCGAGGAACTAGAGGGAGTCTTGGCTCATGAACTCACCCACATCCGTAACCACGATACCCTGACTCAAGCAGTTGTAGGGACGATCGCTGGCGCAATCACCTTTATTGGACGGATGCTGACCTTCGGGGCACTTTATGGCCCTGTAACACGCGATAGTCGTCGCGGCGGCAACCCTCTAGGTATATTCTTCTTAATTGTCTTAGCTCCGATCACGGCAGCACTGCTTCAGTTAGCTATCTCCCGCACTCGCGAGTATTCAGCTGACCTGGGTTCGGCAGAAATCACAGGTAATCCACTCGCACTCGCTCATGCCTTAGAAAAACTTGAAGCAATGGGTCACCAAATCCCCATGAACGGCAATCCAGCCATGTCACCCCTTCTCATTGTCAATCCTCTCTCCACAGAAGGCTTATTGGCTCTATTCCGCACTCATCCCCCAACTGAGGAGCGTATTCGTCGGCTTGTGGAATTGGCTAAGCAAAAGCAAGCCATCCCCGTTACCGCGTAAAAGGAAGGAAATGCTATAAAAGCACAGGCTAAATATAGCGGTTCTCAATTGACTGCAACAGGGCATTTGGAGGAAAACGATACTCAATCCCCTACCCTGTGGTGTACGCAAGTGAGAATCACTATATTCCCTTTTCCCTATTCCCTAACGAAGTATCCGCCAAATCTTAATGGTTTTATCATCACTGCCACTGACTAAAGTCTTACCATCTGCACTCATTGCCAGTGCATAAATGGCACTCGAATGACCAGTGAGCGTGCGAATCAAATTACCCGTCTTTAAATTCCAAACCTTAATAGTATTATCCCCGCTGCCACTCACTAGCGTCTGACCATCGGGACTAATCGCCAAGGCATACACTCGATTAGAATGACCACTTAGGGTATGAATCAGCTTTCCAGTGCTCAACTGCCAAACCTTAATCGTCTGATCGTCACTACCACTAATGAGAGTTTGACCATCTGGACTAATTGCGATCGCCGCCACATTCGCTAAATGTCCTGTGAGGGTACGCTGAGGGATGCCTGTCTTGAATTGCCAAATTTTAATAGTATAGTCCTCACCCAGAGGCCAAACACTACCATTCCCACTCACCAAAGTTTGACCATCGGGACTGATAGCAAGGGAATTCACTGCGTAGGAATGCCGGGTAAGGGTACGAACCAACTGTCCGGTTTTAAGCTGCCAAATCTTAATCGTATTATCTCCGCTGCCACTAGCTATCGTCTGACCATCAGAGCTAATCGCCATGGTATAAACACTATTTGTATGACTGGAGAGGGTACGAACCAACTGTCCGGTTTTGAGCTGCCAAATTTTGATGGTGCTATCTCCACTCGCACTCACTAACATCTGACCATCGGGGGTGATAGCTAGAGAACTGATCCAGTTAGTATGACCGATGAGAGTACGAACGAGTCGCCCCGTTTTTAGCTGCCAAATTTTGATGGTATTATCCTCACTCCCACTCGCCAAAAGCTGACCATCTGGACTAATGGCGACAGCACGAACTACGCCGGAATGACCTACCAAAGTTTGGATTACTGTTTTTTGCTCTTCAGACGAGGTTTTGGCGACGAGTTGCCCTTGAAATTGCCAAGACTCATAAATTCCGAAACTTAAGATTAGAACAATGCTCACTAGGAGCCAACGATTTTGACTCGATGAGCGCCAAAACAGTAAAGGAACCAGAGAAAATGCTTTTACTCTCCTGTTAGTTGTCCTGTTGTTTCCTGTTCCTGAAGGGATAGGCGAAGGTGTATTCTGTATTGGCCGTGGATGACTTTCCCAATCCTGCAAATCCCTCAACGCCTCACTGGCTGATTGATAGCGCTTCTCCCAATCTTTTTGTAAGAGTTTGTTGAGAATCCATTCCATTTGTTGACTTATAGGGTACTGCAAATGCTGCCGCCAGTTAGAAACCCAACCATAGCCTTGTTCTGTCCATAGTTCCCACGGATGAGTGCGAGTGAGCAGATGAAAACAAGTAACTCCTAAACTATAGAGGTCGCTGGCAGGATAGGCTTCGCCTTCCTTAAGTTGTTCAAAAGGAGCATAGCCCAAAGAACCGATGGTAGTCCCTCGTTCTACCGCAGGGGCGTTAGTCAGATGCTTAGCAACGCCGAAATCAATCAATACCAATTGGTGTTCAGCGCTAGCCACCGATGACAGACTAGGTGAAGGCTGAAGTGCTAGGCTACCCGTTGTTGTGCTACTGCTGGTGTATAAGCTCTGTGCCTGCCAAAGCGTAGAAGTTTGGCTCTGATAACGAATAATATTTTCAGGTTTAATGTCCCGATGAATGACCTGTTGCTCGTGAACAAACTGGAGAATACGTAACACGTCACTCAAGAGTGCCCGAATTTTTAACTCATTCCACTCCCCATGACGTTCCAACTCTTCCAGCAAATTGGAGCCTGAAATAAATTGCTGCGCGAGATACAAATATCCCTCTTGCTCAAAGTAGGCATAAAGGGTAGGAATTTGCGGATGGTTACCCAGTTGTTGCAAACGCTGTGCCTCTTGCTGAAACAGTTCCGTTGCCTTGTGCCGTGCTTTAGTACTCTGCACATTAGGAACGAGCTGTTTGATCACGCAACGCTCATTCAGCTTTTGTGTATCTTCAGCTAAGTAGGTTCTCGCGAACCCCCCACCCCCCAAAGGTCGGATAACATGGTAGTGACCTGCAAGTAGCGGTATCAGTTTTGTCCCACAGCGAAGGCAGAAGTTGATTCCATCTGGATTCTGGGGCTGTTGGCAATTCGGATTAAGGCAGCAGACCATTATGAGGTATCAAGCGGCGTTGGGACTTAGGATAAGGCTTGCCTGGAAGTTGACCTGTGCCGATGTTACCAGCTTTTTCAATTTTTTTTGATTGCAATAGGAAAAAGGACAAACTCTGAGTAGAGAAATTCTCTTACCTATCTATAACGAGTAGATATAGACCCAGCATTTTACTTCCTGAGATAGATGAGTTACACCTAAAAAAGATTAATTTAATCTCTTTGGGAAGTCATGGGGCAAAAACTAGGGACAGAAGAACAGCTATTCTCGAAACAATTAACGCGCTGGACGATTGTCTTAGGAATCCTGGGTGCCCTAGTTACCGGAGGCAGCACCCTCTACAGCACGAACCTAGCCACTCAGCGTCCCAAGGAGCCAGCTTCCTCTCCTAGCAACAATGAAACCCCTACCATCCAATCGGTAAGTGCCTTGGGACGATTGGAACCGGATGGAGAAGTCATTCGGCTTTCTGCCCCCTCTTCACTCCAAGGAGCCAGAATTGCTCAGGTGCTGGTTGCTCAAGGAGATGAAGTCCGTGCCAAGCAGGTAATTGCTGTTCTAGATAATCGCGATCGCTTGCAAGCGGCTTTAGAACGAGCCCAAAAACAAGTCCAAGTTGCCCAAGCCAATCTCGAAAAAGTGAGAGCCGGTGCTAAAACGGGTATGATTGGTGCTCAGGAAGCAACCGTGAAGCGCCTACAAGCGGAACGTCAGGGAGAAAAGGACGCTCAACAGACAACCATTAACCGCTTAGAAACCGAGCTATCTGAAACCAAGCAAGCACAGGAAGCCATCCTCAAGAGACTAGAGGCGGAGTTAAACACGGCACAAGCTGCGCAAGATGCCATAGTTAGGAGATTACAGGCCGAGTTACGTAGCGTCCAAACTGATTTTGAACGCTATCAGAAGTTAGCGAAGGATGGAGCCATTTCTGCTGCAGAATTGGATAACCGCAGAGTCAAGGTGGAAACCGCCATTGAGAAAGTCAGTGAAGCCCAAGCCACCCGCAACCAAACCTTATCCACCCTAAGCGAACGACTCAAAGAAGCCCAAGCTACCCGCAACCAAACCTTATCCACCCTAAGCGAACGGCTTAAAGAAGCTCGAGTAACCCGTAATAAAACAAGCGCCGTTCTAGAAGAACAAATCAACGAAGCGAAGGCAAACTTAGAGCAAATTAAAGAAGTTCGTCCCGTCGATATTCAACAAGCCAAAGCCGAGGTAGAAAGTGCCCAAGCCGCTGTTGAACAAGCTCAAGCTGACTTGGAATTGGCTTACGTGGGAGCTCCCCGAGAAGGTCGAATTTTAAAAATTAACACCCGCGCTGGAGAAATGGTTGACGAAAAGGAGGGCATCGCTGAACTAGGACAAACAGACTTAATGATGGTGGTTGCAGAAGTTTATGAAAGTGATATTGGTAAAGTTCGTCTTGGTCAAAGAGTTTCTATTACTAGCGAAAGCCAAGCCTTTGAAGGTGAACTCCGAGGCAGTGTTAGCAAAGTCGGCCTGAAAATTGGCAAAAAAGATATTCTGAGTACCGACCCTGCTGCCGCTACTGATGCCAGAGTTGTAGAAGTTAATATTCGTCTGAACCCAGAAGACAGCAAGCGTGTCGCTGGTTTGACCTACTCTAAAGTTATTGTCAAAATCTTTCTCTAGTCTTCTACCCATATAGGGAATTAAGTAGAGGGATCTAATTAATCGTAAGGTGGGCATTGCCTAGGAACAAATTATTGGTCAAGCTTTGAGGGGTGCTTATGGATAATGCCCACCCTACAACTGCCCATATAGGGAATTAAAACGTACCAGAGTAAATCGAGCAAGAACGGCAAACCTCTGGCGGTTCATCTGAGGCTAGGCGATCGCGAAATGACTCATAAGCTTCACCGTTCCAAGTCTGGTCAACTCCCTGCTGAACAAGGTTACCAAAATTGATGCGATCGGGCGTCGAAACCATACAGCACGGCATAGCATAACCTTGATAACTAATGTAAGCACCTCTCCAAGGCCAATCACAGCGCTTTTGTCCTGCTGTACCTGCTGGATGAATGCGGGGTTTAGTGCGGGGCAAGCGTAGGTTGACACCCAATTCTCTCGCTACAGTCCGCGCTTGATTAAAGTAATGCTCAATGTGCTCTTGCTCTTGCTCCAAAAGTGTCTGCGCTTGTACAAATTCCCGCATCGGTTGGTAATGAGCTGGCAGACTAGACTCTCCGAAATCATGACACAAATGCTGAACAAAAATCTGCTCGACTGACCACTGATGTGCAAGGCGTACCAATTCAGGAAGTTCGTGCAAGTTCTGCTGCATCACAACCATCACGAGATGGACATGGGGCAATTCTCTTCCCAGTCGTTCTCGCGCCTCCAACACCAGTTCCAGATTACGTACTACTTGCTCAAAGCGTGCCCCTTTACGAATGTGTTCATAAGTTTGTGCTGTTGCCCCATCAATGGAAACATGGAGACAATCAAGACCACTGGTGACGCATTGCTCAGCACGTTTTTGATTTAACAGTGTTAGATTTGAATTAGTGGTCACCCGAATACCCTTGCTAACCCCATAAGCCACCATATCGAAAAAGCGGGGGTGCATCATGGGTTCACCCAGTCCTTGAAGATGCAATTGTTGTAAGGTCACCAACTGGTCGATAATACGGGTAAATGTGTCGAACTCCATAAAAGCTGGTGGGCCATAGGGAGGGCCATCTTTACGGAATTGAATCGAACACATTTGGCAACGAAGATTGCACTGTCCAACCGGTTCGATTTGTGCATAAGTTGGGAGTTGCATAGTTATAAAAAGTCTGATTTGAACAAGTGTAAAAATATTTTTGGAATTCAATTTCAGATATAGAGATGCTCGATTGATACTCAGTTGCAGTCTAACTTAGAATTTAACAAACCACTCCAGACACTAAGGACACTGAGGTAAGAGAAAGAGAGAGTTATACGTTTGAATGCAACTTGGTATAAGTGGAGTACAGCTAATTTCTGCCCTCTGCTTTAAAACCATCGGCTCTGTACCTCATCCAAATGCGAACCGCTATAGTTAAAGAAAAAAAACACCAAATTTCAACGCTCCCCAAACCCGCCAAAAGATTGAAATCGGTGGAATTAATATAGAGGTATAAATCATTTCAGCAATATGCTCTGGTGTATGCGACGTTTGATGTAACCGCCGCTTACAAAAATGCGCAGTCAGCGCTATCCAAACACCGATCGCAGCAAGGGCAAAATACGGATGCCCACTGAATTCTCCCCACAGTGCTACACCAATCGCAGCAACGATGCAGTAGTAATGCCAAGGTGTCACGGGCTGAAGCTTTTCGCGATACAAATTAGGATGCTTTTTGTACAACAAAGCATTAAACATCGCCTTGCGTTGCTGACTCAGGCTCACACCCCAAGGTGCTTTTCGGATGGGGTGGACGACGACTGCATCAGGTGCATAGGCGAACTTGCTACCGTGTTCTAATAGTGTGAAGAATAAATCGCTGTCCTCACGCCAAGCGGCTGTAAAGCGTTCATCAAAACCACCGATGGCTGCGATCGCATCTCGCCGATAAAAGCAGTTAGCCGTAACAAATTCTCCCAGCCCCAATCGAGCGGCATTGAGTGCATAATCAGTGGGATTATCTGGTAAAGGCACAATCGTTCGTCCCCAAACTCCCACCACTCCATCGGCAAAAGCACTCACTCCCGCCTTTAACCAAGTGCGATCAGGAATGCAATCATCATCCGTAAAAGCAATAATCTCACCACCAGCCGCACGCCAGCCAGCATTTCGCGCCGCAGCAGGGCCATGTGTTCCCGTTACTGGAACATAACGGAACACAGGAGAAGCAGAGCGGGGGAGAGGAGGAGAATTTGACTCTAAACTCTCCTGCGTACTTCTGCACCCCTGCACCTGTGCAACTTTCTCCGGAATTTCTGCGACCAACTTATTTTCTATCAATTGCTTGGTTTCGTCGCTAGCTGCATCATCAGCAATAATCACTTCATAAGCCCTTGGATCAAAATCCTGCTGACTTAATGCAGTTAGACATCGGCTTAATAATTCAGGGCGCTTAAAGGTTGGCACTACAATAGAAACACGAATCATTTTGTTCATTGTTCATTGTTCATTGTTCATTGTTCATTGCTACTCATCATGAACTCTAGCCATCTAAACTACCTAGACAAAGCTTATACTTTCCTTACTTTCTCTTCTCTGTGTTCTCTGTGCCTCTGTGGTTTATTAAAACTCTCATAAATTAAATAAAATTGCGATAAAATATCAACCACTTCTCATTTCCTTTATTTCACTTTTTCTAACAGGAATGACCCAATTACAAGAGCATCCAACGGCGATGTCCAAAAACATTCAATCGCGTCCCTTGGTGAACACACAATAGGTTCGCCACGAGTATTAAACGAGGTATTAACTAGCACGGGTACGCCAGTTCTTGATTGAAATGCCTTGAGCAAGTCGTAATAAAGTGCATGTTGCTGACGGTTAATTGTCTGAATTCTTGCCGTACCATCTACGTGTCGGACTGCCGGAATTTTTTCCGCTTTGGAGGGCAGTACATCGTATACAAAGAGCATGAATGGCGAAACACCTGCATTCGCAAACCAATTAGCCGCTTCTTCTTGCAAAACTACAGGTGCAACAGGCCGAAAATCCTCGCGGTCTTTAATTTCATTCAACCTTACCTGCATGGAAGCATGAATGGGTGAGGCCAAGATTGAGCGTCCTCCGAGTGCTCTTGGCCCAAATTCCATTCGCCCTTGGAACCAACCAATTACCTTATCTTCAGCCAGAATATCAGCCGTTTCCTCTGCAATATTGCCTAAGCGGCGGTAGGGAAGTTTTGACCAGCGCAAGAATTCCTCAATTTCATCATCACTGTAAGCAGGGCCAAGAAAAGCATGTTCCATTGCGTAATGCTTTTTAGCCATCAACAGTTCGGAATTGTTTTGATTTTTAAGTTTTGACGTTTGACTTTCCTGTGCATCAATCCAAAGCGCTGCACCTAAAGCGGTTCCTGCATCGCCTGCGGCGGGTTGTACCCAAATGTTTTTGAACGGCCCTTTGTCTCGTAGTCGAGCATTCATCACACAATTGAGCGCAACACCTCCCGCCATACACAGGTTATCAACTCCTGTGGTCTTGTGGAGCCAATCTGCGATCGCAAGTACTGTTTCTTCCAGAACTACCTGTAAGGAATGAGCAATATCATAGTGACGCGGCTCTATAGCCTCTCCCTTAAGACGTGGAACACCAAAACGTTCCTTAAGTTGCGGAGGTTGAATTGTGTATTGTCCGTCTGCTTCTAGTTGAATCATTTCCCGAAAATCATCAACATAGTGAGGCTTGCCAAACGACGCCAGCGCCATCACTTTATATTCATCGCTAGAATGCAGAAACCCTAAATACTCAGTGACTTGTTCGTAAAGAATACCAAGTGAGTGGGGCATATTAACTTGCCCCAGCAGTTCGAGTTGATTCTCTCTACCAAGGGCATAATTCGTAGTCGCTTTCTCTCCCCGTCCATCTAGGGTAAGAATAGCTGCCTCATCAAACGGTGAAGGGTAAAAGGCACTAGCAACATGAGAGAGATGATGGGAGACAAAATGCCAACGGTAAGGCCCATCCCACCGTGTGCCGTGAAACCGCGCTTTTAAATGGTGCGGTACACCCCCTACTAAATGACGAGGTGCATTAACAATTGAGGACAAAAAGAGGGGGTCCCAAACAGATTCCCATTCGGCAGGGACTGGATGAGCGCTGGGTTCTAGAGGAAGCGTAATGGTTGCATCATGACTATATTGGCCCAGTAGCTCAGAAGGGTCGTAGGAGTAAGCGATATGCTCGACATCGACTAGATTGATATTCGCTTCTTTGAGGCAATAGGCGATCGCATGAAATGGCAATTCATAGGTTGAAAACGGAATCGGACGCTTGGCGTGTTTGATGTGAGTGAAGCGTTCTTCCTCCGCTGCGGCAATGATTTGCCCATCCTTCACAAGACAGGCGGCTGAGTCATGATAAACGGCATTGATTCCAAGAGTGTACATTCACCAGTCTCCAACGGAGATTTTTCCAGCGGGGTCAAATTAACTTGCCAATTGAAATGCAGGTTGATACCGCTTAGATCGCATAGCAAGTAGGTCAAGGACTAAGGCATTTGCCCGGAGAACTGCAATTTTGTGAATGTCTAGCAGTTTGTCATTAGTCATTCGTGATTCGTGAGCGGTATAGCAATTGTGGCGGTTGGCTGTAGATTAACCATCTGCCGTTAGATGGAGGATTTGATGGAAATCAGCAACATATTTGGTGATTGTTGTTACTCATCTCCTCAAAGCTACCCTTTGCTTCCCCAGGCTTCTCTACTGGACTACAACGTTAAGAATTCAATGGCTAATGACATAGCCATCACTGTCCGAATTAATATATAAAATTCAGCCAGTAGGGCATCGTGAATTTTCAGCAACGTTTTTAACTTCTTCCTAGAGTCTGTCTTCCCGAAAGAACAAGCAGGGCGCTAAATCTACCGTTGAGGCAAAAGCTGTATGGTCGCAGTACCCTTGCGGAGGTCTAAATGGCAACTATTTCTGGGACTTTTGGTGATGACCTACTCTCAGGCACTTCTGAGAGCGATAACATTTACGGTTATGAGGGAAACGATACCCTAAATGGTGGGACTGGGAACGATGCGCTGGACGGGGGTAACGGCAATGACACTCTCAATGGCGGCGATGGCGATGATTTTTTGATTATTAACGGGGATGGAGTAGACACCCTCAACGGTGGGGCAGGAAATGACTATCTGGTGATATCCATGTCCTCTGCCACTGCCGACTTGACGGTTAACTACACCAATGCTGCCTCGCCAGGAACGATATCCAATGGCGCAACCTTCAGTGAGATTGAACATCTCACTCTGTCCACAGGTAGCGGCAACGACACGATCATTGTTAGTGCGGCTAATTTTGCTTCTATCTCCGGTGGTGACGGAAATGACTCTATCACCACAGGTGCAGGTCATGATTGGCTGGATGGTGGTCAAGGTGATGATACCCTTAATGGCGGTGATGGCAATGACCTGCTCACGGGTAAGCAGGGTAACGACCTAGTGATGGGCGGGAGCGGCAACGATTCGCTTTATGGCGGTTCAGGCAATGATACCCTCAATGGCGGTGATGGGGATGACACTTTTGTTGTTGACACTGATGGAGTAGACGCCTTCAACGGTGGAGCAGGCAATGACTACCTAATTTTGAATATGCTCTCTGCTACTGCCGACTTAACGGTTAACTACACCAGCAGTGCTCTCCCAGGAACGATCTCCAATGGCACAACCTTTAGTGAGATTGAGAATTTGAGTGTGTCCACAGGTAGCGGCAGCGACACCATCAATGTTAGTGCTGCTACGATCCGAGCTTCTGTCTTTAGTCATGATGGGAATGACTTGATTACCACGGGTGCAGGGAATGATCGGCTTGAGAGTGGTCAAGGTAATGATACGCTCGATAGTGGCGATGGGAATGATTTGCTGTACGGTGGTGATGGCAATGACATCCTCAATAGTGGCGGTGGGAATGATTCGCTATATAGCGGTTCTGGTAATGACACGCTGATTGGGGGATTGGGCAACGACACCTTAACTGGTGGAACTGGTAATGACCAGTTTGTCTTCGAGAGCTTCAGTGAAGGTGGCGACAGAATTACCGACTTTAATTCCAGTGGTGATGTCATTGGATTGACTCAACTTTTCCAAAGCCTGGGCTACACGGGAGGTAGTAATGCGATCACAGATGGCTACTTGAGGTGGATACAATCAGGGTCAAACACTCTAGTCCAAATTGATACTGATGGTTCTGCTGGTTTAGCAGGCTTTAGTAGCTTAGTAACGTTGGATAACGTCAGTGCCAATAGCTTAACCGTCAACAACTTCGTGTTTTGACCAAACAAAATGGGATACAAGCCTCACCCTTCTAGGGTGACTTTTATTTATGCTCAGATATTTGCCGTAAGAGTTGTTCCACGTCAAATGATTGTCTTAGAGTTCAAGGCTAAAGAGAAGACAAATCAATACTCAGCTATAGATGAGGTGATTAGAACAGCTCAATATCACACCCTCTCTAATGGAACTTGTGGGTTAATTTGCAGCAGTTCCAACCCAGCCGCCACAACTGTTTCCGGCGGAATGTCCAGGCATTCCAGATTGTAGGGACAGGTAAAGGCGTAACAGGGACTACAAAGAGTTGGTTGGCGGAGGAGTCGGAAAGGACTGTGACGAGGTTTCCACTGCGATTCATAGTCGGTTCCAGCATACAGAATGACGCTGGGAGTCCTCGTTGCATCAGCTAAGTGCATAGTCGAGGTATTGTTAGTCAAAACCAGTCGTGCACCTGCAATTAATGCCGCTAATTCAGGTAAATTGGTAGCACCAATCAGATCGATCGCGTAAGGTGCCAAGGCTTCTAGTAAGGGAGAGCTGCGATCGCGATCTTTCTCCACACCCGTCACCACAACAGGGCAACCTGTAATTTCCGCTAACTGGCGTGCGGCTACTGCAAAGCGCTCCGAGGAATAAGTGCGAGCTTGGCAACTCGTCCAAGGATTGAGCAGCAGATAAGGGGCGTTGGCAGTTAAGCCTCGCTCGATTAGCTTAGCAGTGGCACTGTGTTGTGCAGACTCTGGTATTTGGATAGATAGGCTGCGAGCAGCTCCGCTGGTGCGCTCTGCGTGATCGCAAACCTCAAACCCAACCGATTCAATCAGCCGCAAGTTGCGCTCTACCTGGTGAATCTCATCCGGTGCCGATTTCACCTCGGTACTCAAAACACCACCTCCCCATTCCTTAGACTCGCCCAACCGCAATGGAATGCCAGCTAGGTAGCACAGGTAACCAGCAGGGTGAGGGGTTTGGCTGAAACTGGTGAAAATGATAGCAGCGTCGAACTTGCGATCGCGCACCGTCTCGATTAACTCCCACTCCCGCACTGGATCGAAGGCAAGCCGTCCCAAATCCTGCCAAACCACCCGCCAAGTCAAAACATCATCAACCCAAGGCAGCAACGATGCTGCTTGGGTTCCGGCAGGACTAGCCATTAGGGTGATGCGCGAGTTCGGTAGATTTTCTTTGATGGCGCGAAGTGCTGGACTAGTCATGATTACATCACCGATATTGTCCAGCCGCATGACTAGGATATTGCGTACCGCAGACCATTGCTCCATAAGCGTAACAGCTAAAGCAGTAGGACGGTTGTAGGTTGGGATAAGAATATCGATCGCAGCCATTAGCCCCAAATCTCCTTGGCTGATCGAATGTCTGAGTTTTGGTTTAAGGTGAAATAGTTAGTAGCAGACAGTGGTAGGAGTTCGCTTGAGACGTACTGAACGCTCTCCTGATAGCTCGCTGTCGTAGTTTCGCTAAAGAGTTCGCAAGCTGCACGAAAAATCTCATCCGGTGTCAGCAAGCTTAGACAATGGTAATGCCCTTCTGGACAAATGCTCTTGTAGCAAAACTTACAGGGAACATCGTGGAATAAAACTCGATGAGGAACACCCCAAGGCGTATGCTGAGGGTTAGTGAGGGCGTAGAGGTCAACGACAGGAGTGCCAAGGGCTGCCGCCATGTGAACTGGGCCAGTATTATTGGAGATGAGAAGGGGAGCCAATTTAATCAATGCCGCTAGTTCA
>DATNPV010000059.1:0-6886 GCA_036703055.1 Waterburya sp.
GAGCTAATTGACGTTGAGAAATTTCCTCCCTTTGGTAAACCTCAATGATCTTTTGTCGTAAATCAATTGAATATGCTTTCATCTCGAATTCGCTTGCTTAATACTGGTGAGTGTATCTCATCTATTTGAGAAACGCTATAATTGCAGTTACAGCTGTTTTTATTTGAGTTCATCACCAGTATGAGTGTAGAGGTATGCCACTGCCATGCCCTTAGTGTATGCGTCATACAACTGAAAACGGCTGTAATGTTATAAGTTCGTTGAGTTTACGAAGCCGCACTAGTCGCGGTTAATCGTTACTCAGTTGCGATCGAGCCTTCTGTGAACTCAACTCAAATCGTTGACCTACTATTGTGAACGAAAGTTCCTCTATTTAAATCCGTTGCAGCGTGCATTTTTGTGGTACTGCCGGGAATGGAGTGTTGCCAGTGAAATGGTGGAGAGATCTTCACCGCTGAGGTATGCCTGAATAACGGTATGACTTCTGAATCCGCAACGCCATCGCTGAGTACTAGCTCTCTGGGGAGTAACGAAAACACCTATCATGCCCATCTATGATTCTATTGGACAATCTTATTCAAAGTTTCGCCTTCCCGATCCGAGGATTGTAGATTCATTGGTGAATCTACTACAGGTAGAGCCAGGAAGTTTAGTTGCCGATATTGGTGCTGGTACGGGAAACTACAGTAGAGCGATCGCACAGCGGGGATTTTTCCTATATGCGGTAGAACCTTCATCCGTGATGTGTTCTCAAGCAATACAACATCCAAGAGTCCAATGGTTGACCGGATATGCAGAAGATATCCCCTTGCCAACTTCTTGTGTGGATGCGGTCATCTGCACATTAGCCAGTCATCATTTTTCTAACTTGGAAAAGGCAGTTAGAGAAATGAACCGAGTTGCTAGAACAGGGGCAATTATTTTTCTGACATTTGACCCCAGAGCTGGTGAAAAACCCTGGATTGCTGATTACTTTCCCTCGCTTTGGGACGATGCTTTTCGCGTTTTCCCACCCTTAACTGATGTCACGACATTAATTCAGGTGAATACTCAGAGGACGGTTGAAACTGTTCCGTTGATGTTGCCTCATGATTTAACCGATATGTTTTTTGCAGCGGGATGGCGGCGACCTGAAATCTATTTGAATACTGAAGTTCGTGCAGGCATATCAGCTTTAGCTTTAGCGGATGCCAGTATTGTTGAAACAGGAGTGAATTCCCTTAAAGATGATTTAGATAGTGGTCAATGGGAGACTAAATATGGGGAAATATGGAAATCAGAAGCAATTGATGCTGGTTACCGTTTTTTGTGTGCCAGAGTTGTGTAAGCGTGCGCTGGTGTTCCCCGCCTCTAGCTATGTCTAGCCTATCCAAGGTTGGATGTTATCGCCAGAAATAGCGAGTAACTGAATTAGTGGCGCGATCGCTCCCTTTCCGATTGGTATCACCTCTTTGTTCCTCATTAGAAACGGTTTATCGCAAATACTTTTGAGGGTATTGTCAACTTAACTGCTTAACGACTTGCTAGTGGAGAAAATGACTAATTTCCAGAGACTAGAATGCTGATTCTTTCGTGACTTTGAATGCGCTCATTCTCAATCAGCAGGGCTGAATCAAGTTAAGTTGACAATACCTGAGTATACCTATCGTCGAATGCGAGAGCGTCGCCTATTCGCTGTCGTCAGCGAATGTCCATTGAAAATGTCTACCGATCAGCCCCCCGCTCTGGAGGGTCAAACCATCCCCGGAAGTGCCAGCAAGTCCCGTGAACGGGTATCCCATAGAGGTGGTGACATTGACTCTGTCCAGGAACGGTACCTGCCCCTTATCATTGCTGAGAGTGACTCAATTCTCTACAGACGGCTCCTATCGCTCATTACCGAAAACTGCCATGCGGCTGACCGAAAATACTAGTGAAGCTTGTCTGAAACTACCAATGATTTCACTTGGAGATTTTTCGATACTGGAATCATCCAAGAAAACACACATTGATTTCAGCAGAAAAATCGATGATCGCTTACATAGCAACTCACTCTACCTTAAGCTCAGTTAGCAACAACTCAGATGTCAATCCGGTTAAATACCTGCAAACACAACTCAATCTCTTCTACCACAGCTCTATTAGTGTCGATGGCTACTTGGGCGATATTACTGAAGAATACGTCAAGAAATTTCAAGCCGATTGCGGCCTAAGAGTTGATGGAGTAGTTGGCTCGCAAACTTGGAGTTACCTGGACGCCATTGTCCCTTATTCCCGCACAATACACTCCACTTTGAGCCCAATCCGAAACAACAACTCTTCGCAAGTGAAATATTTACAGGCGCGGCTCAATCAAGCCGCTCGACAAGGCAAATCGGGAACGACAAGGATTGCCGTAGATGGCTACTTTGGCTCAAAAACCTCGACGCGAGTGAAAGAATTTCAATCCGATTTCGGTTTAACTGCTCATGGAATTGTTGGGAATTACACCTGGTCAATTCTCGAATACGCACTCTTAAAAAGCTAATACAGCCGACAAAGCAATTACTAGTTTAAGCCTGGGTGAAGTGTAATGAGACTCCACCGGACAAATTCTTTCATAAAGGAGAAAACTTTCGCCATGATGTCGATGCCCAACCCCACTGATGCTGAAAACAATCCTACTCCTAAAATTCAACAATTTTTTGATTTTCTGGATAGAGTCAGTGAATCAAGAGGTCGCAATGTCTCCCAGATCGTACACATAGAGGAACTGCGATCGCTCCCCATAGGTACATTCGGTCGTGCTGTGGCTGATTTCCTCGACCAGAACAACCTATCACCGTTCACCACTGGCTCGCGTCGCAAGCAGTTACATGACACTATACATGTACTCACTGGCTACGGAAGTGACCCAGTAGGTGAAGCTGAAGTCCAAGCCTTTTTACTTGGTGCTAAATTTAACCTCTTCAATGTGGCCTTAGGACTCGGACTTCTCAGAATCATCTACAAACAGTTGCAAAAGAACCCAGCCCAAGTCGCTAATTTTAGCTGGGAAAGGCTATGGAGAGCCTATCAAAGAGGTTGCCATGTTCGGCTCGCTCCAGATACTTGGCAGCCCGAACATCTTTGGGAATTGCCTTTGCCTAAGGTACAAGCGTTTATCGGCATCTCATCAGAAGGAATTGTTGGATAAGCTGTTGTCCCTTAAAAATACACAACAGATGGGAGTGAGGGAAATTATACCAATCATTATTCAACTTCCCGACGAGATCAGTTTATCAATCGATCGCACTTGATCGTCAAGTATCTCGAAATCGGCGATCGCACTGAAGGAGATGAAGTTGAATACCCAAACGATGATCTAAAAGCAAAACAACTACGGAATGGCGTATGGACGTTAACGCACAAAGATAGTTGTCCTTATTAAAATCGCCACCTAACAACGCTGGTTCCCGGAAAGTCCTTACACCCGCAAATTGGAGCCTTCGATGACATCCGAAGCATCAAGAACTCGATCTCTTGAGGCAATTGACGAGCTACATCTCTATCCCAACGGATGTTGATCCACCTTGATAGTCTTGTTGGAAATTACTTCAACTGTACGGAATCCCAGCACCGCCAACAGATTATTTTCAGGAAGTTTGACGGGAGCAGGTTTATCACCGTTACCTGGAGCAGGGAGGGGATAGGCAGTTGTCGCAGCCGTGTGGAAACGTATATTGCCTTCATTGTGTTCAATAACTTGATGGATATGACCAGTCAGTACCGTGACAGCGTCAAAGCGAGATAGCAGTGAAAGTAACTGAGCGGAGTCGGCAGTTGCCCATCCCCATTTCGGGTAGAGATCGTACAGGGGAATATGACTGAAAATCACTAGAGGTGTGTCCTGTTTCTGGGCTGCCAAATCTTTGGAGAGTAAATCCAGTTGAGCTTGACCCAGTTTGCCTGCACCAGTTGTTCCAAAGTCCAACACATTGGTCAAGGAAACAAAGTGTACTCCCCCCTGATCCCAGACCTGTAAGCCTTCCTTGGCATCTTTGCGGCTAAAAGCTGCCTCGTAAGCTTTACCGCGATCGCCAATCGTATCGTGTTCCCCCGGTAAGGTAAACAGTGGGGCTTTCAATTGGGAAAGCAGTTGCTTTGCCAAATCGAATTCTGCTGGTTTAGACAGATGGGAGATGTCGCCCGTATGTACGACAAAGGCTGGTTGGACAGGTAACGCATTGATTGCTGCGATCGCTTTTTGAAGCGTGTCAGTGACGTGTTCGTTGGCAGGTTTGTTGAAGCCAATGTGCGTATCACTAATTTGAACGAAGGAAAGCGGTGCTGTCGTGGATGACTTTTGCTCAACTGAGGCATTCCTATGGCAGGCAGTGAGTAAGCCATTCTCGCCAACAGCCCAGACAATGCCCAGTCCAGTCCAGCCTACGTGTTCGATGAATTTTCTACGTTTCATGGGGTGTTTCTCCAGTTAATGGCGATTACGTCAGTTTTTCTTGGGGTTTACCGTCAGCGTCCCTTTCATGAAGGGGTGAACTGAGCAAATGTAGGGAAAGGCCCCTGCTTTGGTGGCGGTGTAGTTCCAGGTTTGATTCGTGTCCAGGGCTTTCGTGTCGAAGAGGCCATCTGTAGATGTCGCGGTGTGGGGTTCCTCATCCTCATTGATAAATTGAACGGTTTCACCTTCGGCAATCGTCACATTCGCGGGTTCAAATTTGAAATTACGAATTTTGACCGTAGCTGTAGCAGCCTGAGAACTTCCTGTGGGTTGTGCTTGAGCTTTACGGGTTGATGCTTGGGTTTGGGTAGTTGGTTGGTTGGTTGTTGCCTGATGATGCGGACTACAGGAAGATAGCGATAACAGCACGATCAGGGAAGCACTGAAGATCGATATGAAAAAGTAACGCAGATATTTCATCATCGTTCTCCTGTTCGCTTTGGTTGATGGCGTTTGGTAAATAATCCGGTCATGCTCAGTCCAGTCGCAATTAAGCCAATCAGCCCCAGCCCATTCACAACGGGCAAAATGGCATCGAGTTTAAAGATTTGGAAGGTGTGAATCGGGATGAGAAATGCCACAAGTGCTTCTTGATGCAACCATTGATCGGCAATAGCAATGCTAGTGCCAGTCAAAGCTGTGAAGAATAACGGTAAACAAAAGATCGGGGCAATCAGTCGATGATACTTACGCAATGTGTTTTTCATGGGTTAAGTCGAGGGTAAAGGCGTTGCTGAGTTGAAGGTTATCCCTAAGCGATCGTTGAGGCAGCAACGCCAGGTTTCTCTAGTCTTCTCGCAATCCGTCCAGTTGCCCTGCCAGTGCCCAGCGATAGCCTCGATCGCTTAGGGTTTGCTCAGGTAGCCGATTGGCTTTGACAGCGGCTTGCATCACGTCTTGAGCCGTGACTGTGCCAGCCGCGATCGCTTCGAGCAAGGCATCATTGCAGGGAATGCCTTGGTCTTTCAGATAACCTTGATAGGCTAGGTACGCGAGATTAAAAGGACTGACTGGGTTGGCAGAAGTTGAGTTTGTCATGTGGGGATTGAGGCTGGTTTGAGTTTCCCCGGTGGTTTGGGCATATGCCGCAGCAGGCAAAATGGCAGCAGAGAACAGCAGGGTTGTCAGCAGGGTGGAAATAGAACGTTTCATGGGATTACCTAAATAAATCTTTTGGCTACAGCAATTTCACCCACCTTCAACGGTTAGATGCAGCCCAAACGTGCAGGCACAGCGATCTAACTCAGGCTGCTGAAAGCGCAAAATATTGTGCGATTAAAAAAGCTGTAGGAGCGAATAGGTTAGCGGTTAGCCTGATAAGAGGAATTTATTGCAAGTCATCCCTGAACAGGAGACTAACCGGATTAATTATTCGTCTCTATCCTTAAAACGACCCAGCATCCATTTTGGATTTAAATTCCTTTTAGTAGATCTCTTGCAAAAGTAAATTTCGCCCCCTAGCCCCCAATTCTGGGGGGGGACATGAGTTCAAAGTTCCCCAATTTGGGGGGATTTAGAGGGCATTCTAGGATTTATGCAAGAGGTCTAGTATGAGTCGCGCTGCGTGTCAAAACTTTCTCTGGCAAGCGATTCGCTATACTGAAGCCAAGACTTTCCGGGTGGAGCTAGATTGCTGATGACTAGCCTTTTGGTCAAATCCGAACAGATGCCATTGGCGATCGATCTTTCTTCGCTGACTACAATGTCGAAGATAAGCGATCGGCAGTTCTATGATTTTTGCCGAACGAATCCCGACTTGCGAATTGAGCGGAATGCAAATGGAGAAATCATCGTTATGCCTCCAGCATTTGCTGATACTGGAAACCGCAACGGCAGAGTCTTTGGGCAGCTTTTTGTCTGGGCTGAAGCGGACGCGACCGGAGAAGCATTTGATTCCAGTTCAGGCTTTACCTTACCCAATGGTGCAACTCGATCGCCAGATGCAGCCTGGATTCTGTCGGATCGCTGGAATGCTTTAACCCCAGAACAGCAGGCATCCTTTGCACCAATCGTTCCTGATTTTGTTGTGGAATTACGTTCTAGCAGCGATACGTTGGTGAGCCTGAAGGAAAAGATGGAGGAATATATTGCAAATGGAGTGCGATTGGGGTTGTTAATCGATCGCAAGAATCGTCAAGTTCATGTTTATCGACCCAATCGTGAACCTGAGATTTTGGACGATCCTGAGTCTGTCAGTTGCGAACCTGAGATGCCAATGTTTGCGCTGAAGATGGCAAAGATTTGGTGATGATCGGTTCAAAGTCTGCGTTGACTATTTCGGTACGCGATCGCGGCAGAGGTATTTCATATTGCTCATCAGCATCCTTCAACCTGGTTGTTTCACCATATCATTCGTCCGTTTGCAGAAACGTGGTAGCTAGGAAATGCGATCTGAAGAGCAGTAGCGCTTCGCTGAGATCTATGGTT
>DATNPV010000062.1:0-36467 GCA_036703055.1 Waterburya sp.
TGTCGGTGATGTTGGACGTGAATCCCTTCCCACCCGAATTTTTGACTAGAGAGGAGGGGCGGGCGAGGCAAAATCTGCGCCTGCACGATCAAGTCTTCCTGAGTGGCGTCAAGGGTTACAGGTTGCACTCCTGGCATAGTCCTCCGTCCTCCTCTAAGTATTGGGGAGCTTGAATTAAGACAGTCTAATGCGCTCTGGCAATCTTTTTGAGATTGAGCGATTAGTCTAATTTTAGAATCCCCACGTTTGGAACATGTCGTAGTCCAAACGTCGATTACGCTAGGAACTGCAAGACGCGCTGGTTAAACTTTTCCGGATTCTCAATAAACATGAAATGACCGCCGCCTTCAGGCTCTTCAAAGATTTCTAACTCAGAATTGGGAATGCGTTGGTTAATCCAGACTTGTGATTTCCAGGGAATATAACTTTTTCTGCCACCAACAATGAGGGTTGGCTTCTGAATCTTCACAATTTGATCTCGCCAGTCCATATGAAACTGGTTGTATAACAGAGTTGCTGCGATCGCTCGTGGACACTGAAGATTGCACTGTACTATCCACTCGAATTGTTCCTCTGGCATCGCGGCAGTTACCATCGAAGCAAGGCTGTTTCGAGTAAATTCCTCGGCTTCGGAACCGCAGAGAGCCTGTACCGCTGCGTTGAGTTGTTCACAAGTGACAGTTGCTCCGGATTCCTCTAGTTCTCGTGAATTCCAATAGGGTCGAGAGGTGTGCAGTGGAGATTGATCGACCAATACTAATCGATCAATCTCATCTGATCCGAACAGATCGAGATAACTCCAGATAATGGAACACCCCATAGAGTGACCTAGCAGGTGTGGCTTTTCTAGTTGCAGAACGCCGATCAATTCTTGGATGTCCTTGGATAATCGAGATATCCGGTAACCGTAGGTGACTTTCTCTGACTCGCCGTGTCCTCTCAAATCCACAGCTACGACATGATACCATTCGGCAAAAGCGCGAATTTGATATTTGAATTGTTCCGCTGACTGCGACCAACCGTGAATCAGGACAATAGGTTTTCCCCTACCTGCACTGATGTAGCTTAACTGGACACCATCTGAAGTTCTGAACGTCTTTCTTTGGAACTCGTCCATTTACCTAAAACCTTTCAAAGTAAATCAACTCAGATCTTGCACCTGGCGGTTGAAACCGCAGCTATTGCATTCAAAACCTGCCTGTGCAGGTTACAAAACCCTTGATTTTCAGTTAGTTAGTCCGCGTAGGCGGACTTGGTTTGTATAGCCCCAGAATTCTATTCTGAGGGCTTGGTGCAAGATCTGAAGTCAAAGCCGATCTCGATAGCCTTTAGGTGTCGTTCCTGTGGCTTTGCGAAACTGAGCAGTAAAGTGACTCTGATTGGAAAAGCCTACCCTTAAAGCAACTTCAGCAACCGAAAGTTGGCTTTTTGTTAACAACTGTTGCGCCCTCTCCATTCGCCGCTGCACCACATACTGATGCGGAGAAATGCCCATGAGTTGCTTAAACATTCGCGCAAAATAGAACTGGCTCATGTTTACCACAACAGCAATCTCAGCCAGCTTTAAGTCTTGATCTAAATTGTCATTGATAAATTCGATCGCAGGTTGTAGCTGATTGTTGCCAACAGTATGAGCGGACTCGCGCAGGGGTTGTGTCGAATACTTTTTGAGCAGATGCACCCAAAGTGCAGTTGCCATCGATTCAGCGTAAAGACGAGTTCCCAATCCATCGGACTCCAATTCTGACTTGAGCGCTAGCCCAATCTGGTAAATTAGCGGATCGCGCACGAGGAACTGCGGTACAAGTTCGACCTTATCAGCATCGACAAATTCATGTGCGATCTGAGGTATATGTGTCGGTTCAAGAACGAGGTAGGTAAAAATGATTTCCTTATCCCAGCAACTCTTACGCTGTACGTTGGCTGGGATGAGCGTAATATCCCCATCACCAAGCTGCGCCCTCCCCCTGCGTCCATCTAATATTCGCTCTGCATTAATTACCTGGCGATCGTGATGTATGTTGATTACATGCTGTGGATTGGCATGTTCAGGTATCTCCCAAGCAGGCTGTCGGTAATACTGAACGCTAATCCCCTCCCACCCTAAATTGTGACTTGACAGGAGCGGCAGGCGAGGAAAAACCTGTAAGATCTTGTCTTCTCGAATGGCATCAAGGACTAAGGGTTTTGCTTCTGGCATTGTCCTTCTCTAACACTGAGGCTCTTGAAACAAGACAGTCTAATGCGCTCTCGTAATCTTTTTGAGATTAGACCTCTTGCATAAATACTGGAATGCCCCCTAAATCCACGCCAGATGCTCTACTTGGGGAGACCCCTGCGTACCCGCCACTGGCTCCCCAATTCTGGGGGACGCGTGAATTCCGGTTCCCCCCCAACGTTGGGGGCGTCGGGGGGCGAAAATTCACTTGTGCAAGAGGTCTATTGAGCGATCAGTCTAATTTTAGAATCCCCGCGTTGAGAACACTACCCAAGCATGTCAACAATGTAGGCTTAGCAACTTATCGCTGAAAAACTGCTGAGCCATTAGTTCGTAGTGCTGGCAGAGATTGGAACAGCCAAGAAGATAATCAACAATTGGGCTTTCATAGCGTGGCTGCATGAAAGTGCCAATATAGCCATAAGCAGTCGCATCTAACGAAGTGGGTTGGTCTCCCATAAAAAACGGTTTATCAGCAAGGAAATCTGAGAGGGCTTGAAAATCAGCACAGATAATCTGACTAATTTCCTCATGAGTGTGACGACCGATTCCATGAGCTTGCATCTGAGAGCGCATCGTTTTACAAAACTCTTCAGCAAACGGTTCTGATACTTCTAAGGGAGCCTCAGGAAAGAGGGCCTGCGCTACCAATACTCGATAGCGCTGCCAGTTTTCTTCTATGCCAAAGCGATGCTCGGCTGCTCCCCAGTAGGTGTTCTCTTTGATCATGCGGCGGAACGCTAGAGAGATTGAGTACTCAACGAGAGTTAAACCAGCATCGAGATCGATCCCTTCTTTTTGCTTGAACATCTCGATGAATGAACTACCGCCAGTGAGCTTCGCTCTCAGGCGGTTTCTGTACTCACGGGGGAATGCCTCAACTTGGATTTGCGCCCAAGTCTTGGTCTTACTTCCCCTCCTACAGCAGAGACGGCTGTTCCATCCGTCTTTAGCATTCTGATGCCTTCTGCTCTAATATTCGTTGCTGCATTACCGTCTCGGTCGTGATTAGTTCCGCAGTGAGGACAAGTCCAGTTCCTCACGTCCAACGGCAACTCATCAATTTGCTGATAACAACAAGAGCAAAGCTTAGAACTGGGGAACCATCGGTCAATCTCTACCAATCTCCCGCCCTTCCTCTCTAGTTTGTAAGCTAGGAAGTTGGTAAACATTCCCCATCCTGCATCAGAGATTGCTTTCGCTAGGTTGTGATTGCCAACCATGCCTTTGACATGAAGATTTTCTACTACGACAACTTGGTTTTCATTGACGAGCTTTCGTGAAAGCTTATGTAGGAAATCCTGCCTTGAATTGCTTACCCGTTCGTGTACCTTAGCGACAAACTTCCTATACTTATTGCGTGAATTACTCCCCTTTTGTTTCCTGGATAACTTCTGTTGCTTGCGCTTGAGGTTCTTTTGACGCTTAGCTAAATGCCTAGGATTGTCGTACTTGGAGACCTTGTGGCCATCGCTAACAATCGCAAAGTGAGTTAGTCCTAAATCCACGCCAACTACTTTCCCTTCGGTCGTTGCTTCTGACCATTCTCCGTCCACTTCGGTAAGGATAGAGGCAAAGTATTTACCTGAAGGAGCAAGGCTGACCGTCACAGTCTTAATCTTCCCTTCAATGGGACGGTGAAGTTTGACTTTGACTATCCCAATTTTAGGAAGCTGTAAGTCCCCGTCTTTTACCTTTACACCTTGAGGAAATTGAATCGACTGTTTGCCATGCTTACTTTTGAATCGGGGAAATCTTGCCCGTCCCTCAAAGAAGTTTCTGTAAGCCGTTGTTAGGTTTAGCGTTACTGCTTGTAAAATTTGGCTGTAACATTCACCTAGCCAGACGGTTTCCTCATCTTTCTTGAGGGCTGGAAGCAGAGCGTTAAGGGCTGACTGACTCAAGCCCTTCCCCGTGCCTTGGTAAGTTTCGATGGATTTATTTAGCGCAAAATTCCACCACCATCGCGCACAGCCGAACGATTGAGCTAATCGCACAACCTGTTCGCTTGTTGGATATAGGGGAACTTTGACAACTAATCTTCGCATCTAACTATCTCCATTGCTTACTACCATATCACTTCTCAGTAAGCAGTAGCAGAGTAATTGGGAAGCGGAGGGACGGAGCTTCCCCGACTTTCATGAGGCGGCGTGGGGCGAAGTAACTCGCCCCTTTAAGCGCCGTCCCCACTTGTGGTGTCAGGCGGTATTCGCTAAGCTCAATATATCCGCCTCACCACTAATGGGGATTTCTCGTCGGTTCTTGTTAAGAAGGCATCACCAATCAGTTTTCCTTAATAGTCAATGAAGGGAATTTTCCCCTTGGGGGCAAGCTCAAAAGTTTGGGCTGTGATGATGACCTTTTCGTAGGGCAGCTTTGCCATACGAAGCCAAGTTTCAAGCTCTAGACAGGGTGGGCTGAGGCTAGGTAGTTCCTCAAAGGATGGCGCAGTGTATAAGGTAATCATTTTCTCAAACTCCTTTATGCTGCTAAAACGGGTGCACGATGTTTCGTAGCCCGCTCGGTAAGGCTTCGATAGACCTCTTGCTCTCATTCGATTTTCGCCCCCCGACGCCCCCAATTGGAGGGGGGAACATGACTTCAAAGTCCCCCAAATTTGGGGGATTTAGGGGGCAGAGGTCTAATGACTAACTAGCGATCGCGTCTTATTGCTTTGTCGCTCTTGCTCGGAAATATGCCCTGCACCTTTAATTAAATCGGCTGCTTTTTCGCCAATCATAATGGTGGCCGCGTTCGTATTTCCCGTAGTCAGCGTTGGCATGATCGAGGCATCGATAACTCGTAATCCCTGAATGCCATGTACCCGCAGTTGAGAATCTACGACTGCCATTGGATCGGTTCCCATCTTGCAAGTGCCGACCGGATGCCAAACTGTATCTACTACATTCCGAACGTAAGCTTGGAGTGCTTCATCGCTGGTGACATCTGCACCGGGAGCTACTTCTTCACCTCGAAACTCATCGAATACATCTGTATTGAACAACTGACGGATGATTCTCAATCCCTGCACCAGCTTTTGCACATCAGACTCATGCTGGAGATAGTTCATCCGAATACAAGGCGATTCGTTCGGATCGGTCGATCTCAGAGTGATGCTGCCGCGACTCTGCGGACGAGCCAAACAGACTGTGGTGGCAAATCCCGGTCCTTCCTTGGGATAGCCAGGAGGAACCCACAGCACTGGGCCGGAGAAAAACTGCAAATCTGGCGCAACATCTAAATTACCTTCAGTATGCAAAAACAGTCCAGCTTCTGCGATATTGCTCGTTGGAGCAGGTTGCAGATCTTGAGTGGCTCGATGTGCCACGACAACATTGACGTGATCTTGAAGGTTCTGACCTACACCGGGTAAATCAGCAACGACTGGAATGTTTAGCGATAGCGAAGCGCTGCTGCAAGCAGATCGCAAGTACTCTGCATTGCCAATTCCAGAAAGCATCAGCAGTTTAGGCGAATCAAACGCCCCTGCTGACAGAATCACTTCCCGATCGACATGAACTTGGTGTAGTGTTCCTTCGTGCAGATACTCTACCCCAACCGTGCGCGTTCCCTCAAATAATAGGCGAGTCACTAGCGCACCCGTTTGAACTGTTAAATTAGGGCGATCGAGAATCGGCACTAAAAATGCTGCTGCTACACTATGTCGCTTACCGTCTTTGACGGTTAATTGATACAGCCCTGCGCCTTCTTGTTGTGCGCCATTGAAATCAGGGTTGCGAGCATAGCCTAGTTGCTCTGCGGCTTCAATGAATCGGTCTGAAGTGACGGCAGGCGCTAGAGGATCGGTAACGCTCAAGGCTCCATCAACACCATGAAATTCGGACGCGCCTCGCTGCTGATTTTCTGATTTCTTGAAGTAGGGCAATACCTCCTCGTAACTCCAGCCAGGATTGCCGAGTTCTTGCCAATGGTCGAAATCGTGGCGATTGCCGCGAATGTAGATCATCGCATTGATTGCACTGGTGCCACCGACAACTTTGCCGCGTGCATGAAAAATTTTGCGTCCATTGAGATACGGTTCTGGTTCTGTGAAATATCCCCAGTCCACTTCAGTTCCCAGTAAGCTTGTCCAGCTTAAAGGAACTTGAATTTCTGGTTTAGTGGCTGGATTACCCGCTTCGAGCAACAACACGGTTGTTTCACCATCTTCTGTCAGGCGATTTGCAACAACGCAGCCTGCCGAACCTGCACCAATCACCACATAATCGTATTGAGTCATGATTACTCCTTCTATGCAATCTGTTCCGTTTAGGTCTGCTGTTGCAATGTTGCAGAGATTAATAACGTAAACGTACCAACAACACTATAGTGAGCCGTAAGATATTTCAATTGATGGTCTGCTGTTCGTTGACCAGCCGCGAGCTGAATCGGTCGATCAACTGTTACCATTTCAGGAAGCATTAGAATCATGCCTCCAGGGAGAGAAATCATCTTATCATCACTGAGTTGAGCTAAGGATATTTGGGTCTCCTCTTCAGGAGAAACGTTTAAATCAGAAGTCATGGAGCGTTTTTTCCCGATCCAATTCCCCGAATTTTCTGAAGTTCCTAAACTCGGTGATTCATCAGAGGAATAACCCAGATGTTCTCGAATCTGTACGATTCGATTGAGCTGACCGTTTTCTCCATATATGATCGCAGCACTTGATCGCGAAGCGGGGCGCGATAGCGTTCTTCGCTAGTTCTTGTCTATATTATTCATAAGTTTACTCGTTTCGCCTCAACGGTCTTAGCAGTTCGGCAGAAGCTTGATCTAAATAATGCAAGGACTGAGTATGAGGGCGATGCGATCGCTGGTTGCCTGCGTAGCGATCGCACAATGAATCAAGTCCCTTAGACGGATGCAGTTCTTCCGGCGGTTAACTCATCGAGTCGGCGACGCACGGGCAGATCAGCGACGCGATCATCATTGGGATTTCCGTTTGGCTCGAATCCGTAGCGACTCCGGAAATTAGCAACCACTTGAGCCGTTTGGGGTCCGTACAACGGAGCTTGCGGGCGCAAAGGTGGATTGGGTTGCATCACAAGATCCAACTCGTAGTGAAGCACATTCATTGCTTTTTCAGCTGCCATTTTCGTCTTGTCGCCCACGATGCCATCAGGCGTCAGATTAAAGTAGGTTTGAAAGCTTTTAATCGCTTGTACACTCAGAGCATCACCTAAAGAACTGTTATCTTCAGAGATGGGAAAATTTGCTTCGTTCGTTCCGCGTTTTTTGAATCCCATGCCATTGAGAATGCTGCGAATTTGAGCGTTGGTAAATGCGTAAGCCATAATGGTTCACCTGTTGTTGTAGATTTTGATACTTGGTTTGAGTGATTACTTGAGTTTGAACAGAAGTTGGAATTAAGCGTGTGAGCGGCATTAAATTGGTCAAATGAGATAGGGCTGGCGCATTGACACAAGGTCACTGATGTGTTTTAAGCCATTCCTGCTATGTATGACTACAACAATACTTTTGCCAGAGCTAGGGGTGCTACGTTGTTTTAGGAAAAGTGTTTGCCAATTTTGGAAAATTGATGTCGGTTAAGGCACGCAACTCTTACTCTTGTGTTAGAGAAATTCCAGTATCACAAGGAGAACAAAGTGGCTAGTTACAAGGTGTAGATTTGCTTGCCGAGGGTGTCACAGTTCTTCGTCCGATTTCTGCCTGAATCTCAGGATTCTTATATCTGAGTTAAACACACCCCTACAACTCCTGACTCTAGCTCCCCAAACTCTTTAGTTTTTTGCTAACAAGTTCGATGAAAACTTTACGTTATGTCATTGGCATAGATATTGGCACAACTAGTACAAAGGCGGTTCTGTTTACACAAAAGGGTGAAACGGTGTGTAAGTATGCTGTTGGCTACCCCTTATACGCACCAACTTCAGAAACAGCAGAACAAGACCCTCAAGAAATTTTTTCAGCTGTCATTACAACGTTGAGGAAAGTTGTTGCTGGTAGTGGCATCGATCCGGCTAAATTGCTTGGTTTGTCTTTCGGCACGGCGATGCATAGCTTAATTGCCGTTGATGCCCAAGGAAATCCGCTGACTAGAAGCATTACTTGGGCAGACAATCGCGCTGCGAAGTGGGCAGAAAAAATCAAGCAAGAGCAAAACGGACATGAGATTTATTTGAGGACGGGAACTCCAATTCATCCCATGTCCCCGTTTGTGAAACTAGTTTGGCTGCGAAATGAACATCCCGAAATTTTTGAACAGGCAGCGAAGTTTATTTCCATCAAAGAGTACATTTTTTATCACTTGTTTCACCAGTATGTGGTCGATTATTCTATTGCTTCGGCAATGGGCTTACTGAATCTAAAACAACTTACCTGGGATAAAGAAGCGCTGGATATTGCTGGCATTACGGAAGCCAAGCTATCAGAATTGGTATCAACTACGCAGATTTTGAAGCCAATCCAGGCTGCATGTGCTCAAGCAATGGGAATTCCGGCGGATATCCCCACAATCATTGGTGCGAGTGACGGCGTGCTATCAAATTTGGGTGTGGGTGCGATTGCGCCTGGAATTGTCGCCGTAACGGTTGGGACGAGTGGCGCAGTACGGGCAGTTGTCGCTCAACCCGTTACAGACTCCCAAGAGCGGCTATTTTGCTATGCCCTGACTGAGAATCATTGGGTGGTCGGGGGTGCCGTGAATAGTGGGGGGATTGCCTTGCGCTGGGTACGCGACCAATTAACGGATACGGAAGTTAGGGCAGCTCAACGCCTGGGTAAAGACCCTTATGAGCTAATTACAATGCTTGCTGAAACCGTCCCGCCAGGTTCAGACGGACTCATCTTCCACCCCTACTTAATAGGAGAGCGATCGCCACTTTGGAATGCCAACGCCAGAGGTTCCTACTTCGGTTTGAGTTTGAGTCACACGAAAGCCCATCTAGTTCGAGCCGTTTTAGAAGGCATTGTGTTCAATTTGTTATTAGTTTTACAAGCGCTTCAAGATTTCACGGGTGAAGTTACACGAATTCAAGCAACGGGTGGCTTTGCGCGATCGCATCTTTGGAGACAAATGATGGCAGATATCTTTGAGCGAGAAGTCACTGTACCAGAACAATATGAAAGTTCTTGTCTTGGTGCTGTAGTCTTAGGACTTTATGCCCTCAACGTTATTCCCTCGCTAAACATCGTCTCTGAGATGATTGGCGAAACCTATCGGCATCAACCCATTGCAGCAAACGTGGAGGTTTACAGAAAGATTTTCCCAATCTATGGTCGAGTCCTAGAAAATCTTAAAGGAGAGTACGAAAGCATCGCCCGACTACAAGCCGAGCTAACGAAGCACCGTTTTTGACACTCCTCGTTCTAAAGAGCAGCGAGTGTCAAGGTTTTTGGTTGGGACTGTGGCGACTACACGATATTGGTTTTCCGCTGCATGTACCACACGGTAGGGGCGATTCATGAATCGCCTCTACTAGCGCTGCACTGATGCCTCGCGATCGCCATACTTAATCAAAAGTGCGATCGCCATACTCACTGCTGCAATTAACACCATACTCAACGCAGAACCAAATCCCCAGTTCTGAGTAGCACCCAAAAATTGGTTATAAATCAGACGAGCACCCGTCATACTCGACGCCCCACCCAACAATTCCGGATCGACGAAATCCCCCAAACCACTAATCAACACCAGCAGAGAACCCGCCGCAATTCCCGGCATGGTTTGAGGGACTGTCACCTTCCAAAAGGTTTGCACTGGATTTGCCCCCAAATCTGCTGAAGCTTCCAACAACCGCTTGTCCAACTTCTCCAAGGAAGCGTAGAGAATTAACACCATATAGGGCAAATAACTGTAAGCCATGCCTATTAACACCGCTGAACCGGTATTCAATAAATTCAACTCGGGTAACTGAATAGCGGTGAGTATGGTATTAAGCACTCCTGTACGTCTAAGAATCGTAATCCAAGCATAAGAACGCAATAGCGACGAAGTCCAAAGGGGCAAGATAAACCCTAAAAGGAGGAGATTTCGCCAGCGTTTCGGTGTCATCTGGGCAATCCAGTAAGCAACGGGGAATCCCAAAATCAGGCAAATGACGGTGGAACCAAGGGCGAAATAAAGCGATCGCCCCATCACCTGAAGGTTAATCGCTTCAAATACCCGCAGATAGTTGCTCAATCCAGAAGGATTTACCGCCTCGCCGGGTTTAATATTCGGCACCAAACTTAACTCAAAAATCACCAGTGTTGGCAGCACTAGCAACAAAAGTAACCAAACTCCCGCTGGAGTGAGCAATATCAGCGGTTCTACCCACTGCCAGCGTGGACGTTTTCTATCATTCGGAATGACGGGTTCGATAATGTCATCCGTTGCACCAGGATTGGGGAGGGAGGGAGGCGTGAGGTTAGTAGACACAGAACTTATGGAGGGTTGAAGGTTATCAAGTTGAAGATTGAAGGTTATCAAGTTGAAGGTTAACTTTCGACAATCAACTTGCTAACTTTCAACTCGTCCTTAGGCACTCGTGAGTTTCGTCCAGTAGCTATCATAAACAGCCGTAAATTCTCCAATCGGTGCAATCCCTTCGCATACTTCTAGTGCTGACTCTGGAGGAAATAGACTCGGATTATTTTGTAGTTCGGGAGGTAATTGGTTAAACGCCGCTTTGCTCGGGGTGGCAAAGCTCAATCGTTCACAAATTTGAGCCGCCACGTCTGGCTTCAGCATAAAGTTAATCCAAGCATAGGCTCCCTCAAGATTAGGCGCAGTTTTTGGGATAGCTAGGGTATCCATCCATAAAGAAGAACCACTTTTAGGAAGAACATATTGCAAGTCTTCATTTTCTTTCATAATTTCATTAGCATCAGCGGAGTAACACATGGCAATGAGTAAATCTCCACTTAAAATTTGGGGTCGCCAAGCATCAGACGTGAATGAAGCAATATTGGGCTTTAGCGCCATTAATTTGGCATAAGCCTCTTGCAGTTGATTTTCATCAGTTGAGTTGTACGAATATCCCAACGTTTTTAATGTTGCACCAATAACTTCTCGAATATCATTCAGCAACGTCATCCGGTTGGATAGCTGTTTTCGATTTTCCCACAGGTAATTCCAATCCTCCGGTACTGGGTTTAACTTTTTGCTGTTGTAAAGCAATCCTGTTGTTCCCCAACTAACAGGTATGCTATGGCGATTTTCTGGGTCATAGTCAGGATTTTGGAACCGATTAAAAAGCCCTTCCATTCCCGTAATGCGAGAGACATCAAGTTCCCTCAACATCTCCAATTCTCGCATTTTCTGCACCATATAATCAGAGGGATAAATGATGCTATAGTCGCCTCCACCGCCTGCCTGAAGTCGCGCTAGCATGGCCTCATTGGAATCAAAAACATCAGCGATCGCACTGATACCCGTTTCTTGCTCAAAGCGCTTAAGTAAATCCGTATCTGTATAGCCAGCCCAAGTATAGATGTATAACTTATCTGAAGACCCCTGACCACTTTGTGTCGGTTGCACTTGGGCTAGCGTCCAGCCGCAACCCGATAAGGCTATACCCCCTATTGCCGCCGATGCAGCCGTCTTGAGCAACTGACGTCTTGTAGGGCGTTGTGGGATTGTTTGTGGTTGGTCATTGGTCATTGGTCACTCAATTTTGGATTTTGGATTTTAGATTTTGGATTTATTTGAGAGCGAAAGAACAAATGACTCTTGACTCATTACTATTAAGTGCTAGTTAGCTGCGTCCAGTAGTTGTCATAAATTTCACTAAAACTTCCAATGGGAGCAATACTTTCACATTGGTTTAAGGCCGACTCTGAGGGAAATAGATTTTGATTCGTTTTAACTTTAGAAGATAATTTGTTGAAGGCGGCTGTATTTGCTGTGGCGAAGCTTAACCGTTCGCAAATTTGAGCCGCCACATCTGGCTTCAACATGAAGTTAATCCAAGCATAAGCTCCTTCAACATTAGGAGCGGTTGTGGGAATTGCTAGAGTATCTGTCCACAAAGACGTACCACTTTTAGGAATTACATATTGCAACTTATCATTCTCTTCTATGACCTCATTGGCATCGGAAGAATAACACATCGCAATCAATAAATCCCCACTTTGCGCTTGAGGTCGCCAACCATCAGACGTAAATGAGGCAAGATTGGGTTTTAACTCAACTAGCTTTTCATACGCCTGTTTGACTTGATTTTTGTCCGTTGAGTTGTACGAGTACCCCAACATTTTTAAGACGGCACCCATCACTTCCCGAACATCGTTGAGCAACGTCATCCGTTGTGAAAGTGCCTGCCGATTTTGCCAAAGGTAGTTCCAGTCTTGTGGAGCCGTTTTTAGCTTTTCGCTGTTGTAAATTAAACCCGTTGTTCCCCAACTTAAGGGAATGCTGTGCTGGTTAGCAGGGTCATAAACTGGATTTTGAAACCGGGGCAGCAACTGGTTAAGACCTTTAAGACGCGATAAGTCGAGTTCTCGCAACAGCCCCAACTCCACCATCTTCGATACCATGTAGTCGGAAGGGTAGATAATGCTGTAAGAGCCACCACCGCCGGCCTGGAGTCGGGCAAGCATCGCTTCATTGGAATCATAAACATCCGCTACAGCTGTGATGCCTGTTTCTCGTTTAAAGCGGTCTAGTAAAGCTTGATCAGTATAACTAGACCAAGTATAGATATATAACTGCTTAGAAGAATCTCGTGAAGACTTTACCTGATTGGATTTCGGTCGTACCTCAGCCAGTGTCCAACCACAGCTAGAAAGCGCCGTGCTGCTTAGCGTTGCTGAGGCCGCTAATTTTAAGAACTGACGTCGGGTAGGGCGTTTTAGAACTATCTGTTGCTCAGGGGGAGACACGGTTGAAGGTTGAAGGTGAAGGTTGAAGATTAGAGGTTGGAGGTGAAGGTTGAAGATTAGAGGTTGAAGGTGAAGGTTGAAGATTAGAGGTTGGAGGTTGAAGGTTGGGAGGTTGAAGATTGGAAGTTCTAACTTTCAACTCTTTTTAACCTGCTAACATTCAACGGGTTTCTCAGCAATAGCGTACCGATTGTTCCAGGGGAAGTGGTTCACCTGTTTCGGCATCAGTGTTGTGGCAGGCAAACATGGCATTGGGCGGTAGTTTCTCGAATTTCAGGTCATCTTTGCTGCCTTTGAGAATATAGCCACGCAGTTCTTTAATCGGTAACTGAGTAAATTCATCGATTTCTTGAGTAAAAGAGCGCAAAACCAAGGAACCCGAGGGGTTGCAACCTAGGAGGAGTTTAGCCGCGAATACTTCCTTGACACCCCAGTAGCCGTCATAGATGATTTGTTGCCCTTGGCGTCTTAGGGTAATCACTAAGGGTTCGCCGTCACTATTGAGAAAGGTTGCGATCGCTATTGTGTCGCAGTGGGACTCCAATTCTTCTAAAAATGAACTCACTCCGGGTATCAGCATGGACTCATCACTCCTCCAATGCTAGGCAATCGGTAGGAGACCAGCGAGCGTAAACTGGGGTGTTGACATCCGGCAACTTGCTCGTAATGTTGGGGAGCATAACCGTTATGAGATCGCCACTCAGCAACTCTACCATGTAGTGAACATGAGTCCCCAAATACATGACGTTCTTCAGACGGCCTTCAAAACAGTTGATTTTTGATTCTGGGGGAGAAAGCGAGAGGCGAATTTTCTCTGGACGTACACTCACCATCATTTCCTGAGGATGGTACAGTCCCTCTTGAGCAGGATTAGATTGCACTACCATCTTCAGCCCCGTTGTCGTTACAATCTGGAGCGACGAGGAGTCAGAGGATTCTAATCGCCCCTTAAATAAATTCGTATCGCCAATAAAATCTGCGACAAAAGGCGTCCGGGGATGTTCGTAAATTTCTGTAGGAGTACCCACCTGCTCAATTTTCCCGCCGCGCATCACCGCAATGCGGTCAGAAAGACTGAGTGCTTCTTCTTGGTCGTGGGTGACCATAATAAACGTGAGACCTAACTCTTGATGCAGATTCGACAACTCGACCTGCATTTCCTTGCGTAGCTTTAAATCCAAAGCTCCCAAGGGTTCATCCAATAACAACACAGCCGGTCTATTGACGAGTGCCCGTGCTAACGCTACCCGTTGCTGTTGCCCTCCAGACAGTTGGGATGGAAACCGATTCGCATACCCTTCCATCTTGACTTGTTTGAGAGCCTGTTTCACTCGCTCTTCAACATCCGATTGCTTGAGCTTTTTCAGGCGCAGACCAAAGGCAATATTCTCCGACACCCTTAAGTGATTAAACAGAGCATAGCTTTGAAAAACCGTATTCACAGGTCGGCGGTGAGGTGGGATGTGATTCATCGGCTGTCCTTGAATCAGTAACTCTCCCGCTGATGGCGTCTCAAAACCTGCCACCAACCGTAAGGTGGTCGTCTTCCCGCAACCTGAGGGACCGAGAATGCTGAAAAACTCTCCCCGATGAATACTCAGGTCAACACCTCGGACAGCCGTCTCTCCATCGAACACCTTGAACACCTTGCGGAGTTCAACATCCAGCTCAGTAGCAGTATCCGGAGAGCGTTGTTCTTTAACAGAAGTTTGAGACATAGTGATTAGTTCAACAGCGGCGATGCCCCAATTGTGTGGGATAGTCGGTTGTTTGGTTATGCATCATTTTCATACATGGGTTTATTTTATCTGTCTACTCTAGCGTCTTGGTGAGTTAGGATTATCAACTCATGCAGACAAAAACGAGTATCCTCAGTTGAGAGGTGAGCTGTTTTCCTTGACTCAAGACATCACCATCAACAATAAACCAAGTAACAATTTCTTTGTGACTCCATCTGCGTAAAATTTCCGATATGACTGTTATTCAGCCATCCTCAGTAGGCCGTCAACCCACTCCCCGTACTGTTGGGCGCAATTACCAATCTATATTTCTCATGCTGCTTGTGAGCGCCTTCCTGGTGGGGGGAATTGGCTCTCGTTTAGCGTATTTACAGTTGATGGAGGGACAGCGTAACCGGCAATTAGCTGAAAATAACCGGATTCGTCTGATTCCCAAGCAACCTGTACGAGGCAATATCTTTGACCGTAAGGGGCGGGTGCTGGCAAGTAGCCGCTTGTCTCACGCCGTCTATATCTGGCCGATTGCACGCAAGAAGGCGGAGTGGCCGGCAACCCTCCAACTCGTCTCGAAGATTTTGAACGTCCCAGCCACCGAGATTCAAAAACGGTTGGAAAAAGCAGGCTATAACTCCCCTTCATTGCTGCGTATTGCTCGTGGTATTAGTCCAGCTCAGATCACCGCAATGGAGGAGTACAGCGACCAACTCGAAGGGGTTGAGGTCGATATTGAGGCAGTGCGGGATTACCCCAACGGCGATTTGGCGGCTCACGTTCTGGGGTACACCGGTGAACTCAACGATGAAGAACTAGCCAAGCGCAAAGCCGAAGGCTACCGGATGGGAGATATCGTCGGTCAGATGGGGGTTGAGCAGGCGTTTGAGGATAAGCTGCGCGGTGAATGGGGAGGTCAGCAGGTTGAGGTGGATGGTGCCGGTCGAGTGCTGCGAGTGCTCGGTCAAAAACCAGCTCATGCGGGTAAAGATGTCCATCTAACGCTGGACTTGGATGTGCAGAAAGCCGCAGAGGCCGCTTTAGGCGATCGCAAAGGGGCTATTGTTGCCCTTAACCCCAAAAACGGAGCGGTTCTCGCTATGGTCAGTCGTCCCACGTTTGACCCTAATATTTTCTCGACTCGCATTACCTCAGAAACCTGGAAGCAACTGCAAGGGAAAGACCATCCCTTTGTCAACCGTTCGATGCGAGGGTTTCCGCCAGCGAGTACCTTCAAAATTATTACAGCCACTGCCGGATTGGAATCTGGCAAGTTCTCTCCCAGTACTGTTCTCCAAACTTACGGGTCTTTAACGATTGGTGGGACGACGTTTGGAGAATGGAATCATGCTGGATTTGGCCCCTTGGGATTTGTTGGGGCGTTGGCGATGAGTAGTGACACCTTCTTCTATCAAATTGGTAGAGGTGTTGGGGGGCCGACCCTGATTGAATGGACTCGCAAATATGGCCTTGGGCAAAAAACGGGAATTGAGCTGGCTTCAGAAGAATCTGAAGGTTTGGTGGCCGATGATACTTGGAAGCAAAAAAATCTGAAGTTACCGTGGTCAGTGGGGGATTCAGTCAATATGTCCATCGGTCAGGGGTTTCTACAGGCGACTCCCCTACAATTAGCGGTAATGTTTTCTGTACCTGCCAATAGTGGCTTTCGTGTCAAACCCCACTTACTCAAAGATGATGAGAGCTCCAAAAATTGGAGAAGGTCGCTAAATATGAAACCATCTACCGTGAAGGTGGTGCGTGATGGATTGCGGCAAGTCGTAGCGGCTGGCACTGGGAAAGCGTTGAATGTGCCAGAACTCCCACCCGCTTCCGGCAAAAGTGGCACCGCTGAAGCTCCCCCCGGTCAGTCTCACGCTTGGTTTGGAGGCTATGCTCCCTCAGATAATCCAGAAATTGTGGTGGTGGCTTTTGCTGAGCATTCCGGTGGCGGTGGTGGTGCGGTGGCAGCGCCAATGGTGCGTCAAGTTTTGGAGGCTTATTTCAAGCACAACCATCCCGATTTAATCCCGAAAAAAGATAAATCCGCCGAGTCTAGCTCTAAAACTAAAACTAAGCCAGCAGCGTCTGATTGATACTTACAGTTGCTGTTTGATACGCTCAATTTGAGCAATGGGTAATGGAAAAATGCCAATAAAACCATTACCCATTTTTATTGGGATACTTCAAATCTATCAATAGTGTTTAGTAGCAGAAAAAGATCAAAATAAACAATAGAATAGGTGAAAATTTAATAAGATGAGTCTGATATGACTGTAATTCAGCCTTCTTCAGGAGTGCGCCAGACAACTCCTCGTACCGTCGGGCGCAATTACCAATCTCTGTTTCTGATGCTGTTGGTTAGCGTTTTCCTGATTGGAGCAATGGGCGCTCGTTTAGCCTATTTACAGTTAATTCAGGGTTCTCGTAACCGACAGTTAGCCGAAAATAACCGGATTCGTCTGATTCCCAAGCAACCTGTGCGAGGTAATATTTTTGACCGAAAGGGTCGAGTGCTGGCGAGCAGTCGGTTATCTTATGCAGTTTATCTATGGCCGATCGCGATTAAAAAGACTGAGTGGTCTCAAACCCGTCAATATCTCTCTAAGACACTGAAAATTCCCGAAGCTGAGATTCAAAAACGTGTAGAACGGGCTGGATTTAATTCACCGTCTCTCATCCGGATTGAGCGGGATATTAGTCCAGCTCAAATTACAGCACTGGCGGAGTACAGCAATCAACTTGAAGGGGTAGAGGTCGATATTGAGGCGGTGCGGGATTACCCCAACGGCGATTTGGCGGCTCACGTTTTGGGGTACACCGGTGAACTCAACGATGAAGAACTAGCCAAGCGCAAAGCCGAAGGCTACCGGATGGGAGATATCGTCGGTCAGATGGGGGTTGAGCAGGCGTTTGAGGACAGGCTGCGTGGCGAATGGGGAGGTCAGCAAGTTGAGGTGGATGGGGCCGGTCAGGTACTGAGAGTTTTGGGCCACAAAAAAGCCAAAGCCGGTAAGGATGTGCAGTTAACGCTGGACTTGAAGGTACAGAAGGCAGCAGAGGCCGCTTTAGGCGATCGCAAAGGGGCTGTTGTCGCTCTTGACCCTAGAAACGGCGCTGTTCTTGCCATGGTCAGCCGTCCAACGTTTGACCCCAATATTTTCTCAACCCGGATTACTACCGCCACCTGGAAGCAACTGCAAAGTAAAGGCAACCCCTTTGTCAACCGTGCTCTGCGAGGGTTTCCTCCCGCCAGTACGTTCAAAATCATCACAACAACGGCTGGTCTGGAATCGGGTAAATTCTCTCCTGATACCGTATTGCCAACTTATGCTGCCCTGCAAGTGGGCAATACAGCCTTTGGTGAGTGGAATCACGCTGGCTTCGGCCCCTTAGGATTTGTGGGAGCGTTGGCTAATAGCAGTAATACATTCTTTGGTCAGATCGGCAGAGGCGTTGGGGGACCAACGCTGATTGAATGGGCGCGTAAGTATGGTCTTGGACAAAAAACAGGGATTGAGCTATCTGAAGAAGCCGCGGGTTTAGTCGCAGATGAAGCCTGGAAGCAGAAGGTTTATAAATGGGAGTGGACAGTGGGGGATACGGTCAACATGTCCATTGGTCAGGGCTTTACCCAGGCAACACCACTGCAATTGGCTGTGATGTTTTCTGTCCCTGCCAATAGCGGCTATCGGGTTAAACCCCACTTGCTCAAGGACAATGAAGTGTCGCAAAAGTGGCTAAAGCCTTTAAATATAAAGCCATCTACGATTAAGGTGCTGCGAGAGGGGTTGCGTCAAGTGATAGCGGGTGGTACGGGTGCGGCGTTGAATGTACCTCACCTACCCCCCATTTCTGGTAAAAGTGGCACGGCAGAGGCGCCCCCCGGCAAGCCTCACGCTTGGTTTGGAGCTTATGCGCCCTTAGATAATCCAGAAATTGTAGTGCTGGCTTTTGCTGAGCATTCCGGCGGCAGTGGTGGTAAAGTAGCAGGGCCAATGGCACTCCAAGTTTTGGAGGCTTATTTTAATAAAAAACCACCCCAACCCCCCAAAGAGCAGCCAGCGACTTCTGACTAATCTGTTATGGTGTTGAGGCGGTTTCTGGATTGATTTGTGCTACAGCATTTCTCGAAAAAAGAGTCTTTAAGATCAGCCTTTAAAATCAGTATTGAATTGGAGGAACTCAAGTGGGTGATGCAGCGACAGTGAAATTTGTGTAAGGCGCGTCGATTTACACTTAAATAGGGCAGGTGCTTCAACGCTAAAGGGTGTAGTGGCGTTCACGATGATTACGTCATAGCTTGATGTAGACCTTACAGATTTGAGGAGGCAATGGTCAAGGTTTGCCCCAATCTGTAAATTCCTTGCTTTTTTTCCCTGAGAACTCAGCCTATCTCATGAGATCAATAGACAGTGATGCCAAAAACAGAAAGTTAGAATGTGGGTTAAAAACGAACCAGGGCATACTTGAACCTTATACCTAACCCTCGTTACTCCTGTTGCTGCTTAAGCAGGAGGACGACTGCCCCCGTTCTAGCCAACAGCAATCTTTTGAGGCATCTATTGCTCATCGATAATAATGCTGCCAGGGTGCGTCCGTCCGATCAGCCTTTTTAAACAAGCCGATTAACAGTCTCAACTCTACATGGACGACGACACCCTCAAACCGATTCAGACCGAGGCATTAGTGCGGGCAATTGGCACTAATGAACCGATGCCCGACTCACTGGAGGTTCGAGCTGTTGAGGTTTTGCCACGACCGTTAGTGGACGCGGCAATCGCTCTAGATGCGCACTCAGCCCTTCGAGAGAAGGCCAAACAAAACGCTTCTGTGATGGCACAGAAGGTTGAGCGCTATCTGACAGAGGCTCCTCAATTATTACAAGCACTCTGTTATGCCGCTGATATCGGCGATGTTCAGGGACTACAGAAAGCCGCTCATGGCTTGAAGTTAAAGAGTGCCGCACTTGGGAGCACGATACTGTATCAGTTGTGCCAGGATGTGGAAGAAATAAGCAGGGGCAACTCTACAACGGCGGCAACCGAGCTGGTGTCTCAATTAAAGGCTGAGTATAAAAGGGTTGAGGCCACTTTACAAGCCCAACGACAGCGAGCGAAATCAAGGATGAACCCAGTTTCTCCCCCCGAAGCCCCATCGGTCATTCTGGTTGTCGATGATGACGCCTCGATGCGCCAAGTGTTACGCCGAGTTATGGAAAAAGATGGCTATCAGGTGGTCGAGGCCGCAAATGGTGAACAGGGTTTAGAAGCCTACAAACGCCTGAAGCCGCATCTTATCTTGTTAGATGCGCTAATGCCTGTGATGGACGGCTTTGCTTGCTGTACCCACTTGCAAAGACTCATCAGTGACACTTCACTAGACGGCGACACCTTTAGTGAGAGTGAAAGTCTAAATGGTGCTACACGCACACCGGTGCTGATGATTACTGGTTTGGATGATCAAGAGTCAGTAGACCGGGCGTTTGCTGTTGGTGCGACTGATTATGTCACCAAGCCGATTCATTTTGCTGTACTGCGCCAGCGAGTGCGACGTCTCATCCAGCAATCTAAGCTCTATCAAAAACTAGAAATCGCCAATCAGGAGTTACAGCGGCTAGCCTCCCTTGATGGACTGACAGGGGTGGCAAATCGACGTCGTTTTGACCAGTATCTTGAGTCGGAATGGCAGCGCCTATCGAGGGAAAAATTGCCCTTGTCCCTGATTCTGTGTGATATTGACTTTTTTAAAAAATATAACGACAGCTACGGTCATCAAGCCGGTGATGCTTGTTTGCGCCAGGTTGCCGATGCTCTGCGTTTTTGTGCTAGGCGTTCTGTGGATTTGGTCGCCCGGTACGGAGGTGAAGAGTTTGCTGTGATTCTGCCTAACATCACAGTAGCGGAGGCCGGTCGAGTCGCGGAGGAAATGCGGAGTGTTGTTAATACCCTACAAATCCCTCATGTTCAGTCAGGGGTCAGTCAGCACGTTACCCTAAGCTTAGGTGTTGCTTGTATGAACCCGACGCCTAGCACCTCACCCACCATGCTAGTTGCAGCATCTGACGCAGCCTTATATCAAGCCAAAGCAGCAGGACGTAATCGTTCCTTTCTCCAGGTTTCTAGTTCGTGACGCCCTCTGAATTCGCCGAATGGGATGAAATTTGTGTGCTATCCCTTTTTGGTGCACTAGAGGAGAGAAGGAACGAGAGATACAAGAGTGTAGGATGCGTTGCAACGCATCCTACGAGTAGAGGTGCTGCGTCAGTCCTGAAAAATACAAAGCACCCCACCCCTTCCCGTGAGTCAGGGGTAGGGTGGGAGTTAGTTGCCCTTTAGTATTAGTAGGAACTTCAATTTCCTTATCCTTTTTGATGAAGTATGTTTGTTCATCCTTCATCTCTTAATAATATTTCCTATTTCCCATCTGCCCATTGTGACAGTTAATAAACAGTCCACTAACTGAACTCAAGTACTAATTTAACGGATAAATATACTAAAAATTTTTGAAGAACTGCTACTTAATAATCTCTCCTTTATTATAGATTGTTCTCGGATAAATACACTATAATACCTGCTTTTCAAGCCTGCAAAAGGGAAAAATTATTTCCCTAAAAAACTTTCTTTTTTTTGGAACTTTTAGATTCTGGCTAACGACATGGAGAGTAACAACGCAACGATACACCTAACCCCTGGATGGAAAGAACGATGAAACTCTCCCTTAAGTCTGCTGTAATCTTTTCTACTCTAGCCGCTACCATCATTGCCCCTGCACTCCTCTCTGCTGGTAGAGCCTCAGCTGAACCAATAAAAGGAACAAAAGCCGACTACATTGGTGCTGGTGTGGCAGTCGGTGTCACGAATGGTGGTACCAAGACACCTGGTGGCGATGCGGCAACGTTTGGTGGCAATATTCAAGGCCGTTTAACTACTGACAAAGCACCTGTTTCCGTGCGTGGGGCTGTGCTATTTAGTGATGACACCAGCGCCATCATGCCGATAGTTACCTATGATGTTCCTGTTGCTAAGAACACGAATGTTTACGTTGGCGGTGGCTATTCTTTCGTTGAAAAGCAAGGGCAACATACACCCCTGGGTAACAAGAATGCTCCAGTTGTAACCGTAGGTGCAGAATCGCAACTCGGTCAAAACTTAGTAGTCTATGGTGACACCAAATGGGGCATTGATGCTTACAAAAATAGCCCTGCCGATGCGGTCAGTTTCCAAGCTGGTGCTGGCATCAAATTCTAAGTCAATTGTCAATGTCTAGCCGCCAAATGTTCTAGGTTACACCTTTAAACACAGCACAAAAATTGCATCAATAAAAAGCTATAAGACAGGCTAAATTAGCCTGTCTATTCTGTATGATTTAATGGGCTTAATCCTAAAATCCCCTCATCTAATTAATCAGTAACATTAAGCCAACCCCGTCGTGAAGCATGAATTAATCGTTTAATCAGACGATTTTGCTGGGAATTCAGTAAAAAGTTCTGACTGAGCCACTGAAGTTGGCTTAATTGAGTCCGAGAAATTTGACGAACACAAAGAGACTCACTATAGATTTTTTCAATATCTCCAGAAAAGTTGGAAAAAGAGTGCATGATTAGAATCCAGTTCTACAAAATGTTAAAAAATATGATCAATAAAGAACTTGAGAATATCTTTAGTGTGTAATTGAATTGAATCAATGGCTTCTGCCATGAGAGATATTTAAATAGCGATGTCGCTAAAATTATGAGAAGTGCTTGAAGTTTTAGGTATTTTTAACTACTCATGGCGAGGCTACAAGCCAAGATTTTTCTAAGTTGTGTTGATCAAGCTCAACACTAGAGGATGAACCTAAACAAACCAGTACTCTTCACGCTTGGGTGTCGTGAGCAGATGTTTCCAGAAAAAAGGCTGAATACCAAGTGACATGACGATGGGCACTCACCCTCGATTTCTTTACACAAACTTTATAGAGTTATAGAGTGATCGCTAAGCATTGGCGCTCTTTGCCGTGAAGGGTTAGCCTAGCAATGTCCCTTGGAGCACACACCAAACAATCTTGGCAAAGATTTTAGAATTTCTAAAGCCTTTGCCTCAATTAGTAAAAGCTAAGATTAAAATAAAGTATTTAGCGCAATCCCGATTGATTTACCGGAAATAAAGCTCATCCGTCCCGAACTCATAGCTCAAATGGTTAAAACTCCGATTTCCCCTTCAGTTCAAAAAGTTTCTAAGGTTGAAGGTCTCAAAGAACGCAGTAACTTCTTGCGTGAACCGGTGGCAACTGAAATCCTGCAAGACACCACTCACTTCACTGAAGACGCGATTCAAATTCTCAAGTTTCACGGCTCTTATCAGCAGGATAACCGGGATAATCGTGTCAAGGGGCAGGAAAAAGATTATCAATTCATGATACGCACCCGGAGTCCGGGTGGATTTATTCCTTCAGAGCTATACCTTACCCTCGATCAGCTCTCTGAAGAGTACGGCAACCACACCCTAAGGGCGACAACTCGCCAAGGTTTCCAAATTCACGGCATCCTGAAGAAAAATCTCAAGACCGTAATTGGCTCGATTATCCGCCAAATGGGTTCAACTTTAGGTGCTTGCGGGGACTTGAACCGCAATGTTATGGCGCCTCCCGCCCCTTTCAAAAATCGACCGGAGTATGAGTATGCTTGGGAGTATGCCAATCATCTTGCCGACCTCTTGACACCCCAGACGGGTGCTTATTATGAGATTTGGCTGGATGGTGAGAAATCGATTACCGCCCAAGAAGCGCCTGAAGTAAAGGCGGCGCGGCAGCGCAATATCAATGGTACTAACCTCTCGGACAAAGAAGAACCCATCTACGGGGAGTACTACATGCCCCGGAAGTTTAAGATTGCTGTGACTGTACCGGGGGATAACTCGATTGACCTCTACACTCAAGATGTCAGCTTGGTCGTCATTACCAATGAAAACGGAGAACTAGAAGGCTTCAACCTTCTGGCTGGCGGAGGGTTAGGGCGTACTCACAATAAAGAAGAGACATTTGCCCGTATGGCGGATGCCATTGGCTATGTATCGAAAGATGATATCTACGATGCCATCAAAGCCATTGTGGCAACGCAGCGGGATTATGGCGATCGCGCGAATCGTCGTCATGCCAGAATGAAATACCTACTCCATGATTGGGGCGTCGAGAAGTTCAAGGAAACCGTTGAAGGGTACTTTGGTAAAAAATTTGAACCCTACAAACCGCTACCCGCATTCAAATACCATGACTATTTGGGATGGAATGAGCAGGGAGATGGCAAGCTATTCCTAGGAATTTCCATTGAGAATGGTCGGATTAAAGATGAAGGCACTTTCCGACTCAGAACCGCACTACGGGAAATTATCAAGCAATTTAACCTACCGATGCGGCTAACGGCGAGCCAAAATATCATCATCTACGAGATTGAGCCGTCCCAGCAACTAGCGATTCAGCAGATTCTCGACAAACATGGCGTCCACATTTCCCCAGAAGGCATTGAGCCATTAGTTCGTTATTCGATGGCTTGCCCTGCACTACCCACTTGCGGCTTGGCGATTACAGAATCAGAACGGGCACTTCCAGGCGTTATCGAGCGCATTCGGGCGCTTTTGGACAAACTCGGTTTAGAGAACGAGCATTTTGTCATACGGAGCACAGGTTGCCCCAATGGCTGTGCTAGACCTTACATGGCAGAGCTAGGGTTTGTCGGCAGTGCGCCGGAGAGTTATCAAGTTTGGCTAGGAGGTTCGCCCGATCAGACTAGGTTGGCACAAGCTTATGTGGATCGGATGCCGATTCATGAGCTGGAAACGTTCCTGGAACCAATTTTTGTTTACTTCAAGAAAGAGCGTCAAGCTGGCGAACGTTTCGGAGATTTTTGCGATCGCGTTGGGTTTGAAGCAATTCGCCAATTTACGGTTGAGTACGAATCTCCAGCGCTAGACCTCCAATCCGATACCGGCTTAGCTAATGAAGCTGTAATGCCAGAACCTTCTGCGGTATCTGTTCTTATCGGAAAAACTCGTTACCGCGTTGGCGTGCGCGATGAACTCTACCAGCGTCTTAAAGCAACTGCCTCAAAGCAGGGCAAAACGATGACTCAGCTAGCCGCAGAGGCTTTGGAAGCTTACTTAAAAGACCATTAAAACCTTTCTTTGCAGTACCAGGGGCGCACGGGGTGCGCCCTCGCAGATCGTGGATGTATAGCAGTCGCCAGGGCAATCAGGACTCTCGCCAAATACTGAAACCAAGACCCGTCAATATGCATCCCTTCTGCCTTGGAGCCCTCTCCCCTCCGCCTTTTGCTATAGTTCAGTCGCAAACTCCTGCAAGTTCCCAAAAAAAAAGACAGTAGGGTCACCACCTACTGCCTCTTTGCCTACTCTAGGTAACCGACTCTCACTGCCAATCTCAAATTAAACCCCTCATTAAAACCCATGGCCTTGCAGGATTAATAATTTTCCTGGTCGGCTGGGTCACCGTAGGGGTCTTCACTAGCGGGACGCACATCGCCGAACTGCCCGTAATCATTGCCATCCGCCGGGTCACCGTAGGGGTCTTCACTAGCGGGACGCACATTACCGAACTGCCCGTAATCATTACCATCCGCCGGGTCACCGTAGGGGTCTTCGCTGGCAGGACGCACATTGCCGAACTGACCAGGATCATTGGAATATGTTCCGCTGCCGTAGGGATCTTCGAGGTCGCTGTAGGGGTCTTGGCTAGCTGGAGGTGCTTGCGGATAGTCGTCAGTGTCTCGCTGATATTGATCATCCCCAGTGAGCGCATCCTTCACCTTTCTGAAAAATCCATCCACCATGATTAATCTCCTTTTTGATTGTCTTAGGGAGCGGCTGTGGAGAGGATATCGACCTTTTCCACATCACCCTTGTGTTTTGCCTTTGGCTTCGCGAACAACGCTAAAGTCACGATGAACAAGGATTACTGCGCTCCTGATCGAGCCAAATCAGTTAAGTCACGCCCTGTGGATCTGTTGTTATAGCCTTGGAAGTCACGGTATTGTTGGGCTTCTGACTCTGGGACTCGGATTCCGCCTTGGGGTGGCGTTACCCAGTGAGCACGACCTTGCTGATCACGGTAGTAAACGCGCCCGTTCTTGGAAAGGTAGTACTTACCCTGTGCCCCCTGCGCTTGGTTGTTTTTGTGCTTGTTGTAAAGGTAGTAAAGTGCGGCAGCTCCTGCCAAGATTGCCACTTTCTGTCCAGTTGATAATCCCTTTCTTGCTTGAGGCGCAGGAGCCTGGTAGGTTTGTGACCCACCCCTTGTATCATCAACTGGCGGCAGATTTCTACCCCTCTGCTGACTAGCACAGCCGGCAAAGAAAGGTATTCCTAATAAAATTGAAAGCAACAGCGCTGTTGGACGTAAAAATTTTTGCTGCTTTGGCTCAATGGTGTTCATCGAAACTACTCACCTCTGTGCTAGATGCAAGTGTATAGAGGAATCTACGAACCAGCGCTGTTGCTAAAATCCTAAGGATTTCAGAGCGACCGTTGCTCTACAAAAGTTTGAGAAACTTTAGACTTTTGAAGATGACTGACAACAGCACTGAAAAGTCTTACTTGTCTAATGATTATTCAGTTTTTTAAATATTTTATCTAGCTATAGGTAGAATTTATTGGTCTTACAAAATTCTTACTTAAGGCATAGATTTTATTCCCTAGGTTAATCAACTTTAATATCAATAAACCAAGCGATATCACAATAAAACTCAGGAGCCATGAATTGAAATCTAAGAGCTAATCTAAGCTCAAAGCGTTCATCCTGACTCCTGATTCTCAATTTTTGAGCTAACGAAGTTTTACTTCACAACTCACTGAATAAGTTACCGATTCATGCTGTCGGAGCGACTCTGAGGAATCACGCCATTTCCGGGATAACCTGCTCCTGTGGTTGAACCTCCGTTGTTGTAAGAACCCTGAGGCGCTGTTTCAGATTGGGTGTTAGAACCAGAATTATTAGATTCCTGATTCATTGAGTTATCTGTCCCTTGAGGGGTGACATTATTTCCGGGATAGCCAGCCCCCGTTGTTGAACGCCCTTGATCTGAATAAGAACTTCCCGCAGGAGGCGTTTGATATTGCGCTCCTCTATTCGGAAATAGTCGGTTCATTGCACAATAGTAGCCTCCTCCTGTCGTGCCGTTTCCTTCATATCCGCCACAAACCCTTTCCCGCTGATTGTTAGACGTATTCGGGCTTGAAGGAGCTACTTGTGCGAATCCAGGTAGGCTGAACAGAATACCAGCACTAGCAACACCTACCAAGGTTAAAAGTTTATTGGAATTTTTATTAGATTGGCTTCTCATTACTGTCTCCTTAGTTTTATGGAAAAACCCTTTTGATCTACTCGGGTTTTGGCGAAATTGAAAAGACGATTGATTAATTTTTGGAAACCTCAGATAGCTTAACTGAGGTTACAATAGAGGAGCCTACTTTTTAGCCGACTCTCATGCTTTTAAGGTAACTTTCTTGGTTTTCCGTAACGTCCACCTAAGGAGTTAATTTAAACTTAAGTTAACTTGTTCCTCTGGACGCATAAAGACTTTGCCTAAAATAGGCGCGTGCTGTGAAAAATCCATCGGCGTTGAGAGTGCCAGGGACACAGCCTCTGTGTATTAGCACCGTAAAGCTTGTGAGTCTCCCGGAAGGATAGGGCGAGAACTGAGTTAAACTATCGTCTTCCCAGCAGGTGCGATCGCGTCAATCCATCTGTCTGCCGAGAATTTCAGAACAGACGTTGTCATTCTGGTATAACTCGCTGTGGAGAAAACAGAAACTATAGCTGTCGTCCTTACTTTTAGGACAGATCTAACGGCGAAACGACCACGTCGCAGTAATAAGACTTCTGTCTTTTGCTATATCACGATTTCCAGATACCCAATGCAACCCGGAATCGTTAGAGTTTGATGAGTGAGTACCCAAAGAAGCCCCATACCACCTTAGGGTGAGGGGCTGGCAGATGATGAAACCGATTAGCGGCTTGTTCAGTTCTTAAACAAATCCGCCCCGTCAATCACCGTCGTCCAAAATAGGTAATTGGAATTTACTTGGTATCGCACATCTTGCTTGCACAGATCGATAAACTTAAAATGCCCTTCGGGATTTTTACCTACCAAGCATCCCATCGAATTAAACCCAACTTTCCCGGAACCCCAACCATGATGTTGGTTGATAAAATTGCCTGTACTATTTTCTTTGAGAGTATCTCCCCCATCTCGCCGATAATTACGGTTGGTATCTCTCATAATATTGATTGGCCCTGCTTGCTCTAACGCTGGATAAGGAGGGCGAGAACCCGAACCATAGTGGTGTCCGCATCTCCAAGCTTGATACTGACCGAATGCCACTTGAGCTACACCACCGGCAATCGTTGAGTTTTGGGTTGGAGCTGCGCCAGGATCGCAGGTGGCTATCCAGTGATCAACAATCCGAGGCACGCCATTGTTCGGAATTTCTAGGATAATACGTTGATCGTTCCAACCGTCTGGGGTATTGGCTATGGGTTGGAAATTTTCATCCACGCCTTGAACATAAACAATCGAATATCGTTTGTCGCCCCTCGGCACATAGTATCCCTTCTGCATCATGTACTGAGTCAAGCGGGAGGCAAAATCAGTGCCTAATCGGAGGGGAATAAGGTCTTGAGTATTTTTCAAGGCGGCTAAAGTCTCATTGTCAATTGTCCCTGTGCAATTCGAGAGCCCCTTCAATTGTTGAAACCAGATAAGAGCTGCTTGACTTTGCTTACCCAACTTGCCGTCTGCGGGTGGATCTAAAATATAAAGGCGAATCAATTGTTCTTGCACCCAACGATTCGTGTCACTACTGTTATTGTTGGCAGCAGCGGGGGACACATTGAGTTGTATAAGGCCGAGGTTCTGTGAGGGTGTAGGGGCAGGTGGTGTTCCCTGTGCACCTACAGGTGTTAGAAATAGTTTAGCTTCAGCAATCCTCCTGCGCTTTAGTCCTTGCTCAACGTTACTGCCGGGATTTCTGTATTTAAGGAACGTCTCTTCAATCTGATCCCACTGCTTGTTTTGCAAAACTCTCGTCATTGACTGGAAGCTAGGATTGCCGTAGAAGCGAGCTCCTAAGTTGTAGCCAAAACTCAACAAAGCGCCGCGTTGGTTGGCGTTGAGTTCCTGCCATCCAGGAATTTGCTCCATCGGTGGCAGATAATTATTCTCTAGCTGAGTCATCAACAGATCATCTGCCTCTTGTTGAGTAATGACTTCACCTAGCTGCCACTCGCTACCGTCTCTTTTGCGAGTACATCCCCAACCAATTGTAATCGGCTTGCCCCCAGTTAGGGGATCGGGATACGCTTTGAGGTAGCATCCTTCAAATTCTTTGATCAGCTTCACTCCAGGCAGTGGTAGTTTTCCAGAAGCCCCCCCGTAAAGCGAGTTGGCTTGGGGAGTGGGAGGCTTAGGAGTCTCTACAGGTAAGGCGTTCAAAGTCTGTTGTACAACTGGGGGAGACGGGGCTGGCTGATTTGCTGGCTGATTTCCCGGCGATTGCTGCCCTAACGGCTCAATAGTGGCGTGCTGGCTAAAAACATACCAAGTACTGACCCCATTAAAGGTTCCATTCAAGGTAACCCCATAATGATTGTGCGTCGAACTCCATTGCAGCAACGGCAGTTCGGTATTATTCACAACCCACACCTTTTGGTTGTCGGGTAATGAACTTGCCTGAACCACTGACTGCTTGAGAAAGGTTCCCTGGCCTGTAGGATTGTTAATGCGCAGTTTGCCTACAGTTGAGGACATTGCTGTTGTCCCACCCGATCCAACTGCCACCCCCGCCGTGGCTGGGGTCTGTTCTTGTGACAAAAGGTTCTGGTAGTACATATAGAACAAAACAGCACCAGCACCTACCCGTTCAAATACTAATTCAGGGTTATAAATTGTACCATTTTCGTACAAGCCCTTTTTATACCAATTGGTTCCTGACCAAAGGTAGGGGGAGTACAGACCACCAGAGCGATACTCCATGCCGGTATAACATTCAATATGCCAAAGAATGCCTCCTGGCATATCCCATTTTTTCGCTCGGTCAAACCCTCCAGCGCATAAGGCATCTATGGCTGACTCTTCCCAAGTGTAGCCAACGGCTCTACCGTTGATGGGTTCTTGTAAGGGACGCCCCGTAGGGTAATTCACGGTACGATTGGTTAGCGGGTCGCCGTTATGGAAGTGGCCTTGCCAATTGCAGTTGGTTACCAAGTAGTGCAGCAGCCCAACCGCGTACCAAGGCATTAGAGGGTTAATGACTTGAGCCACTTTCTCATAGCGATCGCGGTTATTCAACATTATTCCCGCTACAGTATGAATTGGCTCCAGCCAATTGCGACGAATCTTGCAATTAGTAAAGAGTTGCTCGTATTCCGGGCGCAGTACCGACAGTCTTGTATCTTGTAAAACTTGTATCATATGACGGATGCTTATCCCTTAGGTTTATCAAACATCAAGCTTGGGAGCGCATTCAGACGCAGTGATGGCGGCATCTGAGTTGATGCTACTGCCATCCACCCAGCCCTAGTGACTACGCACAGCCAACCCCAATCGTGCGGTCAAAAAAAAGGCTACTCCTCCCCACAAACCCAATTTCCTTTGTTTCGTTTGGCCTTTCAGAGGTATCAAGGGGTTGAGAGCTGATAATAGCCAAAATCACCCTAGCCAGGAGACCCTTGAGTCTGGCTAAACTTGACTTTGCACTGAACTTAGCGTTTATTTTTCAAATTCTTTATTCGTTAATTATAGACTAAGTCTTCTACCTCGAGATAGATTTTAATTGTAATTTTTTTGCGATCGCCTTACGCCCTACCTATAAACTTGGTAAAGGAGCGATAAAGTTACCCTCACGAGTAACTGCTGGAGAGGGCAAGCGCTATCTTCACACTCTATGTAATGGGTTGCGATCACAATCGTTGCCATTCTTTTTGTAAGTACTTGCCCCATTCAACGGCGAGGGGAAGTTCTGTAAAAGGAACTTTAATTGAGGCCGTAGGTTCTGGCAAGAGAAAGTCTAACGCGATCGCACGACCGCCGTCAGGCGGTGTGTCTAAGTCAACAATCCGGTCATCCACCAGCAAGCGAATCGCTTGCACGTTTTTAAGGGAGAAGGTTTGTACATCCACTGGCCCTTGACGTGTGGGTTTTCCCCAAGTTAAATCACTGCCTTTTTGACCGAGTACGGCATAAATATCGTACTTGGCGCGTTCAAACTGAGAAGCCCAGTTGCGATAGGCTTCAACTTTTTGGTATTCATTCCAACCTGACCAAGCTAGCCAGATAAACACAGCTAGTAGGGGAAGCCACAAAAGACCTTTTTCCATCAGAAACCTCCGAGGTACTGCGACTGTTACTAGCGCTCGTTAATGTCGTGCAACATCGGCGCCGAAGAGGAGGCCCATGAGCTATGGTAGTGGTTAAACTGGCGCGACAGCGGACGGGTTGCCATGAGAAAGTTTTTGATTGCGTGTTTGTTTATCTTGGGGCTGGGGTTTGCCCTATTTAATTTTAAGGGTCTAGCCAGTCAGGGAGAATTTCAATCCATTGTGCTGGACTTCCGGGAAGATGTGCCAGCAGCACAGATGACGGAGGAATTGCAAGCGATCGCTCAACAATACCACGTCAATCCTCGTCTCAATAGTGAATTTTCAGTTGCTGACCATGTTTACATTCTCGAGGGCGACCAGCAAGTACTCAGCGCCCTGAAAAAGTCAAAACTGTCTAAAGAAACTGAATTTATCGAACCTAACTACATCTACAAAGCTTTAGAAGTTCCTAACGACCCCGACTACAGCAAGCAGTGGAACCTGCGGAGTATTAATGTGGAATCGGCGTGGGACGAAACCAAAGGAAGTGGCGTCACCGTAGCGGTGATTGACACCGGTATCACCGCCGTCCCCGATTTGAAAAGTACAACCTTTGTCCCAGGCTACGACTTTGTCAACGACCGAGTCGAGGCTGATGATGACAACGGGCACGGTACCCATGTTGCTGGGACAGTCGCTCAATCCACCAACAATAATTATGGTGTGGCAGGGATTGCGTATGAAGCCAGCCTGATGCCCTTGAAGGTATTGAGCGCCGGCGGTGGCGGTACAGTTGCGGATATTGCAGAAGCGATTCGCTTTGCCGCTGACAATGGTGCCGATGTGATTAACATGAGTTTGGGTGGCGCGGGTGAAAGCAAGCTCATGGAAGAAGCCATTGACTATGCTCACCAAAAAGGCGTCTTCCTCGTGGCAGCAGCAGGTAATTCTAACCAAAATTCCGCTGGTTACCCCGCCCGTTATCCTCACGTTGTCGGCGTCTCTGCTCTAGACCCAGCCGGTGACAAAGCGCCCTACTCCAACTTTGGTGCGGGTGTGGATATTTCAGCACCTGGCGGCAGTGAAGCGGGTAAAGTGTTGCAAGAAACCATCGACCCAGAAACGGGTGCAGCCATTTTTGCGGCCTACCAAGGTACCAGTATGGCCTCTCCTCACGTTGCTGGTGTGGCAGCCTTAGTGAAAGCATCTGGCATTAAAGAACCGGATGAAATTTTGAGAGTACTGAAACAATCAGCACGACCTGTTGAGCAAGACCCCCTCAATCATTTTGGTGCGGGTCATCTGGATGCAGCCGGTGCCGTGAAGTTGGCTCTACGCGGACAAATTACTTTCAAGGACTTCTTCCGCTGGTTACGAGACAACGGCTATCTCAATCCTCGTTTCTGGATGGATGGCGGAACCGTAATGTTACTGCCTAAAATCGCGATGGTTCTGGGTTCTTATCTGTTGGCTTGGTTCCTGCGCAATTACTTACCCTTCTGGAGTTTGTCACTCGCCTCTGGGTTAGTGGCGGGAAGTTCTGGTATCTTCTTCCTGCGCGGTTTTTATGTCTTTGACTTGCCGCAGTGGCCTTTCCGAGTTATGGGCAGTTCCCTGCCTGAACTGGGTAGCGCCATTCAAGGTAGTGCGGCTTTAAACCCAATTTTTGCCAGTGTGTTAATTCCCTTTATCCTCGTGGCACTGCTACTCGGTAGTAAACAATGGAAGTGGTTGGCAATTGGGTCTGCCCTCGGTGTTGCCAGTTGTTTAGCGGTGAGTGCAGTGGTTTCACCTAACTTACTATGGCTGGGTAGCGGCGTTGTTGCTCGCGGATTCCTCGTTGCCAATGCCCTGCTGTGCTTCGGACTTGCCTATCTAGCCTCGAAAGGAGAAATGCAAACAGCATGAGTATTAATGTGACAGGTGTCATCGAACGCAAAGGACTAGGGCCAGGGACTTGGGCACTGGTTACCGACTCAGGAGAAACTTATGAACTAAAGGATGCTCCAAATGAGTTAAAGAAATCAGACCTGAAGGTCAAGGTGGAAGGACAGGTACGCGATGATGTGATGACCTTCGCTATGATTGGCCCGGTACTGGAAGTGAAGTCCTTTAAGGTGCTGGATTAACCTCTTTGTAGAGCGATTCTCTGTTGAATACAGATGAGGTAGGGGCGATTTATAAATCGCCCCTACTTTCAGTTTTGGGATGCATCCCGTTGTATCTCCTATCAATAGGAAAGCATCACTACGCGATCGCACCCTTGTTCTTTAGTTGAGCTTAATGCTGAATTCACGGCGCGAAGCACTACTTTGGCTGTCAATTTATGCTCTGAGAAATTTGCTATTCCACAAGAAATGCTAATTGAGCGAATGGCTTGCTCCTTATATTCACTATTCAATTGCTTCATGCTCTGTCGCAGTTGTTCAGCTTGCTGTTGAGTAATTTCCAAAGATGTTCTCGGCAGCAAGATAAGGAACTCATCACCTCGGTAACGGCAAGCGATATCTGAGGCTCGAATTTGACTGGGCAAAAACATACCCATTTCTCGTAGCAGGTGATTTTCTGCTGCGTGACCCAACCTATCATTGAAGTGTTCCAAGTGTTCAACATGCACTAGGATGATGCCTAGAGGTAGTATGTGACGCTCAGACTGTTGAATTTCTCGTTCTAAGTATTCTTCTAAATAATGTCGATTGTAGAGCTTGGTTAGCGGGTCACGCCGTCTCAAATAATTTAATGTGTCCCGCCGTTTCAAGTTAGCTAGAGCCAAACTAATATGTTTTGCAACAGTCTCTGCCAAGGGTTTAATTTGGGTGATTCGTCCCCGATAAAGTGAACCGATATACAAAACCCCCACGATTTCCCCGTGTGCCATCATGGGCACGCACAAGGTTTCAACTGCCAAGGAGTTGGGTCGGAAATGTTGACAGTGTAAACCGTGATAGGTGTCTTCCACCAGATGTGCCTGCCTCCGCTGCAAGGCAACACACTCGGTACAGGTAAAGATGGGATCGCTAGTTAAGGGTTGAACTCCCCAAGTTGCGATCGCTTCTACCAAATTTTTTGAGGAACTTGCGATATAAATTGCACCAACTTCCTTTGGAAAGAGTTGTTGCATCAATGGTGTAAGGGATGTGTCTGCTTCTTCAACTGAAAAACAAGCTTGAAGCACATCAATGAGTTGCTCCAGTAGATGAATCTCTAAATTAGTTTGCATTGAACGGCAATAAGATAAGGTGTTGAGCTGCAAGATGTTGTAGATGCGCCCTTACACCAGCTGTTCAATTCTGGTATTTTGCCCCTGTGCCGTCATCCAAATCGGTTACTAATAAACGTCCAGACGGCATACTGGTTTAATACAGGGTTTTACCTTTTTCTCCCTGAGGAAATGCCGATGAAATTCTATGTTGACACTTTGTTTATTAAAAAACATCTAGGTATTTCACAAGTTATATCAAGTTTGGTTGAACTTCCCTAATTCCAACAGGCACTCCAGACGTAGAAAATTTTTTTATAGCAGGTTTCTATTCAGTTCAGTACGCTTGTAGGGGCGCACCGCCGTGCGCCCTTAAAAAGTGTATATTTCATCAACCCGCCAACTAGTACAATTAAGCACAATAAGACAAATTTAGTCCTACACAGACAGCAACTATTGTCAATTTCAATCCGAATAGAGGTAGCCTGCCCCAATACAATCCTCTATAATCTTCTCCACCACAGGCCATAGAGCAGGCGCACCGTCCTTTACTGGCTGCATCCGCCGCAGCACTTGCTCGCGGGTGATACCATGAATTCGCCAGGTTCCCCCCCTAGTTTGCTGATTGTGGAGTAGGGGCTGTATCCGATCTAGTGCAGCTGCAAACTTAGCCGCAGGAGTTTCCTGTGCCTCAAACTCCTCCCATAGATTTCGGAGCTCAGCCCCCTGCTCTTCGGGCAACAGTCCAAAAATCCGCTTAGCTGCTTCGGCTTCCCTCACGGCTTTATCTAGATTACCCTGAACGTCGTAGCAGAACGTATCTCCCGCATCGATTTCTACCAGGTCGTGAACCAGTAACATCTTTATCACATGCAGCACATCAATCTCTGAGGAGGGGGCATACTCGGTGAGTAAAATTGCCATGATTGCTAGGTGCCAGGAATGTTCTGCACTGTTTTCTTGACGCGATTCATCTGTGAGCAAAGTCTGGCGCAAAACTCGCTTGAGTTTATCAATTTCGACAATGAACTGGAGTTGTTGAGCCAGTCGGCTAGATTGCACGTTAAATTTCCTCATTAGGAGTTAGAATCCCTACGCTAGCGGGTGCAAGCCTGCTAAAGCAAGTTCTGACAATGATTGTAAAATCCTACGGCTTAGCAAAGTTGTAGGGTGGGCATTGCCTAGAAACGAATTGTAATCAGGGTTAGAGCAATGCCCACCTTGCGATTAATTAGCTCCCTCTACTTAGAATCCTAGAGTTTAGCAAAGGGTAGTCGCGGGAATGTCATCTATCCAGGGTTTGGCCTTCCGTCCAGGGTCGGACTTGAAAATCAAACTCTCCAACCATTTGCACATAGAACAACTGGTGAAATCCTTCTGCGTAGGTTGGGCGTACTAGTTTCTTGATTGTCGCGTAAATCGCTACATCTGGCACTCTGGCTTTACCTGAGCGTTGCTGGTTGTGTTCTAGGCAATCCTTCACTTTTGACTGGAAATAATAACCCAAGATCTGGGCATCATATAACTTACCCAGCTCAATGAGTGGCGCCCTCTCTTCAATCGTTGGGTTGGTATTGTCAACAACAATGGAACGTCCCGCTTGTAAGGCTGCTTCAACAAGCTGTGTCTGCCTTCTGGCACGATTCTTATTGTTCCGCATCAGGTCTTTGCTAACCAGTTCGTGCGTTGCCGCCAAATACTGCCGAAAGAAGGTACTCTTCCCCGATGCTTGCAGACCGATGAAAATGACTAACTCCAAAGAGCCTCTTAACCTCTACACTTATTTTGATTTGTTTTTCTATCGCAATGGGTGCAGCTTAAGGTTATTCGACTTGAGGATACGATAAAACTTATTATTTGCCGTCACTTTTTTCTCTTGCTGGATAAAATGGCGAGTTCAAGTTCATCATCAGTGGTATCAGCTTATCTAAAGGAGGTCTTATCAGCGCAACGAATAGCGGCAAACCGACCCGATCATAATCTTTTGGAGCAGCCCTGTTACGATTAGAGATAATGGAGTGAAGTTCGCGATGAGCGATCAATACAGCGGTCGAAAATGGCAAGAACCAGCTATTTGCCGCATTTTAGACGCCAATTTAGATCGAGCTAGAGAAGGCTTACGAATTATTGAGGAGTGGTGTCGCTTTGG
>DATNPV010000058.1:0-3752 GCA_036703055.1 Waterburya sp.
TGCTCAATACGGTGACGTTTACCTGCACAATTTTTGATGAAGTTCTGCGAGTGCATCCCTATGCCAATGGGAACGGACACGCGGCAAGGTTTATGATCTGGGCTATTTTAGGTAAGTACGGTTACTGGCCTAAACAATTTCCCATCGAACCCCGACCCAATCACCCGTTGTATAGCTGGGCTATTGCTGCCTATCGCAAGGGAAATAAGGAAGCGTTAGAAAATTATATATTGATGTGCATCGCCGGCTAGTACCAATTCACTAAAATCGTTTCATGCGTTCTGGTGTACCCATGAAATAGTTTTTCTCTCCGTGCCTCAAGAAGCTTTCCTAGCTCCCCCTGCTATTTTTATAGGAGGTAGGCGCAAATCAACCGAATTTTTGATGAATTTGAACTGTACTCAGGCTAGCCTTAACGTAGGAAGCGCTGCAAGTGACAGATTTGTTCTCGTTCTTCAGTCATTCCTTGTAGTTTTCAGCCACTGTAGGCTATGAAAATTCTACTGATAGAGGATGATGCACTGATTGCTGAACCACTTGCCAAAGCGCTGATTGACCAACACTATGCTGTTGATGTGGCTACAGATGGTCAAGCGGGTTGGGAGTTGGTGGAATCCTTTACCTATGACTTAATTTTGCTGGATGTCATGCTGCCCAAGCTTGATGGGATGACGCTGTGTCGGCGGCTGCGATCGCAGGGTAATCAAACTCCAATTCTCTTATTAACAGCCCAAAAGACCAGCACCAATACAGCGTTGGGTTTGGATGCAGGGGCAGATGACTATGTTGCTAAACCTTTTAATCTACAGGAGTTATTGGCTCGTATCCGCGCCTTACTGCGACGGGGAGGGGCAGCATTACCACCGCTGTTGGAGTGGCGAAGCCTAAAGCTTGACCCTAGTATTTGTGAAGTGACCCATAACAGTCAATTGGTACGTTTGACGCCAAAAGAATATGGTCTGCTCGAACTGTTCCTACGCAATCCCCATCGCATCTTTAGCACGCGTGCGTTAATTGACCACATCTGGTCATTTGAAGAACCGCCCACAGAAGACACCATCCGTTCCCATATCAAGGGGCTACGCCAGAAGCTCAAGGCAGCTGGGCCTTTAAATGATCCAATTGAGACAGTTTATGGCATTGGCTATCGACTCAGACCAACAGAAGAAAATAGAAAAGGAGCAAAAGAGCAAAAGAGTAAAGACCCAAAGGAGCAAGAGAGCAAAGGAGTAGAAGAATCAACAGTCGAATCAGAGACTGTAGCCGGAATCATCAATATTTGGGAACAGGTTAAAGAGGATACCAATCGTCGGGTTGACGTGCTTGAGCAAGCTGTGGCATTGTTGCTCAAAAATGAGCTGAGTGGCGAATGGCGGCAGCAAGCCGAGTGGGAGGCGCACAAACTAGCAGGCTCGTTGGGCATGTTTGGGGCTGATGAGGGTTCTCGCTTGGCTCAAGAAATCGAAACTTTATTGGAAAAGGAAGTATTGCTGGATCGCAATCAAACGCAGCACCTTTCCACACTCGTCACAGCGCTGCGCCAGGAAGTGCAACGTATGAACAGCGGGCAACTTCCTGAAATACTGTCACCGGGTGAACCCATTGATGATCGTCCTGGGCTGTTAATTGTCAGTCCGAATCAGCTATTGGCTGAACAGTTGGCTACAGAGGCAGCAAGTTGGGGAATGCGATCGCAAATTACCCCAAACCCTGTCGTCGCTAGAGAGCAAATCACCGATCAGCGTCCAAATGCTGTTTTGCTGGATTTTTCGGCTGCTGACACCCTGGATAACCATTTGACATTGTTAGCGGAACTAAGTGCCTGTACTCCACCCGTACCCGCTCTTGTCCTCACAGAGCGGGATAGTTTGATCGATCGCGTAAAAATCGCTCGTCTAGGCGGACATCGGGTTTTACAGCAGCCTGTCACGGCTACTCAGGTATTAGAGGCAGTCAATCAATTGCTGCAAAATACCCGTCTGACTAAAGCAACGGTGATGATTGTAGACGACGATCCGCAGGTGTTAATGGCGCTACAGCGTTTATTAATACCTTGGGGGCTTTATGTCTCTGTTCTCGACAATCCACTCCTATTCCTGGATACACTGGAAGCTACCCCACCCGATTTATTAGTTCTGGATGTAGAAATGCCCCATATCAGCGGGATTGAGCTATGCCAGGTGGTTCGCAATGACCCACGATGGAGTGGATTGCCCATCCTGTTTCTCACGGCTCATACCGATGCTGAAATCATGCATCAGGTATTTGCCGCAGGTGCGGATGATTACGTAAGAAAGCCGATTGTTGGTCCAGAACTCGTCACCCGGATTTTCAATCGCTTAGAGCGATCGCGTCTGCTCAAAACGCTATCAGAAACTGACGCCTTGACTGGAGTTGCCAATCGCCGCAAGTCCACTCAAGAGTTGACTCAGTTTCTGGAATGGAGCCGACACTGCCATCAACCGTTCTGCTTTGCGATCGCGAAGCTAGACCATCTAGGTCACATTACTCAACAATACGGTCATGCGGCTGGAGATGAAGTGCTAGCCCGATTTGGGGAACTGTTACGGCAAACATTCCATAGTGAGGATGTTGTCGGTCGCTGGGGAGGTGCAGAGTTTGTGGTAGGTATGTCCGGCATGACGAAAGAAGACGGCGTACGACGGCTTTCGGACTTGCGGAAGATGTTGCTTCAATTTGAGTTCAAGGGGGAAAACGGCACCTCATTTCGAGCGACCTTTAGCGTGGGAGTCGTTCAGTATCCTCAAAATGGGGATGCGCTACAGTTGCTTTATCGAGCTGCTAGCGCTGTGTTGGGTCGAGAGGATGCGGGGGGCGATTCCACTTAGGGGATGCTTCGCTTTTCGGGTCTAAAGCCAAATAGTATGAATCACCATCACGAAATTAGTACTACAACTGTGATGGCTAGTTTAGTACTACAACTGTGATGGCTAGTATGGAATATAGGGTAGGGCACGGCAATGCCCATTGGTGTCAACTTAACGTTAATGGGGCGGTTAAAACCGCAACTACAAAAACAAAACCCGCCTACGCGGGTTTCAGAACCATTGATTTTCCATCAGTCCGCGACGGCGGACTTTGTTTATATAGTCGCGAATTCCATTCGCCAGGGCTTAAATTGACGCCGATGGGCATTGCCGTGCTCCTACGAACCAGAGGATTTCCGTGTAGGGGCACGATAGTATCGTGCCCTCAAAAACTGTATTGATTCCAATTAAAGGTAAATACGACCATGAATATTGCTGGCTACACCGTCTTAGACGTGATTTATGAGGGAATAAACACCGTCATTTATCGTGCTGCTAAAGAGCCAGAACATACCTGCGTTATCATCAAAACCCTAAAAGCTGAGTATCCCACAATTGAAGAACTCACAAAACTGAGACATGAGTTTAAAATCCTCCAGCCTCTAGATATTGATGGAATTCTAAAACCAATTGCTCTAGAAAGTTATCAGAATGGCTTAGCTCTAATTCTGCCCGATTTTAAAGGAGAAGCACTGACAAGTTTTTTCTCGGCTCAAGCACTTGAGTTGAGCCAATTTTTGCAAATTGGTATTCAGTTGGCTTCAACCTTAGCTCAGCTTCATGAGAATAATATTATTCATAAAGATATTAAACCCCATAACATCCTGATTGATTCAACAACAGGTCAAGTTAACATTATTGATTTTAGTATTGCTTCTCGTTTATCTAGAGAAAATAAAACAGTTAATAATTCTAGTTCGTTGG
>DATNPV010000070.1:0-23080 GCA_036703055.1 Waterburya sp.
GGTCTTCAAGAGCGAATTGATGACTGGTGTGTTGAACTGGAGACTCAACGAATAGATGAGGTACAGGCACGCTTTGAACGAGTCTATCCCTACTTGAAGCGCCGCATCCTCAACCGGAGACTAATTGCACGCATCCTCAGGGTTGATGACGAGCAACTTTTATGCCTGCTCGATATCTTTAAGCGTGGTGACAATGATTACGAGCAATTTCTCGAAGATCCACGAGAGTATGGCAGAACTTATCTCGAACCTCAACTCGACCAACACCAAATCCGAGACTGGCTCACTCGTGAAAAAACCAAGCAGCACGCAGTTGACAAACTCCCGGAACTACCACCAGAACTGTATCCTTGGCTAGAACCGCCCGGTTGGCAGATGGAAACGCTCACAGAAGACTGGGTGATTTATGAAAGCGAAGAATGGGTGACGCGGTTCAGACAACGGGAAATTCAACAGGCTTGGGAAATCTATTACCAACTCATTTCAGGCATTAAAGATGAAATTCATCCGACAGAAGAATTTCCCGACTTGTCTAACGTAAAGTTGTGTACATTGAATCATCATTATGTACTCTATAGCCTACTAGAAACCGCTGACACCTTTATTGGAGGTGTTTTGTTTCTGCTCGCTCCTTTTAATCACAAGCCATCTAGAGCAGAAATTATCGAAGTGGGTCAAAAAACAGCTTTATTTGATGGCTTTGACACCACCAATATCTTGGCACGACCTCTCAGACTGCATGATTTGACACCCTTTGCCCAACGCTCTTATCCGTCCTATCTGCTTGCCGATGAAGTCAGTTGGCTAGCCATTGAGCGGGGGAAAGAGGCAAATCTCGCGCTTTCCCTCGAAGAAGAGCAAATCCTCCAGTCCGTTTCTGCCCCTGCACCCGGACAAGGTTCGCTGCCCTTATTTATTAATGGACGAGCTGGTAGTGGCAAGTCTACCATGTTACTTTATCTGTTTGCTGACTACTGCTACCGGAAGTACTATGACACCCAAGGACGCCGTCGTGCTGAGCCACTGCTTGGGGAACCCTTGTTTTTGACTTATAACGAGCGCTTACTGGAAGTGGCAAAAGATGGCATTAAGACGCTCTTAGTATCCCATTATCGCTTTGTTGCAGAGAGGAGTGAAGGAGATGGCAAGGAGAGCATCGATCACTTCTTCCAACCGTTCCAGAAATTCCTGTTCAGCTTGTTACCATCTGATGAGCGATCGCGCTTTAATCCTGAAAAATACATTTCCTTTCATCGCTTCAAACAACTGTATCAGGGAAAAAGCCCTTGTGAATCGTTAGCCAAAATCATCCTTCATCTCCCCCAAGCGCGGCGCTATTCCCCAGAAACATCCTGGCATGTCATTCGTAGTTTCATCAAAGGGTATGGCATGGAGGAGTACATGACTCCCGAAGACTACCAAGAGGAAGTGCCACGCAAGGAACACACTGTCTCCTTTGAAAAATTCCAAGGCATTTACGACACTATTTGGGAACGCTGGTATAAGCGCATCACTACAGAGCAAGGCTACTGGGATGACCAAGATTTGATTGCCAGAGTACTCGAACTTAAGTGCTACCATCCTGAGTACACGGCAATTTTCTGCGATGAAGCTCAGGATTTTACACGGCTGGAACTTCAGCTAATTATGCGGCTGTCGATGTTTTCCCAATATCATTTAGGATACCAGCCGATTCCGAGCCTACCCTTTGCTTTTGCTGGAGACCCTTTCCAAACTTTAAACCCAACAGGCTTTCATTGGTCGAGTGTTCAAGCAATTTTTGATGCGGAAGTTATTACAGCACTAGACCCGGCAGAGCAGTTAAAGTTGGTGATTAATTTCCAGGAATTGACTTATAATTACCGCTCTATCCCACCCATTGTTCAAGTTACTAATTTAATTCAGTTGTGGCGTCATGTTTTGTTTGATATCGCTGAACTCAAACCTCAAACAGCATGGCAACAAGGTAACTTTCCTGAGCCACAAAAGTTTATTCTCAATCGGAATATTAGCAGTGAAGAATTAGCGGACTATATCAAAGATACGATTATTATTGTACCTTGTGAAGAAGGAGAAGAAGCCGCTTATGCTCGAGGAGATGAGATACTTTCGGAAATTTTTCCCCAGTTAGGGAAAGAGGCAGAGGAAGAGAGGGAAACAGGGGGAGAATCTGTAATTTCTTATTCATCAGAACCGCTGAAGAATGTTTTGAGTGCCATTACAGCTAAAGGATTGGAATTTAAAAAAGTCATTCTTTACAAGTTTGGTCAGGATTGCAATCAAAACGTCTGGAGTCTAACGGGTAAAGGAATTGACCAAAGAGTCAAAGTAGAATACTTTTTCAACAAGCTTTATGTGGCGGCATCAAGAGCCACAGAGCATCTGTTTGTAGTGGATTCAGAAAAAGGCGATCGCCATCTGTGGCAATACGCCAGCGATGAAGCGTTGTTGCAGGTGATACTCCAATACGCCAGAAACAAACAGCGCTGGCAGGAGAACGTGCGTACCATCAGCATAGGGACTCCCAAAACAGTACAGGAATTGCGTGAAGATGACCCAGGCGCGATCGCACAAGAGTTTGAAACCAAGGGATTAAACTCGCAGAACTCAGATTTTCTCAGACGTGCTAAACAGTTTTACAACGATATCGGTGATACTAACAAAGCCATCTATTGTGAAGCTTGGGCACTCAAATTTGAAGCGCACTTTAGCACCGCAGGAAACCGTTTTCTCCAGTTAGGTAAAACGGAAGAAGCTTGGGAATGCTTCTGGGAGGGAATGCGTTGGTCAGAATTAGTAGATTGGTATCGTTTGCATCCAGGAAATCGGCTCGTAGAACGTTCCCTCTCTCTTTTTATGGTTGCCTCCCCTCAAGATTTAGATGCTTTAATCCATTTCACTCAATGGGTTATTAATGATGGGGTGCTAGTAATTAGTGGTTCGCAAAGTTCAAAAAATAATAACCAGCAGATCACCCATACCCAACAATGGAAAAAAGCGATAGAAGAATATACGACTCGGATTCAAGAATTACTGAACGTTCGAGATATTCAGTCAGAACAATGGCAACAGTTTGGAGAAGTTTTGGAAGCTGTAGGGGCGTATTGCAATACACCCTTATCTGAGTACAGCAAACTCAATCAACTAGCGGCTGAGTGCTTCTATCGTGCCAAGAACTATGAGGACGCGGTGCGTCTTTGGGAAGAGTGTGATCATATCCAAAACCCTGAGTACAACCGTGCCAAAGCCATGCTGCTAGGGATTCCTGAAGGTTTGGAGTATCTGGCACAAATTGGGGAACATGATAGCATCATTGCCGAGTGGGAAAAGGCGGGAAAACCACGCACTCTTCATTGGCTTCCCTACGTTGCGCGGGCGTTGGAAGCCAAAAAACAGTATCAACACGCCTTTGTTGTCTATGTTTGGTTGAATGAATTAGTAAAGGTCAAGGAATGTTTTGAACTAGCCAGCCAAGGGACACCGCCCATCAAGTTAATGACGGTTCTCTTTCAGTATTTTTATCGTAAAAAACACTGGATTGATGCGATAGAAGCTGTAGAAAATTACTTACCTAAAGTTGTTGGCTCTGAGCAACAAAAATCCAAGTTGAAATTCGATTTTATTTATGAAATTTCTGCCTCAAATTTAACTCCCAATGACTTGACAAAAGAGCATCGCAAACGTTACGAGAAATTTATCAAAGAACAAATTTTATCAACCTCTAACTGGCAGCAGTATCTCTTGATGCAGCAAGTGGGAATTGCTCTAGAAAAAATTGGTGCTCTGGTAGAAACCCTAGGATTTTACGAGCAATTTGTCTCTTATCCGGAGCAGGGATTACGTCAGTTTGCCCAAGAGCGCTGGATTGCCACGAAGAAAAAACAGGAAAATTACGCCAGAACTCATGGGCAACTGGATAAAGCAGCAGAAAGCCATTCAGAACTCCTCAAAAAGGCTGAGAGTTGGGGAATTGCTCATGAATCTGTGCCGCTTGAGCCACCACCACCAGTGCGAGAGCGTCCTACACCTCAAAGTACTCAATCTACCGCTATTTCAGCAGAGCCACCTAAGCTAACTACAACGAAATTTCTCATTCAAGGTTTGCCGAGCGGCACAAAAATAGAGCAACTAGGAGATGGAGTTATTCGATTTGGAGTGCGTCACCTAATGATCAAGGTGATGAGGCAGGGTAAGCAGGTTCTGATTACAGATGCGCTCAACAGTCGGGAAGTACGAATAGATGGGGCACAGTGTAAGGTCAATATTGGGGAAGCCACTGTAGAAGCTCCTGGCGGGAATCAATTATCATTTTCACTGGCAACAAGTGGCTACAGAGGTAACTTAATCTGTGATGCTCAAAAACCTCGACTAGAACTAGATGTTCAAAGTTTATCAGACAAGATTTATATTGAGCTTTAAGTTAGCGATTAATTATGCTAAATCAGCATTCATAGCAAAAGGTAAAAGGCAGAAGACAGAAGGCAGAGGGCTTTTTACTAGTATGTGGTCGTTTCGGTTGTTAAAAAAAGTTCTAACCTTTATGGCGACAGCTATACCAATTCCCCATGCCCCATGCCCTATTCCCTATTCCTAATTACCCCTTCCCAAAACAAAAAAATCCCCCCGTGAATTCAGGGGGAAGTCATGAATCATTAAACCCTTAACAACTTTTTAGAAAGAGTTAGAATCCGTGTCCGTTTGTACTGGGCTAGGAGGTGGTGGTTCCAAACTCCTTTGCCAGGACTGAATTTGTGTTTGAGCGGACTCATACGCCTCAGTACCAGAAGGAATCATTTTCGCGATCGCGATCGCTTCCTTGAGATTGTACGATGCCCGATCATTAGCGATCGATAACAGTTGGCTGCTCCAACGGTTTGCTGCCGCCCTCGCATCTACTTTCGCTGTCGAAGACCTAGGAACTTGCCTTGCTAATCGAATGGCTGAAGAAAGCGCTTCCGCTGTTCCAGGTGTAGAGGCTTGGTAAGCTTGCTGTAAAAGCTGCTGACCCTCAATTTCCAACTGCCAGCCCCTAATTTCATTTTGCGCTTCTTTGTAGAGTGAGCGTCCCGCTTTGATTTGTTGAGCAGCAGAGATCGCACTAGGCAGGTTACCCGTACTTGCCAGAGTCCGGGCTTGGTCAAGGAAGGGTTGGTCTTGCTCCCGCTGGATCGTGTCAGTCCACTGGGCAATTTTAGCTTGCGCTTGCTTGTACAAAGCGCGACCTGGGGCAATGCGGCTCGCTTCTTGGATGGCTTCTTCTAAAGAAGCCATCCCGCCAAAGTTGGCAAGTTGATTGGCACGGTCGATATAGGGCTGGTCTTCAATCGTCTCATATTGGCTCGTCCAGCGATTAATTTCCTTGCGTGCTTCCTGATAGCGGGGATTACCACTAGGAACCTGCTTGGCTTCAGCGATCGCAGTTTTTAAGTCAGGCACTAAACCCGACTGGGCATACATTCGTGCCCGTTCCAGCCTCGCCACATCTTCCGTTTCTCGCTGCCAACGGTCGATGAATCCCTGCGCTTTATCATACAGAGGACGACTCGGCCCCAGCTTTTGAGCCAAGGCGATCGCTTTTTGTAAGTCCGTACTGGTTCCGGATGAAGCGGTAGATAAGGCTTCCGCTAAGTCTGTCAAATCCGCTTTCTGTGCATCTAATTTGACGCTTGGGGGAATTTTATTGGCAATATCGAGAACCCCTTGCCAGTTACGCTTTTCTAGCCGTGCCTGTGCCACCTCCAGTAACTTTTTGCCACACTCAACAATTAAATCCTGAGCCTCTTTGTAAGCATAACTTTGACGAGAAATTTTCTCCGCCTGCTTAATCGCCTCAAAGATATCGTCTACTCGTCCCGTTCGACTCAACTGATACGCTTTATCGAGCTTGGCACTGTCTTCCTGCGCGATCTGAATCTTTTTGGAGATTTCATCATACTTGGTGGTTGCCCAGTATTTGTTCTCCACATAAGCCAGTTTTACAGCTTCTCGAAATGCTTGAGTCCAGTGGGACTGCCTGAGCTCTTTCTCCACATTGTTGTAGATTCCCTCAGCTTTCGACCAAATGGACTGCCACCGCTCAATTTGCTTCTCTACGAGGTTGTAGGCCGAGACCCCAGTCGGAATTTTCTTGGCAATCTCGATCGCTTCATCCAGCTTACCCGCCTGGAAACTCTGTTCACCGATTTTCAAGATATCGAGTGACCAATCCTCGATATGACGGTTGATCTCCGGACGCAAGGGATGGTCTTTTGGTAAGGCTTCAACTAAAGCGATCGCTTGCAGTAAATCCTCGGCTGTATGCTTGTTAGCCGCTAACTGGGCACAGTAAAGGCGCATCGACGCTGAGGCTGTTGGCCAAAATATGGCAGGGCAGTTGGGAACTGCTGGCAATTTCAACAGCAGTGCTACGGCGATAAATCCCACCCCCCCTGTAAACAGCACCGTTAAAAGCGCCCAGAATTGCCAGGTGCGGGGAAAGCTGCGCTTGCGCTGTTTGGGTTTTTTAGGATTTGGGCGTGGAAGCACTTCCGGTTGCCTTAACTCCTGGGGAAGCGGATACCCATCAGCCAGTGGCACATCTGCCGTTCCTCTACCCTGATCAACAACAGGACGATTGGCAGCAAAAGCTTTCTTCGTGTGTTGCCACTCAGGAGGCTGACCTGGCTGCGAAGACTTCGAGGCAGGCCAACCGTCGGGAGATTCTCGATTTCTGGTCATAACTCACACCACCACGCGCTATGCCTTATCCACCGGGCTTCACACACCCTCAGTAGTTGCCATCCTACTCCTCTCGGATAGAAAAAGCTACATCAGGGGGCATGAGGCTGGAGACTTGGGAAGAAGTCTGTCCACTCAAGGATACATTAGCCTTCCTCCCTTGAAAGTTTTTGCTCAAAGACACTCAAGGCTAGCACTAATCTGGCCTCGCTTCCTCTGTTTACCCTTTCTCTAGTCCCCGCTTCTTATCCGCAAAGTTGTTAAATTTGTCAAACTGACTCAGCCCGCAAATCTTCAATCAATTGAGCGAGTTCATCAGAACTAGCCTGGTAAACTTCCCCACAGAAATGGCAAGTTGCTTCTGCTCCCTTGTCCTTTTCAATCATATCCTGAAGTTCTGCTTCGCCCAGCATCTTCAAGGCTCCCAAAACCCGATCAAACGAGCAACCGCAGTGGAAGCGCACCATCTGGATTTCTGGCAAAATCACCAAATCCATATCACCCAGAAGTTCTTCCAAAATCTCTTGCAACGTCTTGCCTGCCTGCAATAGGGGTGTAAAGCCTGATAACTTGGCAACGCGAGATTCCAGCTTTTGTACTAAGGCTTCATCTCTTGCAGCCTTGGGCAGAACTTGAATCAAAATTCCTCCAGCCGCCGTCACTCCCTCTGCCCCAACAAACACACCAACGACTAAAGCCGAGGGTGTTTGTTCAGAAGTCAGCAGGTAGTGAGCAATGTCATCGCCAATTTCACCTGAAACTAGCTCAACCGTACTGGAATAGGGGTAACCATATCCCACATCGCGGATAACGTAAAGGTATCCATCAGGGCCTACTGCACCACCAACATCGAGCTTACCTCGCTCATTCGGCGGCAGCTCAACCTTTGGGTTGTCTACATAACCCCGTACAGTGCCGTCTAATCCAGCATCAATGAGAATTCCACCTAGGGGCCCCTCGCCCCTGACTCGAATGTTGACCCTAGAGCCTTCTCGCTTCATATTCGAGGCCAGCAACAAGCCAGCCGACATGGTGCGACCCAGCGCGGCAGTCGCCACATAGGAGAGACCGTGACGCCGTCGGGCTTCTTCTGTGAGGCGTGTGCTGATGACTCCGACGGCTCGGATGCCACCCTCTGCCGCTGTGGCGCGAATTAACTGATCAGCCATGAACCACCCTTACACTTCTTAACATATCTATTTTTTATTTTAGGTCTGCTAGCTGGGAGGTGGCTGTTCTTGTAGTTTGAGTTAGGCGTTTTTAGCTCAATAGGTTAATGGCTCGATTTCAGGCAGTGTCCTTGATAACAGGAATTTTGCACCTGGATATCATCAGCAGTGACTCACTGGGAAAATTAGAGATTAAGATTCGGGTTTGGGTGGTTTTAAAATAAGGATTTTTGATGGTTTAGAGATAAGCATAATAAATTTTCTATTGATTGTTTATTTGGGGTTTAACAATCAGTATAGAATAGGATTTTTTATGATAAAAAATATAGTGATTTACGACTCAATGAAATATATTCAAAGGGCGCACGTCAGTGCGCCCCTACAAAAATATGTACTTCATGAACGCTAAAATGGCTGGAGTTTTATCGCTAGCGGCCTAAATGAGGAGGATATACTGAAGAGGATCGGGAAAATTAAATAAATCCTTATTTATGCAATTTCCTATAGTTTCTTCCCCCGCTCAAGCTCGGCAGACTAGAGAGCGATTTGCTCATCCCGAAGATCAGTTATCTTATGAGCTGGGTAAGGCGGTACAAGAATTACCACCTCTTTATACCCGACTGGTAGCAGTTAGTATTAGTGCCTTGGTATTCGGAACGATTGCTTGGGCACACTTAAGCGAGGTTGATGAAGTGGCAGTGGCTCAAGGAGAGTTGATTGCCAAAACTGAAGTTCGACCCGTGCGCTCGCTGGGTGAGGGAACCATTCGGGAGGTGAAGGTGAAAGAGGGCGATCGCATCCGAAAAGGAGATATCCTGATTGAACGTGACCCAACCCTCCCCCAAACTGAAGTGAACCGCCTCGCCAAATCGGCTAAGTTGATTCAAGAAGATTTGAGGCGTTTAGACGCTGAACGGACGGGTGCTAAAACGGCGGGAACAGCATTACAAGACCAACTGCTCACCTCTCGGCTGAAAGATTTTGAAGCGGCGAGGGCAGCAGCGATCGCTGAAGCGAAGCGTCAACAAGCGGCGATCGCTGCTGCTAAAGTCCGCCTAACCCGTCTGCAAGATAACCTCGGTAATGCCAAAATCAACCTTTCCAACGCCAAAACCAACCTCACTAACGCCGAGAGCCTGCTGCCCAAAGCTCTAACCACCCTCGCCAATGCGCAAAAAAGGGTAGAGTCGTACAAACCCTTACTAAATTCCGGTGCTGTCCCTCGACTGGATTACCTGGAAGCGCAAGACAGACTTGTGAGGGCGGAAGCTGAGGTGTCGAGAACTCAATCGGAAATCACGACAGCTCGAGACAAAGTCACTGAAGCTCAAGATAAAGTTACCTCTTTAGAAAAAGATATCGCCACCCAAGACCAAGAAATTCGTCAAGCCCAAGAAGCTTATCAAAAAGCTCAAAATGAGGCGGCTCGTGTTGAGTCAGAACGAAAAAGTGAAGTCCTGACTCAACTCAACAAACGCCGTGAAGAACAGACTACTGTAGAAGGTCAGCTAGAGCAGGCGAAAAAGCAACGAGAACGCGAAACAATTGAGGCTCCCGTTTCGGGCAGCATTTATAGTGTCAAGGCAACAAAGGGGCCAGTGCAGGCAGGGGAGGAATTGCTTTCCATTCTTCCGGATGGGGAACAATTAGTATTAGAAGTTAAAGTCCTCAACCGAGATATTGGATTTATTCGAGAAGGAATGCCAGCGAAGGTCAAGATGGCGACATTTCCCTTTCAGGAATTTGGCACGATTGATGGGGAAGTGCTGCAAGTAAGTCCCAATGCGATCGTGGATAAGAATTTAGGCTTAGTTTTCCCCACCCGAATTAAGCTAAAACAGCACTCAATTAAAGTTCGGGGACAAGATGTAGCCTTCACTCCCGGTATGGCAGCAACGGGGGAGATTGTGACTCGGAAAAAATCGATTCTCACGTTCTTAATCGAACCAGTAAGTCGTCGATTTAATGAAGCCTTTTCGGTGCGATAACTCACTACGGAATCAAAGAAGCAACGGCTTGAGCATTTGACTGTGCCGTTTGTGTCGGTTGACCGTTCATGTGATAAAGAACTTTAGCTATCACTTGTTGACCCTTTCGATAGACTCTAGATCCAGACTTCACACGATATTTTAAAACTCGACTTTCTCCTGGTTTAAGGGAAATGGTGTTAGGAAGTTTTAATTCTTGCCAGCTAGCAGACATCAGTACTTTTTCGGAATCTGATGCCACTATTTCTGTTTGGATGACCTCAAGTTCAACATTTTGTGTGGTTGGGTTGGAAAGGATTAGCGAAACATCCCCAAAGCTAACGACTTTCCCACCCAAAAACTCGTAAGCTCGCAATTTAACGGTTACTGACACATCAGCTCTCCTAACATTCGGTAATCTGTTGGGCTGAGAATTGATTCTCTGAGAATAAGCTGTCCCAGGAGCCACAGCTATAGAACGGCTCAGTACCAACTGCGGGGTGAATGAAAACACCAAAGTGCCTAGTGTCAGACAACTCAGGCCGGTTAAGAATTTCATAAAACCGCTCCTGTAAAGCATTTTGAATTCTAAAGTGTTGGACTAAAAACCCCCTTAGAAGGTTTCTATCTTCTAAGGGGAGATAAATCGCATTACATAAAAAACTTTAAGCTGCTCAAGCCACTCTAATTCAGTCAGTTAAGCTGATTGGTTAATCAGGCGCTAGTGCCAGAACCCGTGGTACTGGTAAGAGAATAAGGTTCTGCTGCACCATAGTTCACGTTGTAACCGAGGTCTCTCAAAGCGGCGATCGTTAATTGGCTTAACGGCATATTGGTCGTCGTCGATTCAGCTTGATGAGTCATCAACTCAGAGTCAAAGATTTGTTCGCGCCAATGAGAGTAGTCTGAACCTTCACCTTCACCCGTTGTTACAGGTAGAGCTGTTTGCGCGTAGGTGTCGAGAAGCTCTCCATAATACCAACCTGCGTAGGTATTGACGCTGTAAGTACCAGCAGAACGGTTAACAAAATTCCGTCCAAGCGTAGTACCTGAGCTACTTTGTTCCGTTCCCCATAAACTTCCAATTCCTAAAACATGACCGAACTCATGAGTCATCACATCTTGGAAGAAGCTCGCATTGGAAGTCAAGACAGCAAGTAGTTCAGAGCTCGTATTGATAATGGCCATACCAGTAGTTGGAATAAACCTTCCATTCAAATCGAATCTTCCAGAATCCCATGTAGCCCCAGCTAGCGTACTGCTACCCAAATCTTCACCAGTAATATCAATGGTGAGGGTGTAAGAACGGTCAAACGTGCTGTAAGAAATAATATTCTCCCAAGTTCTAGCCGCCTCACGGACGGCATTTCGGAGAGTATCATTCAAGCTTTCTGTCCCTAGGCCAAAGTTAACTTGAATCGAGAAACGTCGGTCATCGCTAGCCGCTGCCGTGAAATTAGTAGCGACATTATAGTTGGCTGTTTGGTTGTGGTAGCTCATGACTTGCAGGAAGTAGGTTCCGGCATTGAGAAAGCGACGAATCGATTCGTTGCCAGTACCTCGTTCCCATTGCCAAGCCTGTACTTCACCTTGATCAATAACACCATTGTTGTTAGTGTCTTGGATGAGTCGCACATCTGCATCACCCGTTAAGCCAGTCAGATTGGCAGTGAAGATACCCGATTGACTTACACTAAAGCGGTAAAAGTCATTGGAGTCGTTAGTGCTGACTTGTTGAGAGCGAGAAAAGATGGGAGAGGTTTCCACCTCAGCTGTTGAGAGTGTGTTGCCCGGCTCGGCTCCATCTGAGGCAGCCACCACCGTTGTCACCAGTCTATAAGCCCCAGTAGCAGCTGTAGCAGCACCTGTGGCTCTAACTATGTAGTTAGTCCCCGCTTGTGCCGTAAAACTAACTAAAGAGTTTTGACCGTTGAAATTATCGTTATAGGTAACGAGGTTCCCGGTAGTCGTGACGACTTCTAAGTAAGGGTCAAAGGTAGATGATTCAAGGCTCACCTGCACCTGCTGACCGGGAGTTAGATTAGTGAGCAAATACCCATCATAGTAGCTACCAGGACGTACAGGGGTTGTCGGGCTAATCGAGTCGGTGTTAGCTAAAGTGCCGTTGACGTTCTGGTTTAAATTAACTGGAGTAGCCGAGGTAAGTGCTCCAAGATTGGTTGTCAGGGAGTAAGCACCAGTGGCATCTGAGGCATAACTTGTGGCTCGTACGATGTAGTTAATGCCGTCCTGTACCGTGAAGTTTACCTGAGAGTTTAGCGATAAATTGGCATCGTCGTTGAAGGTAATAATTTGTCCAGTGGCAGCATTCACGACTTGCAGGTAAGTATCAAAGGCACTGGCACTTAAATTCAACTGCACCACTTGACCTGCACTTACACCAGTCAACAGATAGTCGTCACACAACCTTCCAGCACGAGTAGGGTTTTTTAGGTCTGTGCTATCTAAAGTGCCGTTCATGCCAGAGGGAGTAGTAAGAGTAGCGAGAGAACTACTTCTGAATAAATGATGGGATTGTAGGGGGTCACTGAGTCCCCCTACAACCTCGGATAACGGTTGCCATGCAGCAGATGTATTGAACGGGTTAGCTCTATACTCGCTGAATTTGTTAGCTGTTTTCAAGTGATCAAATTGACTTATCATTGTTGCGCAATCAGGACAAAGCGTATTAAAGTTCTTACAACTGGAAAATCGGATTGACCAGCACTTTTTCCCTGAAAATTTCAGACCAAAAGGTCAAATTTACCACTTTTATTATAATAGTAATGAAAGATTTTTGTTCCACTAAAATAATTTTAGTGTCTTAAATTAGCCTGCAAATTACTAATTCAGTAAAAGTTTTTTTATTAATAATTACTTTTAGTAAAACCATCGGTTTTCTATGTTCAATTACCAAAATTCTGTAATTTTTTTATTTGATTTGCCTGTACAGAAATATAACTGACCCCTGCCATCAATCAATTAACGACAATTAACGAATATAAGAAATATGGATTTAGGCAGTAATACCTGTTGGGTTCCCTGTTGTCGTCAAAATACGCTCTACTTGAGTAGGCGTTAGGTCATGATTAGCGCTCAGCATGAGAGCAACTACACCAGCCACATGAGGGGTAGCCATGGACGTACCATTAAAGGATTGATAGGTGTTATTCCGAGTTGTAGATACAATATCCATCCCTGGAGCGACGACGTAATTCAGTGGTGAGACACCAGCATGGTTCGAGAACGAAGCTAAATTGTCACTATGGTCTACTGCCCCAACTGCGATACCCCACTGGTTAGCCAAACTTGCAGGAGAAGCAGGTTGGCTTTCAGCGAAATTACCTGCTGCCATGACAACAACAACATTATGTTGGGCTGCATATTGAACTGCTAACTGCACTTCACTGGAAGCTGCACCACCCAAGCTGAGATTAATCACGTTAGCTCCGTTATCGACCGCATAACGAATTCCAGCAGCAACATTCGACCAGCTACCACTGCCATGAGCATCCAGCACTCTCACAGGCATAATCGTGGCATGGGGAGCAACGCCGGTAATGCCAAAGCCATTATCTTCTGCGGCAATAATGCCTGCCACATGGGTTCCGTGATCGTTCTCATCCATAGGGTTGCTGTCATTACCCACAAAGTCCCATCCTCGAACATCATCGATAAAACCATTGCCATCATCATCAATGCCGTTGTCCGGAATTTCACCACTGTTAATCCAGATATTGGCATCTAAGTCGGGATGGTTGTAGTCAACCCCTGTATCAATAACAGCAACGATAATATTTTGACCGGTATACCCATGCGCCCATACTTCCGGAGTATTAATCATATCGCGTCCCCAATCATCGCCGCCGAGGTTAGCAACATCTGCAAAGGAACTATTTTCCCCAATGGCACGAGCTACAGCGGCTGCGGCATTGACTAGGCCATACCCATAGTTGATGTTATAACCCTCAGGAAGCGCAACAGATTGGGTCGAGAGGCTATAGGCCCCCGTAGCACCTGGACTATAACTGGTCACCCGCAGGATGTAGTTAACTCCTTGTTCTACCATGAAGCTCACCTGAGAGTTCCAGGTGCCATTGGAGTCATCATTGAAGGCGACTATCTGATTAGTAGCAGCATTCACCACTTGCAGGTAGGTGTCAAAAGCAGTGGAATTTAGGTTCACCTGCACAGCCTGACCGGCTTGTAGATTGGTTAACAGATAACCATCGTAAAAGTAGGAACTGCCAGGACGTAGGGAGTTGGGTGGGTCACTTGTGACTAAGGTGCCGTTAATCGTCTGACTACCACTAAGGGGAGTAGCGGCTGTAAGATGTCCAGAATTAGTCGTCAGGCTGTACATTCCAGTGGTACTAGCTACAGAACTAGTGATTCGTGCGATGTAGTTAATCCCTGTTTCTACGGTGAAGCTGACTTGAGAGTTTGTCCCGTTGAAATCATCGTTGGAGAAAAGCACTTCGCCATTGGCAGCATTGATGACTTCTAGGTAGGTGTTAAAAGCATTGGAGTTCAGGTTTAACTGGACTGACTGACCGACAACGAGATTGGTTAACAGATAATCATCGTCAAAGCTACCAGTACGAGTGGGGTGGATTGAATCAGTGCTCGCTAAAGTCCCGTTCTCAGTCTCAATGCTTTGGGTAGTCAGACTGTAGATACTCGTATCACCATAGGCAGCATTCATCGCAGGGGTAGTGTAATTTACGTCTGAGCCTCTGGGACGAATCGGGTGATTCAAATTGACATTATCTGTGATGCCATTGCTGATAGAGGCAGTTCCGATCGCACTACTTTTTAAAAAATGGCTGGGTAGTAGGAGGTCACTCAGTCCCTGGTGGAATTTTGATGACGGTTGCCATGGAGTTGAGCCACATAACCCGTCAGTTGTCAGATGAAGTGATTGTTGGAATGTATTTAACATTTTTTTATGTTAATTGACAGCCAAGATGGCCTACCAGTGAACATAGGATAGACTGTTCTATCCCTTTAAACGCCTGCCTAGTGAAACTTTCAACCGTCATGAGTTCAATGAATCGGTGGCAAGCGTGAACGTCTGCGACCTAGCACGAATACATAACTCTAGAACTGAGTCACTTATGCAAAATGGCTAATTTGTAGGTATGCCCTTGCCGTGAGAACAGAAAAATTAGGTTCTGTTACCCAGCCAAAATTGGCGAACCTATTGGGTTCTCAGCTTCTCCCGAGAAAAATACGAAAAAAGTTAGGAAAATTCACAAAAGCAGCGACGAGAATGCATCCCCCTTTTAATGTTAAGAGGAACGCTCTCTTTGCTGATTCGGTAATAGGTCATGGGGAACAGGCAATAGAAAACCAATCACAATCGCTAATAAGCAATCCCCAATCACCCATTACCGATTACCCATAATGGGCTAAATTCGCTTTAAAGCGACTCGGAGCTTCCGAGTTACAACATGACAGTGGTCTTTGCTAGCTTTAATGTCTTTTAAAACCACTGTTTTATAGCCGTCTTTTGAAACTTTGATAGTATAGCGACCAGGGCGTTCAAACGCTCCTCCATACATAATTTGACCTGCGGCTGTGATGCCTAGTAAGTTCAGTTTTTCTTGAAATTTATCATCTTGCACGAGAATGTTGGCTTCTAAGGAGGCTCCTGTTTGCTCATCCGAAACAGTTACGATAATGGCAGGCTCAATACTGGGAGTACAACGGTTCATTCTCTTCGCCTCACTAGTCTTCATGGTGGGCATAAGAGTTACCAAAATCGCCGAAAAGACTGTTATAGATTGGCTTACATTCATATGTAATTTCCCTTATGCACTTCAACCTTAGAGTTACACCATCAAGGAAGCGCCAGAGTAGAGATTAGCCACCTGAGCGTTACGCTGGAGTGCCAAGGCACGACGTACGGCAGCATCTGCATTCACTAAACCATAGCCATAAGTATTATCCCGACCTGCTGCGCCTAAATCCATTGCCGTGTCGGAGAGAATTTGGCGGACTTGCGCTCCAGTAAGGCTCGGATTGACACTCCACACCAATGAGGCAATTCCCGCTAGGTTGGGATTGGCAGCAGAGGTTCCGCCAAAAATGTTCATGTTCCCATACCTGTCCATTGCTGGAGAATCAGTAGCTGCCACCAAGGTCAAATTAGAGCCGCGATTGGAGTAGCTAGCGATATCTACAGCCGTAGCGTTCGTCATGCCATTAACGGTTGCTGTACCAGTACGTTGGAGTGCACCCGCCGACATCACGTTACTGTTCTTGGTTTGGAGTTGAGCAACACCGCTCACGCTAGTAAGATAGTTAGCTTCGTTATTATTACCGCCAGGGCCACCATTTCCTGCTGCGATCGCAAAAACTGCAATATCCGAGTTAGCTTGGATTAATTGCTCTAGTTCTGCCTGTGTACCCCCATCTGTGAGCCAAAAGTCACCCTGAATACCTCCTTGAAAAACAACCCGCAGATTGTTGGCTCGTGCATAGCTCAGCGTGTCCTTAATCGCTTGCTGTAACGTTACACGCGATGATCCATACACATCATTGACGTACACTGAACTATTCCAATTGATGCCAGCAGTCCCTGAACTGTTATTGGCAGCACCCGCCATAATACTCATGGCTGAATGCCCGTGTCCATAATCGTTAAAGTTGTCATCATCCAATGCATCGGTGAGCAAGCGATTGGTGGCAATATCCACGATTCCCCCGCTTCCTCCCACAGGAGTCAAAATTCCTGTATCCAAAGAGGCTAACAAAACATTACTGGAGCCTTGGGTAAAGCGCCACGCATCGGGCACATCAGAAACGGCTAGGTTCCACTGATAATTAAAGTAAGGATCGTTGGGGTGAACTTGCAGCTCCAAGGTTGTCCCATCTGCAAAACGGAGGTATTCAATCCCTTGGAAGTAAATTTCTCGACCATCGGAAAGGGTCAAGTAGTCGAAGGCTGTACCCCCATAAATCGCTTGATTTGTGGTGGATGAGGGAGTGAAAGCCGCCAAGCTGAGTCCATCAATACTCGTAATGTTGGCGCGAGAAATACCAGCCCCCCCTAAATTTAAGGTGTCCGTACCCCCACGTCCCAAAATGATTGCTCCTGTCCCTAGTCCTGTTGAGTACTCCAGTGTATCTGCCGCAAACGTTCCATTAATCCGACTATTGTTGAGAATCTTGAAGGATTGAGCTGTGGAATAGAAATCTTGATTGGTGGTATTACGAGCCACAACACGGAACTGATAATCACCCGCCGTTAGCGTCGAAAAACTAGCTAGATTAAGTAAGCCATCGGTTAGGCTAGTTCCAGTCCAAGTGCCTAAGGTAGAGACAATGCTACCATTCCTCAAGGCTTCCAACCTGACGTTGGACAAAGCGGCTACGTTTTGCACGCTATAGTTCAAGCGGATTGCTCCACCCTGAAATGCTGTAGTTCGAGTGTTATCACCAGAAGCATCAGCGATACTAAAATTACTGAACCAAGAATTAGCTGTAGTAGAAGCAACCCCTGCATCAGGAGCGTTAGGGATGCTGGTATTGGGTGAAACGAGACTGGTTTCAGTTTGTAGAGAAGTGGATAAGTTCAGGGTGTAATTGGTGTCACCACTGAATTGATAAACCCGGATGTAGTAAGTGCCTGCGGCTAAGCCGGAGGCATTGATTGATTCTGCAAGATTGCTAACTTGAGCCGAACTGCCAATCAGGGAGCTACTACTGTTAAACAGTTGCAAATTAGCATCAGTGCTGAGTCCGTTGACTACAAGGTTTAAACTACCTGGAGCGTTTAAGTTGAACTGGTAGTAATCATTCGTGTCACTGCTGCCGACAAAGTCACCCAAGGTTTGAGTGCCACTGAGGGAACCAAGGTTACGAGCGGTACTCAGGGTATTCCCAGCTAAGTCAGCGGTTAGGGTTAGATTGTAGTTAGTATTTCCACTACTTTGATAGACTCGAACGTAGTATGTGCCTGCGGATAATCCGGAAAGATTGATTAACTCCGGCAGGATACCAACTTGGGCAGAAGTCCCAATCAGAGTGCCATTACTGTTAAACAGTTGTAAATTAGCATCAGCACTCAGGCCATCCACTGTAACGCTTAAACTACCTGGAGCGCTTAAGTTTAATCGATAGTAGTCATTGGGGTCGCTGCTGCCAACTAAGTCGCTGAACGTGAGCCTGCCATTAAGAGTGCCACTATCAAATGCTTGACCGGGTCCGTTACCAGGATCTGTTGCCAGCGCGGAGGGAGCAGAACTAGAGCCAAGCAGTTGAACATCAGGTCGTAGTAGGTCTTGTAGTGCCCCTTGTATCCCGTATCCAACTTGTAGTGAACTTAAGGAGCTACAGCTATCAGACCAGAACGAGCTTGTACTTAGAGATGAGTAATCTTTTGTACTAATCATTAGACGTAAACTAAGTAGTTACACGGTTTCTGGTGGAAAGACAGCAGCTGCGTGTCCTCCTCTGTTTTAGGGATAAGGACACTCCGAAGACTCAAGCGATGACAATGAGGATAAATTCTTCGTCAGACCAAGCTTTGTGGTAGCTGTCGTCAATAAGGTTATACCTCTATTGTTGACATCGCTCTGCCTAGATGTCGGCATCAACAGTTCAATTTCATCAACTCTTTTATTCTCTGGCTGTAATCTTTGGCAAATCTTTAAAATTCTGCTTTACCTAACCTAGGGATTTTCACTAGGCTATCGGCTAGCCCAAGGGTTATAACCCTCTGCTAACGTTGATGGTAGGAATTTGCAAGGAAACCGATGGCAGACGGGGGCTGTGTACCGATACTAATTTGTCTGATTTTGTAAAGTTGAGTCGTTCCCTGTTTAATGTTTCTTCACTTCCACTCAACTCGACTCAATAACACGCGAAGTTAACGCTAAAGTCTATACAGCGGATTGCTGGCGTTGATAAAGTGACCAGTACAGTCCCTTTTGCTGGAGTAACTCGGAGTGAGTTCCTTTTTCAGCCAAGATACCTTTTTCCAAAACTAAAATTAAATCAGCCCGTTTCAGGGGAGCAAAACGGTGAGCAATCAAAAAGACGGTGCGATTTTGAGAAATTTTTTGTAAGTTCTGTAAAACTTGTTGCTCCGTTTCACTATCCAAGGCGCTAGTGGCTTCATCCAAAATTAAAATAGGAGCTTGAGAGAGAAATAAACGGGCAAGGGCAATGCGTTGCCGTTGACCTCCAGATAAAGCTGTACCTCGTTCTCCCACGTTAGTTTCGTAACCTTGTGGCATTTCACTAATAAAGTCATGGGCAACGGCTAATCGTGCCGCTTCTACGACTTGTTCAGCACTGATATTTGGACTACCTAAAGTGATATTTTCCAAGATGGAACCGTTGAAGAGAAAATCTTCTTGAAGAACGACACCAATCTGTTGCCGTAAAGACGTAAGGTCAGCACTTTTCAAGTCAAACCCATCAATCAGGATACGACCCGATTCTGCCAGATAAAGACGTTGCAAGAGTTTAGAGAGAGTACTTTTCCCCGAACCGCTCCTACCGACAATGCCGACAAACATCCCTGGTTCAACCGTAAAGGAAATCCCTCGTAAAACGGGTTCTTGATTAGGACGGTAGCGAAAGAAAACTTGCTCAAATGTCACTTGACCTTTTAAGGCAGGTAGGACTAAACCACTCCCTGGTTCAGCTTCTGGAGCAACATTAAGAATGTCGCCGATTCGGTCTACAGAGAGCAAGACTTGTTGCAGATTTTGCCACAATTGTACTAACCGCAATAGTGGACCGGTCATGCGGCTAGAAAGCATTTGAAAGGCGACCAATTGACCCACTGTTAACTTCTGGTCAATAACTAACTTGGCTCCAAACCAAAGAATCAGCAAGTAAGAGAAGTTTGTGAGAAAAGTACCGATATTGTTACTAATGTTGGAGGTAGTAGAAGCACGAAAGCCAGTACGAATATAACGAGCAAATAACCCTTCCCAGCGATCGCGTGCCGTTCGTTCTGCCGCATGGGCTTTAACGGAGTGAATGCCCGTAATGGTTTCCACCAAAAACGATTGACTATCTGCACTACGGTTAAACGTTTCATTCAGCCAGTTGCGGAGAATGGGTGTAGAAATTAGGGTGAGAATGGCAAATAGCGGAATCACCGCTAAGGCAACCCAGGTGAGTTGGGCATTGTAGTAAAACATCAGTGCCAGGTAGACAACGGCAAAGATGCTGTCCAAAATAACCGTTAGAGCTGTTCCCGTGAGAAACTGCCGAATGTTTTCCAACTCCTGCACCCGCGCTACCGTATCTCCAACTCGGCGAGATTCAAAATAAGCCAAGGGGAGGCGCATGAGGTGGCGAAAAACCTGGGCGGATAAGCTTAAGTCTAAGCGTCGGGCGGTATGGGTAAAGATGAACAGCCGCAGGATACCCAGGATGGCTTCAAAGATGGAAACACTTAAAAGTGCGATCGCCATGACATCCAGTGTGGGAAGGCTACCCTGCACCATTACTTTGTCAATAATGACCTGAGTCAGAATAGGTGTGGCTAACCCCAACAATTGCAACGTAAACGAGGCGAATAAAACTTCTCCCAACAATCGGCGGTAGTACCAAACGGCAGGCAAAAACCAAGCGAGGCTGAATTTATCCTGCTTTTGAATGAGTTCCACTTGCCACAGTTGCCCGTCCCAAGCCGCCTCAACGATTGACCGAGGAAGACTTTCACAAGTGCGATCGGGGTTCAGGGGGTTGGCGATCATTAAGCGATCGCCCCGCACGCCATACACCACCACCCAATGGAGAGAGGGGGGGAGGGGGGGTAGAATTTCGCTGCCTTGTCCCCCTTGTCCTCCTTGTCCCCAGTCTCTACCCCCCTGTTTCCACTGCATCAAGGCTGGGAAAGTAAGCTGCCGCAAGTCACTCCACGTCGTCTGTAAGCGTCTTAGCTGGAGTCCCACTTTTTCCGCCGCTTCCACCACCTGTTTCGGCTGTTGTCCCCGTAACTGGCGTTGCACCCAGTCGAGTTGAGCGGGATTTTGTAGTTGCTGCGCCGCCATCGTTAAGCAGGCAGCCGCCGTGTTGAGGCTGGAGACAAAGGGATAACCCAACACGGGTTGAGGAGTGTCAGCGGTTTGGGGTTCTAGGCGCGATCGCATTTGACTCCAGAACCGTTCTAGTTCTGGAGATGAAACCTCTTCCCACAAAAGTGTTTGCCAACACACCACTACCACGTCTTTCCCAGAAGCTACAGCTTTGTATGACCCAGAAAGCTTGAGCAAATCACCGAACCAAGCACCTGCTTCTAGAGTGGAAAGCGGTTGACGGACTCCTTCTTCCCTTAAGCGCACCTTACCAGCAACAACAACAAACTGTTCTCCTGGAGTATCAGTAGACCAAATCTTTCCGCCCAGAGTATAGCGACGAATTTGAGCTTGATTTTTAAATCGGACTTGCTGTTCAGGACTTAAGAAACCTAGGGGAGGGACATCCCAGAGTAAAGAAGCAAGCGCTTTTGTCTCGACAGATTCATCCACCACTCTTAGCTCACCTGTAGCTTGACGATCTTGTTTTGGACTTTCTGGGCTATCCATTGCTCAAATAGCTCATTTTGTAGAGCTTGCTTTAGCTGAGCATCGTCTAGCGAGGCAGGGAGCAATTGCTCAACTCGAAACAACAGCCAACGTCCTTCCAGTTCTATTGGCCCAATTAGCTCTCCCCGACTCGCTGAATCAACCGCTGCCCTCAAAACATCCGGCAGGTTACCTCGACTGACAGGCCCCATCATGCCATTGACAATTCGGTCATCTGCGATCGAATATTCTCTAGCCAATTGCTCAAAGCTAGTTCCCTCCTCAATTTGGCTCGCTAGTTCCTCTGCCAGTTCCTGCTCATTGACTAGAATGCGAGACAGTATCACCCGGTCGAGAAAAAGCTTGCGCTCAATGAAAAATTCTTGTAGCTTGGGTTCCGTAACTAGAGCTTTGAGGTTTTCTAACTTGAAGCCAAACGCGACAGAGCGATGAAAACTGGTGTAATCTTGCCCATTGCTTTTGAGCCACTCAGCGAATACTTTGGGGTCAGTCAGCTGACGCTGTAGGCGAAAATCAATGACAGCCTGCTCGATCAGGGCAGGATTAATTTCCAAATCCTTGCGGGTGTTTAGTTCTTCTTCAAGGATGTGCTGACGCAAAATATCCCCTAGGAAACCCTTGAGCTTTCCTGCGTTTTGGAGATATTGCAAGGCTTGTGCCAGAGAAATGGGTTGGTCATCAACAGTTAAAAATGGTTGGGATACCATGAAGTAACGCAATAAAAATAGATTAGCTAATCGGAAACAAGGGGTTAGGCATTAAGGACTGGAGTCTAGGGAAGAGGGATTGCCATTCCTACTCCTGCGGAGAACGCTAACGCGTAGCTTGCTTCTCCCGGAGAGAGTACATTGTCAGTGCAGCTCATGATGCCTATCTTAAAAATAGGCATTAAGGGCTGGGGTTTAGGGAAGAGGGATTTTTATTCCTCGTTATGTACTCGCGTTCATGAGCATCTTGCTTGCCAAAGCAAACAGAGGCTATATCGCCGTAGGCATTATCATCTTGGACTCTGCCATTTATGCCAGAAGTCTGTTGCCAAGACCCATTATCTTCGCATCCCTCAAAATTGCCCTTACCCCGATTTGAAGTTTGATGTTGTCTTCGTCGTGCGGATGTAGGAGTGCGGAAACACCAAAAATTCTTAACATCAAAGACAGACCTCCATGCGCGGGTGCATAACAAAGAAGAAATAAAAATTCCTCTCCCCTACCTCAAGAAGCTTTCCCAGCTCCCCTTGCTATTTTCAGATTAGACACCATGCGAGTGGAGTGCACAACTCGCGGAATGAAAATTCTTATCCCTTGTGCCCTCTGCGGTCTGCCTTCTGCCTCATTTTCAGATTAGATTTAAACCTGACTCACAATAATATGCTAGGAACCTTTCAACAAAGCCAGATCCGAATTGAAGTAGACGCAACACAAACAGTCATTCGCGACAGCCTACTCCAATCCGCTCAGCTACAACGTTGGCTATGGCCTCAACGCTTTTCAGCCGGCTTACCAGAACAGTTACATCCAGAACTGACCTTCACAACATGGACGGGGCCTGTAGCCGTTCAACACCGCGTGCAGGTCGCTCAGCCTAATCATTTACGCCTGCTCTTGAGTCAGGGAATTGACGGTTATCACGAGTGGTACTGGGGGGATGGTTGGGTGCAGTCTTGCCTAGAAGG
>DATNPV010000079.1:0-5745 GCA_036703055.1 Waterburya sp.
GCTTCGTTCCCTAGGTGCAAGAACCTATAAGGCTCTAGATTTAGCGATTAGTGAGGCTTTTAGTCAAGTCTCCCTTAAAGACATTCGTAATTGGTTTGCTCACTCCTGCTACTGTATCTCACCTATTTGAGAAACGCTATAGGTGAGATTATTGTGAGGTGTACGCCATGAAAAAGATATTGCTTATTGCTGCAAGCCTATTGGTGTTAAATACCAATGCTGCAAGTGCTTGTAGTTGTGTCCGAACGACTCCACAAGAAAGTTTCAAAAACTCTAGGGCAGTTTTTGCCGGAAGAGTCACTGATGTTGTTGAGCAGCGTGATGGTGGTGGTGCAGCTTCAGGCCCTTCTCTTACCGGAGTCAAGGTTACGTTTGAAGTTTCAAAGGTTTGGAAAGGAGAATCGATTCGCCAGCTTATTGTAACAACCTCTAATTCGAGCGCCAGTTGCGGATACTCGTTCCAAAAAGGACAAGACTACTTAGTTTATGCTAACGGTCAGGGAACGCAATTGCAGACCGGATTATGCAGCGGAACAAAAGCCCTTGCCGACGCTCAAGCTGATTTAGCCGTATTGGGTCAGGGAAAAAAACCAACTCCTCAAAGCTCAAACGCCTATCAACAATTGCAGAGAAGCAAGCAATTGTGGGCCAAGCAAAATATCTCTAACTACCGCTTCACATTGCACCGAAGTTGCTTTTGTTTGCCTAAATCAACCGAACCAGTGAGAATTGAAGTCCGTAAGGGCAAAGTTACTTCAATCGTTGCTGTCAGTGATGGCAAGCCAGTTAATCGGGAATACTTCACAAACTCCGATTCGATCGCGAAACTTTTTGACCTGGTAGAAGATGCGATCGCAAGAAAAGCATACCGCCTTTCAGTAACTTATCATCCTACCCTCGGCTACCCAACTCAGATTAGCATTGATTACGACAAGCAGATGGCCGATGAAGAACTATATCTCACCATCGAGAAATTGGAAGCAATCAAATAGCTGATGCAATATCAACCAAATACGCTCCAAAGCCAGCGAGTGGTTGAACTTTTTTCTTCCAAACGACTCCTTTCTAGAGTGGTTTGAACTAAAGATATTGCCAGATCCGGTAATACTTGTGACGTTTCAATACGTTTGCTGCCCCCAGAGGCAATAGCAAACGCCATAACGGTCACTTGGTTAACATCAATCACCCAATATTCTTGCATCCCGATACTCTCGTACAACATCCGTTTTTCCCCTAACTCCGTACTGAGAGAAGAATCGGCCAGTTCTACCACCAGTGCAGGAGGTGGATAATGATCTAAATCTACCGGAGCGTTGCTGCGAGGCGGAGATTTTTCCAGGGACTCCAGATAGAACGCCAAGTCAGGCTGACATTCCTGAACGTTAGTTTTTCTAAAACCGCAATCGTGCAGTCCCCTCATCGGAATTCCCTTGCGGGCACAGAAAATACTGACAAGGGTATCAATAATTGAAGTATCTTCAGCGTGATTGATGCCGAGGGCTATCATTTCGATTCGTGCTTTGCCTCGGTCATAGTAAGCTTTACCCGTTGCATAGGCTGGAGCATCAGTGAGTGCTATGAATTCTTCCCAGGTTACATTGACCCAGGTATCTGGGGCAAAGTTTTGCAACCGATTTGGGGACGTTGTCATAGACAGTCAGTGAGATAAGGGTACAACCAACACTACGCGATCGCTTAGGATGCTCCTATTGTGGCAGGGCAATTGCCTTTTGAGCTCACTCTACCAGACTTTTCCCATAATCTTTAAAGCTCAGTTGAACCTGCCAGGGTGCGCTTAAGTCTTATAGATATTGACGTTTAAAAAACAATGAAACTACCGAACGGTCCTTGGCAGCACCCGTTTCTCCAGAACCGAACGCTCCACAAGATGTGGGATTGGCTCGATACCTACCAATGGATTGTTCACCCTGTGGAATGGTACGAAACCTATGCTCAGCGTTATGGTGACCCTTTTAGCTGGGGAGGGATTAACTATCCTACAGAGATATACTTCAGCCATCCGGAGGCCATTCAGCAAATTTTTACAGCCGATCCAAACCTATTTGTCTGTGGCGGGGGAAACCGAGTTTTCCAACCCTTACTGGGGAACAATTCACTGCTTTTGCTGGATGGCACACAGCATCAGCATCAGCGGCAACTCCTGACACCTCCCTTTCATGGGGAACGGATGCGCACCTACGGCAAGCAGATTTGTGACATTACCGAACAAGTCATTAGTCAGTGGCAAATTGGCAAACCGTTTTGTGTCCGTGCCTTTATGCAAGAAATCTCGCTACGAGTTATCCTCGGCGTCGTTTTTGGCCTAAAGGAGGGACAGCGTCTTGAGAAACTGAGGCAACTGCTGAGTTCGATGCTAGACTCCATTAGCTCCCCCTTAACCTCCAGCGTCCTCTTTTTTCGCTCACTCCAAAAAGATTATGGCGAATGGAGCCCATGGGGACGATTTCTACGCCTCAAGCAAGAAATTAAGGAACTCCTTGATGCTGAAATTCAATCCCGTCGGTACACCGAATCTCGCCATAGTCGGCATCAATCTCACGCATTGAGTGAAGATATCTTGAGTTTATTGGTGTCTGCTCGTGACGACAAAGGTCAGCCGATGACTCAGGCTGAAATCCACGATGAGTTGATGACCTTGTTATTTGCAGGCCATGAAACCACCGCGTCAGCCTTAGCCTGGGCATTGTACTGGATTAACCTTGTGCCAGAAGTAAAGGACAGATTGCTCAAAGAACTTAATACCCTAGCGCCTAATTCAGACTCCAGCGAGATTGCCCGACTTCCCTATCTCACAGCAGTCTGTCAAGAAACCCTACGTATCTACCCTATTGCTTTGACAACATTCCCTCGGTTTTTGACTTCACCCTTTGAGGTGATGGGATACAAACTTGAACCGGGTACAGCACTATTCCCCTGTATTTATTTAACCCACCGACGAGAGGAACTCTACCCTGAACCTAAGCGCTTTAAACCAGAACGTTTTTTGGAAAGACAATTTTCTCCTTATGAATATTTACCCTTTGGCGGTGGCAATCGCCGCTGTATCGGATTGGCGTTTGCCCAGTTTGAAATGAAACTGGTATTAGCTACTATTTTGTCGCGCTTTCAACTATCGCTAGTCAATCGCCACTCAGTTAAACCCGTTCGTCGTGGTGTTACCGTTGCCCCTCCCAGTAGTATGAGAATGGTTGTAACTCAGCTACAGTCAAGTTGAAAGTTAAAAGTCCTAATTACCAATTACCCTACGATATCAGAGTACCTTCTCCCTAAAAACAGTGCAAGGTGTATCGTTGTAGCGAGCGATCACATAAAATCCAAGCTGCTGATAAAGCTTAAGCGCTTGTGTTTGTTGTTGAGGATTTAATAAGTCAAGCCTGACCTTCTTATACCCAGCGCTTCTGGCAAAATCTAACAACATCTGAGCCATTTTCATCCCCAGTCCTTGTCCTCGGTAGTCTTTAAGCAACCACATCCTCTTGAGTTCACAGACGTTATGATCCAAACGCCGGATAGCTCCGCTACCAACGACTTTTTCTTCATCAGTCACTACTAAGAATGTGCCACGCTTGTCGAAGTAGTGGGATTCTACGTCATCGATATCGGACATGGCATCGAACTCTCTAATTACATCTTCATAAAGTTGAAACAGTTCTTCGCAAATTGTAAAAATTAAGCACTTAACATCCTCTTTTTGATAGGCTTGAATTAAATTGATACTAATCATTCTAGATTCATCCCTTCAATCCATTTATTTCATGTAAATCATCAATAATATTCATACCAAATAGGTAAATTTCTTATACGTAAGGTGGGCATTGCCTAGAGTTTTTCCGGTAGCTAGTTACATAAAATTTGTAGGCAATGCCACCTACCAATAAGTTGATGCCTACTTATTTTATCATTTAGTATATAGATATAAATTTATAGCAATGTTGACTAATTCATAAACTTCTCCTTCTTTTCTTTCTTCTGGGTTTCTTCTGTGCCTGGACTGGTTCGTAAAAAACTCACAACTCCACTCATATTTCCAGAGTAGCAATACCATCAAATAACTAAAATAAAATAGTCATCAAAAACAAGAGTAACAATAGAAGAATAGTTACCCCAAACAAACCATGACACTCCCTAACGGCCCACGCCCTCCACGATTTTTTACTCTTCCCCGCAGACTCAAACTGATTTTCCGCCCCATAGATTACTTGGATGACTATGCCCAACAGTATGGAGACATCTTCAAAATTGGAGGAGAAAAATCTCCCCCATTTGTTTACCTGAGCAACCCAGAAGCAATTAAAGCAATTTTTACTGGCGATACAGAGCAGTTTGACTCTGGGAGAGGGAATGGAATTTTACGATTTTTGCTAGGAGAGCAGTCACTAGTATTACTAGATGGCGATCGCCACATGCGCCAGCGACGGCTGCTGCTGCCTCCCTTTCATGGCGATCGCGTGCGTGCCTACAGCCAGCTCATCTGTGATATCACCGAACAGGTAACGCAAGAGTGGACACCTGGCAAACCCTTCTTAGTGCGTCCCTTCATGCAAGAAATTACCCTGCGAGTAATTTTACAAGCCGTGTTTGGTTTGCATGATGGACAGCGTTACCAAAAGTTGCGGCAACTGCTGAGTACACAGCTAGAATCTCTCGGCACTCCCTTAAGTTCCAGTTTCATCTTTTTTCGGTCACTCCAAAAAGATTGGGGGCCACTTAGTCCTTGGGGACGCTTCCTGCACCTCAAACAGCAAGTCACACAACTGATTTACGAGGAAATTCGAGAACGCCGGGAACAAGGCAACCTCTCTGGTAACGACATTTTCAGCTTGCTAATGTCAGCACGGGATGAAGAAGGCCAACCCATGACGGACGAAGAGTTACACGATGAATTGATGACCCTACTCATCGCCGGTCACGAAACCACCGCTTCCGCTTTGGTATGGGCCTTGTACTGGATTCATCATCTCCCGGAGGTTCAGGACAAGCTGCGTCACGAGCTTGATACTCTCGGTGACTGGGCTAACCTGATGGAACTATCCCGACTGCCCTACCTTACCGCCATCTGCCAAGAAACACTGAGGATTTATCCCATTGCCCCAGGCACCTTCATCCGAGTGGCCAAATCACCGATAGAGCTTATGGGTTACCAGTTTCCACAGGGTACGGCGTTTATGTGTTCGATTTATTTGACCCACCAGCGGGAGGATATTTATCCAGAACCCAAACGGTTTAAACCAGAGCGCTTTTTGCAAAGGCAGTATTCACCTTACGAATATTTACCCTTTGGTGGCGGTAACCGTCGCTGTATTGGCGCAGCATTGGCACAGTTAGAAATGAAGCTAGTACTCGCTACTATTGTGTCGCGCTATGAATTGGCGCTGACGCATAATCGACCCATCAAACCAGTACGTCGTGGCTTAACGTTTGCCCCTCCCGGAAATATGCGGATGGTTGTCACTCAACTTCGGACTCAGAGAACGCCAGCTATGGTATAGGTACAGCTCAAACTATTAAATATTTCAGGACTTACGCACAATCCGTTAAGAAAGCCCCCCCAACCCCCCAAGTTTGGGGGAGTAAGATTTTGTTCCCCCAAAATTGATACTGCTGGCGAAATTCATCTTTGTTGACAAGAGATTCATCTTTGCTCACAAATGGCTGGCACAGGAGGAAAAGAACTGGAGTAAAACCTGCGAATCGAGTGAATACCAGTGACAATGCTCTCAGACC
>DATNPV010000061.1:0-49100 GCA_036703055.1 Waterburya sp.
TTCGTTCCCTAGGTGCAAGAACCTATAAGGCTCTAGATTTAGCGATTAGTGAGGCTTTTAGTCAAGTCTCCCTTAAAGACATTCGTAATTGGTTTGCTCACTCCTGCTACTGTATCTCACCTATTTGAGAAACGCTATAAATTGGTTAGTCCTATATCTCCCCATCCCCCCATCAGCCTCAATTCGCAATATTTTATGCACAACAGCTTATGCTCTCCTTTGTTAGTGAAACAGACAATGATATAGCCAGCATCCGCGAAGTGGTGACAGCCGCGTTTGGTCAAACAAGCGAAGCCGAACTTATAGACGCTATTCGCAATTCCTCAAACTTCATTCCCGAACTCTCAATCGTGGCGGTAGAGGATGGGAAAGTGCTAGGCCATATTCTGTTTAGTCCCATTGCGATCGAAGCCCAAGAACAAACTTTTCCCGCGCTGGCACTAGCGCCATTGGCAGTAACACGGACTCGTCAGCGTGAAGGAATTGGTAGTCAGCTGGTACAAGTGGGTTTGTTCAAGTGCCGAGAGTTAGGTCATAGCATTGTTGTTGTTCTGGGTCATCCGCACTATTACCCACGCTTTGGCTTCGAGAAAGCGAGTCAATTTGGGATACAATCCCCGTTCTCAGTGCCCGATGAAGTATTTATGGTGCAGGAACTCAAGCCCAATGCATTAAGAAATGTTAGGGGCATGGTGCGATATCCTGCCTACTTTGAGGGAGTTTGAGAGGATACCAAATCCGCCTTGTATACTCCTTTTTCGCCTTAGTCGCTAATCTCTCCCCCTCTTGAGAAATAAGGAGGTTATGAGAACGGATTTGGTATAAGATACTCCATGCCCCATGCTCCATGCCCCAAAAACTGGGATTTGCACAGCAGTGCGAGAGAGCAACTTATATCATCTCCGGTTGAATACCCCTAGTTGGGACAGACCCCAAGACACGGAGACGCGGCGAAGTTTTTATGAGGGGCAATTAGCCGGACTTGATATTACCAATGTGATTTGCATCACCAAAAAGCATGTATTACGGTCACCTAGTACTCACTCTTAGATCATAGAAAACTCTTTATAAAACCTTCATATTAAAGGGATAAGATCTTTTATTGTGCGAAGAATCTGATGCCAGCTCAAATTTTCTCATACGAAGCAACTCTTGAAGAACTCGTTACTAAAATCTTAGTAGAGCGTAGGCTGACTTATACAGAACAGCAAATCCTAATGCTTGCTCTACTTTCTAAAGATTCGCTTGATGAGCAGGAACGAACGCTAATTGATCGAGTGTTTTATGGAGTACGTCATGGACTGCTTCAAGTCGTCGAACTCAATTGATAATAAATTGTTAAATTTAGATTTCATAACAATATTTACAGATACTAAGTCGCTTTGACAACTTCTTGCCCAAGGGGAAGGGGAAAAAACAGGAGTAAGTTTCGTACTGCTCCTCTTTTTTGTCTACACAGGTCAAGTACTTTCCTAAAGCGTTTCTCACTGAAGTCCATCAGGTATGGACTTCAGTGCTATCTTTTCCTCTAATCAACCCTCATTTAACATATTTCAAATAATGTTTAAGAAAATATAGAATTAATACTTAAAAAGTAAGGAAAAATATAAATAGGAAATAAATAGGAATGGCTCGATAAATCGGGAATCGTCTCTAGTTTATGAGAGTCAATGAAAAGAATTATGTCAAAACAACATTTGTGTCCTTGCTGTTCTCAAACTTTACTGCGACACATCTCTCACAACCGGATTTTCTGGTTTTGCAGTCATTGCCACCAAGAAATGCCAAACCTATATGGTTTAAGAGAGTCTGCGATACATAGGCAGCATTGGCTCACCAAGAAGATTACTGAGCGCCAAACACTGAACGGTGATTTGCCATACTCGGAAAAAGTAGTTTCTGATTCAAAAATGAAAACAGAATTACATCGTTTAACATGTTTAGATAACTTGACTCAAATAGCCAACCGTCGCCGTTTTCAAGCTTACCTTGAGCAAAATTGGCAACAGATGGCTCAAAAACAAGCATCCTTGTCGATCATTCTCGGTGATTTCGACCTTTTCAAGCTGTACAACGCGAGCTATAGTCATCAAGCGGGTGACCAGTGTTTGCAGCAAGTCGCGCAAGCAATTGATCGTGTTTTTGACCGTCCTGTCGATTTAGTTCCTCGTTATGGGGGTGAAGAATTCATTGTAATTTTGCCCCAGACCAATGCTGAAGAGGCTGTACAAGTTGCAGAAAATATTCGCGGTACTGTTGCAGCGCTCAAGATTCCTCTGACAAAGTCTGATTCTAGTCAGTATCTTACCCTAAGCTTAGGCGTGGCGACGCTCGTTCCCACAGATGAATCCTCTTGCTCAATGCTCATGAAAGCTGCTGATCAAGCACTGACTCAGGCGAAAAAACAAGGGCGCGATCGCGTCATTTTCCATGAAATAGAACAAGGACAAACCCAAGTCACAGACGAGAAAATATCGGCCTCGCTGCCAACACCTCAGTATACTTCTGTCCCTGTGAGCAATCAACACAATGGTGCAGCAACTCAGACCGAACTGCTCAAGAGCTATATTGCCTACTATCTCAGCCGTGGCAAGAGCCCTATCAGTCCTGTGAATGGCCCTTTACCTTTTAAGAAGTCAGTGTATCAGTACTGGGGCTATCATCCTGATTTTCAGGAGTTCTGGAAGCAGTTACTCTCGCGTCGTGATTTTCGTGAACTTTATATTGAAGGAGATGTTTACTGCTTTGGTCAATTTTTGGATGGACGTTGCACGGTGAGTGAGTGCGCTCGGTGCAATTTGCCAATTCCTATCCCTGAGGGTCATGCTTATGATGTTCCGAATTGCACTCTGTGTGAACAGCCTGGGTTTTCTCAGCCAAGTTCTGATGAGCAAAAATCCCCAAATGTTGAGGAGAAACTAGGCATTACCCGCGTGCTTGCTATTGGTATCCCGCCAGATGACGCAGAAAACTTGGAGGAATGGTTTTCTCGTAACGGTTTTCAAGTGATATTTGTGTCCCATCGTGAAGACATTTCACCTCAATCGTTCCCCTTTAAACTAGATTTGGTGTTGATTTACGAATCCATATCGGCAGCAGAAGGTAAAGCTTGGGCGCAAGCACTCGCCTGTTATCCCCAATTTCAGGCTGTACCGATTGTTGCGCTGAGTGCTGAGGCAGGGGGTGGTCTTCCTTGGAGCCAGCGAACATTAGGGCTTAAAGATTATGTCCTCTCCCCTTATGGTGGCGATCGCTTAGCTGAGCATTTACGTCGCTTATTCAAGTCACAGTTAAGGAACGATACAGCCAAATTGTATTGGTTTCCTTGTTAGGATACCTACTAATTTGGCAAAACGACTAAGGAACTGCCTTACCCATGACAGATAACCAACCGCTGAGCCAACTGCGAGAATTCCTACAGCGACGGGGTATCACACCAATCTGGGGACTGGCAGCTCTCCTGCAAATTTTAATGGTGTTAATTCTCCTCCTCACTTGGCCAGTTACACCCCCCGTGAATCTTACCTTAGTGGTTCCAGCGTTTGAAGCGACCTATTGGTCATCGCTAATCCATGACTTCGAGGCTAAAAACCGAAATATTCGCATTAGTCTTGTAGAAGTAAAAAATCGCCAAGGTGATTTAACAGAAAAGCTGAAAGAATTCTATACCATTAACTTTCAATCAGGGAATGCCTATGACCTAATTTATATGGATGTAATCTGGATCAGTGAGTTTGCTGATCGGGGGTGGCTGCTCGACTTATCAGAGCGAATTTCACGGCACGAGTTGGCAAAATTTTTAGAAAGTGATGTGATAGCTGGACGCTATCAAGGTAAACTTTATCGCATTCCCTTCCGTTCCGATTTTGGTTTGCTTTATTATCGCAAAGACCTATTAGAAAAAGCTAAACTTCTGCCACCTAAAACATTTCAAGAACTGCTAAAAACATCACAAGCTTTACAAAAACGGCGGTTAGCTCCATGGGGTTATCTGTGGCAAGGGCGGGAGTATGAAGGCTTGTCTGCTATGTTTGTTGAGGTGCTACAAGGCTACGGGGGTTTCTGGATTAAGCCGGCCAGCCGGGAAGTAGGACTTGACCGCCTCGAAGCGATTGCCGCGGTTAAATTTTTAGTCAACACAATGGAGCAAAAAATTTCTCCGGTAGAGGTTGTCTCGTATAGTGAAGACGAGTCGTTTACCCAATTTCAGCAAGGTCATGCTGTATTTCTGCGGGGTTGGCCTTATATGTGGACTCAGGCTAATGCACCAGACTCTCCTATTCAGGGGAACGTTGGGATTCAAGCAATGACGCTTCATGCCAAATACCGTAGCGGCGGAGGTTGCAACGGTAGCTGGGGCTTAGGAATTGCCAAAACCTCCAAGCATCCCAATCAAGCGTGGAAAGCGATCGCGTATCTAACCAGCGCTAAAGTACAGCATAAATTTACTTTAGAGACAGGCTATATACCCAGTCGCAAGACATTATTGAATGACCCCAAAATTCTTAGAAAATACCCTCATTTTCCACAACTATCACAAGCCCTTCAGCATTCCGTCTTGCGTCCTCCTATTCCTGAGTATGCTCGCGCTTCTGAGATATTACAGCGCTATCTGAATCAGGCGCTAAGAAGAGAAAGCAGCCCGGAAGAGGCGATGAAAGCAGCCGCAAGTGAAACTCGCCAACTTCTAGTGAATCACTAATTGTTGCTCATGAGACCTGAAGACTTCACCGGGTGAGGCACTTGCCATTGATTTTCCCGATATTTTTGATAGCTTTGCCACCAGAGCAACCCAGTTACAAGCAGAATTGAAAAAAGTACAAAATTAAGGATAACTAACCACCATGAAGTTGGAAAAGATGGCAATTCGTCGGTGCGATTCCCTGGAGTTTCTACTGAAATACGGGGCAATTCATCAATACTTTTTCCCTCCAGGCAATGTAAAATGAATGACGTGTTTGGCGGTCGGTGAATTGGAGATGGAGCCATCAGGTAATCAATCCAATCGGCTAGTGGGGGCGATACCTGCGGCGCACTCTCTCGCCAATTGAATTGCTCGGATTCTCTCTGCAATTTGAGGGGAGATTTGCCCGTCAGTAAATAAACGAAGGTACGTCCGAGGGCATAAAAATCAGATTGTGGAACGGCCTTCCCATGAATTACCTCTTCAGGGGTGTAACCCGCAGAGAAAATGCATGTTATGTCCTCCTGACCACTCACTTTTACAATATAAGTCTGTGTTATCTCCCTAACTGTACCAAAATCAATAAGAACTAGCTGACCTGTTGGTTTCCGTATAATATTGGATGGCTTAATATCTCGATGAAAATATTGATTTTGGTGAAGATAATCCAAAATTTCTAGCAGTTGTTTGAGCCAATTCAAGGCTTCTTCTTGAGAAATAGGCCCAGTTCTACCGACCCATTCATGTAAGTTTTCCCCTTCGATTTTTTCCATGACCAAGCAGTGCAGTGGATTGGCATGACATAGCAGAGAAATAGTAAAGTAGCCATCTCCATGTTGGATTTTGGGAATACCTGCATGGTTGAGCTTTTTTAAAGAGTCTGCTTCTTGTTTAAACAGGCGAACTAAAGTCGTATCATTTGCCTTCAAAATTTTTACGACTTTGTATCTAGAGCCGATAGCGGCTTCCACTCCCAAATCCTCGACTTCAAATAGTTCTGCGTGACCGGGTACAGACAGAGATCGAAGCGGTGAAATCAGTCGATACCGATTCTTGAGTAACAAGGGAGTACCACAAGCTTGACACAACTCTAAATGAGCAGGGTTCTCGCGTTGTTCGCATTCAAAATTGATGCAATAACTTACACGATTGCGAGCAGAGCGGCGTCTTTTTGGTGTTGAGGTTGGCATAAATACCTCAATCAAGAAAGGTAAAACTTATATTATTTAATTATGACTCTTACCAGGCATTTATTAACAGGATGCTTACTTCTATAACACATGGAAGTAGCGTGAATTCCCATTTCTGACAGGACTTACGCACAATCCGTTAAGAAAGCCCCCCCAACCCCCCAAGCTTGGGGGGAGTAAGATGAAAGTCCCCCCAGTATTGGGGGCGTCGGGGGGCGACTGCGTAAGTCCTGTCTGAGCTTTCACTCATTTGTAGTTATACCAATCTCCTCAATGCTTGCTACAGATGCTATTCTGGCTTCCCCCTTACTAAGGGGGGGTTGAGGGGGTAGATGTATAGCGCTATTTTATGGAATTGGTATTAGTTTTTCATCCGCAATCTTCTTCAAGAAGCAATCGCACATCAAACGCCGCGAGGAATATTGATTTAAAGCTCCTGCGGCGTCGATTTAAAAGCCCAACTTTTTATTAAAATCCAACTTTTGTAAAAGAGCGGTTGGATAGGGAACGAATCGTGTCCAAAAAGTAATGAGTTATTCTGATTGGCTAAATTTTGACAACTACTCGGTTGGACTATACCTTGTGCCATTGGGCATGATTGCCCCGTCCAAAGACGCTTCCCTCAAATTAGCGTCAGTGAGGTTGGCTCCGATTAAGTTAGCTTCATTGAGGTTAGCGTTGCTGAGATTGGCTCGTGTCAAATAGGTAAGCAGCAAACCAGCTCGTTGCAGATTAGCCTGACTTAGGTTTGCATCTACTAAGTTAGCCTCTAGCAGATTGGCTCCCGACAGATTGGCTTTGGACAAGTTAGCTTCTTCCAAGTTGGCTTTGCTTAAGTCTGCTCCCCGTAAGTTGGCTTTCTTTAAAAGCAATCCATTCAGACGGGCGAGGCAGAGATTGGCGCCTTGCAAGTCTGCCCCACTCAAGTCAGCACCACTTAAATTCGCCTCTCGCAAATCTGCCCCTCGCAAGTTTGCCCCACTAAGATTAGCTCCACTCAGATCAGCGCCTTTGAGATCAGCTTCGCTTAGGTCAGCCTCCTCCAGATTAGCCTGACGTAAGTTGACCCGGTTCAAATAAGCTCGAATCAAGCTAGCTCCACTCAGGTTAGCTCCACTTAAGTCAGCTTCACTGAGAATAGCTCGAGTCAATGTTGCTTTTTTCAAATCCGCTTGCACCAGAATAGCTCGGCTTAAGGTCGCCCCTGTTAAGTTAGCTTTGGTCAGTTTTGCACCTTTGACTAAGGCACCAATCAGGCTAGTACCTATCAGAGTGGCAAACTTTAAGTCAGCTCCTGATAAAACCGCTCCCGATAGGATTGCCCCACTTAAATCCGCTTCATTTAGCATAGCCTGAGTGAGGTCGGCTCGCGAAAGCGTAGTTTCAATCAGTTGAGCTTTTGTAAGATTGGCAATCCTCAAGTCGGCATTACTGAGATTGGCTCGAATAAGTTTAGTTTTGGTTAAATTTGCCCCATTCAGATGAGCGGCACTTAAATTGATGCGATTGAGCGTCGAACAACTTAAATCGGCTCCCATCAATTTGGCACCAGGAAAATTTCGTTCTCCTGTTTCATGCCGACTCAAAAGTGTGGCTTCCATTGAAAATTCACTTGCTTTCATAAAAATTGCCTGATTTTCCTTGCTGTTGATCAGCTCCAGGCTCGACCTGATTTCTAAAAAAGAAATGACAGGTGGCAGAGGTTAGCTAATAACTCCTTGGAACTTACTACGGTGGGTAGGGTAATCGACGACAGAAATAAGAGGTTAATGAGTCCAATGAAGGCTGAAGTAGGAAGTATAAAAATGATGAGAACAATGATATGAACACAGAGAAACTATTAGCGTTTTGTTCAGAAACTAAAGCTGATTTAGCGACTCTTACTAAGTCTTGGTTAGCCTGATTACTGCCTCAACTACTAATCGTTATCAACTGAACCAACATCAAAGTTTTATCTCAAGACTGACTGATCTAAGCCTTCTACAAAAGTTGCGCCTCTGAGAAAGAGTCACAGTGGATAATTTGAGTGAAACTTAGAAAGCTGTTTGTAGGCGACTCAGTCTATGTCACCTCCTCCAACACTGCACTACTGATGTGAAACGGAATCAGTTAAGAACTTCCATCTATGGGAGGTTCCTGTCATTCCTGCTGTCACAACTGCTACAAAAAACCTTCCCTGGACGGCTGGTTTTGATTCCAGCCAGGTCTTGGAATTAAACTGGCAAAGTCTCTTGTCTTAAATGCCCCGGTGGACTTGACTGCTGCTCCCAAGTCTTGGCTCGGCGTCATACAGTTGGATGAGGATTTTGTTCCTTGTGGTTAGTGCGTGCTTACTTGATGGTCAGTCTTTAGAACCATAACGTGCTTTAAACAAAGCGCCTTGTCTGGCAGCCATTCGTTCCAATCCTACAGAGGAACTCTGAATGTAAAGATCGTGGGCTTTGTAAATTTTAGTTGCCCTCGAATGGCAATCAGCCAATTCTAAAAAACTTATTCTATAAAGATAAGGGTTGCATGTCAGAATCGGCAAGCAACAGTTACTATTTTCAACCTTTTATGCTAGGAAACAAAGCGATATACCACGTTGGCTACTGGGGAGATGAGCTTTGAATACCTTTGATGCTTTCATTCCTGAGGAACTCTTGAGTGCGCCACAGCATCCCTTAGCGCAGAACTTGGAACTGCCTATTCCCGATACTCAGAGTGCCTCTGTTCAGGAAATTCGGGAGATTCAGCAGCGCGATCGCATTCCTGGCGTCGTTAAGCGCATCATTCTTGTAGATACAGAAACATTGTGGGAATACTGGTGGTGTGTACCTGGTCGTATGCTTCTACCAGAAGATGTCGAACTCTTAAATTGCGATCGCCCCCGTGTCGAACACATCTTAGAAAAACTCGTTTGGTTGTTTGGCGGGTATTGCTTGAGTCAAGACAGCCAACTCCAAGGCGATCAAATGCCAATTTATGATTGGCAAGAAATTCTCAAGTTCGCCCACAAACAAGGATTCGATGCTTATATCCTCGATATCGACTTTATGCCCCTAGCAATCAAGCGCGATCTTCGGAATTCCCAGCCTACTAACGAAGATACAGACATCACTCACATCGCTGTTGAACCCCCGCACTGGCACGTTGAATTTTTGCAGCTAACTCCTACTCAGGGTGGCTTTGAGATTAAAGAACCCAAAACGCTTTGTGGCTGCCAAATCTGGACTGGCAATCCCTTCATCAAAAATATAACCACAGGTATCACTGCAACCCACTACGACCTCTGGGTTTCCCGCCCCTTGGACATTACCCAACCCCCTTGGCTCAAGTAGTCTTTATCACATTCGTCCGCTCAGAAGTGTGGTACGTTTAACAGCTTGAACCTAGTTGTTAAAATTGGGCTTTCCATTGCGCCGAACAAGAGCAATCATCTGCCAAAATGACAAAAACTACGACGCTAGACCCAACGGCACTGGGTCATTGGGCGTATCTAGCAATTGAAAAACACTTCCAGAAAATCCTGAAACACGAAGCCGACGTTCTTAACGATAAAGACCCAGAAGCTTTACATCAAATGCGCGTCGGTATGCGTCGTCTACGCACTGCCGTTCATGGGTTTGCGCCAGCACTCTCATTGCCGTCAGCCGCTCAAGAGAAAAAAATTGCCAAAGTTGCTCGACAATTGGGAGAACTACGGGATTTAGACGTTCTGCAAGACACCCTAAACAATCAGTACCTCCCCTCCCTACCATCGGCTGAACAGGATACGCTCAACAAAGTGTTGAATACCCTGAAAAAGCAACGTCAAAAGATACTAGATATCGTTCAGACAGCCTTGAAAGATGAACGTTATCAAGAACTGAAGCAGAGTTTGCAAACCTGGCTGATGCAGCCAAGTTACGGGCAATTCGCAGAATTTCCGATTGAGGAAATCTTGCCAGATCTGCTGTTGCCGCTGGTGAGCGAATTTTTACTTCATCCTGCTTGGTTAGTTGGAGTGAAACTGGAAGCCGGAGCAATCGCCGTCCCTAGTGATCTGAATTCGGAGATTGTGGTGCAACTGTTAAATGCTCACGGAGACAGCCTGCATAGCCTGCGCAAACAAGCTAAGCGAGTGCGCTATCAGATGGAGCTATTTACAGACTTCTATGGCTCTACGTATGAGGATTACCTCAAAGATATCAAAGCCATTCAGAGCATTTTGGGTCACGTACAAGACAGTTTTGTTTTAGCAGAATTTCTCAAAGACACCCTCGACTCAGACTGTGCGGTGCAACTGCCCGTACTGACGGCTCAATTCACAGAAACTCGTTACCAGGCATGGCAAGAATGGCGGACTTTACAGCAGCGCTATCTTACCTTGCAAGCCCGAAGAGATTTGCATCAAACTCTCCTCAAACCTGTATCTCCAGCAGTGAAGTGAGTCGGAATTAACTCCAGCTCAGCACTGAGCGCACGATTGGGTAATGGGTAATAATCCCAATTCCCAATCACCCATTACCAAAATTTCCTATCCCTCAGGCCGATGAAACGACCCATGTTTAATCTGGTGATTACCGAGTCTTTACCTGGGTAGCTTACATTGAAACTGGCAATGCACGCTAGTTTTAAACAGCAGCGAAAGAGTGGCACCTCATGCTCCAAGCTTCCAGAGCAATTCTAGAAACCGATCACAACGATTTAAGAGAAGGACGCCGTCTGCATTTTTATGCAAAAGGCGAAGGGATTCCTTTGGTTTCCCAAGGAGTCTGGCAAGTCTGTCAGGGTATCGTCCAGTTAAGTACAGTTTGTCAGAATGGTGAAGAGGTGTGGCTGGGTTGGGCAGCCCCTTCAACGTTCTTTGGTCAGTGGTTCTCCCTTCTACAAAGCTATCAGGCCACAGCGCTTTGTGATACCCACCTGATTTGGTTCTCCTTAGCAGAAATTAACGCTTCGCCGCGTTTGGCTCATGTAGTTTTACAACAGATGGTACGGCGGATGCGACAAACAGAGGCACTGCTTGCGATCGCAGGTCAACGTCGAGTAGAAGATCGCTTATACTCCTTACTGCTATTGATGCAACAGGAGATGGGTCAACCCCTGGCAGAGGGCACCCGTTTAGAGGTGCGTTTGACGCATCAAAACCTTGCCAATGCGATTGGAACGACGCGAGTGACTGTAACGCGACTCCTCAGCAAGCTTAAAAGCGAAGGTGCATTCACTCTAGATCGCGATCGCCACATGATTCTAAATCATGACCGCTTCAAAAAAATTGCGGATTGGTGAGTTATATGGGCGAAGATATCCTTTAGAATATCAGCTTCACACCAATTACTAAATAGTGAGTTGCATTCTAGAGGAGTAGAACTCTGTCTCTCGACTTTATTTCCATTGCCCCAGAACTGGATCAGAGCCCTGCTGGTCTGGTTGTCATTCTACACGGCTGGGGAGCCAACGCCCAAGATTTGGCCTCCTTAGCAACCCTGTTAAATTTGCCCAATTACCTTTTCTTGCTTCCCAATGCTCCCTTCTCTCACCCTCAGGTAGCGGGAGGCAAGATGTGGTATGACCTGGCTAGAGAAGATTACAAAGGATTATCTCTGAGTCAAGAGCTACTCACAGATTGGCTCAAGTCTCTGGAAGGAAGTACTGGTGTCCCACTAGAGTCCACCATTTTAAGTGGCTTTTCTCAAGGTGGAGCGATGGCTCTAGATGTTGGGCTAAATTTACCCGTCGCTGGTTTGATTTGCATGAGCGGTTATTTGCATCGTACCCCTCAAGATCTCGAACCTCCTTTGCCATCCGTCTTAATCGTGCATGGTAGACAGGATACAGTTGTGCCTTTAAGTGCAGCTCAAAGGGTACGAGATTATTTGCTTAACTTGGGAGCACCGATGCAGTACAAAGAATTTGAGATGGGACATGAAATCCGACCCGAAGTTTTAGAGGTAATCCGGGAATTTATCTTAGTAAATACGGGAGGACCAGCCGCTTAAATCTGGCGGTCAACGTCAGTCTACAATAGTTCTACCTCGAAGGATACGATTTCTCCCTCACTGGTAGGTCGCCTGATTGCCCCTTGCTCACAAGCGTCTGAAAAATTTACAACGACTTCACTTAATACTTTGTATTTTTAAATTGAGTACTGGCAAGGAATAGCGATAATAGTAATTGCGGATGTTAGATCTGTAAAGCATTTGGCACAGATACTAATCAAGGGAGGCGTGAGCAATGGCAACTTTAACCCTTCGGGAGCGTGATTTATCGGTTCTCACAGCAGATGATATTGCAGAATTGGCTGGACGTTTGGAGCGGGACGAGTACACCAATGCTTTTGAAGGATTGGAGGACTGGCATTTGCTCCGAGCACTAGCCTTTCAGCGTCCAGAGTTAATAGAACCCTACGTTTACTTGCTCGATCTAGAAAGCTACGATGAAGCCTAATCGATTGTGGATTTTAGATTTTAGATTGGGTTGAGGGAGCGGAATTGAAAATGGCTGAAATAGGCGAGCAACGTCCATTTCCACAATCCCAAATCCAAAATCTCAAATTGGACGGTAGGCGAGTCCTCATAGCTGTAGGCGGCGGCATCGCCGCCTATAAAGTTTGTGAGGTGGTTTCCACTTTGTTTAAATCGGGAGTGCAACTGAGGACAATTGTCACGCAAGCGGCTCAAGAATTTATCACTCCCTTAACACTCACCACGCTCTCCCGCCATCCCGCTTATACCGATCAAGATTTCTGGCAACCGATTCACACTCGCCCTGTACATATTGAGTTAGGAGAATGGGCGGAAATATTGGTAATTGCTCCCCTAACGGCGAATACTCTGGGTAAGTTAGCCAACGGTTTAGCAGATAATTTGCTCACCAATACGGTACTGGCTTCTCGCTGTCCCGTACTAGTCGCACCCGCCATGAATACCGAGATGTGGGAACAGTTGTCAGTACAGCGGAACTGGCGACAACTGTTGAGTGACTCCCGATATCATAGTGTAGGGCCAGCAGCGGGTTTGCTAGCGTGCGATCGCATCGGTTCCGGACGCATGGCAGAACCTGGGGAGATTTTGGCATCCGTTGAATCCCTTTTACACACGGGGGGTAAGCGAGATTTAGTCGGCAAGCGCGTCTTAATTAGTACAGGGGGAACGCGAGAATATATCGACCCTGTCCGCTTTATTGGCAATCCCTCGACAGGTAAGATGGGACTGGCTTTGGCACAAGCGGCAATGCATCGGGGAGCAACGGTAACTTTAGTTCACGCTCCGAGCAGCTGGGAAGTACCGATGGGTACTCGGGCAATTTCGGTGGAAAGTGCAGCGCAAATGCAGCAGGCGATGCTGGAATGTTTTCCGGATGCAGACATAATCGTGATGGCAGCCGCTGTAGCCGATGTCAAACCGGCTGAATACGCCCCACAAAAGTTACCGAAGAAATTGCTGCCCGCCTCCTTACCCCTAGAACCTGTACCGGATATCCTGGCAGAATTGGGACAGCGCAAACAGCCCCATCAATATTTAATTGGGTTTGCAGCACAAACAGGTAATATTGTCAAGCCTGCTTTAGAGAAATTGCAGAACAAGAAGTTGGATGCGATCGCGGCGAACCCCATCGATAAACCCAACAGTGGTTTTGGGAGTAATACCAATCAAGCCATTTTTCTGGATAAACAGGGACGCCAGGTAGAAATTGAACCGTGTAGCAAATTACAGCTAGCGCATCATTTGTTTGATTTTGTAGGTAGTATCCCTCACAAAAACTGATCGCTGCGCCCAGTTCATAACCTCCAACCCTACTCGTCTACCCGTAAACTACAGTAATTTGAGGACAGCAAAGTCACCTATCTATCAGTAGCCAGTCGCGTAAACGCTCTAATTTGAAGTGTCCGCATCGGGACTCCTTGTTTGTTCTGCTGCGATCTGTCTTATTGTTTCCATATCTAGCTCTAACCGTTGAGCTATCTCCTCAACACTTATTCCCACCTCCAGTAGCCAGGGCACCATTTTTAACTTAGCTTGTAACTGACCCTCTTCAAGACCTTCTTGACGCCCTTCTTGACGCCCTTCTTGACGCCCTTCCTCACGGGCTTCTTGATAAACTCTGGTTTGTTTCAATTCACTCAATCCCAGCATCGCTTCTAGTTCCTCACGACTCAGACGGGGAAATTTGTACAAAACAATTGTTTCTATCAATTCTATGATTTGTTGCTGGAGGCTGGCATCTGGCAGTTCTTGCCTTGCTTTAGCAATTAGGTGTCGGGCGAGGTTGCCTGTTCTGTTTCTGGACTCTACAACTAAGTGTATGACCCCTACACCAATAGATTGCTCTGCTGCCTGTGCGATTTCATCGAGGTAAATCCTTCGCACTCGATGTGCCATTAACTCTCGATACCGCCTTGGGGCTGCTACTTCCAGACTGCGGCGACGATAGATTACAATGGCATACCACTCGTTAGGTGGGTCGTATTGATAGAAGTAAAGGAAAATTTCTGCAAATAAGCGAGAATAGAACTTCGACTTCTTTTGAAACTGAACTTCGACAAAATAAATCGGCAGTTCGGGGGACTCAACGGACGGGAGGAATAAGCCGTCAAAACGGAATGCGCGTTGCTTGACTTCTGGCGCGGTGAACTGATAGCTGCTGACATCAGTTGTTGGCTCTCCAATCAGTTCAAAGAATATACTTGGAAAATTCTGGAATAGTTGATAGAACAGAGTATCGGTCTTCACGTTTTACGTCAGGGGCAGTTGGAGAGTGGAGTTGTTCTCAAGGAAGGTTGATCAAGTATCAGCTCAGTATCAAGCTCAGAGTTTACCTGACGGACACTTACCCGTACACAATAGTACTCGTGCCTACACCTATTTTGCGGTAGCAGAATCTAAGGGCAGTTACCGTGAGCGTTCATCTCAGGCGAATCAACCGCCACCGGGATGCCCTAAAATCCCCTCCACTATTCAATTGCGGCAATATCAGCGGCAAGCTGTGGCGAACTGGTTTGCCAATCAGGGGCGAGGAACGTTGAAGATGGCAACGGGTAGCGGGAAGACGATGACAGCGCTTGCGATCGCCACTGAACTGTATCAAAAGATCGGCTTGCAAGTCTTGCTCGTTGTCTGCCCCTTCCGGCATCTCGTCACCCAATGGGCGCGAGAATGCCAAAACTTTAACCTGGAACCCATCTTAGCCTTCGAGAATGTCCGAAACTGGCAAAGTCAACTCTCAACAGCGCTTTACAACGTTCATGCTGGCAACCAACCCTTTCTTACCGTCATCACCACCAATGCCACATTAATGGGAGACGGATTGCAGTCTCAACTGAAGTACTTTCCCGCTAAAACACTGATTGTCGGAGATGAAGCCCATAACTTGGGCGCACCCCGCTTAGAACAAAGTTTACCGCGTAATATTGGCTTACGCCTCGCCCTGTCTGCCACACCGGAACGGTATTTTGATGAAGAGGGTACACAAGTTTTATTGGACTACTTTGGCAGTGTATTGCAACCAGAACTCACCCTAGCAGATGCCATTCGACAACAGGCACTCGTTCACTATCTCTACTATCCTGTTTTAGTGGAATTAACGGAAGCGGAGACGGTTGCCTATGCCAAATTAACCAAACGCATTGGCTGGGCACTCATGGATGAAGAAGATTTTGAGAACAATGACACCGTAACCTCGTTATTAATGCAACGTGCGCGGTTAATTGGGGCAGCGGCGAACAAGCTACAAGCACTGCGGCAATTAATGGTGGGGCGTCTGGATACCTCCCATACTCTGTTTTATTGTGGTGACGGTGCGGGAGAAGATGCCTTGAGTCAGGAAAACCAACATCAAATTGCTGCCGTTACTCGGTTATTAGGCGCCCAACTCGGCTATCGTATTAACACCTACACTGCCGAAACTCCCTTAGTAGAACGGGAAGAGTTACGCCGTCAATTTGAAAGCGGGGAATTGCAAGGGTTAGTAGCTATTCGTTGTCTCGATGAAGGTGTTGATATTCCTGCTGTGCAAACTGCTGTCATTCTGGCTAGTAGTGGCAATCCTCGTCAATTTATTCAACGGCGAGGGCGAATTTTGCGCCCACATCCAGGTAAACAACGCGCTACGTTATTTGACATGATTGTTTTGCCACCTGATTTGGGGCGAGAAACGTTGGATGTCGAACGCAATCTGCTCAAGAAAGAATTGAGGCGATTTTTGGAATTTGCCGACTTAGCTGATAATGCCGGAGAAGCTAGGATAAAACTTCTACAGCTTCAGAGACGATATGGGCTTTTAGATATGTGAAGGAGCGGGAAAATTTCAACTATGGTTATAGCATTTAGCTACTCTAACGGTACTGCTACAGTTCGACCTACGGTTGTAGCGGAGAAGCATTCTTCGTATCACACGAGTATTGCTCTGGGTGATGTGCAGGAGCCCATTACGAACGCTCCACCTGAGGTGCGCCGCATTATTGAACGAGTCTTACAAGTGGAAAAAGATAAGCTTTATATGAAATTTCCGAGGGGAGTTAATGATGATATTTTAAAAATTATTAAGGAAGAGGTGCAATGAAACTGACATCAATCAGACTTTGCAACTTTCGTCAATTTTATGGTAAAACTCCAGAAATTGTATTAGCCAATGGCAAGCAGCACACAACCATTATTCATGGCAATAATGGAGCGGGTAAAACAACACTCCTAAATGCCTTTACCTGGGTACTTTATGAGAAGTTCAGTGCCGCTTTCACCTCAGAAGAGCAACTGGTGAATAAACGAGCTATTGCTGAATCCTCCTTAGGAGCAGCAGTGGATTGTTGGGTAGAAGTAGGGTTTGAGCATCATAATAAACGCTACCAAGCTAAGCGCCTATGTCGTGCCTATAAAACTGAAGCTGGGGTTGAGCAAGGACGAAGTGAATTGTACCTCCAGATCGCTGGAGATGATGGGCGTTGGTTGCTTCCTCAACAACTACCAGATGATATTATTGGTCAGATTTTACCCGCTTCTTTACATCAGTACTTTTTCTTTGATGGAGAACGAATTGAGCAAATTGTTCGCTCTGATCAAAAGTCAGAAATTGCTGAAGCCACGAAAACGTTACTAGGGGTGGAGGTTTTAAATCGTTCTATTAAACATTTAAGAGAAGCGAAGAAAAGCTTAGAATCAGAATTAGCACTAATTGGTGATTCTGAAACAAAAAAACTATTAAAAGAACAAAGCAATCTGGAACACGAGAGCCAGAGTCTTTCCAATCGACAGCGAGAACTTGACCAAGAATTAGCCCGTCATGATGAAGTCAAACGAACGGTTGGCAATCGTTTGTTAGAACTGAGTGGTGCTGAGGAATTACAACGTCTTCGTGATGAACTTGAGGGCAAAGCTAAATTAGTCCGCGAACAACTCAAGCAAGCGAAAGATTCCCTAAAACGAGTGATTTCAAACCGAGGTTATACTGTTTTGCTCTCGCAAGTAACGGCAGAATTTCGGCTGATTGTGGATGACTTGCGAGCCAGAGGAGAGTTACCCGTTGGAATTAAGCGGCAATTTGTTGGGGATTTACTCAATCAGCAACGTTGCATCTGTGGGGCAGAATTAATAGAAGGTACTCATGCTCATCAGCAGGTATCAGCTTGGATGGATAAAGCAGGAATGGCTGATGTTGAAGAAACAGCCATTCGTATAGGTGTGCAAGTCGATGAAATGGATAAACAAGTCCCTGAATTTTGGGAAGAGTTAGACAGGCAGCAAGCTATAATGGCGCAGGGGAGAACAGAACTTTCTCAACTTGAGACGCAGTTAGATGATATTAATAAAAAACTGCGAACTTATCCAAGTGAGGATATTCAACACTTACAAAGACGCTTGGATGAAACAGAAGAAAGAATTCGAGAATCAATGTTGGAAAAAGGAGCCAATCAGCAGAAAATTCAAAGCTTGAAGAGTGAGATAGAACTCAAGATTAAGCAAATTACCAAGCATCAGATGAATGAAGCTAAGCAAACCTTAGCTCAACAACGAATTGCTGCGGCTTTAGATGCCATTGAGCGATTGACTGAAGTGCGATCACGTCTGGAAAATCAGTTTCGATCTTCTCTAGAAAAGCGGGTTCAGGAAATATTTACCTCCATCTCTTTTACTCCCTATATTCCCAAACTCAATGAAAAATATGAACTAACTCTCGTTGAAAATACCCTAGGAGAAGAGACAATCGTTGCTGCTTCTACTGGGGAAAATCAGATTCTTAGCCTATCCTTTATCGGAGGAATTATTGACCGAGTCCGAGATTGGATTCAAGAAAATACATTGATGGGACTAGATAGTAGTACGTTCCCGATTGTCATGGATTCTCCATTCGGGAGTTTGGATGAAATCTACCGCAGGCAAATCGCCAAAATACTTCCTACATTAGCCAATCAACTTGTAGTTTTAGTAACTAGGACACAGTGGCGAGGAGAAGTCGCTCAAGAGATGCAAAATTACATTGGTCGAGAATATGTTCTGACCTATAACTCGCCTAAGCCTGACGGAGAAGAAGATGTGATTGAGTTAGGCCAAGTTCGCTATCCTTTAGTCAAGCGCAGTCCTAATGAGTTTGAATATACGGAAATTGTTGAAGTGGATTATAGTTTTTAGGCATGAGGAATGGGTAATCATCGTCATTCCCCTTTACCCCAGTTGTGCTTAAAACCTTCCACCAATAAAAAGTAGAAAGTAAAAAGAAAAAAATGATTCAATTTTATCTTTTACCTTCTACCTTCAAAACGTAGTCTGGTGGCTGAAAATCACGACGAACTTTGGCGACCAGAAACAGCATGAATTAAGCGGCATAACTTATCATGATATACGTTAGATCGCTCCAAACAGGCTGACTGCAAGTAGACATCCACCAATTTCGCTTCAGTGAGTGTGGCAGCCATGCGATCGGCACCTTTCAAATTCGCACCTTTGAGGTTGGCACCACTCAGATTTGCTGCCAATAAACTGGTGGGATACCGTAAATTCGCCCCCAATAAATTTGCATAGCTCATATTGGCCCCAAACAAATTTGCATAGCTCAAATTAGCACCAAATAAGTTTGCACCAAACAAATTCGCACCTAGCAAGTCAGCGTAACTTAAGTCAGCCGTGTGTAAGTTTGCACCACTGAGATTGGCACCGAGGAGGTTGGCGTAACAAAGGTTAGCTGAACTTAGGCAGGCATCACTGAGAGTGGCATACCTCAAGTTGATACTGACGAGTTGGCTATCAGTGAGATCAGCATCGCTCAGGTTAGCATTCGTGAAATCTGCACCACTCAAGTCACTACCCCTAAGGTCAGCATTCAGCAGGTTAGCCTCACTCAAGTCGGCACCAAATAGGTTGGCATCACTCAGATCAGCGCCACTCAGGTCGGCACCAAACAAGTCAGCACCACTCAAGTCAGCACCACTCAGGTTGACTCCCAAGAGTTTGGCATCACATAAATTAGCACTAGATAGGTAAGCATTGCGAAAATCTCTCTTTCCTGCTTGATAAAGCGACTGAAATTCTGATGCATCCATATTGGTGTTTCAGATTTTTGTCAGTTGAATTGTTGGCAAAATGAACCAGTACTACAAGAACTAAAAGTAGAATATCTGCAATGTCAAACTCGGTCGTAGATGCAGCAGTTGTTAGCGTAATTAATGTAAGGAATGGAAAAATAGCACTCCTTGACCGTTGATTTTTAGTCAAGGGCGATAAATGTCCACGATTGCGTTAAATCACCCGATTAAGTGGCAAAGGTTTATGAAAATCGAAAACCTTTGTAATTTATCTACAAGTATATTTACCCGTATTAGTAATATTGTAAATATTTTTTAAGAATCTTGGCGAAAACTTTATGAAAGAGCTGCATCACCGATGAGGTTGAGGGGTCAAGTTGCCGATAGGTAGCGCCCAGAATTCCACAAGCAAGGCCATTCGATAGTTTAACCTTCCGTGCCTCAGGAAGGCAAAGATTTCATAATGGACAGCGTCGCCCAAGTAAACATCACCCACTACGAGGAGAAGAAAAAGGGGCGGCTTTCCCTGATTAAACAACCTTTGGCCTATTCCTTAGGGACAGCAAAATATTACTTCCCAAGGGGGAGAGAAAAGCGAGAAGAAACCTGATAGAAAAATAGTCATCACAAACACTTAACGACTCTCAAGAACATGAACATCATTGCTTGGATAGTGTTAGGTCTAATTGCAGGCGCTATTGCTAAAGCGATCGATCCGGCAGCGCGTGGTGGTGGAATCCTTGGGACAATTTTACTAGGAATTATCGGAGCCTTTGTCGGCGGCACTATAGCAACTTTATTAACAACGGGTCGGCTTGCTTTCACAGCATCGACTCTCAGTATTCCAGGCATCATCGTTGCTGTTATCGGTGCAATCATCGCCGTCTTTATCTGGAATAGAGTGTCGGGAGCAACTTTATAAGTCCATCAACCTCTTCTCCTCTCTCTCAAACCAGCAAATCAACTACCCACACTAACGTGTCAGCTTAGTGTGGGCTTTCAGTTGCTAGATAGCCGTTCTAGTCCAACTTTTGATAAAGCGCTTGATCAGACTCAATCAGTTGGCGAGACGGTGCAGGGGGTACCATAGGCAGAGTAATTCGCTGTGATTGTGAAAATTCCGAACATGGGTACTGCCAAACCCTGTGAAAGCCCAAAAACTTAGCTCATCCCTCTGTCCCTCAGCGTTCCTCTGCGACAACCTCAGCGTCCCTCTGCGTTAAAAAAATCCTAGCTATCCTACGACTTCAAAAGCGATCGCCCGTACCAAATTCCGTGTAAAACCGAACTTCACCCTGATCATTCACCCCCACATCAACTCGCAAAATTCCAAACGGCGATCGCCACCGTGCCCCAACACCCGTACCAAACCCAATCCCCGGTTTATTGCGTACCACAGCCGGTTTTCCCGGTACCGATCCCCCACTGCCCAAATCTGAGGCAAAATCTGCAAAAATTACCCCTCCTACCCGCGAGACAACGGGAAAACGATATTCTCCAGACGCTAAGAAATAACTACGAGCGCTGCCTAAATTGCCCTCTTCATATCCCCGGACTGAATTAACGCCACCCAGCATAAACGCCTGCGTGGGTGGCATATCGCCTATTACCGTACCCGCTTGCAAATTCACCGCAAACATTTCTGGAAAAGCATAGCGCTTGGCATTTTGCTCATCAGTGCTGAACCAACGTACGGGTATGTATTGGATATAGTTACCCACCAATCGATTTTGCAAAATATTCCCTACACCGATAGGAATTGACTGTTCCGTACTCAGCGAAAGAATTGCACCTCTAGTGGGCTGAAAGGGATTATCTCGCCAGTCGCGAGTCACAGCAAAGGACACAGTGTACAAATCATCAATTCCTTCACCGCTGAACGTGAGGGGATTTCCTTGTACATCCTCACGGAAAATGTTGCCATTAGCATCCCTTGTACTGATACGAGTAAAATTCAACCCCGCCGTCCCCCACCATTCACCGATGGGACGTGTCAGCGCCGCTGTTGCACCAAAGCGTCTGTCTCGCAATCTCTGACCATTGGAAAGGTCAATATCTCGGTTAAAAATGTTAGAAGTAGTCCGTTTGCGAAACACACGGAAGCTATAGCCCAAGTTATCACCTGCTACTTGATAAGGACTGACGAACTGGGCGTTAAAATCAATATTTTTCAAGCTAATCTGAGCATTTCCCTCAACGCGCTGGGGATTGGGTAACAGCGTAAAATCTTGATAGCCAAACGTACCGTACACCCCCACATCATCGTTATAGCCTCCACCAAAGTCGGTAGAACGCGCCCGACGTTCTTGGACGTTATACACCACATCGACACCATCATCGGTTGGCGTAACGGTGACATTTGCCCATTCAAATAATCCCAGTTGTTGCAACTGCTGCAAATCAGCCTGAATCACCTCCTGTGTCAGGACATCACCCGGCTTTAGTTTGAGTTCACGGGTAATAAATTCTCTGGAAAGTCGTCCTTGGATGGGATTACCATCTTTATCAACAGCCTCTCCCTTGTTGTTCACAAAGCGAATGTCCACAGTTCTGACAATTGGCTCAGAGTTAGGCAACGAGGCAGGTGACTCAGCACTACTTGGTTGTTGTGTGTGGTGTGGTGTGGAGGGAGAATCGATGCGATCGCGATCTCGATCGCGTATCCGCAAAAAATCCCCATCGTATACCACATTAGGTTGTGCCTCTGAAGGGAGGATGTAGGGTGTCTCTCTACTGAGCAAAGCTTCTCCTTGTATTCCCCCCTTGATAAGGGGGGCTAGGGGGGTAAAGGGGGAAGCTAATTTCTGGTTTTTCTTCCCCCCCTGATAAGGAGGGTTAGCTCTGTGCTGCAAGGTTTGAGTGAGTTGACTTGCCTTCTGAGTTGCCGTATTAGGTGCAGGTGTCGCTGGGATAAGCTCAAGTTGGCTTGCCTCGTCACGATGAATTGGGTTCGCTTGTTGCTGTGGTGTTAGCGATTGGGCATTTGCTATTTTGACGGGGATTAGCCCACAGGCTACCAAACTTACCGCAGTAGAAATCGCAACCCTCGGAACACGCATTAAAGTAACCTCACACTCAACATTGTTTTAATGTAGTGGAGTAGGGGGCGTTAGGTGTATTTGAATGGGAGGCAGAAGAGAACCAATTGGAAGGGGAGTCGGTGACTTGTAAGATGCTAAGCTGTTCCACCTGAAATTGCGTGAACGGGTAGGTGTAGAAATCAAGGAATTCGGGAAAAACCTTGAACGCTTTACAGCAGAAGGAATTCAGGCAATTTTACATCTTAGAGAGTCGCGCACCTTACAGGATAGGGGTTTCAGCGTTTTGGAACAGGTAAATCTTGCATTTTTTTAGTGAAAAAAAGGGGGTTCGCGCAAATGAGGGCTGAATGTCTTACTATAAAAGGGGTGTGGCAAGAGCACTTGCAAGGTAAACTAATCCCTATCAGGGATTGAAACAAGATTCATTGGATTTGTGAAACATACCCTGACAGCTTGCAAGGTAAACTAATCCCTATCAGGGATTGAAACGGAACATTGATAAATTCCACCCGCACGCGATCGGCTTGCAAGGTAAACTAATCCCTATCAGGGATTGAAACTTTGAGAACCACGAGGATCTTTTCGAGATCCAGAACCGCAAGGCTAACGCTTGCAAGGTAAACTAATCCCTATCAGGGATTGAAACTCAGTACAAGCGCGACAGGGAGAACAGCGACGGCAGCTTCTTGCAAGGTAAACTAATCCCTATCAGGGATTGAAACATGACCTGGGCAGCAAACACTAATTATAAAGCGCCTTGCAAGGTAAACTAATCCCTATCAGGGATTGAAACTTGGTATCCACCTAAGAATCTCGACCGAATGCCCTTGCAAGGTAAACTAATCCCTATCAGGGATTGAAACACTCACAGAGGAGGGAATCTTAGAGGCGCTCAACCCTGCTTGCAAGGTAAACTAATCCCTATCATGGATTGAAACCCAAGGATTATGGAAGTGGATGCCCTTACTCTGGTCTTGCAAGGTAAACTAATCCCTATCAGGGATTGAAACCTGCTCATCACCCCGCATGCTAGACATCCTCTCCTTGCAAGGTAAACTAATCCCTATCAGGGATTGAAACAGGCGCTATATCAGAGCTAGGCTTTGCTATACCAGCTTGCAAGGTAAACTAATCCCTATCAGGGATTGAAACTCAAATTTGACACATCTTCCCTCTCAGGGTGCTACTTGCAAGGTAAACTAATCCCTATCAGGGATTGAAACTTGAATGATATCAGTAGGACGCCAATACCAAAACTTGCAAGGTAAACTAATCCCTATCAGGGATTGAAACTTTGCACGCGATCGCGAAGCGCTGCTGCGAAGCGCAGACTTGCAAGGTAAACTAATCCCTATCAGGGATTGAAACTGTTTCCCATATCCACAAAGGACGCCGGATGTAGGCTTGCAAGGTAAACTAATCCCTATCAGGGATTGAAACAGGAAAGCGCGTCCAGGGCATCGGGCAGATATCTGCTTGCAAGGTAAACTAATCCCTATCAGGGATTGAAACAATTTGGCGACAATGCCCTTAACATCGACCGGGGCTTGCAAGGTAAACTAATCCCTATCAGGGATTGAAACTTGAGTAAGTAGCAGCTCCCGAATCACAGCTGTACTTGCAAGGTAAACTAATCCCTATCAGGGATTGAAACAGCAAGTAAGGCTATCGACCTAATCAAGACTATAGTCTTGCAAGGTAAACTAATCCCTATCAGGGATTGAAACCCGTTCAGACCCTACGATCTGCGGCACTGTTGGGCTTGCAAGGTAAACTAATCCCTATCAGGGATTGAAACCCTGTTCATAAATCATTCGCAGTGGGGACTTGTTTGACCTTGCAAGGTAAACTAATCCCTATCAGGGATTGAAACGCTTCCAGCTTGCAACCGCCAAGCCATAGGCGTAGCTTGCAAGGTAAACTAATCCCTATCAGGGATTGAAACCTCCGTCCCTAGCTGGGACAACCGCCGCCTCATTGCTTGCAAGGTAAACTAATCCCTATCAGGGATTGAAACACTACATCCAACCCTCAAGGCACGGCGCGGCTGAGGCTTGCAAGGTAAACTAATCCCTATCAGGGATTGAAACGAAATTCTTTCTTCTGAGGAACAAGCGAGGTTAACTTGCAAGGTAAACTAATCCCTATCAGGGATTGAAACACAACTACCTTTCCTTCAGCATCAACACTGATATCCTTGCAAGGTAAACTAATCCCTATCAGGGATTGAAACTGATGAGTTAGCGATCGCACCTCCCCCAGATGCTTGCTTGCAAGGTAAACTAATCCCTATCAGGGATTGAAACGATAGCGTCCTGATTGCGCCGCGTTGACTCATTGCTTGCAAGGTAAACTAATCCCTATCAGGGATTGAAACTGATAATTGGGCGATTGTTCTGGTCGATCAATTTGCTTGCAAGGTAAACTAATCCCTATCAGGGATTGAAACGGATGACATTCCGGTTTCGCTGCCAACTTACGAGGAAACTTGCAAGGTAAACTAATCCCTATCAGGGATTGAAACCTTACCGTGACTTATATGACCAACGTTATGAAAACAGCTTGCAAGGTAAACTAATCCCTATCAGGGATTGAAACTATTCACTGGAAAGCGAGGGAAAACGGCAGGCAAGCACTTGCAAGGTAAACTAATCCCTATCAGGGATTGAAACTACAGGCGGCGGCGCGATCGCTGTGTCACCCTTGCCCCTTGCAAGGTAAACTAATCCCTATCAGGGATTGAAACTTGACCGATGACATCGTGCCGAAAAAAGCAAAACCTTGCAAGGTAAACTAATCCCTATCAGGGATTGAAACAGTGCAGCTGGGAGGAGAGCCAGCGGGAGCGGAGGCTTGCAAGGTAAACTAATCCCTATCAGGGATTGAAACATTTAATTAGTTTGTACTTCTTTTGTGATCGCTTCCACCTTGCAAGGTAAACTAATCCCTATCAGGGATTGAAACATCCTGATTACTGAGACTACTCGTTGGGGAAGAAGCTTGCAAGGTAAACTAATCCCTATCAGGGATTGAAACAAAGTTGCACACGAACTCAGTCAGTGACTTGGAGCAGAGTCTTCAATAGCAGATAATGACTAACTTGACGAGGCGTCAACTTCCACTGCCACTGAACGTATGAATCCCTTATTAATTCCTCAATCCTCTTTAGCATCGAACGGTTCTACTTGGGAGAATCAACCGGACGTATCCGTAGTCGTACCCATCTACAATGAGGTGGAGAGTTTACCCCATCTGGTTGAAGCGATCGCATCCACACTGAATGATACTCAATTAAGCTACGAACTCATCTGCGTGGATGATGGCTCTCAAGATGGTTCCGCCGAACTGCTCAAACAACTCATTCATACCTATCCTCATTTACGCGCCATCATTTTGCGTCGAAACTATGGTCAAACCGCAGCGATGGCAGCAGGGTTCAAACATGCACGAGGCCGTACCATCGTAACCTTAGATGGTGACCTACAAAATGACCCAGCCGATATTCCCATGCTCCTCGCCAAGCTGGACGAAGGATATGACTTAGTCACAGGTTGGCGCATTAATCGCCAAGATGCTGCGCTCACACGCCTACTGCCTTCTAAAATTGCGAACTGGTTAATTGGGCAAATCACTGGCGTAAAAGTTCATGACTACGGCTGTTCCCTAAAAGCCTACCGTGCGGAACTCGTTGCTGACATGAACCTGTACGGCGAGTTGCACCGCTTTTTACCCGCCTTGGCGTTTATCGAAGGGGCAAGAATTACAGAACTCCCTGTACGTCATCATGCCCGCCGTCATGGTCGAAGTAAATACGGCTTGGGGCGTACCTTCCGGGTGGTGTTGGATTTGTTCACCATTTATTTTATGAAGAAATTCCTGACGCGACCGATGCATGTCTTCGGACTGTTAGGAATCATTTCTACGACATTGGGGATAGCCTTAGGCTTGTACCTCACCGTTCTCAAACTAGGTCTAGGTCAAAGCATTGGTCATCGCCCGTTACTTATCCTGGCAGTAGTCTTGCTTTTGACCGGAGTGCAACTGTTCTGCTTTGGTCTGTTGGGTGAACTACTCATGCGAACTTACCACGAATCTCAAGGCAGGCCAATCTATCGGGTGAGGGAAATTCTTGAGTCTGATGTTAACAATAATAAACAAGGAGAATAAACCCGCTCAAATAAGGATGAAGTCAAAAGGGTGAAGGATGGAAGTGTTCACGAAGTAGGGAAGGAAAGTCGGGAGCATCCCAATGCAAGCAAAAATACCGGGCGATTGAAATCGCGCGTCCACAAACAAAGCCTGCCTGGAGCAGGCTATAAAGATTAGTCCGCGGAGGCGGACTTCGTTTGTATAGCCCCAGACTTTTAGTCTGAGGGGCAATTTACACATTTGGGATGCTCCCAGGAAAGTCTGTCTCTGACCCAAAGATAGTGCAACTCATTCATCTCATCAAACTTTATACTTCATCCTTGAGTAAACCTGTGCGGGCCAGATGGGTGTGTGAAGATTTTTAGGACACTGGAACCGCAACAACGCAGAAACCTATCTATTTTATTTATCGCTGGTCTACTGTTTTGGGCAAGCTTAGCATCTTTACTGCCGACATTACCCCTTTATGTCAAAGATTTAGGAGGTACGACGCAGCAAATAGGTATAGTTATCAGTGCGTTTGCCGTAGGGCTATTGCTATTCCGTCCGCCATTGGGAAAGTTATCGGATCGGCGCAGTCGCAAGCTGGTAGTGCTGATTGGTTATGCAGTAGTCGCCATAGCGCCCGTAGGATATTTATTTGCCAAATCCATTCCTTTGTTGCTGTTGATGCGTATCTTTCACGGTATTAGCATTGCAGCCTATACGACGGGGAGTAGTGCCCTTGTTGTAGATTTGTCACCTGTGGACAAGCGGGGTGAGGTGATTGGCTATATGAGTCTAACCAATCCTATCGGTGTAGCCATAGGACCAGCCATTGGAGGCTTCCTGCAACAGCAAGCAGGCTACACACCGTTGTTTCTGTTCTCATTTGTCATGGGATTGCTGGGTTTTTGCTTTGCCTCTCAAGTTCAAGAACCTCGTCTTACTGAAAAAGGACGGGGAAACGGGGAGATGGAGACACACCAGGAGGGTGAATCTGAGTCGGTTCAGCCAGATAGTGATAAATTCTGGCGACTACTGGTTAGTCCTCGTCTGCGAATTCCTACTCTAGTCATGCTGCTGAGTGGCTTAGTCTATGGGTCAGTAGCCACGTTTGTCGCTTTGTATTTTCGAGAAGCGAAGGTCGATTTTAATGCGGGATGGTTTTATACTGCCGCTGCCCTGTCCAGTTTTTGCGTTCGCATCGCTACAGGACGGGCAAGCGATCGCTATGGTCGAGGGCTATTTATTACAATCAGTTTGGTTTTCTATAGTCTGTCGATGTTGCTGCTTTCTCAGGGGCAGAGTCCGGTTTCCTTTTTGCTTTCAGGTTTTTTAGAAGGGATGGGAAGTGGAACCTTGATTCCTGCAATGATTACCCTGATTTCTGATCGTTCTCATGCTCATGAACGAGGACGAGTTTTCTCCCTGTGTCTTGGGGGGCTTGACTTGGGAATTGCGATCGCAGGACCAGTTCTCGGTACATTTGCCTCAAAACTAGGATATCAAGGCATTTTTTCCCTCACCCTGGGTATCTCGATACTCGCTCTGATTATTTTTGTTACCCAGAATGGTAAAGATTTCCACCATTCTCTCCGGTTTGCTACTGGTCGGGAACGGGATATCTATGCTCTAGAAGTACAGCCAAAGTAGCTTCAAAATTAGGGAGTTTGGAGTTCATTTACAGCAGTTTTCTCCTTAATTGAAGTACGGTTGGGATGGGGGTACGGCTGTGCCCCCTTAGCCTTTATCTACACAAATACCAACCGTTCCAAGCCGACATTCGTCGCGTCTTGTACAACAGCAATCACATCTTCACCATAGACAACCAAGGTATTAATCGCTTGTCAGATACGGAAAAGGAGATTATCAACTGGCTGGTGTTAAATCATCACCCCGTTTCATTTTCTCAATTGCGAACGCAATTGTCGTCGTCAGTATCACCCCAACAACTGCTAGAGGCTTTGGAATCTTTGGAAGCGCGATCGCTCATCGAGAAACAATCTGCCCGGCTCGCACTACAGGCTATGGTGAGGGAATATGCCCCCTACCGATTAATTGGGCAGAAAATGACGGAAGTCCAGCAGCAGGTTTTTGCTGATGAGGAGTTGATACCCAATCCTCTTTGTATACCCCTTTTTCGGCTTGGTCGCTAATCTCCCCCTCCCCCACTCTATCAGCGTCAAAACCCCCGATACAAACGCCCTTCTCGCAATTGCACAACTGGCTGACAAGACATCTGCACCAACTCCTCATCATGAGTGGTAACAATCACCGTTGCCCCCATAGAATTCAGTTTTCTGAGAATATTCAAGACCTGTCGAGAATTATCCGGGTCAAGGTTACCCGTTGGTTCATCTGCTAGCAATACGGGGGGTGTCCCCACGATCGCACGCGCCAGACTCACCCGTTGTTGTTCTCCCCCCGAAAGCTCATCGGGGAAACAATTCGCTTTGTGTTGCAAACCCACTAACTTCAGCGTTGGTGGCAAACGGCGCTGAATTTCCTTGCGGGTGAAGCCTTGTGCCCACAAGACAAAGGCAATATTTTCCCACACGGTTCGCGATGCAATCAGTTTGTAGTCCTGAAACACAACACCAATGCGACGGCGTAGCAACGATAAGTGATCGCCTCGTAAGGTTCCCACATTCCACTGATCAACCCTCACTTCACCGGAACTCGCACGCTCCGCACCATATAACAGCTTCAGCAATGTAGATTTTCCAGCACCGGAAGGGCCGGTAATCAACAAAAAGTCTCCTCGCTTTACCTCCAAATTGATGTCAAACACCCCCAAGCTGCCATTGGGATAGGTTTTTGTCACGCCTCTTAAGCTAACCATTATCGAACTGGGGGCAGCTGAGGTGCTGGGCGAACTGTGCGGTTGAGTTGGGTGATAACTCTCGTGACCCAAAACGGTCGTCATAGACAAGCGATCGCTAATAATTCGGGAAATACAATAACTTACAGCAAAATGCAGGGCAGGTCACCCTACCCAGCACAAAATTTTTGTAAACGACTTCACGCCAAGCGCTGACCGATCGCTTTTAAGGCAAACTGCGGCAATGCCATCATCCGCCGCCAGCGCCACGGTTCTTGATACAGCCGATACAGCCATTCCAGGTGATTTTCCCGTAACCAGACGGGAGCACGAGATTTTAGTCCAGCCCAAATATCAAAGCTACCACCGACGCCAATCCAAGTTGATTGGGGGCACAAGTGGCGATTTTGGGCAATCCACAACTCCTGACGTGGGACACCTAACCCGACCAAAATCACGCTGGGCTGCTTTTGTTTTAAAGTTTCCTTTAATTTTTGTTCACCTTCTGGTGAGAGGAAACCATCTTCAATGCCTGCGATCGCTAGTTTGGGTAGTTTTTCTTGCCAAGCCTTAGCCGCACTCTGGGCAATTCCCGGCGCACCGCCATAAAAAAATACAGGGCAAGACTCTCCCAATTCTCCAGCTTGTCGCAGTAAAGACTCAGCCAGTTCAATCCCCGGACAGCGCCGTCCGCGTTGACCTTGGAGCCATAGGTAAAGAACTACCCCAGAGCCATCGGGAATCACCAGTTCTGCTTTTCGGATAATGCCAGCCAGAGTATCATTCCGTTCTGCCTGTATTGCCATTTCTGCATTCAGCGTCACCACATGGCTGCCAATCCTCTGGTGTAGACGAGAGCCTAGCCAGTGATCATAGTTATCTAATATATGCACCGGTAGCCCCAGCACAGTCAATTGTTTGGGTGCCTCAACCATAACTTAATTCTTAAAATATTCCTCACAACACAGTAACAATATGAAGGCTATCCGATCCGGAGATTTAAAGCTAGCCTGCTTTGGAGTCTGCCTCAATAGTGAACGTCTTTTTGCAAGACTAGAGCGTTGAGGCTGAGGACTGGAGACTGACGAAATACCGCTCTAGTGCAGCGTGGCGGTTGCTATAGCTGTCGCCATAAAGTTTAGGACAGATCTAACGGCCCAAAAGACCACATACCAGTAATAAAACGTCTGCCCTAGAGCCTTCTGCTCTTTGCCATAACTCTTCCGTTGAAAAAGCTTACAGTAAAATCTTTCTTTCCTTCTTCCCTTCTTTCAGTCTGACTTCTTTCACTAGTAGCTCACTTCAATAGATAAAAAATTAGAGACGCGAGCGAACTTCGTCACGCGCCTCTATCTATCTCTATCTCTCTACTGGAAAAATCTAAATTACAAAAAAACCTAGTGTCAACACAAACCAATGCTACTCAGCTCGTTTGACTGAGCCATCGGCGTACAACTCTAGTGGAACTAGCTGAACTTTACCGTTGATGTTGACTTTCGTGTAAACAATCCGTTCTAGAGGAGCGTTCTTTTGGTTATAGCGAATAGACATTTTCATCACCCCGTTAGACTCGACAGTTTAAGATAATTTTTATAGCAGGCAAGTTGTGAATCATTTTCTTCGCCTATCTCTGTAATACTAAAAACATTGTGAAAATCTTGCGAAGCCAAGCCGATTCATTATAAAGATTTCAACAAGACCCTCGAAAGGTTCAGCAGCAAGCTTGACTTTAGCTCGTGTCATCCCCTTTTAGCGCGTTCTGAGGTTCTTACTTCCCCCGTCTTTTTCGGGCTGCTAGGTAGTAAAACCCCCAAATTCCCAGCAAATTGGCAGTCATATCTGACAGACTGCTGGTGCGAAGTGGCGAGAATGCTTGAAGAGTCTCATCCACTGCCGCAAAGATACTAACGAGAATTGGTGCTAGAGGAAGGACGAAGGGAAAACACCCAATTTTCGTCATCTGTCCCCCTAGAGCTTTATGACCCAAAAAGGAAGCACTTCCCAATAAGATAAAATGTCCAATCGTGTCATAAAACGGAATTACCCCAACCTTAACCGGTAAAATTCCCAGATAAGCCAAGGCAATTATGGTTAGTAAAATCAGGAAGTAAATCGCAAACGCAATGACCCAATTTCGCTGCAACATTGTTTCTACTCTTGCCTCTTGGCTGACAGGAAGTACCTAATTAACTACAAGCCAGAGATTGCCTATTCCGATTACCAACCCCAGCATTAAGATAGCCATAAAAAAAGAGCCGACCGGATGGTCGAACTCTTCTCTTCTACGTTATTGGGGCTGAGATTGGTTTAGCTGTTAGCCGTCAAAACAGAAGGAATCTCTAGACTGACTGGCATCATCTCAGCCCCAGACATCAGCAAGGGGAAGTGGTGAGTATTGGGGCCTTGCATCGCTTGAATTCCTAAGTTCGCTCGATTGACGATATCACCCTGGGTGTGAATCACATGACCTTGGCTATCAAGGATAGAGTGGTTGAAGTTAAAGCCGTTCAGGTTAAAAGCCATCACACTCACACCCGCCGCTGCGCACCAGACGCCGACTGTCGGCAGCGCCGCCAACAAGAAATGTATGGAGCGCTGATTGCGCATAGCTAAACTGGGAATGAGAAGACGCCCCAGGTATCCGTAATTCCCTGCTAGCAGGCTGTAAGTTTCTTCATGTTGACCAAACTTGTACCCAGCATTCATGGATTCCTGGTCGCTAGTCTCACGAATTAGGGACGAAGTTACCAGGGAACCTTGAACAGCACTCAAGAGTGCGCCGCCAAAAACACCCGCAACACCAAGTTGGTGCAGGGGATGCATCAAAATATTGTGGTCAGCCTGGAAGGAAAACATATAGTAGAATGTGCCAGAAATTCCTAGCGGCATCCCGTCGGAAAAGCTACCTTGACCAATCGGATAGACGAGAAACACAGCCGTTGCTGCCGCAACTGGCGCAGAGAAGGCAACAGCAATCCAGGGACGCATCCCTAGGCGGTAGCTGAGTTCCCATTGGCGTCCTAAATAGCACCAAATTCCAATCAAGAAGTGGAGAATAATGAATTGATAGGGCCCACCATTGTAGAGCCACTCATCCATAGAGGCAGCATCCCAAATTGGGTAAAAATGCAGACCAATTGCGGCAGAAGTCGGTACAACTGCGGCTGTAATTATGTTGTTGCCGCCTAAGATAGAGCCAATAACGGGTTCGCGAATCCCCTCCATATCGACTGGCGGCGCGGCGAAAAAGGCAATAATGAAACAGACGGTGGCGGCGAGTAGGGTAGGAATCATCAGAACACCAAACCAACCGATATAAAGCCGATTGTTGGTGCTAGTAATCCAATTACAAAACCTGTCCCAAATCTTGGAGACATCCAGTTCAGGCCGACGTTGAACGAGAGTATTCATAATAAACTGCTCCGATTTTTGAAATCGCAACAAACATCAAGTAAAGAGCAGAAATCAGAACTTATCCATGTAAACTAATTTAAGCCTTGGTATCGCTTCTACTCTTCTATTAAAGGTAGTGTTTGCCGTTGGTTCTGGGGTACGCCGTACGTGAGCGGCTACTTGACTTGCTTTCATTTTAAAAAGTAGACGAACCCTTGAAAAACTTATAGTGATTTTTTAATAATTTTATAAGCTTTCTTTCCTTCTGCCCCCTGCCTCCTGCCTCCTGCCTTCTTGCACTAGCTTCTTCTTACCGCTCAGCGGGAATGGAGTGTGGGGTGTGGAACCCGATGTTTTAAAACCTGGGATAGGGTAGCATTAAACGGAAATCGCTTGCGATCGCGTTTCTTCTTATCCAAGCATCAGACATGAAACAGAACCCTGAAATGATTGATAAGTCGTTGGCCGAACGTTTTGCAGCAGATTGGATAGACGCTTGGAATAGCCATGACCTTGAACGAATCTTAAAACACTATGACGATGACTTCGAGATGTCATCACCCTATATTTCACAAATTGCTAATGAACCCTCCGGTACGCTTCGCGGTAAAGCGGCTGTTGGAGAGTATTGGAGCCAAGCACTACAGCGGATTCCTGATCTACACTTTGAACTAATTACTACACTTGTAGGCGTCAACAGCATTACTCTTTATTACAAAAGTGTTCAGGAACGGCTGGCGGCTGAAGTTTTCTATTTCAGCCCGAATCAAAAAGTAATTAAGGCTTCTGCTCACTATGGGATGTAGTGATTCCTTAATTCTTGATAGTGCCAGCTAAGAAGACTCAATGATGGTGAGCAGTCCCATACCGAGGGAAGGGGCGACCGCCATCAGTGAGGTTACGAAAAGAATTATCCATCGCAATCTGAGTGAATTGAGCGGACTCTCATGTCAAAACTACGTCCACAGGTAACGATTCCTGACACAGAAACCCACTTAATTTCCTCCTCAAATATCAATCAAGACTTCAGTATTCTTGTGGCTCTTCCGCATACTTATGCTAAGTTTGACAAGGCTTATCCTGCCCTGTATGTTTTGGATGCTAATGGTGTGTTTGGAACAGTTACAGAAACTGTTCGTATGCTCACGACGGTTAATGCGATACCTGAAATAATCATTATTGGGATTGCCTATCCAGTCAATACTTTAACCGAGACATTCGCTTTCAGGACACGAGACTATACGCCAACCCGCGTGGATGAATGGTACAAAGAAATTGCACTGCCTAATAAACCTAACTATTGTGGTTCAGGGGGAGCTCCTCAATTTCTTCGGTTTATTCGTGAAGAATTGATGCCTTTTATTAATGCCACTTACAGAACGATTCCCCAAGATGACGCCATCTTGGGTTTTTCTTTCGGCGGATTGTTCGCACTGTATACCCTATTTGACAAACCTAACACGTTCCAACGCTACATCATTGGTAGCCCGACAGTATGGTGGGATGAGTCGGTAATTCTTAACCGTGAACAAGACTTCGCCGCTAACAATACCGATTTACCAGCAAAGCTGTTCATGTCAGTAGGTTCAAACGAAAATGAACGTATGGTAACTGGGATGCAGACGCTGGCTAAGACAATGCAAGATAGGCGTTATAAAAATTTGGAGATGAAGACTCATATATTTGAGGATGAAACGCATACTTCGGTTGCTCCAGCTACGATTAGTAGGGGGTTAAGGGTAGTTTTCGTATAAACCTCTTTTATAATCTTTATTTTCTCTCGTTCTCTGCTCAGTGACCTCTGTGCCTCTGTGGTTTATTAAAACATCCGACAAATCAAATAAGACTGCTATATAGCCTTCTTAAAGCAAAGGAGGCGGACAAACATCCACCTCCTGTGTACTAGACAAGTTTAATCCTTCTACTTCATGTCAACCGGAACTTTAAGACCTTCGGCTGATAGTCTGCCATCTGGCTGAATGGATTGACCTTCAATGAAGGAACGCAACATCCAAGCCATCTCTTCATGCCCTTCCATCAGTCCGGTGAGGAAGTCTGCTGTACCTTGGTCGTGATATTGCTCAGCACACTGATCTACATGTTCGCGCAGATTGCGGATAACTTGCTCGTGGTCTACCACCAGATTTTCTACCATGCCAGCCGCATTGGGAAGGCTACCCGCATCTTCTTTAATCGAAGCAAATTTCAAAAAGCCTTCAGCCGTTCCAACGGGATAACCACCTAACATGCGAACTCGCTCTGCGAGGGCATCAATATTTACTGTTAATGTTTGATAGTGTTCTTCCCACAGGGTATGTAGTGAACGGAACTGGGGCCCAACAACATCCCAGTGGTACTTTTTGGTTTTAATTAGTAGCAGATAGGCATCCGACAAATCGCGATTTAATAAATCAACAACACCTTGACGTTGCTCTTCTGATAAACCGATATTTAAGGGGCGCATAATCGTTTTCTCCACAGTTTGTCACCATAGCCATTGCAACAAATCTATACAGAACATTCATCAGCCGATTGGGAGAAAGTTGGGCTATCTAGAGAAGTAGGATTTTGAGGGTTTAGATGAGAAAAAATCAGGCATTTGAGGGATTGCCTATTAGACTCACTTCGGCACGATAAAGCAGTTTTTCAGCTTGCCGATAACCGGTATAACGAACTTTCACTAATTCTCCAGGCTGGGCAGTCCCATTACTCAACTGATGCCACTGGGGATCGTAGGGCACTTGCGCACCAACAGTTGCGATCGCCTCTACTCCCCATTCTTGCAGAAGTTGTTCCACAGGTCGAACCAAAGGCAGCAATCTCACCGCAGGTAACTGCTCATTTTGTTTCGCGGCATAAGCCGCCGTAGGCCACTGCCGCATCCACGATTCCAGCACTTGTATACTAGACTGCTGAAACTCCTGCCTTAAGATCTCGCGCTGCTGGTGCAGTTGTTGCTGTAGCCGTTGATACTCTTGCTGTAATGCTTCCAAAGATGCCGTCTTTCCTCCAGCTACTGAGGGATGGGATAGGGTAGATTTTGGTGAAAACATTTCCAGCAACTCATTGACTGATAGTTGCAGCGCTTGAGCAAGCTTCAGCAGGGTTTCCACTCGAAATTGCCCTATCTGCCCTTGGCGTAAACGCCTTAACTGCTTTTCTGAAACCCCAGCACTTTGACACAGTTGCCTGTAACTGGAAAAACCCAACCGTTGCATTAATTCCAGCAACGGTTGGGTGAAATCTTGACTGAACGTCTTAGCCATATTCAATAGGGAATTGGAATAGGAAATCGAGAATGAGTGAGGGAGCGAATTTTTCATTCCCTATTTCCTATTACCATCAATCTGTAGCCGACATACGTGAAATAGGATTATTCTTCAAGCAGGCTTCTTAACATCCAAGCTGTCTTTTCATGCACTTGCAGCCGTTGCGTTAATAAATCTGCCGTAGGTTCATCGTTAACTTTGTCAGCGGTAGCGAAGATTGACCGAGCCGTCTTGGCAACAGTTTCATGTCCTTGGACGAGCAGGCGAATCATGTCTTCCGCTTTGGGAACACCAGACGTTTCTTCTACTGAACTGAGCCTAGCAAAGTCGCTGTACGTACCGGGAGCGGGGAAACCTAGAGCGCGAATCCGTTCCGCAATCTGATCTACAGCTAAAGCAAGTTCGTTATAGTGGGTTTCAAACATTAAGTGCAACGTCTGGAACATCGGGCCGGTTACGTTCCAGTGGAAGTTATGAGTTTTGAGGTAAAGCGAATAGGTATCAGCGAGAAGGCGGGAAAGCCCTTCGGCAATTTCTTTGCGGCTTTCTTCGGGAATACCGATATCAATGGGTATGCCTTTGGATTGAGTTTGCATTATTCTCTCCTAATTTAAAACAAGTAATTCCTTAAGGGGAGGCGGCTTTCACGCCTCTTGATGTTAGGCAAGGGGGAATTCGTTGTGAATCTTCCTAAAGGAAGATGCCGCAAAAAGCTAGAAGCCGTAAGGCTAAGCTAAGTGCTTCTGTAAAACAGAGCGAGGTGCTTTGCGAACTCGGCACTTAATGGTTTCTTTGCCTAGACGCTGGTGAGCTTCAAACCGATGGCAACCGGAGAAGCCGTAGTACTGTCCATCAACTTCCAGTACGTCAATGGGTTCGTGCAAACCTTCTTCTTTAATAGACTCCATCAAGGTCGCTACTTTATTGGGGTCATTCTTGCGCGGCAGGGGACGACGAATTTGCGCTAGAGGAATCTCTCTTATGTCTACCATGTTGCGAGTTGTTACCTCAACTCTCAATTCTTACCCTTAAATCATACTCGTTATGAGTTTGCATTGCAACCTGAGGAGACTAGGATTTGTCAGGACTTACGCATGGATACCATATATAGTAGGGGCGATTCATGTACGCCCTTGGCGTTCCCGAAGGGTATCGCCCCTACTATTTGTGTAAGTCCTGAATTACTTTGTCGAGTTGCAACACCCTCCCTTTTCACTGCAAAAGTGACTCAATGGCTAAGAGCGCTAGACTAGACAGTGCCGCTTACCATTCCCACCTATGCAACCTGATAAGTTAGCCTTGGACTACCCTACCAGTCGCCAATCTAACCAAATTGATGACTATCACGGTACAAAGGTAACCGACCCTTATCGCTGGCTGGAAGACTTAGACTCAGAGGAAACGAAAGCTTGGGTAGAGGCGCAGAATCAAATTACGTTGAGTTATCTCACTGAGATATCTGCACGGGAACCGATTAAGCAGCGAATAACTCAGTTGTGGAATTACGAAAAATATGGAATTCCCTTTAAACAGGAGAATCATTACTTTTATTTCAAAAATGATGGCCTTCAGAATCAAAGTGTCCTCTACACGTTAACCTCCCTCGATGCTGAACCAACGGTATTGCTTGACCCCAATCAACTTTCCGAAGACGGTACTGTTGCTCTTTCCGGTTTGGCAATTAGTGAAGATGGCAAGTTGATGGCGTATGGATTATCAACGTCTGGTTCTGACTGGAACGAGTGGCAAGTTCGGGATGTTGAAACGGGGGAAGATTTTTCCGATCATCTCAAATGGGTAAAGTTTTCCGGAGCCTCTTGGACTCATGATGGTCAAGGTTTCTTTTATAGCCGTTACGATGAACCCAATGAAGCAACTCAATTAGAGGAGCTGAATTATTATCAAAAACTTTACTATCACAAACTAGGTACGCCACAGTCAGAGGATAGTTTAATTTATCATCGCCCTGACCAGAAGGAATGGATGTTCGGTGGCGGTGTGACAGAGGATGGCCGCTACCTGATTATCTCAGTTGATCGCGGCACTGACCCCAAAAACCTTGTTTTTTACAAGGACTTGCAAACACCTGATTCTCCAGTCGTAGAACTGATTAGTGAGTTTGAGGCGAACTACGGTTTTATTGATAATGATGGTGCAATGTTCTGGTTTCGCACCGATTTAGAGGCTCCTCGTGGTCGGGTGATTGCCATTGATATTAACAAGCCCCAGCGGGAAAATTGGCAAGAAGTGATTCCCCAATCCGAAGAAACATTAGAAAGTGTTGGATTACTTAATAATCAGTTTGTTGCCGATTACCTGAAAGATGCTCGCTCCTCCATCAAAATTTTTAACTTAGATGGTTCGTTTGTTCGGGAAGTTCAATTACCAGGAATCGGTTCGGCTGGGGGGTTTGGAGGCAAGCGCTATGACACTGAAACCTTCTATTCGTTTACTAGCTTTACCACACCCCCCACTATCTACCGCTACGACATGGTGAGTGGTGAAAGTAGGATTTTTCGCCAACCGAATGTTGATTTTAATCCTGATAATTACGAAACAAAACAAGTCTTTTACGAAAGTAAAGACGGAACTCAAATTCCCATGTTTATCACCCATAAAAAAGGGTTGCGCCTGGATGGAAATAACCCAACTCTTCTTTATGGTTATGGCGGCTTCAATGTTTCCCTAACACCCAATTTTTCAGTGAGCCGATTGGTGTGGATGGAAATGGGTGGTGTCTATGCTTTAGCGAACCTGCGGGGTGGCGGTGAATATGGGGAGGAATGGCATCAAGCCGGAATAAAGCTGAACAAGCAGAATGTTTTTGATGATTTTATTGCTGCTGCCGAGTGGCTAATTAATAATCAGTACACCAAGCCGGAAAAATTAGCTATTCTTGGTGGGAGTAATGGGGGTTTGTTAGTCGGTGCCTGCATGACGCAGCGTCCAGAATTATTCGGTGCAGCACTACCAGCTGTAGGTGTGATGGATATGCTGCGCTTTCATAAGTTTACGATTGGTTGGGCATGGTGTTCAGATTATGGTTCTCCTGATCATTCAGAAGAGTTTCAGGCGTTATATGCTTACTCACCTTTGCATAATCTGAAACCAGGAACAGCATACCCAGCCACATTGATTACCACTGCCGATCATGACGATCGCGTATTTCCAGCTCATAGTTTCAAGTTTGCGGCAGCATTGCAAGCCGCTCAAGCAGGAGAGAAACCCGTATTAATTAGAATCGAAACGAAGGCAGGACATGGTGCTGGAAAGCCGACTTCTAAGATGATTGAAGAACTAGCGGATGAGTGGGCGTTTTTGGTGCGATCGCTCGATATTGATGTATCTCCAACTATCGGGGTTTCGTAAAAAAATTTAACGAACCACTCCAGACAAGTCAGTGAAGCACAGATTTCCTGTAGGGGCGCACCGACGTGTGCCCTTTCTTTCTGCGTGTTTCATCAAATTGCAAACTCCTGTAACAGATAAGTAGTCTTAGGGTGGTAAGGGAATAAATAGTTGTACTCCTCCTGACGCCTGCTTTAAGCATTTGCAGAGAGCAAGGGAATACTCTGAGCTAAGGGGTCTTTAACTGTAATTTCTTGTTTTCTTGCCCAATATTCACTCAAGAAATGAATTTGCCTTAAGCCAACAATTAAATTCAAACCAGGCACAAAAATCCACCAAACAACTAGGGGTTCTTTCAACCCTTCTCCGCGATAAAGTTCGTTAACTGTTCGGTATAGCTTGAATTGGACAATGTAAATCCAAACGACGCCTATCAGGGACAACCAACCAAACCATCCAGGAACATCGGGGTCAAGTATCCATAAGGATTGAGGCATGGCTACGCCTAAGACAAACGGCAGTAAGCATAGCGTACCAGACCACCCATGACCGTTATAGCGACGCAGTTCTTCTTGAATAATCCACTTATACCAGCCGTAGTAGAGTAGCAGTGAGGCGGCAGACAGGAGAATCACTCGCCAAAGAGGACGGGGTTTACCTAGAGGTTGAGCGGACATAAGCAAAGTCAACGATCAAACGAGAAAACTGAAGTTTCCTTATTGGTGTAACATTTCTTAATGTCTAGAGCAAGGCGATGTGCTGGTGAGTGATATCGGGATGCCCAATGTGGATGGCTATAGTCTCATGCGGCAAATCCGGAACTTGGAAGCTGAGCAGGGTGGACACATTCCCGCTGTCGCTTTAACGGCCTATGCTAGGGAGAGCGATCGCATGGCTGCTTTAGAGGCTGGTTTTCAGGTACACTTAGCCAAACCTTTTGAGCCTGATAAGTTAGTCAAGCTGGTGGCAAAGTTGGCTAGAGTTAGACTCACTAACTTTAAGGAGCTTTAATATTTTCCTAAGATTTGTGTTGTTTAAGTAAAGTTTAGCAATCAAAGTGGATCTATACCTTTAGATAGATTATTCTCTAATTATGAGCTGCTAGGGAGCCTTCTTCTAAAGAACCTAGCTTAGGGCCATTAAACAGACCGCATTATTTGTAACCTCTTAACACTGAATCTATATTCTCAAAGCCGCCAAAACTTGGCGGCTTTGAGGCTTTTGGGCTTTTCTAGAGATCTAATTAGCATAGAGAAGGGTACTCCATGCCCTATGCCCAGTCTCAATAGGACAGTCGAATGTGGAATAAAATAACTTACAGCAATTTGCAAGTTTATGAAACACACCTAAAGGGCGCACGTCGGTGCGCCCCTACAAACAACATGGGCTTTACTGACTCGAAAACGGTTTTAAGATTTTGACTCTTGATTGGATTGGTTGCTAAGAGGTTGCTACTAGAAGCTGTTCACGAATGGCTTGTGCAGTGGCTGGTGCGAGTAGGACACCGTTGCGATAGTGACCAGTGGCGAGCAGAACATTGCTGTAACCCGGTAGTTGACCAATAATGGGAGCAGGGCGTCCTTCGGGACGAGGGCGCTTGCCTGACCAAGTGCGAAGGATAGTCGCTTCTGCCAAAGCGGGACAAAAAGCAATAGCCTCTTGTCTCACCGTTTCTAGTAAAGTGGGTTCTGCAATCACAGCTCCAGTCTGATCAGGAAACTCAACCGTTGCGCCTACCCAGTAGTCCCTCTCACCCACTGGTACGATATGCACATCATTGCCCGTGATTACGGGTTGGAAGTGGGGACAACCGAGTGGTCGTTCTAGCCGCAAATGCAAAGCTTGACCTAAGACAGGTTTAATCTCGACAGGTTGCTTTAGTGAGGCGGTAATAGGGAGTGAACCCAAACCGGCTGCCACTACGACGTAATCGATATCCAATGATTCAGTATTAGTATCAAGCTGGCTGCAAATCCGGCGATCGCACTCATCTAGTACCTTCGCTTTAACACCCTCGACTGTAACACCAAACCGAAAGGTAACTCCGTTGATTTCAGCGGCTGCAACCAGAGCCTGAGTCAGAGCCATTGGGTCAACTTGTCGGTCTTGAGGAGAATAGATCGCACCGACCATGTTGTCATTAAGTACTTGGGGGCAGTGGGACTGGACGTCTTGGGTATCCCAGATTTCCAGTTGCCAACCTTGCGACTGGCGAGTTTTTACCAGCTTCTCCCAAGAGGCTAAATCTTCTCCGGCAAAACGGAGCATCACAATACCAGTGCGATTAAAGGGAATTTGACGCCCGGTGAGTGCCTCTAATTCGGGAATCAGGGTTTCATACCGCTGCATACTCGTTTGCCGCAGCTGCCACGCCCTACCTTTTTTTTTACTAATGGCACCCATCAGGACGCCAAGGGCCGCCCCGGTAGACCCTTGGGCTGGGTTTTGGCGATCAAAAACAGTGATTTCCAAACCACTGACTTGACTCAGCTCATAGGCGATCGCGGCCCCAACTACACCACACCCAATAATTACAACATGGCTCATCTAGCCACTCTCTACTCACTCGCTTTGTCCGGGAAGCAGCTGCAAAAATGCATCAAAGTCTTTGATGGCAGCTCGGTAGCTCTCTACAGCCTTCTGATAATTGCCGTCTGAAGAGGCCAGATCAATGCTTTCCAAACGGGTGAACAAATCTTTAGCGGCTTCTCTAGCTTTCTTTTGCTCCTGAGGAAGGAGGTCGCGAGTGATGTAGCTCATTTTTTGCCGCAATTCACCCAAGGGACCATGAATCAATGAACCTACCTCTACCCAGTCGCGGTTTTGGATATTGGTTTCGACCTGGGACATTTTCTCACGCAGGTCGGTTACTGTGGCAGCATATTTTTGAATTTGCGTGATCTTTTCCGGTGTGTAGGTAGGGGGTTTGGTTGCTGTCGGGCTACCACAGCTCACAAGAAACGTCGTTACCATTGCCAGAATCACCGCTAGAAGCGATCGATAGCTTTTCATAACCATTTGTTTCGTAATTCACCAAGTAATCAGGAAATTTACGGAGTTTCGTCAAGAAATATAGCTCACTATCGTCTGTTATGGTTACTCCTTGTGTGGGATTTGCACGATTTATCTTTCTTGGGTCACTGGGTCGGGTTAAATTTTGTCTGGATATTCACACCTTAGCTAATTTGTCAAACACTTTTATAGGACTAATACCAATACACGAAATGCTTGATATAGGAGAAGGCTCCAAGCCAGGCCCGATGGAAAAATTTCACAGCCATGAATGAAAGTGGTATTTCCCATTCCCGACTCCCGACTCCCGATTCCCGACTCCCCACTTACAAGTCGGAGGGCAAAAGGCTTGCTACAGTTGTCGCTGAAACGTGGTCACAAACTTCTGCCGCCCTGCACTAACCGATTGAATCACTAACAAGTAGTTAATTCTTTAGTTGAGGCTGAGAACCACCTGTAAATTTTTCAACAATTCATTTGACGTGTAGGGCTTGGATAAAAAGGTTTTGACACTATTACCAATGCGCTCAAGTATCTGATGGTTGAGCTGGTTCGATACCAGTCCGCTCACGCCAATAATTTTGACCTGTGGGTTAATTTTTTGTAACACGCGAATCGCTGTAGCGCCGTCCATCATTGGCATCATCATATCAATCAATACAACACTAATTTCTTTCTGATGTTGTGTATATAGAGTGATGGCTTCAATCCCATCACTAGCCAATAAAACGTTGTAGCCATACGTTTCCAAAGACATTTTGGTGACCTCACGAATTGAATCTTCGTCATCCACTACGAGGATGACTTCTCCGTGTCCTGTGAGTAATTCCTGAGGCTCTGTTGGGGTACAATCTGTCTCCACGGTGTGCGCAACGGGTAAGTAAACTTTAAACTCTGTTCCTTTTCCCATTTCGCTAGATACCTTGACAAAACCACCATGATTTTTGATAATGCCAAGTACTGTGGAAAGACCTAGACCTGTGCCTTTGCCTAGTTCTTTTGTAGTGAAGAATGGCTCAAAAATTCTATCGATTATTTGACGGGGAATCCCTATTCCTGTATCGGATATAGTAGTGACAACGTACGGACCCACCTTAGCATCAAGATTGAGGCGGGCATCGTGGGTATCAATCCATATATTTTTCGCAGAAATCTGGAGCGTACCACCATCGGGCATGGCATCGCGAGCATTAACGCAGAGGTTCATCAGCACTTGGTTCAGTTGGGTCGTATTGCCAGAAACCGTCCACAGGTTTTGCGTTGGTATATCCGTACAAATGTCAATGGTTTTGGGAAATGTCTGTTTAGCAATCTGCTCGATTTCCGAGATTAATTGTCCTATTTGTAGGCTTGTACGCTGACCTTCGATTCCGCGTGCAAATGACAGCACTTGTTTAATTAAATCAGAACCTCGTTTAACATTTTGCTCTAGCATTTTCAGAATCTGTTGACTCTGTTCATCTAGAATTTTCCGTTCCAAAAGTTGAATAGATATCAAAACAGGCGCTAGTGCATTATTGAGATCGTGGGCAATCCCACTGGCTAGAGTACCGATACTCTCCATACGTTGAGCTCGGAGAACCTGCGTTTCGAGTAGTTTTTTCTCGGTAATGTCAGTGTTGACGATCAAAAAAGATATGGGCTGTCCATTTTCATCGCGCACCAAAGTCCAGCGACTGGCGACAATAATTTCTTTGCCTTCTTTTGTAACTTGATACAACTCACTTTGCCATGAACCACACTCAATTAGAGACTTTTGATTATTTTCAAGTTGAGATAACGTTCCTAATCGATACAAAAGCTCATTAATATTCTTACCTAGTGCTTCTTGGGCTGTCCAACCGTACAACTGCTCAGCCCCTTTGTTCCAAAATTGGATTTTGTTGTCCAAATCTCGAACGACAATCGCATCTGTCGTGATGTCGAGCAAAGCCGCCTGTTCGCGAATTTTTTGTTCAGCAATTTTGCGATCGCTGATGTCGAGGACAAAACACAACGCATCCTGCTGAGATGGTTCCACGAGTACTCCACCAATCAAAGCCGGAACACGCCTGCCATCTTTGCGAATGAATTCCTTCTCGAAGGGAGTACAAACTCCAGAAGTGAGGAGTTCTGCGATCACGCCTTCATCTAAATGACGATATTCTGCTGGAGTCATGTCGTTCCAACGCAACTCTCTTGTTAGCAGTTCGGAGCGATCGTATCCCACCATCTGGAGAAAGGCATCGTTAGCGTCTGTAATGCTGCCGCTCAGATCTGCCAAAATAATTCCAATCACATTGGATTCAACCAAGCGCCTAAACCGAGCTTCACTTTGCTGTAGTGATCTAAACGCTTGCTCTCTTTCTTCTTCTGCTTGTTGGCGTTGCGCCGCTTGCCGACAGGCATCGCTGATATCTATCATGAAGCCAACCATGTGAGCAGTATGGCCTGTACTATCTATAAAGAAGTACCCATTGTTTTCCACGGTGATGTAGATGCCATCGTTCCGACGTACGCGATATTGCAAATGAAATGAATCCTTGGCGGATAAAACGCGGTTGATTTCTTGATTAAATAAGTTGCAATCATCCGGATGAACTCGCTCTAAAAAGCGGTTCAAATCTCCTGAAATCTCCTGTCGAGAGTAGCCTAATATCCCCTCTAGGTCGCCATCAAACGTTATTTCATTGGTCTGAGAATCCCAGTCGTAGAGGATTTGACCACTCGCCTGAATCAGTGCGGCATAGCGATTTTTCCATTCTGCCATTTCAGCACTATGGTGTCGTAGATCTGCTTCTACTCGCTTGCGCTGTTGGATCTCCTGTTCCAGAGCAACATTTTTCTCGGTGATTTGCCTGGTTAGATTTCGTAAGCTCAGGTGAACGCTGACACGAGCTAAAACCTCTTCATACTGTAGCGGCTTGGTGATGTAATCGACGGCTCCCAAATTTAGCCCTTTGACTTTATCCACCGTCTCAGTCAGCGCCGTCATAAAAATGATGGGGATATCTTTTGTGAACTGATTAGCTTTCAATCGACGGCAAGTTTCAAAGCCATCAATTCCAGGCATAATTATATCTAAAAGGATGAGGTCAGGAAGTGCATATTCAGCTCTTTCAATGGCCTTTTCCCCATCCCGAGCTATCAGGACATGAAATCCAGACTCGGTTAAAAAATCAAATAAAGACCCTAAATTAGCGGGAGTATCATCGACAATTAATATAGTGCCTTTTTGCTGTATTGTAGTGTTCATCGATTCTGCCCTATTCAAACCTATATTGTTTGACAAATTCCAGGATTTTTTCATCTTCAAACTGTTTGGCTAATTGGCGTAGATGAGTAGCAAACGGCATCCATTGTTGATCTAACATCTCTAGGTGAGCGGCTCGCTCTACAATGCCTCTTAGGTCGCCTCTCTTTGCCAAATCGAATAACGCTGTAATCTCCTCTGCCGGAGGAGGTAAAATAGGCTCTCCCAGAGATTTTTTCTCTTGTGAAAAGCCTGCATCTTCGACATGAGTCTCTTCCTCATAAATCCATTCAAGTCCCAAATAAACCTCTAGTTTTTCTAAAAGCTCACTTTCCCGAACGGGCTTGGGGAGAAAATCATTGCAACCGACTTCCTGACTTTGTTGCTGATCGAAATTAAAAACGCTAGCCGAGACAGCAATAATCACCACCTCCTTTAATTCTGGCAAACTTCTCAGCCGACGGGTGGCTTCAAAGCCGTCCATCACAGGCATAACTAAGTCAATTAAAATGCAATCTGGCCTGAAATTACGTGCTTTATTTAGACCGTCTAAGCCATCCGTTGCTTCAATCAGTTCAAATCCTAAAGGTTCTAGAAGACTAACGAGGATAGAGCGATTTGACCACTTATCATCAATTACCAAAATTCTCCTCTTTTCGCCTTTGAAGCCAGTAATATCGCGTTTCAAACGGCTGCCAATATCATCGACTTCAGTAATTTCCAGCAAATCTAAATCAAACCAGAAAATGCTGCCTTTACCTAAGGTACTCTTTACCCACAGTTCACTGCCCATCATCTGGACTAATTGACGGCTAATCGCCAATCCCAATCCTGTTCCTTCAGTTTTACGACTACCTTCACCCACCTGCTGGAAGGGTAAAAAGATTTCTTCTAATTGCTCCGGTGCAATGCCGATTCCTGTATCTTCCACTTGGAACCTGAATTTTTCGTCGTGATAGCCGACTTTAAGCGTTACACAGCCTTGTTCGGTAAACTTGACGGCATTGCCGAGTAAGTTAATCAACACTTGCCGCAACCGTTTCTCATCCGCTTGGATCGTGTTGGGAAGTGGAGTCAGGATTTCATAAATCAACTCAATTCCTTTTTGCTCAGCACGGATACGGCAAATTTCAGCAATGCCTTCCAAGAATTCAGGAAAATGACAAGCTTTTGGGTAAAGTTCCATTTTCCTGGCTTCAATTTTGGAAAGGTCTAAAATATCGTTAATCAAAGTCAGCAGGTGTTCGCCACACTGATGAATGATGCCAAGACCATTCTTTTGTTGGTCGGTTAAGGTTTTATCTTTTTTGAGGATTTGGGTATAACCCAATATGCCATTGAGTGGTGTACGAAGTTCATGGCTCATGTTAGCGAGGAATTCGCTTTTGGCACGGTTGGCTGCTTTGGCGGCTTCTTCTGCGCGTTTGCGATCGCGAATTTCTTGTTGCAGCAGTATATTGTTTTCCTGTAACTCAAAGGTACGCTGTTCTACTTTTGTTTCCAAGTTTTGGAGGGCTTCTTCTAAATCTGTATAAAGACGCGCATTTTCTATGGATATGGCGGCTTGCGCTGATAAAAGTTTCAATACTTCTAAGCGGTCAGAAGTGAAGGCGTCAGTCGTTAAATTATTCTCTAAATAAAGAATACCTGTAAGTTTGCCTTGGTGGATTAGCGGCGTACATAAAACTGATTTTGGCTTGTTGTTAACTATATAATTATCTGTAGCAAAAATCCCTGGAGCAGACGCATCTTTTAAAACTACATTTTCATGAGTTCTTTCTACATAATTAATTATAGACAAAGGTAAGTGCTGACTGTTATTTACTAGAGGTGATTGCAATACTATAACTTTGTTTGGCTCAATATACCCTTGGGCTTCTATGAATAAATCGCCTGATTTATCTAAAATCAAAAATCCTTTTTCAGCGCCAGCATTCTCGAACACAATTTTCATTAATTGACTCAACAAACTACTCAAAACTATTTCACCCGAAATAGCTTGCGCTGCTTTCATAACAGTGGCTAAGTCTAAGTTAGTACTAGTTCTTAAATGACTAGTACTAGTAGGAGTATTGGTTGTTGGTTTAACTGTATTTTTGATTCCAAGGTTTGCGGATGTTCTAGCGATTAATTGGGGATATCTTTCTTCTAAATCCTCAACTTTACGTTGAGCGCCCCAAACTTGATAGGCATAATGAGCCTTTTGCATATAAAGTTGAGCGATCGCTTCTCTACTCAACGTCAAATAAAATTTACCAGCCAGCTCATTCGCAAGAGCTTCCTCATTCAGGTATTCATTCTCTTTAGCCAGAGTAATGGCTCTGTCATACAGCTCCATTGCTTCTATTTTTTTCCCTAAAACTCGATGCCGTTCTGCCTCCACTAGATAGTATTTGTGCAAATAATTCATGGGAGCATAATGCGCCCATTTTTGTATTTTTTCTTGATTCGATTGTACTCGGTTAAGAATGTCCTGTTGTTGCGACTTCGTCGCCGCTTCGCTAACAGACTGTGAAGTCTCAGGATATACAGCTAGCCGTACTAGAGAATCATAGAAATAAAAAATAATAGCCGTTGGTTGCCCTGCAGATGCGCCGAAAGAACTCTCTATGTGAGGGATATGCTTCAAGGCTTCTGGGTAATGTTCAAACCCATAACAAAGCGCAAGTTTGTGCAAATATAAGTAATGAATTGCCAGTTGATCGTTCATTTGCTGATGTAGGAACAGCATTTCCTCTTCATCGTAGACCTCCCCCTTTAGCTGACACTGATTTTGGCTTCTTCCCATCAGAGTTAGGACGGTTTGCCAACAAATTTTTATACTATTAAGAGCTGTCTCTTGGCTGATTTGACGAATAGCATCTGCGTAAGTAGCGAGCTCTCGTTCAAATTGGATGAGTTCCTTGCCAGCAAAAAACGAGTAGTGGCTCCAGACCATGATGGCAAAGCCAGCATATTCTAAATCTCCAGTTTCCAGCCCGCTAGAGAAAGCTGAAAGGAGAGGTTCTAAGGTATTCCTGGCATGTTCTTTCCAATGTAGGACACCTGCAGGCACCATGTGGTATGTCTTGGTTTCGATCTCCTTAGCATTTAACTTGGACACTAAACGTAAAGCTAATTGACCGAACTCATAGCCCCGATCAATGTCTCCTACGATCGCGCAAAGTAGAAGACCATATAAAGCATAGGCAAAAGGAGATACAGACGCATTGCCATATTGCACAGATAAATTAATCTGCTTACACACGGTTAAAGGCGCTAGTAAAGGCATCCCACAATAGCAAACAGCAAATATTCTTGACAGAATTCTGATGGCTGCCAGTCGATGAGGATCGGTCATTTCAGGGAGATCGATTAATTCCTCAGTTCGCGTTCCGCTCAAAATTGCCGCAGTTTCCCCCAATGCCTGCCCAATATCTGATGGGTTTGGCGAGTTGGGAAACTCTATCCCCAACTGTTTTAAGATTTTCAGCCCCGTATTCAGTGCTTCCAACAGCTTGTT